>NZ_VKDC01000020.1 GCF_007097395.1 Fulvivirga sp. M361
CCTGATCAACCTGATCAGTGCCCTCTCTGCTTATTGCTTCTTCCCTAAAAAACCTTCTCTTAATATACAATTTGAAAAAAAACATGGACAATTATACCTGGTCGCTTAAACGATATTCACGTTACTTAATAAGATGCCAACTATTTTGCTAGTGAACCCAATTGGAAAGGTAGCTAAGGGACAGCTCATCTTATCAATTATAATTTTAATAATCGATGTTACAGTTCCGTTACTAAAAAATGAACTATGATGTCTTTTGAAAGTTTTCTAATATCGGATGAATCTCTACCTCAAATTTTGTTAAAAAGTACAGTTAAAGACATTTAATAATATACAGTATATTTAATCGACCCTGAGTTGTTTTGTCTGCTGGTACAAGGCCAGGCCTGAACATCACCTAATGCCAGGAAAAGAGGTTGTCCGATACTGGTAGCAATAGCATCTACCTGGGCCTGAATGTCATCTTCATATTGATCTAATCTGAGATTAGCATTTGAATCAACATAGTAGTTAAAGTTGAAATAATAATTTACCACACTACCTCCAAAATCAGGCGTAAAAGGATAGCGGGCACAGAGTCTGATAAAGTCATCTATGACGTCGTCAGCCATTACACTGCCACAATCTTGCAGGCTGTTTAGGGTACAGGAAATTCTTGCAAAACGGTTCGCTTTTCCGGTTAAACTGTCCAATGTGCCATTGAAAGCCAGCTCCTCCACATTAAAAGGTTTTACTGAGTTTTCAATCGCTAATTCCGGAGCAGAGATGTCAACAGACTCTTCCCAGCAGCTGAATAGGAACAAAAAGGCCAACGACAAGACTGAGCATAATAATGCAGCCTTTTTCATGCTAACTAATTACTTGGGTTTTAAAACTTCAAATTAGTGATTTTATATGCGGTTGATATTTTCCGATAATAGATTTAACACAAGTTTAAAATTGAAATTCGTAAACATCACTTAATGATAACGCTATTTTAATATTTAATTGTTTAAATAATTTATTGTCCTGTGTTTGTCAGGCATCGATTTTATTGTGACGCGCTACATCTGATAATAATTGATTTCATATTTATTATTACTAAAATTTAGTGTTATCTATTCAATGCCGAATAAAGAACCGCTGTCGGAATATTAAAGATTGAAACTGTAAGATTCAACATACGTTGTAATTCATCAACCAAACGGCGATCTTTGTGTTTTACAGAAAACACCACCATCCTATTGATGACAAAAGTTGAAGAGGCACGATTAAATGGTGCCGCAGACCTCACAGGTCATGAGTATATAGAGATACTGGGGGCCAGAGAACATAACCTGAAAAATGTAAACATTACCTTTCCGCGTAATAAGCTTGTGGTAATAACCGGTATCAGCGGGAGCGGTAAGTCTTCACTGGCATTTGACACGATTTACGCCGAGGGACAACGACGTTACATGGAGAGCTTTTCAGCCTATGCCAGGTCCTTTTTAGGGAACCTGGAGCGGCCGGATGTGGACAAGATCAATGGGTTGAGTCCGGTAATCTCCATTGAGCAAAAGACTACCTCTCGTAATCCGCGTTCCACAGTAGGTACGGTAACAGAGGTTTATGACTTCATGAGGTTGCTTTATGCCAGAGCTGGAGAAGCATATTCATATCTGTCCGGGGAGAAGATGATCCGACAGTCAGAAGATCAGATCTTAGATCATATACTTACCAACTTTGATCAACACAAATTAACGCTCCTGGCACCTGTAGTCAAAGGGCGTAAGGGACATTATCGCGAGCTGTTTCAGCAGATCAGAAAGACCGGCTATGCCAAAGTAAGGGTAAACGGCGAATTAATGGATCTCGTTCCTAAAATGCAGGTCGATCGTTACAAGACCCATGACATCGAGATCGTGGTAGACCGTATTGTGGTTAATCAAAAAGACCGGTATCGAATTAGCCAGTCCATAGGTGTTGCGCTAAAAGAAGGTAAAGGACTTATCATGTTGTTGGATGATACGGGTCAGGTACACCACTTTTCAAAGTATCTTATGGACCCTAAAACGGGCCTTTCTTATGATGAGCCTGCCCCAAATACGTTTTCTTTTAACTCGCCTTACGGAGCATGTCCAAAATGCAATGGCCTTGGACAGATCGAAGAGATCACCGAAGAGTCCATTATACCGGACCCGTCGCTAAGTATAAGTCGTGGTGGTATACTTCCATTGGGAGAATTTCGGGATATCTGGATATTCAAGAAGATAGAAGCAATCCTCAAGAAATATAAGGTAAATTTAACCACGCCCATTAAGAATATACCCCGGGAAGTACTCGATGTATTATTGAACGGTGATGCTGTGCCTGTAGCCGTTAAGTCTGTAAAATACCCCGGAACGGATTGGCAGACAAAATTTGAAGGGATCATCAAATTTCTTCAAAAGCAAAAAGAAGGTGGCTCTGAGAAAATTCAGAAGTGGGTAAATGATTTCACCGTTACCAAATCATGCCCTGAATGTGAGGGTACCAGGCTTAAGAAGGAGTCCCGACATTTTTTGATTGACAATAAAAACATTGCCGAACTGGCCACGCTGGATATTGTGTCTTTAGGGCAATGGTTTGAAGGACTGGAATCGAGACTTAATGAGAAACAGCAGCGTATTGGTGCTGAAATCCTTAAAGAGATACGTAAGAGAATTGGGTTTTTACTTGATGTTGGCCTTACCTATTTGCAACTGAACAGGCCATTAAGAACACTGTCAGGTGGAGAAGCACAACGTATACGATTAGCCACCCAGATCGGAACACAGCTTGTCGGGGTACTTTATATTTTGGATGAGCCTAGCATTGGTTTGCATCAAAGAGATAATGTTAAACTCATCAAAGCGCTGAAAGACCTTCGTGATTTAGGTAACTCAGTGATAGTAGTGGAACATGACAAGGACATGATGTTGGAATCCGATCATATCATAGACATCGGTCCGGGTGCGGGTAGGCATGGGGGACACATAGTAGCGGAAGGTGATCCTAAGGCGTTTCTGAAATTAGACAGTACTACCGCACAGTACCTGAAAGACACCAGGCAGATAGCTATACCTGCTAAACGACGAAAGGGTAAGGGCGAAAAATTAGCATTAAAAGGTGCTTCCGGCCATAACTTGAAAAAAGTGGATCTGGAAATACCATTGGGTACAATGACGTTGATAACAGGTGTGTCTGGTAGCGGTAAGTCCACACTTATACATGATACCTTGTTTCCTATTCTGAATCAACATTTTTATCGGTCCAGGAGAGAACCTATGTCTCATAAGAAATTACTCGGACTGGAATACCTGGATAAGGTTATAGAAGTGGATCAATCTCCTATAGGGCGTACACCGCGGTCAAACCCTGCTACGTATACAGGTGTATTTTCAGACATTCGTTCATTGTTTTCGGAGTTACCCGAAGCCAAGATCAGGGGCTATAAACCCGGACGCTTTTCATTCAATGTAAAAGGGGGGAGATGTGAAACCTGCGAAGGTGCGGGACTCCGGTTAATAGAAATGGATTTTCTTCCGGATGTGTATGTGCCTTGTGAAACCTGTAAGGGCAAACGTTACAACCGGGAAACGTTAGAAGTAAGGTTCAAGGGTAAATCCATTAGTGATGTGTTAGAAATGACAGTGGAAGAGGCTGTGACGTTTTTTGAGCACCAACCTAAGGTCGTTAGAAAAATCAAGACATTGCATGATGTAGGGCTGGATTACATCTCATTGGGCCAACATGCTACTACACTCTCGGGAGGTGAGGCACAACGGGTAAAACTAGCGACAGAACTCTCCAAAAAAGATACCGGAAAAACGATGTATATCCTGGATGAACCTACCACGGGGCTGCATTTCCAGGATATTCAACATTTACTGGATGTACTGAATCGTCTGGTAGATAAGGGGAACACAGTATTAGTAATAGAACATAACATGGACGTGATCAAAGTAGCAGATTATATCGTGGACCTGGGCCCAGAAGGAGGCGATGGTGGAGGCCAGATCATTGCAAAAGGAACTCCCGAAGAAGTTGCTAAAAATAAAAACAGTTATACAGCTGCGTTTTTAAAGGCAGAACTATCATAGGCGACTGGGTAGGCTATTCACACTTCATGATGTTAGTTTTAGTAAGCATGTTACCTTGGGAAAATATGTTTTGTCGTTTGATTTGTTTGCGAAAGATCTCCGGTCAATCGAAGAATGTAAAAATGCCGCTGTACAGCGGCATTTTTATCATCAACCAAAACCTTGAATTTATCAACTATGAATAAATTATTACAATAAGAATCGAAATCTTGCACAAAGAGTTCCCATCGGAGGATAAAAAGCGTGTATGTCATTTAAATGCTATCGCGGATATATATGAAATTTGGGCACTAACTTTCATGAAGCTAAAACGTTAGACCTATTAGAAATACGTAAAGTATATGATACCTATTCCTGAATCAAAACATCCAAGGATCATCATCATTGGAGGAGGATTTGCCGGTGTGAAACTGGTGAAAAAACTAAAAAACTTACCTGTACAGATCGTTCTGTTTGATAGAAATAATTACCACACCTTCCAGCCTCTGTTGTACCAGGTGGCTACTGCCGGTTTGGAGCCAGATTCTATCGCTGATCCTTTAAGAAAGCAACTTGAGCCCGTGAAAAACTTTTTTTTCCGGATGGCGGAAGTGTATTCAGTGGATGGAGCAAGTAACATGATCCATACGGAGATAGGCGTTTTGGACTACGATTATCTTGTAATAGCCACGGGATCAAGGACTAACTTCTTTGGCAATGAATCTATTATGCAGCACGCCTTTGCCTTAAAACAGATCCCACAGGCACTGGACCTTAGAAGTCATATTTTACAAAATTTTGAGGCAGCCACTATCACTGAAGATCCGTTAGAGAAAAAGTCACGGATGAATATTGTAATTGTAGGAGGTGGGCCTACCGGTGTTGAGGTAGCCGGAGCTTTGGGTGAATTGAAAAGGAGTATACTTCCTAAAGATTACCCTGAACTGGATTTTAGTAAAATGTCCATTATTCTTTTAGAGGGATCTTCGAGTTTGTTAGGAGGGATGTCTGATTTTGCCTCAGAAAAGGCGTTGAAATATCTTAAGAAGTTTCATGTAGATGTTTATTTGGATACGTTAGTGAAATCTTATGACGGTCATTCGGCTTTATTGAGTAATGGTGAGGAAATTAACACGCATACAGTGGTCTGGGCAGCCGGGGTAAAGGGAAATTACCCGGATGGTTTAAAGGAAAGTTCCCTGGAAAGGGACCGCATTGTGGTGGATCATTATAACCGGGTAGCAGAATATGACAATATCTTTGCTATAGGGGATATAGCTATGATGAAAAGTGAAGGGTATGAAAATGGTCATCCAATGCTGGCGCCAGTGGCTATACAGCAGGGGAATCATATGGCGATGAATTTAAAAAGACTATTAAAAGGTGAAGAACTAAAGCCTTTTAAATACTTTGATAAAGGATCCATGGCTACAGTGGGCAGAAACAAAGCCGTAGTGGATTTACCTGGCAAATCCAGCCTGGGAGGTTTCCCTGCCTGGGTCATCTGGATGTTCGTTCATCTTATTTCTATTATAGGCTTTAGAAACAAACTTATTGTATTTTTAAACTGGGTATGGAACTACTTTACCTATGATAAGGGTACGCGACTAATCATTCGAAAATTTATTCCTAAAAAACTCAGAAAAACCGAACCGGAACTTACCTAAATGAAAGGAGCTTTTTCACAATATTTAATAGGTGTTTTGTTAATTGCGTTTTCATTATACCAGGTTTTTCTGGATGAATACGTGGAATTTGCTATGTATCTATCGGCAGGCCTGGGTTTTGTAATGGCAGGGTTGATCAAAGACAATGTATTTGAAAAGCAACGTCGGCTTTTAACTATTCTCTCCTGGGGATGCATCTTTATTGCAGGCTTTCTATTGCTCTTTTTATTTCGGACAGATCAATGAAATAAACTGTTGGCAACTTCCATTGGTGTAATTGATCTTAGGTAGATTCAATTATTGTGTAATTTTAGTCCTTTGGAGGATAATCAGGTGAATAAAACGAAACTTTATTGGACACTGCAATTTGGAGGATGGCTAACATTTGCTCTGGGGCAGATCATTGTGTTTCAAACTACTAGCCGAACCCAAATTATTTTTTGGCTTCTGGAAGCAGCTGTTTTTCTGGTTTTCACACATCTTTTTAGAAATTTCATCATAAGAAGAAGGTGGCTGGATCTCAAGATGAACAAACTAATCCCGCAAATAATGCTTGCGGTGTTTATTTTAAGCTTTGTGGTATATGGGGCACGGCTACTGATTTCTATTCCATTGCGTATCTATGATCCTACCGTAGCCTGGAGTCCGGAAACAGTGTTTGGCCTGGCAGCTGTTTACGGCCTGATCTTCTTTATGTGGTCGGTGCTCTATTTTATCTATCACTATTTTGAGCGTTATAACCTCTCTTTACAACATGAAGCTGCTACCAACGAGATTGTTCTTAATAATCTTAAATCGCAGCTAAATCCGCATTTTATCTTTAATGCTCTGAATAGTATCAGGGCATTAGTGGATGAAAATCCTAAAAAATCAAAAAACGCTATTACACAGCTATCTAATATCCTTCGTAATTCATTAGCTTCTAACCGCGCCCGGCTGACTAAGTTTGAAGATGAACTGCAAACGGTAAAAGATTACCTGGGACTGGAAAGTATTCGCTATGAAGAGCGGTTGAAAACAGAATTTGATATTCATACAGATTCCTATAACTTTTTGGTACCTCCACTTATGCTTCAGACACTTGTGGAAAACGGTATCAAACATGGTATATCTAAATTGAAAGAAGGTGGCGCCATTGATATGAAGACATTTGTATATGATAACAGGCTCAAAATACAAATTAGAAACACAGGTGAGTTGGAAACCAATGGTGTGTTGAAAAAAGAAAAAGAAGGCCTGGGCCTCAGAAACACAGCTCAACGACTTAGCCTGCTATATGGTGAAGAGGCGACTTTTAAAATATTCAATGAATCTGAAAATGTAGTTTTAACTGAACTAGTAATTCCTAAACATAACTAAACTATGCGAACAATTATTGTAGACGATGAACGGCTGGCCAGAAAAGAACTCAATTCTCTGCTTGAAGAACATCCTGATATAGAGATTGTAGGAGAAGCGGCTAATGCAGATGAAGCATATGAATTAATCAATGACTTGCACCCTGATCTATTGTTTATGGACATTCAAATGCCCGGGAAGACAGGCTTTGAACTTCTTGAAATGCTCGATAACGTGCCTAAAGTGATTTTTACAACTGCCTATGATGAGTTCGCACTAAAGGCGTTTGAAGTAAATGCACTGGATTACTTGCTTAAACCTATCCAGCCGGAGCGACTGCGTGATAGCATTAGCAAGTTGCCCAAAGGTCAGAAAACTACAGAAAACATGACCGATAAACGGTTGACATTGGAAGACCAGGTTTTTGTTAAAGATGGTGATAAGTGTTGGTTCGTAAGTCTTTCTAATATTCGTCTGTTTGAATCGGATGGTAATTATATCAAAGTGTATTTTGATAGTAACCGTCCTATGATCCATAAATCTCTCAACGCCCTGGATGAAAAACTGGACGCGCGTCATTTTTTTCGCGCCAGCAGAAAGCATATTGTTAATTTAAGCTGGGTAGAAGGCATCGAACCATGGTTTAACGGAGGTTTGATGGTACGCCTGAAAGGAGGTGATAAAGTGGAGGTGAGCAGAAGACAAGCAGCCAAGTTTAAAGAAATGATGAGCTTATGATCCTTTTGATCTGCTTTTAAGAATTTCTATTAATTCTTCCTCTACGTTCCAATCACGTGCGAGTTTTAACATGGCCGTAGCTTCCAATTCTGTGACGTAACCTTTCAAACTATTAGCGTCCCATACCATTTCAATATGCATTACGCGCTTATCTTTAGGATAATCGCCGATCACATTGTTGAGGTATTCACGTGCACGTTCAAAAGAATTGAAATAGTCTTCGGCAATAAACGCCGCTGCCCATTCGAGTTCTTCTTGCCCGTTTAGTTCATCTGCCGTGGCTTTGAGGTCTTCACGTTCATTATCATCCAGCCCATGATAATGGTATATGACAGACTTCAATAGGAGGTAAGCCTTTTTTTCGTCGCTGGTCATATAGGTCAATATATCGTACAAAAGAATGAAATTTTATGTCAAATACTACATTTTACCAAGTTAAAAAGAACCGGTTTACTAGGACTGACATCAATTTCAAAACTCGCTATTTGTAAATTTAATAAATAATATCCGTCCTTAACCGAATTTTGAACATAGATCAGTTCCGTGATTGTAGATGCTTTATGCAGTAGATTTGGTAACCCCCAAAAGTTACGATGTGCCTTTAATGCACCACCATCCACTTCTTTATCTATTGAAGGCAGGTCTACCAATAAATGTTTGACACCATTTTTACTGATAATCTGCAATATTTCAGGGTCTAAATACGGTGGATTAGTGCCAGAATAATTTTTTGCAAGCTTGTCTTCTGCATTGGGGAGGGTGCGGATTATGACAGCCTCCGTTTTCTTCTGCCAGAGACTTAAGAAATCATCTACATGTATCACAAAATCTCCGTTGGACGTTTTTTGGGGTGCAATAGTTATCAATTGGGTCATAAAGTGGAACTGCCGGAGGCTTTTATTGATAGTTCCTTCCGGAGCATCAAAAATATGTCCGAAGCATTCAGTATGTGTTCCGTTACCGTGTGGTGCTATATGTACTCTTTTATGATTAACAACCCCTCCCTGAGCAATAGCTCCAACAAAATCACCTGAACGGATCACTTCAAAATGTACATCATCAGCAAAGTAGCAATTGGGATTTTGGTCTCCGTTATGAATAGGGATAGATATGTCTATAGGTTGTGACAGGTCTGCTTTAAACAATTCCTGATTAAATGTGAGCTGGATTTCCATTAAAAATCATTCAATAAACAGGTCGGAAGATATTTTATCAGCCAGTAATTTACCATTATTTGTTAAAACAAGATGACCATCAGTTACCAGTGCTTTTTTATGCTGTATGAGCATTTGGATATATTTTTTGTGTTTTTTTAGAAGATCGAATTGATAGTCCGATTGTAATTTGACCAGATCAGCCCCCCATGAGGTTCTTAGTGTAGTTAGCAGGTATTCATTGATTTTATCGGCACGTTCAAGGACTTCTATTTCAAAAGGCACCTGACCTTGATTTATGGCTTTCAGGTAACGGCCATTGCTTGCTATATTGAATTGCCTGCTTTCTCCATTATATGAATGAGCGCTAGGTCCTACACCAAGGTATTTTTCCTGTTTCCAATAGGCCGAATTGTGCCTGGAGCGATGGCCGGGTTTGCAAAAATTAGATATTTCATATTGCTCATACCCCTCTTTTTCCAGCATTTCTAACATCAGTTCAAATTGTCGTGCTCCTAGATCTTCATCTGGTGTTGGAAAGTTATTTTTTGCGAGCCTTCGGCCAAATACAGTTTTAGGTTCTATAGTAAGACTGTAAGCAGAAATGTGTTCAGGCATGTGAAAAAGTGCTTTCTCCAGGTCTTTTTTCCATTGTGCGTCACTTCTGCCAGGGATGCCATAGATAAGATCTATGCTCACATTGAAATTCATCTGCCTGGCAGCACTTATGCACGTTTCGGCTTGCTGAGCATTATGAGCACGGTTTAGCATAGTAAGTATCTCTTGATCAAAAGATTGAATGCCTATGCTCAGTCTGTTAATACCCTGTTTTTTGAATACCTGCAAATTCTTTTCCGGCAAGTCATCGGGATTGGCCTCTAATGTGATCTCTGCCTGTTCTGACACGGTATGAAGCTTAAAAATTTGAGTTGTCAGGCCTTTTAACTGAGTGCTCGTGAGCAGTGACGGTGTTCCTCCACCAAAATAGATCGTATTAATGATTTCTGAACCCAGGTAGTGTTGCTGGATGTTCAACTCTTTTTCAATAGCTTTTGTCATTTCTGTTTTTAACGATTGATTCACACTGAAATGAAAATCACAATAAAAACAGGCCTGTTTACAAAAAGGGATGTGAAGGTATATGCCGGCCAAGTGTTTATATTTAGAACGTAGTTTAAAATTAGGCCATTCTTTGAAAACACTCATTAGTATTATGATACAGATAGTGTTATGTGCGAATGTACATAGTCAGGATTGCTATATCCGTTTTTTGGGAGAGCCAACCGATGTAACTGCTTTCAAGAAGATGTTTTCAAAAGACCTGACATGTGATACCACCAGTAATCAACGTTTTCTATCGGGAGCAATGACCAGATTACATCAAAAAGGATATTTACTGGCATCTTATTCTATGACCGGCCGAAAAGATACGGTAGAGACTTATGTATACCTTGGCGAACGTTTTTCATGGGCATACCTGAATACTACTGATGTACCCGATCAAATACTTCGTAGGGCAGGATTTAAGTCAAAAGATTTTCAAAGTAGATCATTTGATCAGCAGCGGATCAAACGATTATTTAGAGGTTTGATCACAGAGAGTGAAAATGGTGGATTACCATTCTCGTCAACCTACCTTGACTCTATCCATTTTAGTGACGAGGGTATAGCTGCCAAATTGATTTATGATCCTGGACCGAGAATCACATTTGACAGCCTTAAATTTCAGCAAAATCTTAAAATCAAGAAAAAATGGTTAGCCTCTTATTTGCATATAGAAGAAGGCGCTGCTTTTTCTCAGAAAAAAGTAGCTGCGATTGAATCAAAGATCAACCAACTGGGCTTTATTGTCCTGAACGCTGCCCCTGGAATAACTTTTCAAAATAAGCAAGCTATAGTAGAACTGGATTTAATAACCCGTAAAACCAGTCGTGTAGACGGCATTCTTGGATTTCTTCCTAATGAGGAAGAGGAGGGTAAACTTCTGGTCACAGGTCAGTTCGACCTTTCGTTACGTAATTTGTTTAGCAGTGGTAAGGGGCTGGATATTGAGTGGCAGAGTTTAAAGGCCCGGTCTCAATTATTAGACATTATTTATTCACATCCAAACCTCTTTAGCTCGGCACTAAACTTTGATGGGTCCTTTAACTTGCTGAAAGAAGATACCATTTTTACCACCCGGCAGGGAGAATTGAACTTTACCTTTAAACCTTCTAAACATAGTTTTACGGTCTTTTCACAATTCCGATCATCTAATCTTTTAAGTACAACAGATTTTCAAGATATCAACAACTTGCCTGACTTATCTGATTTTAGCGTCGACTATTACGGATTAAAATATCAGTTCAATACCTTAAATGATGCGTTCTTACCGACTTCAGGTGTATCCGGGTTCCTTAATGCAGGAGTAGGTTCCAAGCGAATACGGATAAATGCTGACTTGCCGGAAGAGTTATACAGTAATGTTGATTTGAACTCCGTACAATACCTGGTGGAAACAGGCTTTAAAAGTTATTGGAGGTGGAGCAATCATCTTGTGTTTCATTATAATCTGAGTGCTGCAAAGGTGATCAATGACAGACTTTTTTTAAATGACCTGTTTCGGGTTGGCGGACTTACCTCATTGAGAGGATTCAATGAAAACTTTTTCTTTGCCTCTGACTATGTGTTATCCACTGCAGAATTTCAGTTTTATTTTCAATCCGACTCTTACTTTTTTGCATTTTATGATCAGTCATATCTCTATTACAATATTGAAAATAGTTTGTTTGAAGATTATCCGATGGGTATTGGTTTAGGCTTGAATTTAGCGACTTCCTCGGGTTTAGTTAGTCTTGCTTATGGTCTTGGAAAGGCAGAAAATCAGCCACTTAGTTTAAGTCTTTCTAAATTTCACTTCGGTTATATTGCTAAATTCTGATAAATTGCGGCCAAACGTTTGTTTAGTGATAAAAACGCTTTCTTTCATTCTATCATTTTTTGTGCTTCAGTCCCTTGCCATAGGTGCTATTGATACCGTTCAGGTAAAGGACTTATCGGATGAATGGGTATATTATGATTCCTGGGAAGGGGTATATATGCCCTTGGTGGAAAATGGAATTTTTCAGGGAAATACGATCCATTTTGAATGTGAGAAGAAAGAATTTTTAGACTATTATTTACGCGTCATTAGCCCCGGAGAAGTTACAGTTTTTATTAATAACCGGTTGATTTATGGAATAAGCAATGATACCTTATTCATGTCTGTAAACGAAATCAAGCGGAAAGTGGGATATCCGGCTACTATAACTTTATATGCACCTAACATAGTGCCTTCTACCATTTCTACAGACATTGTACGGCTTTCAAATGAATCTCTGGATCAACTGGCAGACGTTCCGCTTACTTTTAAGAGGGAAGTGTCTTCATTTCCTGATTTTTTTACAACGGCAATCATATTGCTTTTGGCCTGTGCAGCAGTTTTATACAATTATTTTCCAAGAGTATTTGCAGAGTTTTTCAAAGCCAGCAAAGCTTTTTCCTTTAGGGAAACCGATGAAAACCTATTGAAAAGTAAGCCGGTTTCTCAGATCAATCTTTTCTTTTATTTATTCTTTAGCCTGCTGGCTGCACTTGTCATTTTATCATTGACCCATCTAGGTCAGTTTACCTCTTCAAGCTCCGGTTTATTTTTTTTTGAAAGCTATAGTAATGGTATTTGGGAATGGTTCAAGCTAATGCTTATCATTTTTGTTTGGTTGGTGGTAAAATTTATTTTAGTTAGTAACACCAGCTGGCTTTTTCAACTTGGCGGTTTTGTTAACAATCACTTTTACAACTACATACGAATAAATTTTATCATGTTAATTGGCGTTCTATTAGCCATTGTTATATTTTATTTCACATATGAAACTCCCAACACAAGCCATTATCGCAGCGTTTTTTTCTTTGGGTATGCATTGATGGGATTACAGGTAGTAATGGTCAGTCTTAAATTATTGACGGTAAGTAGCTTTAAAAAAGTTCATTTATTTTCCTACCTTTGCACCACTGAATTGGTGCCGTTCGGGATACTCCTGAGTTTAGGTCTCAATCAGCCATACTGAGGGAAACAAATAGTTGAGCCAAGTAATGACAGATCAAGTGAAAGACAGGATGCGTTCAGTAAAAAGTATCCTGGTTTCTCAGCCAAAACCGAGTAATGAAAACTCACCTTATTTCAAGCTGGAAGAGAAGTACAGTCTTAAAGTCGATTTCAGGCCCTTTATACAGGTCGATCCTGTATCTATAAAGGAGTTTAGAAAACAAAAGATAGACATATTAAAGCATACAGCCATTATTTTTACAAGTAGAAACGCTGTAGATCATTTCTTTAATATATGTACAGAACTGAAGATAGAAATGCCGGCTGATATGAAGTACTTCTGTATTTCGGAGCAAACATCAAATTATCTTCAGAAGTATATTATTATCAGGAAGCGTAAGATATTTACCGGCCATAGAACGGCCACTGATTTGCTTGAGATATTGAAGAAGCATAAGAATGAAAAGTATCTTTTTCCATGTTCTGATATACGGAAAGATGATATTCCTAATTTTCTTCAGACAAATGATTTCAATTATTCCGAAGCAATAATATATAGAACAGTAGCCAGTGATCTGTCTGATCTGGAAAATGTGTATTATGATATTCTTGCCTTTTTCAGTCCGTCAGGTATTAATTCCCTGTTAAGGAATTTTCCTGATTTTAAGCAAAACAATACGCGCATAGCAGCTTTTGGACCAACTACCGCCAAAGCAGTTCGGGAAGCTGGGTTGTTTTTAGATATTGAAGCGCCGCTACCTAATGCCCCTTCTATGACAGGAGCAATTGAATTATATATCAAAAAAGCGAACGGTTTAAAGTAGTTTTTTTAAAAATCTTACGTGTAAGTTTACCTTTTTCGTAATTTAGGTTTGAATCTATTGTCAAAAAAGCATTATCTTTAAGACTGCTTTCGACCGTAGCTTATGCATAAGTCATTTTTTTACACATGTATCGGGGTCTTATTTTTTTGTTTTTCAGCCCGAGCTCAGCAAGATGCGCCTTTTACGTATCATATGAAGAATATGCTGTTCTATCACCCTGGTTTTTCAGGTACTGAAGGAATTACGCAAATTACGGCGCTATATCGTAATCAGTGGGCAGGATATCAACCTACATTTGATGATGGGGGAGCGCCCACTACTCAGCTAATAAGTGTAACAACACCTGTTTACAGATTGAGAAGTGGTTTTGGTGCATTTATAGTCAACGATACTCAAGGGCCACAAAGTAATCTTCAGGTACAGGCTTCTTACGCTTATCACTTAGGTATAAAAAATTCTAAATTAAGTTTTGGGATCCGCGCGGGTGTTTTCTCTCAGTCATTTGATTTTGATCTGTACCGGGCCATTAATCCTGAAGACCCTGTAATTCAAACAGGCAAAGACTCACAGATAAGACCGGATATGGCATTGGGTCTTTTTTTTAGATCAGAAAAATATTATGTTGGAGCCAGTTTCAATCATATTTTAAAGTCTGAGTTTGACTTTGGAATAGATGAAGTTAGAAACGCCCTGGAAAATCATGCCTATTTGACAATAGGTTATGTTCACACCGTTAATTTTGATGTTAAATTGGAACCCTCAATTTTAATCCAATCTGACTTTAATGAATATAGTTTTGCTGTTGGAGGGTTGGCCTATTATAAAGATCAGATGTGGGGAGGGCTCACTTTCAGGCAGTCGGATGATGTCAATGTATTGTTGGGATACAATTTTTTGAAAGATAAGTCGTTGAGTTTTGGCTACTCATTCGGTTATGTAGTTCAAGATCAGGATGCTAAACAGCCTACAACTCACGAAGTATTAGTGAGTTATCAGCTGCCGGTTAACCCTGGAAGTGGTAAAAAAGTAGTAAGAAGTCCTAGATTTAGACATTAAAAAGAAATTGTTTTGCATTTAACTATAAAATAGCCAATTTGAGCGCAATTAATCTGGTTGTACGTTGGCTTACAGCTTTTAAACAGATTTTAAATAGATTTTTTATATATTTCCATTTTTAAAATTCAAAAACTCTAGTTGGCTTTAGCTTATCCTGTAGGTTAAAGATTAAAGAAAAAGTGTTATGCGTAAAGTTATTCGAAGATTCTCCTACCTATTGTTGATGTTATCTTCAGCGATATTAGGGGGTTGTGGACTCCTAGGCCTTGGAGCTGCTGGAGGAGGTGACCAGGGAGAATTGATTGGTGTTCCCGGAAGAGAGGGTTGGACTATGGTGCAGCCTTACGGTATGGTACCCATTCCTGCCGGTACTTTTCATATGGGGCAAGCTGATGAAGATCCTGCTTCGACTCAGATAAATTTCAATAAACAGGTGACAATCGGCCAGTTCTACATGGACGAAACTGAAATAACTAATAATGAATATCGTCAATTCATTGATCATTTATTGGAAGATTCAATAAGTGTCCTCGGTGAGGATAAAATAATGACCGAGTTTTACCCTGACACAACCGTATGGGTAAAAGATTTTGCCCACCACATGGGAGACCCGGTTATGGACTATTACTACTGGCATCCAGGTTATGATGATTATCCTGTAGTGGGCATCAATTGGGAGGCTGCTGTTTATTTCAGTGAATGGAGGACTTCTTATTGGGCTGATTTCAGGAGAAGCGTTGGAGAAGTTCCTATGCCTTCATTCCGCTTGCCAAATGAAGCGGAATGGGAGTATGCAGCCAGAGGAGGAAGAGATATGGCCAAGTATCCATGGGGTAATCCATATGTGCGTAACTCAAAAGGATGTATGCTGGCTAATTTCAAACCTGGACGAGGTAATTTTTATGATGACGGATTTGCATACACCTCTCCGGTAGCATCTTATTTTGCCAATGATTATGGATTGTACGATATGGCTGGGAATGTATCCGAATGGTGTTTGGATGATTTTAGCCCGGTTTCTGTTCCAACAGTTTGGGATTTAAACCCACAATTCATTGATCCTCGTACTGACCCTAATAGTAAAAGTTATGATCCAAATATCTTCCCTAAAAAAGTTATTAGAGGAGGAAGTTGGAAAGATGTGGCTTATTTTCTTGAAACGGGAACGCGAACCTATGAGTATAAAGACTCCACAAGAGCTTACATCGGTTTTCGGAATGCTATGACCCACTTGGGAAGATCTTCAGGCACAGAATTTTAAATTTGATTTATAACTTTAAATAAATTAGAATTACAAACATTAAACTAAATCCTTAAGACAATGAGTAGAAAAAAAGGCGGATTTGCAGAACTTCTGTTTAGAACCATAATGCCAAAGGTTTATGGTATTGGAGCTGCAGTAGTAATTATAGGTGCTATGTTCAAAATTCTTCATTTGGAAGGTGCCAATCAAATGCTTATGATCGGACTGACCGTTGAAGCTATTATTTTCTTTTTAAGTGCCTTTGAACCTGCTCACTCAGAGCCAGATTGGTCAAAAGTTTATCCTGAATTATCAGATGATTTTGATGGTGCAAGCGCACCAAGGATCTCTAATAAGCCGGGAGGTGCTTCACCTATCCAGCAGATGGATAAAATGATGGAAAAAGCTAAGATAGGCCCTGAACTAATTGATAGTCTTGGTAAAGGAATGAGAAATATGGCTGAATCAGCATCAAAAATGTCAAACCTGGCAGATGCTGCAGTAGCCACAAATGATTACGCCAACAATGTAAAGACCGCCTCAAAATCATTGTCGGATATGAATAAGTCTTACGCTACAACCGCCGAAGCGATGGGCTCTATGGCCGATGCCACTAAAGATTCTAAAGAATATCATTCTCAGGTGCAGAATGTTACTAAGAATTTAAGTGCATTGAACGCCGTCTATGAAATGGAGCTAAAAGATGCAGACAGTCATGTAAAAGCGATGAACAAATTTTACACGAATATGGCTGGTGCATTAGAAGGGATGACTAAGGCAGGTGAGAAAACTAAAACGTTTGCTGACGAATTAGATAAGCTCACAGGTAATCTGACTTCTCTTAACAGGGTATACGGAAGTATGCTGACTGCTATGAGAGGTGGAGGTAGCAATCCTGGTCAAGGTGGACAAGGATAAGAATTTAATATGATTTATTCGTAAATGAAAATATTCTAATATGGCTGGAGGAAAAGAAACCCCACGGCAGAAGATGATCGGGATGATGTATCTCGTACTAACAGCGCTACTTGCGCTACAGGTTAGTAACGCGGTACTCGAGAAGTTCGTCTTCATCGATAAAGCCCTGAATACGCAAGCCAGAGTGGTTGAGAAGCAAAATAGTAAACTTATTGCCGGGATAGAGGCGGAAGTTTCTAAAAAGGGTAAAAGAGACGCAGATATGAAGGCCTTAAATAAGGCCAAAGATGTCCGGAATTCGACGATTGAATTAATGGATTACCTGGGTAAGACACGCGAAACTATGGCGGAAATTACCGGAGGGTATGACGAAAATGAGCAGTTAGTAGGAGCCAAAGACTATGATATAGTGGGTAACTATATGGTTCAAAAGCCTAATGGTAAGGAACTACAGGACAAGTTAAATGCTTATGCACAAAAGCTATCAAAATTAACTGGTGGTGACTTTGAGCCATTAGCGAAAGATGCTGATCAGTTGGATATAGCAAAGAATGATCCTAATCAAAAGAATAAGTCTTTTGCGGAATATTACTTTGGCAATACGCCTACAGCTGCTGGTATGGCTACCATTAGCCACCTGGAAACGGAGGTATTAAATTATGAAGCTCGTGCATTGGGCAATCTGGCCAGTGAGGTGGGAGCTAAGGACGTTGAATTCGACAAAGTGGTTCCTTTGGTAAGACCAGCATCTAACACAGTTGCTTCAGGAGGTAAATTTGAAGCCCAGTTATTTATAACTGCCGCTGCTTCCGGTACCAACCCGGTGTTTATGTATAACAATAAGACAATACCAACCGAAACGACAGAGAATGGTATTAAATATGGTAAGATAGAATTTACAGCGTCGGCGTCCAAGTATGATCCTAAAACTCTGACTGCACCGGCAAGTTTTGAAGCGGAAATTGAGCTAAATGATTCTACATACAAGATCAAACATGATTATTTCGTAGTTAAACCTGTTATACAGGTTCGCTCTGCTGCATTGTCCGCACTTTACATGAATTGCGGTAATGAATTGGATATTCAGGTTCCGGCTTTAGGTACTGCTTATAATCCTTCATTTTCTTCTAAAGAAGCTTCCGTAGTGAAAGGCAATAGAACCGGACTGGTAACCGTTATACCAAAAGGCAGAAGTAAAGTTAAGTTAAGAGTTAGCAATGCAGGTAGCGCATTAGGTACTGAAACATTCGATGTGAAAAAGGTGCCTGCCCCTTTAATCGAGATAACAGCCAGAGGTAAGAAGGTTGATTACGAAAAGGGGGTTGCTTCAGCATCACTCACAACTTTGAAAGTAAGTGCAAAAGCGGAAGAGAACTTTCAAAGAGAAGTGCCTAATGATGCGCGATACAGAGTAAGAAAAATAAGTGTAAAACTGGCCAGATCAGGTCGGCAGATCAAAGCACAGGACTTCAGTTCAGAAAACGTCGATCTAAGGTCATGGAGAAGTTTGTATCGAAAAGGTGATAACTTAATTGTTAAGATAGAAAGAGTAACGAGAAGGACGTATCAGGGAGAGAGCGAAAGATCGGTTCCTGCCACGACCATCTACAGTATTCCAATTAATTAAGGAAGTGAGTAATGGCTAATGTAAGGAAATTTGTTTTAGTTGTCTTAGTAGTGATAATCGCTGCACCGGCATTTGCTCAGTTGAGTGAGCTGGATCAGTATAACCCTAATTCTATTGAACCCATTGCTCGGTATGAGCACCTTTTCAAAAGAAGGGTGTGGCGTACAATAGATCTTAAGGAGAAGCAAAATAAGGGCTTCTTTGCAAGAGGCGGTGAGATCACGCTATTTATGTTGAATGCGATTAATTCAGGAGAATTATCGGATATCTATGTAAATGATTCTTTAACAACCAAAATGTCCAAGGATGAATTCCTGAAAAGATTGGTTTATCAGGAAGGATTGGAAATTGAAGCTTGGGAAGCTGGTATCGAATATTATGAAGGAGACCAGGTTTCTTACAACGGGACTGTTTACTCGGCTATATTTGACGAAGTAACTTCCATTCCTTCTGAGACACCTGATGATTGGGAAGAAACACCTGGTGTGGGTTCAGCAGTGTTGTTTTTGCCTCGACAGATCAGTAAGTTGAGGATTATGGAGGATGTGATTTTTGACAAAAGAAGATCCAGACTTTATCATAAGATCCAATCTATTCAACTGTTGATCCCTGGATCAGAAACGCTTGATCAGGTTGAGTTACCATTGGCTGTTTTCAAATACAAAGATTTACATAAGCTATTCAAGGAAAATCCTGCTACTGCCATTTGGATAAATCGTTATAACATAGCAGAGAATAAGAACTTTGCAGATGCTTTCCAATTAAGACTCTTTAGGGCTTCTTTGTTCAAGTTTAATAACCCTGAAGATAACCCTATCATCGATATGTATAAGAACCGAATAGAGGCGGTAATGGCTTCTGAGTGGTGGGAAATGGAGTTAATGGAAAAAGAGCATAACCTGTGGGAATTCTAGTGTAAAAGAAAAAATATTAGACGAACTACAACAGTTTATAATACTTAAAAGGGGGATTTTATCCTCCTTTTTTATTTTTCAGATGATCAAAGATCAATTGTGCTTTAGTTTGACCCACAGTATTGATCAGTTCCTCAATGCTGGCCTGTTTTACTTTGGCAATGGATTTGAACTTTTGTAGGAGTTGGTCGGCTGTTGTAACGCCTATCCCCTGGATCTCTTCCAGTTCCGTTTTGAATGTGTTACTACTGCGTTTCGTTCTATGAAATGTAATGGCAAAACGATGTGCTTCATCCCTGATCCTTTGGAGCAGCATAAGAGAAGAGGATTTTTTATGAATGTGTAACGGGTAGGTATCTTCGGGGTAATATATTTCCTCGAGTCTTTTTGCAATACCTATTATAGGTATTCTGCCATAAAGAGATAACTCTTTTAATGCCTCACAGGCGCTACTTAGCTGACCTTTGCCTCCATCAATGACGATCAGTTTGGGAAGCGCCAGATTTTCCTCTAGTAGTCGCTTATACCTTCTTCCAACAATTTCTTTCATAGAAGCAAAATCATCGGGTCCGACGACGGTTTTAATATTATAATGTCGGTATTCTTTTTTGGCAGCTTTACCATCCTTGAAACAGACCATTGAAGCAACAGGGTTAGTTCCTTGCAGGTTACTGTTGTCAAAGCACTCGATGTGATCTGGTATTTGCGTTAGCTTTAGATCAGATTGAAGTTGAATGAGTATTTCATTCTTTTGTTTTTTTGGTGCGGCATGTGATATCCTGTCTTTCTTATATTCTAAGGCATTTTTCAAAGATAATGCCACTAGCTTTTTCTTGTCACCAATCTTAGGAACCATTACTTCCAATTCTTCGTCAAGGTCGAACTTTATGTTGGAGAAGATAATAGCATTGTCACTATCATGTCTGTTCCTAAGCTCAAAAGCTACGTAGCTTAATACGTCCTGATCGGACTCATCACCCTGCTTTTTTACTTCTACTGTTCGGGCCAGTATAATGGCCCCATTTTTAATTCTCAGATAGTTGATAATAACTAATCTGGAATCGTCTGCAGCAATGGTAAACACATCGACATCCGTGAGTTTTGGATTAACAATGGTTGATTTGATTTGGAATTTAGTAAGCAGATCGAGTTTTTCTTTATAGCGCTGTGCTAATTCAAACTCCATGTTGGTAGCCGCTGATTTCATATGATCAGTGAAATGACGTGATACAACAGAGAGATTTCCTTTAAGGATATCCCTGGCTTGCTCTATTTCACCTAAATAGTCTGCTTCTTGTTGCAGGTTTTCACAAGGTCCCAGGCAATTGCCAATATGATATTCCAGGCAGATCTTGAATTTTCCGTTGAGTATATTTTTTTCAGAAAGATTGAGCTTGCATGTCCGGATAGTGTATAACTTTCTAATAAGATCCAACACACTTTTCATGGCAACTACGCTGGTATAAGGTCCAAAATATTCTCCATTGGAGGGGTCATATTTACGTGTTGATATTATCCTTGGAAAGCGCTCTTTAAGGATACATATGTAAGGGAAGGTTTTATCATCTTTTAAGAGAATGTTATACTTGGGTTGATTCGCTTTTATTAAGTTATTTTCTAACAGTAACGCGTCAAATTCGCTGTTAGCGATGGCAAATTCTATTTGTTCGATTTCCTCGACTAATTTGCGTGTCTTGCGATTAACATTATAGGTTTTAGTAAAATAGCTCGCTACTCTCTTTTTGATATTTTTTGCCTTGCCGACATATATGAGTGTGTCCGTTTTATCAAAAAACTTGTATATGCCAGGGTCAGAGGGTAGATGACTTCTCTGATCGATAGCAAAACGCGAACCTTTCATGTGAGCGTTTTCTATTGATGATCGTTCGGGTCCCAGGCTGGCTGTGTTACTACAGTGCTGTCAGACAGATCTTCTGTTTTGTATTTACTGCAATCAAGCACTACATCTATACCTTTAATCGGGGTTTGAAATCTGCCTTTCTCATAACCAAGTGCTTCATCTGCATATATATTGGTCATGTATTTGCTCCAGATCGGTCTTGCAGTACGTCCACCTTGTCCGTCATACCATCGTTCAAAATGTATACTTCGTTCATCACCTCCTACCCAGATGCCTGTTACCAGATCCTTTGTTACTCCCATATACCAGCCATCGCTGGCATTATTAGTGGTTCCCGTTTTACCTCCTATGTCATTATCCAACTTTAGGTCGATAGGGAGGCCTCTTGAAGTGCCGCCTTCTTCTTCTACTCCACCTTTTAACATATATAACATTTTATAGGCTGTTTGTTCACTGATAGCTTGCCGGGTTTCCGGTACCCAGGTAGCGATGACATTACCATTCTTATCTTCTATTCTACTGATGAAATAAGGGCGTGTGTATATCCCAAGGTTGGCAAACGTGCCATAAGCACCAACGAGTTCAAAAACGGATACATCGTTTACCCCTAAGGCTAGCGAAGGGACAGCTTCCAGGTTACTTTCAATCCCGACTCGCTTTGCGAAGTTGACAACGTTTTCGGGTTTTACTTCTTTCATCAGGTGCGCCGTGATCGTATTAACCGACCTGGCCATGCCCTGGCGTATCGTCATCTTTTCGCCTGTTCCATAGGTGCCGTCTGAATTGGGTGGTGACCACGTGCCCCCTGGCACAGGTATGGTCACCATACCATCTACCACTTCGTAACATGGAGGATAACCTTGCTCAATAGCCGTTCCATAAACGAAGGATTTGAAGGTTGAGCCTGGTTGCCTCTTCCCTTGTCTTACATGATCATATTTGAAATACTTGTGATTAATACCTCCTACCCATGCTTTGATGTGGCCGGTACGTGGATCCATAGACATCATACCAGTGTGAAGAAAATGCTTGTAGTATTTTATTGAATCCAGCGGACTCATTACAGTATCTTTCTCTCCTTCCCAACTGAAAATCTTCATAGGTTTTGCGAGGTTCATTATAATTTTAATAGAATCTGATTCCCTGCCATATTTCTCTACCAGTTTTCGATAGTGCGGTGTTCTTTTAAAGCTTGTATACAGGAAGTTATTGATAACCTGCCCTTCTTCGTTGCGCCATGGTTCCCTGCCTTTCCAGCTTTCATTAAATCTTTTTTGCAACTCTGACATATGGTCTACCACAGCTTTTTCTGCATATTCCTGCATTCGACTGTCGATAGTGGTATAAATCTTTAAACCATCCTCCCATAAATCATAGTCGTTCTCTTTGCACCATGACATGAGCGTACCTTTGATCACACTTCTAAAATAAGTGGCTAACCCTGTGTTTTGATTTGTTACTTCATAATTTGAAAGGTCGATCGGGAGCTCCTTCAATGAATCAACGTCAATAATATCAACATTACCAAAGCGATGGAGTTTGTTCAGGACCTCATTCCTTTTTGTTAAAGACCGATCATAGTTTATGATCGGATTAAAAGCTGTATTTCCCTGGAGCAGGCCAATCAGGACCGCGGACTCCTGGTAATTTAAGCTATCAGTGGCCTTTCCAAAGTAAGTCTCTGCGGCAGATTTTATGCCAAAAGCGTTGTTGCCAAAGGGTACTGTATTCAGGTACATGGCTATGATTTCCTTCTTAGTAAAATTACTTTCCAGTTGTACTGAAATTATCCATTCTTTGGTTTTAATGATCAGTTGCCGGAGGCCTGGTACACTGAGTAGCTTACCATCAGTCTCAGTCATTCCTTTGAAAAGGTTTTCCGCCAGTTGCATAGTTATGGTACTCCCCCCTCCGGCGTAATTGAAAGTTAATACACCTTTGGCAGCTCTAAGTAATCCAATAAAATCAATTCCGGAATGCTGATAAAACCTATGATCCTCTGAAGACAGCAATGTGGTAACGAGTTCATCTGAAAGCTCTTCATAGCTGGCTTGTAGCCTGTTATAACGATAATATCGGCCGAGAGAAACCCCATCCGCAGAGATCAATTCAGAAGATAAGTCATTTTCTGGATTTTCCAGCGCTTTAAGGCTTGGCATCCCGCCGTAAAGTCCAAATACATTATTGCTTACAGTATACACGTATACAGGTACCAGGATGAGGGCGCAAAAAATAAAAGCCCACAAAACCTTCGTACCAATTTTAAACCATTTACTGCGTTGGTTCAATTTATCTTTAAGACCCATTGGTATAGTTCTTTTCAAAAAATTTCAGGTAGGATTCGGGATCCTTACTATCGTAAAAAATATTGAAGTTACTCTTCGTTAATACAAATTTAAAGAATTTTGAATTTAAACCGTTTTCAGTTATCGGGTCTGCATCCATATATTTCTTGTAGTAACCAAATGCTGAAGCTTTATCTTCAAAATCCTGCACCATTACCATTACATACTTATCATTTAGGATTAATGAACTTGTACGTAAGTTCTGTTCTTTAAAGTTCTCGTTATTGTAACCTTCAATTTTTCGACTTATATCATCGATCAATTTTTTATCCGCTTCAAAAATGAGTACGAAATAGTGATTTTCTTCGAAGTACTTAATGTATTCCGTGCCAATAATTCTACGCTGCCTTTCCTGGTAAGATCGTGAGGATTCCAGCAATTCGCTGGCATATGGCGTAATGTCTGCATCAGGGTTTTTTTCAACAAATTCAGTGAGTTGATATTGATAAAGGTTGATATCATCTGTTTTTCCAGTGATCAATATCTGTAATAACCTTAGCCTGGGCGAGAACACAGTTTCCGGATAATCTTTTAATCCGGAGTCTAAAATCAGCAATGCGGAATCATATTGCTCTTCTTCAAAAGCTTTGTATGCCTTTTTGTAAAGCTTTTTAAGTAATTCATTTGATGCTGTACTTTCTTCCGTATAATTCGGGTTTATCACAAGTTTAGCATATGTGCTGTTAGGATACTTTTCAACCAATAGACTTTCATAGGCATGGTATTTTTCATCGTTCAGGTCTTTATATATCAGATAAAGTTGATAGAGAACCTCGGGTTCGTATTCTGTGTCCGGAAAGCGATTTAACAAAGACTCAAAGGCTTCAATAGCATTTTCATTTTCTTCCAGGTTATACTTATAAATATTTCCGATCTTGTAAAGCGCATTTTCTATCAGGTTCAATGCAGCTTGTTGCGCTTCCTCTGTAAAGGGGATCTGACTGAACATAACATCGGCAGCTGAAGTAGCATTTTCTGCAGGAGCGCCGTTTTCACCAGAGGCGACGGGACCAGATCCAGGTGTGGCAGTAGACTCAGTTTGTTGTTCTTCTTTTTGTATGGATTCTTTGTCAGAGCGACGCCAATTGTCTTCTAACGGGCGGTCTCCCCAAATTCTTTTGAATTCTGATTGACCTAAGGCGACTGCTGAAGCATTTCCAAAGTACCATCCCACACTGCTGATTCCTGTGGCGTCATTGAATGCGCTGGCCCTGGCTCTTCGTTCCTGCTTCCGGATCTTTTGTTCTGCTAACCTTTTTTGTAGTGCTTCTTCTTCCAGTATGCGATCAATCGTTTCCCTTATTTCCACACTATCCAACTGGGCCAGCGCTAACAGACTATCTTGTTCCTGGATAGTATTTAATTGCTCAACAAAATCCGCAAGAATTTCCTGTCGGGCTTTAATTTTATCATAATTCTCGTAATCTTCCGGAAGTGATGTGACCGTGCTATCATAATAAGCCTTAGCGAGTTCATATTTGCTCAGACTGTCATAATAAATGATGCCAAGTTTCAAATAAGATTGTCCCTTTTGCCTCGGTTTGGAGCCAGGCTCAAGTAAGGAGGCTTTATAATGCTCTATCGCCTTATCAAGGTTGTTTTGCTTCATTTCGAATTCACCCATTTCATAATAAATGCGATCCTTAAATTCCCGGTTCTTTTTATCACTAAGAAGTTTTTCGAAAAGTCTTCGTGTAGCGCGAACATCTTTCGTTTTTCCTATTTCTGCTACCTGGGCCATATTCAGCCTCGCATAGAAATCAAGTTCATAGGCAGGATTACTTGCAATACATTTTTTGTAGTAATTAAATGCTTCCGCTCCAAAACCCAACTTCTGATATATCTGTCCTATAATAAAATAAATGCGTCCCTTGCCATCCTTTTTCTTTAAAAGTGGAGCAGCCTTCACCAGGTTCTCTAACTCTTTATCCAGATTGCCAATTTGCTCGTAATAATAAGCACGGTTAAGGTGTAGGTATTTTTCATTGGACCTGTTCAGATCTTCTTTTTTCAAAAAATCAGAAACGTTGACGGCATTATTGTACTCTTCGTACTCTGTAAAAGTCCGCAGCAGATGAATAAGCGCACGATGTCGTTCATCGTCACTTTCTCCTTTTATATTAACGTATTTAAAGGTTTCGATAGCATTAACGAAATCCAGACTATAGTAGCGGGCGAGGCCCACTAATATATAGCTGTCATCTACCCATCTGCTGTTTTTATGCCTTTCTATGGCAATTGAAGCCTTCTTTATGACTTCTTCAGTCTGCTCTTTGTAAGATTCGGCGAGTGCCGAATCCACTTTTGGGTAGATCTTTAAAATACGGTCATAATCATTATCCCTGTTGTCCTCCAGGATCTTTTCTATTTCACGTATGCTTTCCTTAGCATAGAAGTAAGCATTATATCGGGCAGTAGTGTTATGGTAGGTTTTACTGATAACATTTTTACGTTCGGCCGAACAGGCTGATAAAAAAAGACCGGCAATGAAAAAGATGAAAAGTTCGGAAAAGCGCATATCAGGGCCTTTTCGGCGTGATTTATTGATAATATCTACCAAACGTAAAAAACAATGTAATTAATACAATAATAGTTTATTATATCTATTTTTGGGCATGTAATGAATAATTCTATCACGCATTGAGGGCAAGAAAAACACTTTCCAGTTGGTTGGTCAACAGATACCTTCTTATCATTCGAAATGAAGAAAATTTTGCAGAAAAGTCTACCCTCAGCTTCACGTATGCGAAGGTAATACTTTTAGCGGTTACAGTATTCATAATTCTCATGTTACTATGTCTTCTCCTGGTGAAGACCTTACTGGCTCAATGGTTTGATCCCAGGCATGCACAAATTGAGGCAAACAAGCGATTTTATGAATTGACCGTCAGGGTGGATTCTCTTGCCGATGAGATAGAGAAGAAAGACCGTTTTATCAGAAATTTTCAACGGGTCTTAAGTGGTGATACAACCGATGCCTATGAAGCATACGAAGGTGGTACAATGAATAATGGGAGTGTCCTAAACAGTGATATTGATGTAACACGGTTATCTCCGGTGGACTCTCAGTTCAGACAGGAATTTGAGCAGACAGACCTGTCCTTACTGCGTTTTGCCTCTAAGGGCTATGACGACTTACAGGATATATTCTTTTTTTCCCCGATCAACGGATTTGTATCCGCTCCATATCATGTTCAGGAAGGCCATTTTGGGGTGGATATTGTTGCCAAAAAGAATGAGCCTGTGAAATCAGTGGCAGATGGCACAGTGGTGATGGCCTCATGGACCCAGGACTCAGGGTATGTTATTGCTATTCAGCATCGTGGTAATGTGATCTCCGTTTATAAACACAATGCTGAATTGTTAAAAGAAGTTGGTAACTTTGTGAATGCTGGGGAGATAATTTCTATTATCGGCAACACCGGTGATCTCACCGATGGCCCTCATTTACATTTTGAGCTGTGGTATAACGGCAATTCGGTTAACCCCGAAGAATTTGTAACTTTTTAAACTGAAAACCTTAAGAACATGTTTGCATCTAAAGAAGATCACAAAGTAGCCGAAGAAATAAGCAATTCAAGCAATATTATTGGTAAAGGTACCGTGCTTGACGGCAATATTGAGACCTACGGCAATATTCGTATAGAAGGTCGTGTGTTAGGTGACATTAAAACCAAATCAAAAATTGTATTAGGGCAATCTTCTAAAGTTGAGGGCAACGTATTGGCTCAAAATGCTGAGGTTGAAGGTGAATTAAAAGGTAATATCAGAATTACGGATGTATTGATCTTAAAGCCTACCGCTGTCATCCATGGGGATATAGTTACGAACAAACTAATCGTTGAATCCGGAGCAGCCTTTAATGGTGGTTGTAAAATGGGAGTGACCGATAAAGAGATTAAAATTGGAGGTAATCCTCAATCTAACGGAGCAAGTGTTAAAAGAGAAGTCAAAGCAGTATAACTCTTTTCTAAAATATTCAGGGCTAGGTATACAACTTACTTTAACCCTGGGTGCATTTGGAGCATTCGGATATTGGCTCGATACAAAACTAGAACTACGCTTCCCCATTTTTTTATTGTCTTTTGTGATACTTGCATTGATAGGGTCTATCTACTTACTTTATCGCAGCCTTCCTAAATAATCGATTATCATCAAGCGTTCAGCCATAAAATTCCTCCTGTTATCTTTGCTTTTAATAATAGTTTATATGGGGGTGTATTACCTGATTAATTTAATTTACCCACTGTCCACCTTAACCTATGTAGTGCTGATCTTACTGGTGCTATTATTGGTAACTTTCTTAGCCTATATACTGCAATTAGTAATTCTGGATAAGTTCCCTGATTATTTTGTCCATGTGATTATCAGTGCCATTGTAATCCGCCTGATTGTTTTTGGGATATTTAACTTTATTCTTATTTACCTGGATAGGGAATTAGCCGTTGACAATGTGATCATTTTTTTTGCTGCTTACCTGGGTTTTACCCTTCTCGAGCTGGTAGTTTTATTTCGTAAAATAATCCTAGTCAAACCACCTCAGAACTGATCCAAATTAAGTTTTAAAATATTTTTTTTAGAAGCTTTAATAACTACTTTTGCACTCAATTTGAAAATCCCTTATATAAGCTAAGATAAATGATTGCAAGTCAGTTCAAACGTGCCATTCTGGCCAGTTTCTTTATCATTCTATTTTTTGTAACGGCTTTTTCAAATGCCCGGGCTTCTTCCGGAGAAGGGGAGGCATTTAATGCAAGTGAAGTGATTTTGCACCACGTCGTGGACGATCATGTCTGGCACTTCTTTGACGGTCATTACGGTACGCTTTATTTACCGGTTATTGTCTATTCTGAACAACATGGGTTGGAAGTATTTTCTTCCGGTAATTTTTATAATGACGATCATAAGGTGGTTCCCTATGGTAATTACACTCTCGTAGATGGTCATATTCACCTTGCTGCGGACCCTGAGGCTTTTGTTCTGGATATTTCTATATCGAAAACAGTGCTTATGCTTTTTATTAATGCGGCATTATTGATCATTATTTTTATGGCAGTAGGAAAAGCTTATAAAAAGGATGCGAAAAAAGCCCCGAAAGGAATGCAGTCACTTTTTGAACCCATCATTCTGTTTATTCGGGATGAGGTGGCTAAGCCGAATATTGGTTCCAATTACGAGAAATTTCTCCCTTTTCTGCTAACAATGTTTTTCTTTATTCTGTTTGGGAATTTGCTAGGCCTTTTACCTGGGGCAGCGAACCTTACCGGAAACATAGCAGTGACGTTGGTACTTGCTGTATTTACATTTATAGTAACTAACATAAATGGGAACAAGCACTATTGGAAACATATCTTCTGGACTCCTGGTGTACCGCTTCCCTTAAAATTTATTATTGTACCTGTTGAGATCCTGGGAATATTTACAAAGCCATTCTCACTGACTGTGCGACTTTTTGTGGCTATTACAGCCGGGCACATTGTGATGTTGGCTTTAATCAGCCTGGTATTCATATTTAGCAGTTATTATGTAGGGATAGGATCTACCATTATTGTATTATTCATCAATTTGATTGAGTTATTAGTGGCGGCTATTCAGGCATATGTTTTTACGATGTTCTCTGCCCTGTATATAGGGTTGGCCACGGAGGACCATCATTGATCACAGAACTTTTGTTTAATTATAATTATATAAACCTATGTTATTACAAATTTTATTAGAAGCTACTTTGGGCGTTATGGGCGCAGGTATCGGTGCTGGTTTAGTTGCAATAGGCGCTGGATTAGGTATCGGTAGAATTGGTGGTTCTGCCATGGAAGCAATGGCAAGACAGCCGGAGGCCGCTGGTAAAGTTCAGGGAGCGATGTTGATCATCGCAGCTTTGATAGAGGTTGCTGCTCTTTTTGGGCTTGTGATCTGTCTATTGATCGCTTTGAATTAACAAAAGTTAAGAGCTTATGCCTGGCGCTAGGCCGGTATAAGCTCTTTATTAAATAGGTAAACCGATTGAATATATATGTACGCTAATAGTTTATTAACACCCGGAACAGGCCTCATTATATGGCAGGCCATCATTTTCCTACTTTTGGTGATCTTGTTAAAAAAGCTGGCGTGGAAACCCATAGTCCAGTCACTGAAGATCAGGGAAGAGTCCATCCAGGAAGCATTAGACTCAGCTGAAAAAGCTAAAGACGAAATGGCTGCGCTTCAATCTGATAACAAAAAATTACTGGAAGAAGCAAGGCAGGAAAGAGAGGTTATATTGAAGGAAGCGAGAGATGTAGCAAATAATCTCAAAGAAGAAGCCAAGCAAGATGCTGTTAAGCAGGCCGAAAAAATGATCGAAGATGCTAAAAATGCCATCAATACTGAAAAGCAGGCAGCATTAGCCGAGGTTAAAACCCAAGTGGCGGAACTGTCACTACAAATCACTGAAAAATTATTGCGTCAGGAATTGAAGGACGAAAAAGCCCAGAAGGCGTTAATTGAAGATTTTATTAAAGACGTAAAGGTTAACTGATTATGTCTGATTTCAGAGTTGCTTCACGTTACGCAAAATCCTTACTGGAACTGGCTGCTGAAAAAGGTAAACTGGAAGAGGTTCACCAGGATATGCTGTTATTTGCCCAGGTATGTGATCAGAATCGTGATTTTAAGCTAATGCTTAAAAATCCGATTGTGAAACATGATAAGAAAAGAGCTATCCTGCATGAAATTTTTAAGAAAAATGTCAACGTACTTACGCTGTCTATTTTCGATATTATCACTAAGAAGAACAGAGAAGCGATTCTTCCTTCTATAGCAAAAGAATTTCACGAACAATACAATGCTCTTAAAGGTGTGGGAGTAGCTACGGTTACTACAGCAATACCTCTCGACAAGAAGCTTAAAGGCGAGATCGAAACATTGGTGAAGAAGATCTCCTCCAAGGATAAGGTGAATATCCAGGAAAAAGTAGATGAAGAAATAATAGGAGGTTATATCCTGAAAATTGGTGATCGCCAGATTGACGATTCACTAAAAAGTAAACTTAAAGCGTTAGGGCTGAAATTCAGTCATAATCCATACATCAAAGAATTTTAAAAGAATAAGAAATGTCGAACGTTAGACCAGACGAAGTTTCAGCAATATTGCGAGAACAGCTTTCCGGAGCAAAAACGGAAGCTGAGCTAGAAGAAGTAGGTACCGTTTTAGAAGTAGGTGATGGTGTAGCCAGGATCTACGGGCTTTCAAAAGCGCAATCCGGTGAGTTGCTGGAGTTTGAAAATGGGTTAAGAGCACTTGTACTGAACCTTGAAGAAGATAATGTTGGGGCCGTTTTACTTGGTGAATCTCAAGGTATTAAAGAAGGTGATACAGTAAAAAGAACGGGAGCCATTGCTTCTATCAAGGTAGGAGAAGGAATGGTGGGACGTGTAGTAGACACACTTGGTGATCCGATTGATGGAAAAGGACCGCTTCAGGGTGAGACCTTTGAAATGCCACTAGAACGAAAGGCACCTGGTGTAATATACAGGCAGCCGGTAAGTGAGCCGCTTCAAACGGGTATCAAAGCTATCGATTCTATGATTCCAATCGGTCGTGGTCAGCGTGAGTTAATTATTGGTGACAGGCAGACGGGTAAAACTGCTGTAGCATTGGATACCATTATTAATCAAAAAGAATTTTATGATAGAGGAGAGCCTGTTTTCTGCATATATGTAGCAGTAGGTCAAAAGGCTTCTACTGTAGCCGGAGTGGTGGCATCTCTTGAGAGAGCAGGAGCGATGGATTACACTGTGGTTGTTTCTGCATCTGCTGCAGACCCTGCACCAATGCAGTTTTTTGCACCTTTCACGGGAGCTTCTATAGGAGAATATTTCAGAGATACCGGGCGTCCCGCACTTGTAATATATGATGACCTTTCGAAACAGGCGGTGGCCTATAGAGAGGTTTCTCTTTTACTTAGAAGACCTCCAGGCCGTGAAGCTTATCCGGGAGATGTGTTTTATCTTCACTCAAGATTATTGGAAAGAGCAGCAAAAGTCAATGACAATGAGAATATAGCACAAAGTATGAATGATCTGCCCCCTTCATTGAAAGGAAAAGTAAAAGGAGGTGGATCGCTTACCGCATTGCCTATTATCGAGACTCAGGCGGGCGACGTTTCAGCTTATATTCCTACTAATGTGATTTCTATTACAGACGGACAGATCTTCCTGGAAACGAACCTATTCAACTCCGGTATTCGGCCGGCCATTAACGTAGGTATTTCGGTTTCACGTGTGGGAGGTAATGCGCAGATTAAATCGATGAAAAAAGTAGCAGGTACACTTAAACTGGATCAGGCGCAATTCCGTGAGCTGGAAGCATTTGCAAAATTTGGTTCAGACCTGGATGCTGCCACTAAATTGACCATTGAACGAGGAAGGAGAAATCTTGAAATATTGAAACAAGCGCAGTATTCTCCTGTGCCGGTAGAAGAGCAAGTGGCTATTATTTACGTGTCCACCAAGGGAATGATGGATAATGTGCCTGTAGATAGGGTGAAGGAATTCGAACAAAACTTCCTGGATACTTTGAAAAGCAAGCACCAGGGAGTCCTGGATACACTTAAGGCAGGCAAGCTGGAAGATAGTGCTACGGAAACGTTAGCTTCAGTGGCCAAAGATCTAACAAAACAGTACGCTTGATAAAGACGCTTGTAAAGGTTCGCGAAACGTTTAATTAATAAAGGAACAAGGTAATGCCGAGTTTAAAAGAGGTAAAAAGCAGGATACAGTCGGTAACATCCACTCAACAGATCACTAAAGCCATGAAAATGGTGGCAGCAGCTAAGTTGAGAAGAGCGCAGGATAATATCACAGAGATGAGACCCTACGCACAGAAGTTGTCTTCATTACTTCAAAACCTTTATGGTCAGAGCGAAGGCGAAAGTGCAGGATATTCCGAGGCACGCCCTGTAAACAATGTCCTGCTCATAGTGGTGACTTCTGATAAAGGACTGTGTGGTGCATTTAATAGTAATGTATTCAAAGCAGCCAGAAAACATATTGAGGATAACTATGCTTCTGAATCTTCGGCTGGTGGTATTACCATCTTACCTATTGGTAAAAAAGCGTTCGAATATTACACGAAACGTAATTTTAATGTAGTTGGAGATTATTGGAACCAGTTCATGCCTGTATCTTTTGATAACAGTCGTAAGGCATCTGAGTTTGCGATGAAAAGCTTCCTGGATAAAAAATATGATCGGGTAGATCTCATCTATAATGAATTTAAAAATGTAGCTACTCAGATTATGAGAGTGGAACAATTTTTACCTGTGTTGCCCCCGGAAGAAAGTACTAATGGAGGTCTTGATAGGGATTATATCTTTCAACCGTCAAAAAATGAGATTGTAGAAGAGTTAATTCCTAAAACATTAAAAATACAGGTTTATAAAGCAATTTTAGACTCGAATGCTGCGGAGCACGGCGCAAGAATGACCGCTATGGATCAGGCGACCGACAATGCCGGAGAGCTTCTTAAGGAGTTAAAATTAACGTATAACCGAACGCGTCAGGCCGCTATAACCAAAGAAATCCTCGAGATAGTAGGTGGGGCAGAGGCTTTAGGTTAAACAATAGCCATACACTAAATATTGACATTGAAGCCTGCATTTTGCAGGCTTTTCTTTTTTGTGCATTTTATGGAGCCATTAGCCAGGCCATTTGAATTAAATAAATTAGGAAGATAGCTATCAGGCACAAGTCTATATTACCGTTTATGAAAACCTACCAATATGTTAATATACTTAGCATTGATGTGGTGGGAGGAGCAGTTATATGTTCTTTGGCGCTAGCTCATCTCTTCAGTGTGCAAATGCCTTTGGAGGTTCCGTTGGTTTTGGGGTTAACGGTCTGGGTGATCTATACCTTCGATCGGTTAATGGATGTAAAAAAAAGTACACAAATACTTTATAGCGCAAGGCATGATTTTCATAACAGGTATTTTCGGCTTTTGGCTACAGGAGTTGTTTTAGCATTGTTACTTGTCCTATTACTTTTGTTTCGTTTGCCCGAAGTTACCATAGTATGGGGAGCAATAGTGGGATGTAGTGTGCTCATTTACTTTTTTATGTTACATATGCTTCATATCAAATGGCTTTTGCATAAAGAACTAATGATATCAATCATTTATTCAGCAGGTCTTTTTATTGGACCTCTAAGCCTTTATGAGGGGCCGTTAATCGAAGGGCATTTCGTTCTTTTCCTGCATTTTGTATCCATAGCTTTGCTCAACTTATTAATATTCTCACTTTATGATGTTGATTTTGATCTAGCCGCGGGTTTTCCTTCGATAGTTGTTATTGTAGGAGAGGCGAGGACACACATACTTATTCAGGTCTTACTATTTACGGCGGTTGGGTTTTTATTACTGGCAGGATTACTTATGCCCGTGCCTATCACATTGATGGTAATACTTGGTGCAATGTGGTTGGTACTACTCTTCATATATCTGCTTAGGACCCATACGGCCTTAAGTCATTATTATCGATGGTTTGGAGATGGCATATTCCTTTTTCCACTTCTTTATATTATCTAAGTGAGGTCTGGTGATTTTGATTTTGTAGCTCCTTTTTATGATTTACTTGCTAGAATAGTATTTGGAGATGCATTAAAAAGATCACAGTGCTATTTTTTAAATGCAATTAAGGAAGGGGATGCGGTCCTCATAATAGGTGGTGGAACGGGAGGTATTTTGATGGGTCTGGATCGATTAAATGTACCTGTGAACGTGACATATGTGGAACACTCGGCCAAAATGTTAAAAATTTCTAAGCAGCACCAGTTAAAACATATTGAAGTGAAGTTTATTCACGGCACGGAAGCGAATATACCAAAGGCAAGTTATGATGTGGTCATTACAGCATTTTTTCTGGATGTCTTTAATGCGCAAAAATTACCCGTTATCATGGACCAGATACATCAGAATCTTACTTTTTCCGGGCGATGGCTACAAACTGATTTTGTAAAGACTTCGAAAGTATGGCAGCGCATTATGATCCGGGCGATGTATTTATTTTTTCGTTTAGCTACTGGAATGGAAGGTCGACGTTTGCTGAACTTTGATGAATATTTTGATAACCTTGGATATAAAAAAATTACCTTCAAACATTTCTATTATGGAATGGTTCGCACGACACTATACCAGGCCGGATAAGCGGCTTAGCAGGTTATTTTTTAATTTGCAGTTTGAATGTACAAGTATATTATGAAAAGAGTTTTTGCTATCGTAGGGTTGCTAATGGTAATGATGTCATGTGAACGCGGTAAAGTTGAGGATACACCGCAGGTAGAAATAAAACCCATTATGCCTGAAAAAGTACTTAATGTTGCTTTTCTTATAGTAGATGGTGTATATAACTCAGAATTGGTGGCGCCAATGGATATCCTGCATCACACGGTTTTTCATACGGAAAAGGGTATGAAAGTGTTCACCGTGGCACCTACCAAAGACCCTATTACTTCGTTTGAAGGGCTGAGAATACTTCCTGATTATTCTTATCTCCACGATGTATTACCACAAATTAATGTTTTAATAGTACCGAGTGCTGAGAATAGTATGGGTAAGGACTTGGAAAATCGAGAACTTATCCGTTTTGTCAAAAGCACGGGTACCTCGGTAGATTACGTTATGTCGTTATGTGATGGCGCTTTTGTATTGGCCCAAGCCGACCTGGTCGATGGAAAAGAATCCACTACATTTCCATCTGATATTCAGAAATATAAAGACGTATTCCCACATTTAAAAGTTCATGAGGGAGTCAGCTTTGTCCATGATGGAAAGCTGATCACTTCAGTAGGTGGAGCTAAATCCTATGACCCTGCTCTTTACCTTTCCGAGCTATTATATGGTAAAAAAGCGGTGGAGGGTTTAGGAAAGGGTTTGGTCATAGACTGGAAATTAAGTGATGTAGATTATGTGAAAATTCAATGATCCAGGGCTTTGGTAATTATCTGGACTTCATTGTGAAGGGTTCTGTGAACCGGACATTTATCCGCGATCTCAATTAAGCGTTGTCTTTGTTCTTCTGTTAAGTCCCCTTTTAACTCTATCTCTCTTTGGATGCGATCTATTTTAGACGTACTACTTTCACAATTTTTGCAGTCTTCGGCATGGACCTTATCATGTTCAAGGTGTACACTTATTTCATCCAAAGGAATACCCTTTTTGTCCGCGTACATGCGAAGCGTTATACTCGTGCAACTACCTAATGCAGACAAAAGAAGGTCGTAAGGTGTTGGGCCTAAGTCCTTGCCCCCAATTGACTTTGGTTCATCAGCGATGAAATAATGTTTACCTGCTTTTACCTCTGTGGTGTAACCATCGTCACCCGTCCGTACCAGTACTTGCTTATCTGTTTCGAGTTGTTTGTTCTCTTTTACTTGTACGTACCGGCTGACCCACGCAGCTATTACATGGCCAACGTATGTGGAATCCGATTTATTGATCAGTAAATGATCCGCTTTATCCAGGGTGATAAAACTTTTAGGATGTTTGGCACCTTCAAAAATTTTTCGGGCGTTTTCTACACCTACTATTCCATCTTGTGGGGAGTGTAAAACTAACAGGGCCTTATTTAGTTTACTCAAAATTTGACTAAGGTCGTTCTCCTCAAGGTCGTTGATAAACTGTTCTTTGACCTTAAAAGGCCTGCCCCCGATGGATACAGTTGCTTCCCCTTTAGCTTTGATCTCTTCAATACCTCCGCTGAACAGGTGTTTAACATGAAGCGGGTCAGCCGGTGCGCCTATTGTGACTACCGCCTTTATGTTTTTCATTGCGCCCGCTGAAGCCAATACGGCTGCGCCTCCCAGTGAGTGACCGATGATAATGCTTGGAGCCTCATAGTTTGTTTCCAGAAAATGGTAAGCTGATTGTAAGTCCTTAATATTAGAAGAGAAATTGGTATCTGAAAAGTCCCCTTCACTGTCACCAAGGCCTGTAAAATCAAACCTTAGTACCGCTAAATTCTGTGTGGTCAGCGCCCGGCTAATATTAATTACTGCTGATAGGTTTTTGGAACAAGTGAAGCAGTGCGCAAAAATAGCGTAAGCAGCCGGACGATTACCAACCGGCATTTCCAGGCTTGCGGATAGATTTTCACCATTTTTGTTAGAAAATATAACTTTTTTGGAATTCATTTCTTTAGAATTTTGAGCAAATTATTAAATTCATGGCAACACCCCTACCAGGAGTAAAGTAAAGTTTTTTCAATAGAACTCTTCTTGCTGTCTTTTTAATTCCCCGATAAACAGAAAGTGTATCTGTTTATCCATTTTTAGGTTAAATTGCTAATCACTTTTTGCTGAATGAATGTAGACATAAATGATTTTTCCTTTCAGATGAGCAATGAGCCAGCCTTTGTTGTGAATGAAAGCCTGGAGGTCGTAACTTGGAATACAGCCATGGAAAATATCACCCACTACCCTCATGAACAAGCTGTGGGAAGAACGCTCTCATCCATTCCTAACAAGTTTTTTGATGAAGATTTTGTGGCTAAAGTAACACGTGCCTTAAATGGCAAAGGAGGTGTCACTACATATCCTTTATCTTTTGACGGCTTTCAACGATTTATATGTTCTTACACTCCCATACTTTCTAAGTCAACATCAAAATTCAAATGTATGGTATTATTCCATCCATTAGAAGAAGATATAGTTGATGATGAATACAGCCGCTACAAGCCTATCGTCAGAGAGTCTCCTATTCCTACTGCCATATATCGCCCTGACGGTACACCAAAGTATTTTAATCGTACCTATAGAAACATCTGGGGTGCTTCAGGTGATACAGGTAAATTAATGTTGAAAAGTAAGTATAACATTCTGTGTGATGAACAGTTTGAAGAACTGGGACTCATGCCCTTTATAGAAAAGGGTTTTCGTGGAGAAACATCCAGCATACCACCTGTTAGCTATAACCCCAGTCGTACGGCAGCATTGGCTGAATTTGGTTTGGATGTAACTAAACATATAAAAGGTCATATTTTCCCTGTTAAAAACCGATTTGGAGTCATTGAAGAAGTGGCGTTGGTCCTTTTAGATATCACCTTTCAAATGCAGGCTGAAGAAATCCTTACGGACAATCATCTTAAGTTTCAGATGCTTACTATGGGTCTTCCGGGAGTTATATACGAATATGAGTTCAAAAATGAGAAACCTTACTTTAAATATATCAGTCAGGGATGTAACGAAATGTTTGGATACTCCCCTGAAGAAATATTGAGTCGGCCGAAGATCATGCACGATATGGTACATCCTGATGATGTGTTAAATTTTAATATTACTTCCGATGATGCGGCCAGAAATGGTAGCCAATGGGAATGGCAAGGCCGTTTTTTGGTGGAAGGTAAAACAAAATGGATTGAAGGCAGGTCTAATACAGCCGGTAGTGATAAGAATATCAGGTATGGTATGTTGCTGGATGTAACAGAGCGGAAACTGGCAGAACAGCAGTCCCGTCATAATGACAGGCTGTTTACTCAACTCTTTAAAAATTCACCCTTCGGCATTGTTTTATTAGACCATAATTATAATGTAATCCAGTTGAACCAAGGGTTTACAGATATCTTTGGTTATTCACACGATGATATTGTGGGTAAAGAATTAAATAAAATCATAGTGCCTGAAGGGTACGAGGAGCAGGCGCTGGATGTGAATTTGATGACTGCTAAGGATGAAGTATGTGTTATTGAATCCTTCAGGAAACACCGAAACGGGACACTAGTTCCCGTGATTATCTACGGAGTATCTGTTTCATTAAATAATGAGACAATTGGTATCTATGGCATTTACGTAAACATCACAGACCTTAAGCATGTAGAACAGGAACTGCAAATAAGAAATGAAGAACTGGATAACTTTGTTTACAAAGTGTCTCACGATCTAAGAGCGCCACTCTCCTCTATTTTGGGACTGATAAACGTGACCAGAATAGAGTCTTCACAAGAAGAGCTTAGAAGGTACATTAATCTGATTGAAAACAGGATCCAGCAGCTTGATAGCTTTATTAATGATGTACTAAGCCACTCCAAGAACCTGAAATTGGAGTTGGAAGCATCAAAAATTGATTTTGAAAGGATCATTTACGGATGTTTTCAAGACTTAAGTTATATGCCCTGGATGGAAAAGGTACATAGGGAAATCAACATTGAACCCAATGATTTCTATAGTGATCAGTGGCGAATAAGTGAGATTTTCAGAAACCTGATTTCCAATGCTGTCAAGTATCTTGATCCCAAAAAGGATCAGCCGATCATCAGAATTGATGTCCAATCAAAGGATTCTGATCTTATACTAACCATCGAAGACAATGGTATTGGTATTGCAGATGCTACATTACCTAAAATATTTGACATGTTTTACAGAGCGACGGCACATTCCGAAGGCTCAGGTATAGGTTTGTATATTGTGAGAAATGCAATAGATAAGTTAGGTGGAAGAATAGATATTTCCAGTATACTTGGAGAGGGTACTACTTTTAAAATAGTACTTCCCAATATGAAATAATCGAATATTTTAGCCCATAAAACAACCAATGGGTAAGCTAAAATAGATATAACGCGTATCATTGCGCAACATGAAAATTCTGGAAGTAAATAGCGAAAAGTTGATCCGGGAGTTTATCAAACTACCGGTAAGACTTTATAAAAACGAAGCTAACTGGATACGGCCGTTGGATAAAGACATAGAGTCCGTATTTGATACTAAGAAAAATAAAGCCTTCAGACATGGTGAGTGTGTCAGATGGCTCCTTCAAAACGATGCCGGGCGTACCATAGGTCGTATTGCGGCCTTTATCAATAAAAAAACCATCAATAAGGACAATGATCAACCCACGGGAGGTGTAGGGTTCTTTGAATGTGAGAAGGATAAAGATGCCGCATTCAAACTTTTTGATACTGCTAAGGAGTGGCTCACAGCCAGGGGAATTGAAGCGATGGATGGACCAGTAAATTTTGGAGAGCGGGATAAGTGGTGGGGGCTTTTAGTAGATGGTTTTGACATTGAACCTAACTACAACTGTAATTATAATTTTCTATATTATCAGGAGCTTTTTGAGGCTTATGGTTTTCAGACCTATTTTAAACAGTTCACATTTGGCCGTAAGGTAAGAGCCCCTTTTTCTGCTAAGCTTATGGAAAAAGGAGAGAATATTTTACAGGGGAATACTGCTTACAACTTCCGCCATATGGAAAAAAGTAAGTTGGATGAATATACGGAGCATTTCAGGATTGTGTATAACAAGGCCTGGGCCAGGCATAAGGGAGTAGCCCAAATGTCAAGTTTACAAGCCAAAAACATCATGAAGCAGATGAAGCCCATTCTGGACGAGAAAATCGTCTGGTTTGGCTATTATCATGATGAGCCTATTGCCTTTTACATTAATCTGCCAGAGGTGAATCAAATATTTAAATACGTCAATGGTAAAATGGATCTTATTGGTAAGCTTAAATTTCTATGGCATAAATGGAGAAAGAGCTGTAATAAAATGTTAGGGCTTGTATTTGGCATAGCTCCGGAACATCAGGGCAAAGGAGTGGAGGGGGCCCTGGTATTGGCCACTGCTCAGATGGTGCAAAAAGACTATCCTCGTTATGATGATCTTGAAATGAACTGGATAGGAGATTTTAACCCTAAGATGATCCGTGTAGTGGAACAAGTTGGAGGAGATATCGTAAAAACCCATATCACTTACAGGAAGCTATTTGATGAAACTAAACCATTCAAAAGAGCTCCTATGCAATAGCATATGGATTTTTTAAATTATAGAATAAAGTTTCTTCTAAAGAATTTATTCAGAGGTCTACTAATTCTGGCACTGATCGTTATTCTGTATATACTATTGCAGTTATATACCCCATTTGACGGATTCATTGATTATGTAGGTAAATGGCCTTTTGCTGTATACCTGGTGTTTATTATTTCAGAAGTCGTTCTTGGAATTATTCCACCGGAGCTTTTTATGATATGGTCAATTAAACATGGTATCTTCAATACCTATTTCTTAAATATTTTATTACTTTCCGGCATTTCCTTTTTTGCCGGAGTGACTGGGTATTTTATTGGGAGGCATGCTGTTAAAATTAAGTGGATGCAGCAATTTCTTGAAAAATATGTTCTAAGGTATAAAAACCTGCTTAAAAGGTTTGGAGGGATTCTCATAGTAATAGGAGCTGTTACACCTATACCTTTTTCAGCTATCTGTATGGTGGTAGGTGCCACGAATTACAAATTCAGCAAATTCCTGTTGATTGCGTGCTCCAGGTTTATACGTTTTGCAGCTTATTCGGCAGTAATTCTACAAGCAAATATTTGACGCGCGAAAGAATTTATCCCTGTCAGTAAATGGTTCGCTTGGATAGCTGTTGGTAACCATTACCTTTGCGACTTGTTAACAATTTTCGATGGAATCAATTAAAGGAAAAACGGGGGTTTTACTGATAAATTTAGGGACGCCAGACAGCCCTTCCGTAAGTGATGTACGTTCATACCTCTCAGAGTTTTTGAACGACCCAAGGGTCATAGACATCCCAAAGCTTTTAAGGTTAATGCTGGTTAATTTGATTATCGTGCCTTTTCGCGCACCAAAATCAGCGAAGGTTTATAAAGAATTGTGGACAGATCAAGGTTCTCCTTTACTCCACTATAGCAAACGCGCAAGTGACCTTTTGGCTGAAGAACTGTCAGATGAATATGAAGTGTTTTTGGCCATGCGTTATAAAAACCCCAATATCCGCGCGGTAATGGAGGAGATGCAAAAGAAGAATTTTCAAAAGATCATTGTACTCACCATGTTTCCACAGTATGCCTCAGCTACCACAGGCTCGGCGTACGAATTAGTGATGGATGAGCTTAAAAAATGGTGGGTGATCCCTGAAATAAAATTTGCAGGACAATACTATGATCATCCGGACCTGATCGCAGCTATTGTCGATAGGGCTTCAAAATACACGTTAACAGATTACGATCATATTCTTTTTTCTTATCACGGATTGCCAGAGCGGCATGTGGATAAAGTATATGATGATGGATTGTGTACGGATCGTGATTGTGAGCATGAAATAACGGAAGAAAATAAATATTGTTATAAGGCCACCTGTTATGCTACTACGCGGTTGATCGCCAAAAAATTAGGGTTAAAGGATGCAGATTATACCGTGTGCTTTCAGTCCAGGTTGGACAAAAAATGGTTAGAGCCTTTTTCAGATAAGGTGGTGGAACAGAAAGGTAAGGAAGGGGCCAAAAAACTACTGGTATTTTCCCCTGCATTTACAGCAGACTGCCTGGAAACGATTATCGAAATAGGGGATGAATATCAAGAGATTTTCGAAGAAAATGGTGGTGAAAAAATTCAATTGGTAGAAAGCCTGAATGATCACCCACTTTGGATCTCATGCTTAAAAGACTTGGTGCTGAAGGCCTAGCCTGGTATCACGGTACGTTAATGTGAAGGCTTTTTATACCTCTACTTTGTAGAATTCTGCTAGTGTTTCGACAGCGTAATCTATATCTTCCTCGGTATTATATTTACTAAATGAAAAACGTACCGCCCCACGATCAGGGTTGGTTTCCAATGCAGAAAGTACGTGAGAAGCTGTACTGGCACCGCTTGAACATGCACTTCCTCCTGATGCCGATATGCCGTTAATGTCTAATGTAAATAATAACATGTCATTGTCACTGGATTCTGGTAAACAGACGTTGAGTACAGTGTAAAGGCTTTTCGCAGCATTGGTAGAGTCACCCGAGTTTGACACGTTGATTTCCAAAAAGTGTCCATACGTTCAATAAGCAATGATTTCGGGGTGATTTCGGAAATTTTGTATATCGAAAACCCACTTGACATTTGAAGTATAATCTTATCTCTTTGTAGGGTAGAGATAGATTATATGCCCAGTATGATTATCGATAAAAANACTGGCACCGCTTGAACATGCACTTCCTCCTGATGCCGATATGCCGTTAATGTCTAATGTAAATAATAACATGTCATTGTCACTGGATTCTGGTAAACAGACGTTGAGTACAGTGTAAAGGCTTTTCGCAGCATTGGTAGAGTCACCATTAAAGCCAATTTCCGGAATACTTTCCGTTAGCTTTGTGATCATCCGGTCCTTAAGACCCTGGATATACTTCTGATGTTCCTCCATGTCTCGGTAAGCAATTTCAAATGCTTTTGCGGTACCGATGATCCCATAAACATTTTCCGTACCTCCCCGCATGTCGCGCTCCTGTGCACCTCCATGTATGAAAGGAACAATAGAATTACCTTTTTTGACATACATGAACCCTGCACCTTTGGGGCCATGAAATTTATGTGCCGCAGCTGTGACACAGTGTACTTTCATGTCTCTCAGGTTGTGGCGATAGTGCCCCATAGTTTGCACGGTATCCGAGTGAAAAACAGCGTTATAATGTTGACATAAACCACCGATCAAATCAAGGTCATTAATATTACCTATCTCGTTATTAGCGTGCATTAGAGATACCAAAGACCTGGGATTCTTTTTTAACAATTCTTCCAGGTGGTAGGGAATGATGTGGCCTTTTTCATCCAGATCTACAAAGCTCAATTTTACTTTCCCGGAACGTTCAAGGTTTTCTAATGTATGAAGTACGGCGTGATGTTCGATTCTGGAAGAAATGACATGAGTCAAACCATGTGTTTCTACACTGCAAATAATGAGTGCATTATCCGCTTCTGTTCCCCCCGAGGTGAAAAATATTTCACCGGGAGTAACATTAAGGAGTTCAGCAACAGATTTGCGGGCATATTCAATGGCTGATCTTACCTGCCTGCCATGGGAATGGGTAGAAGAAGGGTTTCCGTAATGTTCCTTAAAAAAGGGAATCATGGCCTCGAAAACCTCAGGGTCGATAGCCGTGGTAGCTGCATTATCTAAATAGATATTCTTTTTATTCATGCCTTTTCGCTGATGATCTCTTTAATGTCGGCAATGATCTTATTTGCCAGATGCTCTGCGGTAGCTTCTGATTCAGATTCTGAATAAATACGAATAATAGGTTCGGTATTAGATTTACGCAGATGTACCCACTCATTGTCAAAAGTAATTTTCACACCATCAATGGTATTAACATTTTCTTTTGAGTACTTATGTTTGATTTCTGTCAGAATACCGTCCACGTCAATATCGGGTGTAAGCTCAATCTTTTTCTTGGAAATGTGATAGTTAGGGTACTTAGCCCTGAGCTGAGAAACGCTTAAACCAGATTGAGCAAGATGTGTTAAGAATAAGGCTATTCCTACTAAAGCATCACGACCGTAATGTAATTCGGGATAAATCACCCCACCATTCCCTTCACCACCTATAACGGCATTAGTAGCTTTCATTTCATTGACAACATTTACCTCGCCTACGGCAGCTGAGGTATAAGATCCCCCGCGCTTTTCAGCGACTACTTTGAGAGCTATGGATGAGGAAAGGTTGGACACGGTGTTTCCGTTATGATGAGAAAGTATGTAGTCTGCTACTGCCACTAATGTATATTCTTCACCGAAAGGAGCACCGTTTTCCTGTATCAATGCCAATCTGTCAACATCAGGGTCTACTACAATCCCCAGGTCATACTTACCTTTTTCAATTTCAGAACAAATACCGGTCAGGTTTTCTGGTAGAGGCTCGGGATTATGTGCAAAGTGTCCTGTGGGAGATGAGTTAAGCTTTTTTACCTCTTCGATGCCCAATGCTTCCAATAATTTGGGAAGTACAACACCTCCCGATGAATTAACACCGTCTATCACTACCTTAAATTTGCTTTTATGAATGGCATCCACATCCACCAGAGGTAGCTTTTTTATGAGTTCGATGTGCTTATCAATATAAGTATCGTTTTCAGTATAGGTGCCGAGATGAAGTACTTCTGAAAAGTCAAAGCTTGCTTTTTCGGCAATTTCTAATACCTCTGCACCGTCATCCCCTGAAATAAATTCGCCACTTTCATTGAGTAATTTTAGTGCATTCCACTGTACAGGGTTATGACTTGCTGTTAATATGATGCCACCAGCTGCTTTTTCCAGGGGTACAGCTATTTCTACGGTGGGGGTGGTTGAGAGCCCCAAATCCACAACATCTATGCCTAAACCTATAAGTGTATTGGAGACCAGGTCACTTACCATTTTTCCGGATATCCTGGCATCTCTGCCAATGACAATCTTTTTTTTCTCTGACCTGCTTTTTGTCCAGGTGCCAAAGGCAGCAGCGAATTTGACGATATCAATCGGGGTAAGTCCTTCGCCAACATTACCACCAATGGTGCCGCGTATTCCTGATATAGATTTAATTAAGGTCAATGCTTTAAAAAATTAAGTTATTGTAAAGTTAAGAAAAACAGCGTATCAGTGCCACCTCAGTCGGCCTGAAAAAGACGAGGCAGGCTCGTTTAATATAATTATATAGCGCTGATAATGTGCTTTAGGGCACTAAGAAAATTTAGACATGACTTTATTTACTTCTGATTCCGGATTACCACATTCTGAGTTTTCACCCACTTTCTTTCCGCAGTAACCACAGGTAGCGCCTTCTTTATTGAGGTAAGGGCTTTGCGATGCGCACGTACCCTTAAATTGGCCGTTTTTTACAAAGATGAGTCTAACCGACATTAACCCAAAAAACAATGCTATTAATCCAATCCCTAAAAGTAAAGTAGCCATCTTCTAAATAATTTTTCACAAATTTAACTAATCAAGGATAAAACACCGACCAGGACGTCAAAGTTTCTCTTAAATAAGCTGACTGCAAATGAATGAAGTAAAATCAATCCCGGATACGAATCGAAAAGCCAAACTGGAAGCTTTTGACCGCTTGCTTACCATTATGGACGAGCTCAGGGAAAACTGCCCCTGGGATAAAAAGCAGACTATGGAATCATTACGTCATTTGACAATAGAGGAGACTTATGAACTGAGCGATGCCATTATTGAGGCAGATTATGAGGAGATCAAGAAAGAGCTTGGAGATTTAATGCTACATAATGTTTTTTATGCTCGTATAGCTTCTGAGAAAGAGTATTTTGATACGTCGGATGTGTTAAATGCAGTATGTGATAAGCTGGTAGAACGTCATCCTCATATTTATGGTGATGTAGATGCCAAAGATGAAGAGGCTGTGAAAAGGAATTGGGAGAGAATAAAACTAAAGGAAAATGGCAGAACTAATGCATCTGTGTTAGGGGGAGTTCCCAGATCTTTACCTGCTTTGGTTAAAGCGATGCGCATCCAGGAAAAGGCACGTGGAGTAGGGTTTGACTGGGAGAAAAAAGAGCAGGTTTGGGAGAAGGTAGAGGAAGAAATGAAGGAATTCAAGCAGGAATTCAACGTGGAAAAAGAAGCCCATTTTGATAAAGAAAAAGTGCAATCAGAATTTGGTGACCTCTTGTTTTCACTGATCAACTATGCCCGTTTTCTGGATATCAACCCTGAAGAGGCCCTTGAGCGCACAAATAAAAAATTCATTAAAAGATTTCAATATCTCGAATCCGAATCCGAAAAGGACGGAAAATCCATTGCTGACATGTCCCTGGCAGAGATGGATGTTTATTGGGAAAAGGCCAAGTCACTCCTTTAAGCTAATTTTAATCCATTATTCTTTAGATACGTCACCAGAAACTTCAGCTTGTGGAAGACCCAAAAACTCTTTTATTATTACTATCGGGATTTGTTATTGTAGCCATTGGTGCTAATCAAATAGCCAGGCAATTTCAGAAGATCAAACTTCCGATTATTACAGGCCTGTTGATCATTGGGATACTATCAGGCCCCTTTTTCATAGGGCTTATACCAAATATATCAAGAGAGAGCCTTTATTTTATAAATGACATTTCATTGGCATTTATTGCCTTTGCCGCTGCGGCAGAGCTATACCTGAAGGACCTGAGGGATAGGTTGAAAAGTATAAAGTGGATGACTTTTGGGCAGCTCGTTGTCACCTTTGTTATGAGCTCTATTATGGTCTTTGTACTGTCCGACTACATTCATTTTATGGACGGCATGGATACCAAGAGTAAAGTAGCCGTATCCATACTGGTAGCCACAATTTTTGTAGCCCGATCACCTGCTTCGGCCATTGCTGTAATCAACGAAATGAGGGCCAAAGGTCCATTTACACAAACGGCTATGGGGGTTACCGTGTTGAAGGATTTTCTTGTCATTGTATTATTTGCCATCAATATGTCATTGGCTAATGTGCTTGTGAAAGATACAGCCCTTGATTTTTGGTTTCTGATAATTCTTATTCTTGAGCTCACGGCATCATTTTTACTTGGAATTCTGTTAGGGCGAATATTAACATTGATCTTATCCTTTAAGATTCACAATTATGCCAAGACCTTCTACATACTTGGAATCGGCTACCTCGTTTATTTACTCTATTATTTCATTAAAGATTATTCAAATGAATTGACGGGTAAAGAGTTTTTGATAGAACCACTTTTGATATGTATAATAGGTAGCTTTTTTGTTACAAATTATTCCAAATACCGATATGAATTCATCAGGATCATTGAAGATGTAGGCCCGGGTATTTATGTGGCATTTTTCACACTTACCGGTGCTACCATGTCATTGGATCTGTTATTAAAAGTCTGGCCGATAGCGTTGGTTTTTTTTGGTATTCGATTGATCAGTATGATTATAGGTGCATTTGTAGGAGGCTCTCTGGCCGGGGACCCACCCTTGTTCAATCGAATAGGATGGATGCCTTACATTACACAGGCGGGCGTAGGGTTAGGGCTTGCCACTATCGTAGCCAATGCCTTCCCTGAATGGGGATTGGAGATGTCTACCTTGATAATAGCGGTGATAGTATTGAACCAGATTGTAGGGCCACCATTGTTTAAGTGGTCGATCAATATAGTAGGTGAAGGACGTGAGCGGCATGAGGTCCCGGACTTTGACGGTATTCGTGACGCTATTATTATAGGCCTGGAAAGCCAGTCCGTAGCGCTTGCACGCCAATTGAATGAGCATGGATGGGTAGCAAAAATTGCCACGCGAAAGCAGTTAATAGATAAATCCGAGTATCCCAACTGTACTATTCAAACTATGCCTGACCTTTCATTACAATCGCTGGAGACTATGGATGCTTCAAAGGCAGAGGCCATTGTGCTTATGCTCACGGATGAAGAAAACCTTGAGTTATGTGAAACTATCTACCAACATATTGGAACTAAAGATGTTGTAGTTCGATTGAATCACCACTACAATTTCGAAAAATTTCATAAGTTAGGAGCGTTAGTCGTAGACCCATCTACAGCCATTGTTAGTCTTATGGACCATTTTGTAAGATCTCCACAAGCTACATCGCTTTTGCTGGGGATGCAGGAAGGCCAGGATACGATCGATTTGGAGGTGCTCAACCCGAATTTGCACGGTTTGCCATTACGTGAGATCAAATTTCCGGCTGACATAATCATTTTGTCCATAAGAAGGCGCGGTCAGATGATTATATCACACGGTTATACTCGTCTTCGTAAGGGTGATTGGGTCACCATGGTAGGTTCAAATGAAAGCTTGGAAAAAATGACATTACTATTCGATAAAAATACGTCTTGATATTGTCATGTCTATAGAGCGCTTTTTTTTGATTGAAAGTATAAGTCATACAATTACGGCTCCTGAACGTCAGCGAGTAACGATGGCAGGACTATTCACATTATTGGGGGTTATAGTGTGTATAGGATATATTCTGTGGGAGTTGCATTCCGGTAATTTTATCTACATTCCATTTTACTTAATTATTCTCTTTTCAGCCCTTGTTTCACTCTTTTTGATGAGAACAGGACGAATAGTGTTAGGTAAATTCGTTTTTGTGATACCTGTTGTTACTGTTTTGTTTGTGATGCTGACCGTAGAGAAGTATGCCACCGGATTGCATGTTTTTTTTATTGTATTCTGTGTTTATGCATTGGCGGTATTCGGATATAAAAAACGATATTACGCTTTCTCAATTTGCGGATATGTTATTCTGTTGCTTGTAGTACATCACATCTTTGATCCTCAGTTTATAGCTCCTATCTCCTTTTCGGAAGAATATATTAAATCGACCTTTATTGTTAATAACATCGTTGGGCTGATATGTTCAATGCTCATAGTATTTTATTTAATGAAGATCAATTATGATTTCAATAACCGTCTAAAGTTGGCTACAAAAGAGCTTCATGAAAGCCGAAGTCGTTTTGACCTGGCGATCAAAGGGTCAGATGCAGGGATTTGGGATTGGAATAGTAACAATGGACAAATACAGGTTTCGGCTCTGCTGGCAGAGTTGTTAGAATATGACCCTGAGGACCTAAGTCACCTTACCATAGATATGTTATGGGACAATTTGCATCCAGATGATTTTCCTAAATTTAAGAGAAGGATGCGCAACCATCTCAAAAACAGGGAACCGTTCCGATTGGAATGTAGGTTAAGGTCCAGATGGGGAGAGTACATATGGGTACTGGGTACGGGACAGGCCGAGTGGGATGAAAGTGGAAAGGCTCATCGAATGGTGGGCACCATATTGAATATTAATGAAAGAAAACACGCCGAAAAACGGATCCAGGAACAGAACGATTTACTTGAAAAAACAAATGCTGAATTAGATCGGTTTGTCTACAGCACTTCCCATGATTTAAAGGCACCGCTTAGCTCTATATTAGGATTAATCCATATAGCAGAGCTTGCCCATGATGATCAGGAAATACGAGATTGTTTCGTCATGATGAAACAACGTGTTCATACGCTCAATTCGTTTATAGAAGATATCATTGATTACTCCCGAAATTCAAGACTGACTACAAAACCCAAGAAAATAGAACTAAATGAGCTGATAGACGATATAACAGCCAATCTCGAGTATTTTGACCAACGGAATTCAATAAGGATCGTAAAGCATTTCGCCAGGGATTTTCATATGGTGATAGACGAAGGTAGGTTAAAGATCGTCCTGAACAATCTGATCAATAATGCGATTAAATACCACGACCTAAAAAAGTCAGATCCCTACATATGTATCAAGGCAACTAAAAACGACCTGATGACGGAGATAAGGGTGGAAGATAATGGAATGGGCATAACTGCGGATTTAATAGGACGGGTATTCGATATGTTTTTTAGAGCTACCGAAAAATCCGAGGGATCTGGTTTAGGACTTTATATTGCCCGGGAAATGGTTAAAAAAATTGGGGGCGACCTTGAAGTTGTCTCTAGTTTGGGAGAAGGTGCTACCTTTATTTTAAAGCTTCCCACAGAAGAGGTCAGCAAATCCAAACATGACATAGCATAACGTACAAATTCCACTATCTTTGCGCGCTATGGCTAATCAAGACGATAATTTATTAAAGAAAATCGTAGCCCATGCCAAGGAGTATGGGTTTGTGTTTCCATCCAGTGAGATATACGATGGCTTGGGTGCCGCCTATGATTACGGTCAGTATGGCTCTGAGTTAAAGAATAATATCAAGAACTTTTGGTGGAAAGCCATGGTTCAAATGCATGAAAATATTGTGGGTATTGACGCTGCTATTTTTATGCACCCCACCACCTGGAAAGCTTCCGGGCATGTTGATGCATTTAACGACCCTTTAATTGATAATAAAGACTCGAAAAAAAGATATCGTGCTGATGTTTTGATTGAAGAATACATAGCCAAAATAGAGGGTAAAATCAAAAAAGAAGTACAAAAAGCTGCCAAACGCTTTGGTGATAGCTTTGATGAAACACAATTTCTGGCTACAAACGGGAGGGTGATAGAATACAATGCGCAGATTAAATCCATCAATGATCGGATGAAATCAGCGATGGAAACAGAACAGTTGAATGAGTTGAAAACGCTCATCGAAGATCTGGGCATTGCTTGTCCGGTATCCGGGTCCAAAAACTGGACCGAAGTGCGTCAGTTCAATCTTATGTTTTCTACTGAATTGGGTTCACTGGCAGAAGGAGCTAATACTATATATTTACGCCCTGAAACCGCACAAGGTATTTTCGTCAACTTTCTGAATGTACAAAAGACGGGAAGAATGAAAATCCCGTTTGGTATAGCTCAGATAGGTAAGGCGTTTAGGAATGAAATTATTGCCCGGCAATTTATCTTCCGTATGCGTGAGTTTGAACAGATGGAGATGCAGTTTTTTGTCAAACCAGGGGAAGAAATGAAATGGTATGACCATTGGAAGGAAAAACGTATCCAATGGCACAAAATATTAGGTCTGGGAGAAGATAACTACCGTTTTCATGATCATCTTAACCTGGCACACTATGCCAATGCCGCTTGTGACATAGAGTTTAACTTCCCTATGGGGTTTAAAGAGCTGGAAGGTATACATAGTCGTACAGATTTTGACCTTAAAGCTCATGAAGAACACTCGGGAAAGAAGTTACAGTTTTTTGACCCACAGGAAAATCAGAATTATGTGCCCTATGTGATTGAAACATCCATAGGTCTGGATCGAATGTTCCTGGCAATAATGTCTGCATCGTATAAGAATGAAACCCTGGAAGATGGGAGTGAACGCGTGGTCCTTAAGATACCTCCTGCACTTGCACCGGTAAAAGTAGCCGTGCTTCCGTTGGTCAAGAAAGATGGCCTTTCAGAAAAAGCAAGGGAGATCTTAGAGACGCTTAAATTTCATTTTAACTGCCAATACGATGAGAAAGATGCAATAGGCAGAAGGTATAGAAGGCAAGACGCTATAGGTACACCATACTGTGTTACTATAGATCATGATACCCTTCAAGACCATTCGGTAACACTTAGGGACAGAGATACGACTAAGCAGGAAAGAATACCGATAAGCGAGCTTACAAATAGAATAGAAGGACTGGTATCCATCAATACGTTACTCCAGAAATTATAGATGTTCGGGTACGTCTTACTTGCCCTACTATTGATAGGACTGGTAATTGCAGTTGTAAAATTGTTTTATGACGTTTTCGTAATTGTATATGAACAAGTTTTGGCCTGGTTAATGAGCAATAAACCTATTGCCAACGAGCATCTTTCCATTTTAAAAAAGTATAGCGCTTATTACAACTTGCTTTCTGATTTTAATAAAAAGCAATTCGAAAAACGGGTGCAACACTTCATGTATTCCAAAAAATTCATTCCCCGGGGATTTGAAATAGTTACGGATGAAATGAGAGTGTTGATCTCATCATCAGCCATTCAACTGGTTTTTGGATTACCTGGTGTTTATCTGGCTAATTTTGATAAGATATTGGTTTATCTTGATTCGTACTATTCTCATATCGGTAAACGTTATCACCAGGGAGAAGTTAATCCCCGTGCCGGTGTCATCATACTTTCCTGGAATAGTTTTGTGAAAGGGTATGCGGATCTGAAAGATTCCCTTAATCTGGGTATTCATGAGATGGCCCATGCCATTCACTTCGAAAATAGGATAAAAAATAAGGATTATGACTTCTTAGACTTTGAAGCACTTGAAATATTGAACGAGATCACAAGACGCGAGATACCTAAAATAAGAGAGGGCAATGGTCATTTTTTGCGGAATTATGCAGGGACTAATCAATACGAATTTTTTGCAGTGGCGCTGGAATATTTCTTTGAGAATCCACAGGAACTTTATGAGGCTATCCCGGATTTGTATATTACTTTGAAAAATTTGCTTAATCAGGATCCTATAAAACTATATAAATTGGCATCGTGAACTGGGAACAACTACTATCCGACCAGCGCCTTGGGGAAAAGCGACAAGGCATAGAAAAAGGGCGTAGTGCTTTTGAGCAAGACTATGACCGTATTATTTTCTCTCATCCTTTCCGTAGGCTTCAGGATAAAACGCAAGTACATCCATTGCCGGAAGATGATTTTGTTCATACCAGGCTTACCCATAGCCTGGAAGTATCTAGTGTTGGACGATCACTGGGAAAAAAAGTAGGCCAGGTAGTGCTGGAACGTCATCCGGTGTTAGCATCCGGCTATTCGGTTCACGATTTTGGCGCTATTGTGGCTGCAGCTTCATTAACACATGATATCGGGAACCCGCCGTTTGGACATTCCGGTGAAGATGCTATCTCTGAATTTTTTATTTCAGGTCCCGGAAAAGAATATAAAAAGCATGTTAATGAACTTGAGTGGGCGGATCTAACACATTTCGAAGGTAATGCCCAGGGATTTAGGATATTAAACAAAGAGCGATACCAGGGGTTGAAGCTGACCTTTGCTACATTAGCTGCATTTAGTAAATACCCAAGGCAGTCTATCATAAAAGAACAGATAAAATCCAGGTGTAGTCAGAAGAAATATGGTTTTTTTCAAAGCGAACGACAGATCTTTGAGACCATAGCAGACCAACTTGGACTTAACAAACATGAGAATTACTCATGGTGCAGGCATCCGTTGGCATTTTTAGTGGAAGCTGCAGATGATATTTGCTATCATTTGATAGACCTGGAGGACGGTTGTCGGATGGGCTTGGTTAGTTATGAAGATGCGGTAGAATTATTTGCTGGCATCCTTGGAGATAAATTCAGGCCGGAGAAGCTCAAAAAAATGGATAGTGTAAATGAACAAATAGGTACGCTACGTGCTATTGCCATTGGAGAGCTGGTGCAACAATGTACAACGCACTTTCTGGATAAAGAATATGATTTACTTCAGGGTGGTTTTGACAGGGCTCTTACCGATAGCATACCCGCAGCTAATACGTTGCAGGAAGTCATTGCTCTTTCAGTAGAAAAGATATATCGTTCCAGGCAGGTCATTGAAACTGAGATTGCAGGCTTTGAAGTATTGCCGGGTCTTCTTGATACTTTGGTGGAGGCGGTTATAGCGCAAAATATAAACGAAAAAGGGCTTAAACGGCATAAAGCAGCACTCCGATTACTCCCTTCAGAAACGCTAAAGGACATCGAGACACAAAAAGGAAATACTTATGCGGTTATCATGAATTGTGTGGACTTTGTATCAGGTTTGACAGACAGGCATGCTATCTCATTGTATCGAAAAATTAAAGGTATTTCTCTTCCTAATTCTTAGTAGATTTTAAAGCCTGGAACTATGATTACAACGTCAATGTGTTCATCTCATACCCATTATACATTCAGGGTAAAATCATTACCTTTGTGGATTAATTTCACCCATGTGGACTAAACTCTCCCATATAATTATAAAAAACCGTCTGTTACTCGTCTTACTACTGGCGGGGATCACTGCATTCATGGGCTATAAAGCTCAGGACGTGGAGATGAGCTTTAACTTCAGCAGTACCGTACCTACGGATGACCCTGATATGGTCGTTTTCCAGGCTTTCAAAGAACTTTTTGGAGAAGATGGTAATCTTATGGCCATTGGGTTAAAGGATAGCAGTGTTTACACGAAAGAGAAATTTGACCAACTCAGGGAGCTTAGCCTACGCATTAGCGAAATAAAAGGGGTAAATAATGTCCTTTCTCTCCCACTGATCAAAAGGTTAAAAAAAGATACGGTAGAAGGTAAGTTTGTGTTTGAACCCGTTTTTACGTCCACCCCCTCGACAAAGCAAGAATTTGATAGTCTATTACAGGTAGCGCTGGACCAGCGGTTTTACACAGGTCGCCTGGTCAATGAAAATAATGGAGCTACCGTTTTACTCATTTTTATCAATAAGAAAGTACTTAATTCGGTAGATCGACTTCGTCTTACGCAAGACATCCAGGATGTAGGGGCAGTCTTTGAGGAAGCCATGCAAATTAAGCTGCATTATGCGGGATTACCTTTTGTAAGGTCAGTAGTTTCCGGTGGAGTAAAAAAAGAAATGCAGATATTCCTGATTCTTTCTGTAGTAGTGACTGGTCTGATACTTTTTCTGTTCTTCCGTACCTGGGATGCTGTGGTATTCCCACTTACCATTATTGGTGTAGTAGTGGTATGGGTGTTGGGCTCACTGGTATTATTTGGATACAAAATAACGCTACTTACAGGGCTGATACCTCCGGTGATTGTAGTTATAGGTATTCCTAACAGTGTTTATCTGCTCAATAAATACCATCAGGAGTTTGAAAGCCATGGTAACAAAATGATGGCGATCAGCAGAGTGGTAAGGAAGATCGGGTTGGTAACTCTGATCACTAATTTCACCACAGCTATAGGCTTTCTCGTACTTGCTACCACAGATATCGTAATCCTTAAAGAGTTTGGTATCATAGCAGGTATTAATATCATGGCCACTTTTGTAGTGAGTATTGTACTCATACCGGCTGTTTTTTCATGGCTGCCATCACCAGGTGGTCAACAATTGAAACACCTGCGCTTCAAAATACTTGATACAGCGCTTACCTGGATGGACTTACTCGTACACAGGCACCGTATTTTCATTTATACCTTTACGGGTCTGTTAATAGCGATATCCGTCATCGGTATGTACAAGATTGAAACAGTAGCCTACATGGTGGATGATATCCCGGCCGATAGTGATGTTAAAAAGGACCTGGATTTTTTTGAGGACCATTTTAGCGGGATCATGCCATTGGAGATCGTAGTAGATACTGACAAAAGGAGAGGTGCCATAGATGTAAAAAACCTGAGAAAACTCGATCAATTTGAAAAGTTTTTGACAGAACAAAGAGATATCTCTGAACCGGTTTCCCTGGTGAGTTTTGTCAAAGCTGCCAGGCAGGCCTATTATGGGAATAATCCCGAAAGGTATCAGATACCTAATAAGCGAGAGAGTAATTTTATCCTCCGTTATATGAGAAATCAGACGGACAGTTCTGGGCTGTTCAATTCTTTTGTTGACTCCACCATGCAGAAGATGCGTCTTTCCATGCAAGTGGCCGATGTAGGTTCTCACAAAATGGATTCACTTATTAACCAGGTGATTCAACCCAAAATTGATACATTATTTGGAGAAAGTAATCTTTCATTGAGTATTACCGGTACTACGCCACTATTTGTAAAGGGGAATAAATTCTTAATAGAAAACCTTCAATTTAGCCTTTTACTCGCTTTTATTATTATTTCTGTCATCATGTCAGTGCTGTTTGCAAATTTCAGAATGATCGTGATCTCACTGGTTCCTAATATAATTCCACTCATTATTACTGCAGGTATCATGGGATTTGCCGGAATTCACCTCAAACCCAGTACTGCACTCATTTTCAGCATAGTATTTGGGATCTCTGTGGATGACTCAATCCATTTTCTGGCGAAATACCGCCAGGAACTCTTTGCCAACCGTTTTTTTGTGCCTTTGGCAGTAAGCAAGAGTTTGCGAGAGACCGGTGCAAGTATGATGTATACATCTATCATACTTTTTGCTGGCTTTGTGATCTTTGCCGGCTCAAGTTTTGGCGGTACGGTGGCGCTGGGAATTTTGACTTCCATTACACTGTTAATAGCCATGATCACTAACCTGATCTTATTGCCATCACTATTAATGACATTTGATGATGGCAAGCGCCGGGAAGACATGCACCCATTGATCGAACATTATGACGATGGTTTTTATATAGAGGATGAAGATGAGGAGATAGATCTTACGCAAATTCGCGTGGCACCTGATCCGGAAGATGTAACCGGTGAAGTTAATTCATAAAAGATAGAAGAGTAGAAGCCAGATGAATGGCAATTTATATACATAAGGAGGTATACGAGTAGCGATGAAATACAAAGAGTACAAAGGGCTCAATTACGCAGAGGTAGCTAAGAACGTGCTTAGTTTTTGGGAGGAACATAAGATTTTTGAAAAGTCAGTAGATACAAGGGAAGGACAACCAACCTTCACTTTTTATGAAGGGCCTCCGTCGGCTAACGGTACCCCGGGTATTCATCATGTAATGGCCCGTGCAGTCAAAGATATTTTTTGCAGGTATAAAACACTCAAAGGCTTCCAGGTAAAAAGGAAAGGCGGATGGGATACCCATGGCCTGCCTGTGGAGCTTCAGGTAGAAAAAGAACTCGGTATTACCAAAGAAGATATAGGGGAAAAGATCTCGGTAGAAGAGTATAATCAAAGATGTCGGGAAACGGTAATGAAATTTAAGGACCAGTGGGATGACCTTACCTTGAAGATGGGATATTGGGTAGACCTGGATGATCCTTATGTGACCTTTGACCGTGATTATGTAGAGTCGTTATGGCAACTGTTAAAGCAGCTCTTTGATAAGGGTTTATTATATAAAGGGTATACGATACAACCCTATTCGCCTGCGGCAGGTACCGGGTTAAGTTCTCATGAACTTAACCAGCCAGGCACTTATCATGATGTGAAAGACACTACTATCACGGCCCAGTTCAAGAGAAAAGATAGTACCAACGAGTTTTTCCTGGCCTGGACCACTACACCCTGGACGTTGGCAGGAAACAGTGCATTAGCTGTTGGAGAGAAGATAGATTACGTCAGAGTAAAAACATTTAATGCATATACATTTGAGGAGATCCGGGTGATCCTTGCGAAAGACAGACTGGGTTCTTACTTCAATGAAAAATCTGCTAAAGCCAATTTTACAGAATACAAAGAAGGCGATAAGATCATCCCTTATCAGGTAATTGATGAAATAAAAGGGGCAGATCTGGTAGGGGTCGAATATGAACAATTACTGCCCTATGTAAAACCGGATGGCCCGGCCTTTAAGGTGATTCCCGGTGATTTTGTCAGTACTGAGGATGGCACAGGTATTGTGCATATTTCGCCCACTTTTGGTGCCGATGACCAGCGCGTTGCTCAACAGGCAGGTATTGTTCCTATCCTGGTAAAAGATGAGGAGGGCAATGATATGCCTATTGTTGACAAGCAGGGCAGGTATGTGAAAGAGATCACAGACTTTGCCGGGATGTATGTGAAAAACGAATACTACGCGAGTGAGGATGCTCCTGAAAAGTCACTGGATGTACTAATAGCCATTAAGCTCAAAGAGGAAAACCGGGCCTTTAAAGTCGAAAAATATGAACACTCGTATCCACACTGCTGGAGAACGGACAAGCCTATACTTTATTATCCTTTGGATTCGTGGTTCATCAAAACTACAGCTCTGAAAGATAGACTAGTGGAGTTGAATAATACCATTAACTGGAAACCTGGCTCGACTGGCACCGGTCGTTTTGGCAACTGGCTGGAAAACCTGGTGGACTGGAACCTTTCCCGTTCACGTTTTTGGGGCACTCCATTGCCTATATGGGTGTCAGAAGATGGGAGTGAGCTGAAATGTGTTGGTTCTTTGAAGGAACTTAATGATGAAGTGCAACTGTCTATTGAAGCTGGCTTTATGATGGAGCCACTACCCAAGGATTTTGACCTTCATCGACCATTTGTAGATGATGTCGTGTTGGTGAGTGCCACAGGTAAGAAAATGTACCGTGAGCCGGATCTGGTAGATGTTTGGTTTGATTCCGGGGCTATGCCTTATGCCCAGTGGCATTATCCTTTCGAGAATAAAGACATATTTGAATCAAACTTCCCGGCTGATTTTATAGCGGAAGGCGTGGATCAAACCAGAGGTTGGTTTTTTACACTCCATGCCCTGGGCGTTATGTTACATGATAGTGTGGCATTCAAAAATGTAATTGCCAACGGGCTGGTACTGGATAAGAACGGGAATAAGATGTCCAAGCGACTGGGCAATGCGGTGGACCCTTTTAAAACCCTGGCTAAGCACGGTCCGGATGCCACACGTTGGTATATGATATCCAATGCTAACCCCTGGGACAACCTCAAATTTAATGTTGACGGTATTGTAGAGGTACAGCGCCGGTTTTTTGGAACATTACATAATACCTATTCTTTCTTTGCCCTGTATGCTAACCTGGATGGGTTCGATTATTCCGGGGAAAACATAGCTATGGCCAAAAGAACAGAAAGTGACCGATGGATACTTTCTAAATTAAATACTGTGGTAGAAAAAGTAGGAACGGCCTTTGAAGACTATGAACCTACCCGAGCAGCCCGATTGATACAAGACTTTACCATCGATGATCTTAGCAACTGGTATGTACGTTTGAACAGAAAACGTTTCTGGAAGGGAGAATACAATGAAGATAAAGAAGCTGCCTACCAGACCTTGTATACCTGTTTGATGACTATTGCCAAGTTAAGTTCACCGATAGCGCCTTTTTATACGGACCAGCTTTATCATGACCTGAATACTGTGACAAACCTAGAAGAACAGGTGTCTGTTCATTTAACAGATTTTCCTGAACCCGATCGTGCTATTATTGATCAGGAGTTAGAGGAGCGGATGGCTTCGGCACAAAATATTTCATCATTAGTGCATTCACTTCGCAAAAAACATATGATCAAAGTACGTCAGCCATTATCAAAGATTTTGGTACCTGTACTTAATGATCATTTTAAAGCCCAGGTAGAAGCGGTGGAAGACCTGATCCTGTCTGAGGTAAATATCAAGCAAATAGAATTTGTGGATGATCAATCTGGTGTATTGGTAAAAAACATTAAGCCTAACTTTCGTAAGCTGGGACAGCAGTACGGGCCTAAGTTAAAGGAAATAACGTCCGTCATCAATACGTTTAGTGAAGACCAGATAGCCATTTTGGAGAAAGAAGAAAAACTTGCTATACAGATCGCTTCGGGAGAGATAGTACTAACCCTTGAAGACGTCGAGGTAACCTATCAGGACATTCCCGGTTGGTCGGTTGCTTCAGAAGGAAGGCTTACGGTGGCATTGGACGTAACTATTTCTGAAGAGCTGAAGAAAGAAGGGATAGCCCGTGATCTGGTAAACAGGGTGCAAAACATGCGTAAAGATATGGGGCTGGAGGTACAAGATCGTATCACGATCAACATCGAAAAAAATACAGAACTCGTTAACGCCGCATTAAAGGCAAATAAGGAATATATTTGTCAGGAAACCCAGGCCCTTTCCCTGGAAATACCGGACCAGCTCGCGGACGGTATTCTTCTGGAAATGGATGAGCATAAATTGAAAGTAAAGATAGAAGCCTAGTATTCGTGAAGTTATATAAATATTTTCTGTTGGCATTAGGAGTAATTGTAATCGACCAAACCTCCAAACTTCTGGTGTATTACAATATGGACATGGGCACAGCAGGTGAGATAGAAGTTATTGGGGACTGGTTCAAACTTCATTACTTGCTTAATCCGGGTATGGCATTTGGCCTTAAGTGGAGTCATGAATTTGGCAAACTATTACTTACACTATTCAGGCTTGGAGCTATGGTAGGTATTGGTTATTACATCATTTACCTATACCGACAAAATGCGAAAACGGGCCTTTTATGGTGTATGGGTCTCATATTGGGGGGAGCAGTAGGTAACGTCATCGACAGTACTTTTTACGGAGTGTTTCTGGACAACGCGCCAGCGGATTCACCGACACCCTGGTTTCATGGACAAGTGATAGATATGCTTTTCTTTCCTTTGTTTGATGGCTATTATCCTGAATGGGTCCCGGTGATAGGGGGAGATTATTTTCTGTTTTTTAGCCCTGTCTTCAATATTGCGGATTCATCTATTTTTATAGGTGTGGTATTGATATTGATATTCCAAAAGAGGTATTTTAAGCATAAAGAGGATGTAAAAAGTTCAGCGCCTGATGTACCGGTTTCCAAGGAAAACTCTGATTCCCTTATTACATCATAACATTGTAAATTACTTCTGGTTTTCTTGTATTCCAGTATGCTAAGTTGCTATTTTCGAGCGCCTTAACATGAAAGTCAAATTTAAACCAACACCTGCCATGAGAACGATCCGTATATTATGTATCCTCTTTTTTTCCTTTTTCATTACCTCTATACAGGCGCAGAAAATTGCTGTAGAGCTTGATCTTAATATACCACTTCCTGTTGATAGTAATGTCCGCATAGGAAAACTTGATAACGGTCTTACGTACTACATCCGTAAAAATGCTAAGCCTGAAAACAAAGTGGAGTTACGATTAGTGTTGGATGCAGGGTCTATGCTCGAAGATGAAAGTCAACGTGGATTAGCACATTTTCTGGAGCACATGGCGTTTAATGGTACTAAGAATTTTGAAAAGAATGAGCTGGTGAATTACCTCCAGTCCGTCGGTGTGAAGTTTGGAGCAGATCTGAATGCTTACACCAGCTTTGACGAGACTGTATATATCCTGCCAATACCTTCAGATGATGAAGAGATCCTCAATAAAGGTTTAACAGTATTGGAAGATTGGGCTCAGAATATGCTGTTGGATGAGGAAGAGATTGACAAAGAACGTGGAGTAGTCATTGAAGAGTGGAGGTTAGGTCAGGGGGCCGACCAGCGGATGAGAGATCAATGGTTCCCGGTAATGTTTAAAGATTCGCGTTATGCAGATCGTCTGCCTATTGGTACGAAAGAAACGCTGGAAACTTTCAAGTATAACACCTTGCGTCAGTTTTATAAAGACTGGTATCGTCCGAATTTGATGGCTGTAATCGCTGTGGGAGATATTGATCCGGATGTTATGGAGCAAAAGATAAAAGAACGCTTTGGCAGACTTACTAACCCGAAAAAACCAAAAGAAAGGACTTTTTATAAAGTTCCTGATCATGATGAGACACTAACCAGTGTAGTTACGGATAAGGAAGCAGCTTTTACCAGGATACAACTGGTGTATAAGAAAGACAATAAGCCTACTGAAACATTGGCAGATTTTAAGCGTGATATGACCTATTTATTATATACAGGTATGCTCAACCAACGTCTGGATGAACTGAAGCGTGCAGCAGAACCACCGTTTATTTATGCTAATACCGGTTTTGGTAGTATGGTCAGGACCAAAGATAATTATACCTCATTTGCTGTGGTGGGTGCTGATGGTATCAAAAAAGGGCTTATGACATTGGTCATAGAAAATGAGCGTGCCAAACGTTTTGGATTTACGAAAGGTGAATTGGAAAGATTCAAAAAGATTGTGATCAATAGCCTGGAAAAAGCGATGAAAGAAGCAGATAAAACAGAATCTGAAGACTATGCAGATGAGTATATCAGAAATTTTTTATCAGCTGAACCGATACCCGGAATTGATTTTGAATATAATTTCTATAAAGATGTGTTGCCCTCGATCTCACTTAATGAGGTAAACCAGTTAGGAAAGCAATGGATAGGTAAAACCAACCGTGTAGTGGTGATCACTGGCCCGGAAAAAGAAGGTATAACCATGCCTACCGAGGAACAAGTCAATAAAATGATAAGAGAAGCTACTTTGGCCCACATCGAACCTTATGAAGACAAGCTAATACCTACGTCATTAATGGAAGCGCAGCCTCAGCCTGGCAAGGTGACAGAGACTAAAACATTAAAAACAGTAGAGGCCACCGAATTAATACTGTCTAATGGGTTGAAAGTAGTACTTAAATCCACTGATTTTAAAAACGACGAAATATTCATGGAGGCCTTTAGCTACGGGGGTGAATCACTTTATGAGTTAACTGATGAGCAAACTGCTGCCAATGCAGCCAGCGTAATCGCTGAGGGCGGAGTGAAAGACTTATCACCTACTGATATCCGTAAGGTACTCTCTGGTAAAACAGTAAATGCAGGCCCCTATATTAACAGGTTATCAGAGGGAGTGAGCGGAAGTACCTCGCCGGAGGATATCGAAATTATGCTTCAATTGGTGCACCTTTATTTCACTTCTCCCCGGAAAGATCGGGAGTCTTTTGAATCCTTCAAGTCTAAAAATGCTATGTTGTTGCAGAACCTGATGGCCAACCCCCAGTTTTTCTATACCGATCAACTTAGTAAAATAATGACGGATGATCACCCGAGAGGGGAAAGGTTCCCTACGCCGGAAGACCTGGAAAAGATAGATTTCAACAGAGCCCATGAGATCTATAAAGAACGTTTTCAAGATGCCGCAGATTTTACCTTCTTTTTTGTCGGCAGCTTTGATCAGGAAAAGCTTGTGCCGTTGTTGGAGGCTTATTTGGGTAGCTTACCTTCTATCGGATCAAAAGAAGAATGGAGAGATTTGGGCGTGAGGCCTCCGAAGGGAGTAGTAAATAAAGTTCTGAATAAAGGTACAGATCAAAAGAGTGATGTCACAGTTGTGTTTACAGGTGAGAAAACCTATGCAAAAAAAGAAAACTATCATTTACGATCTCTGGGAGAACACCTCACGAATCGGTTAATAGAAGTATTAAGAGAGGACAAGTCCGGTGTATATGGAGTCAATGCCCAAGGTAGTGCTTCTAAATATCCCTATGAAAATTATTCATTTGTAGTCAGTTTCTCATGTGGCCCGGAAAACGTTGATGAGCTCGTTAAAGCTGTATTTGATGAAATCGATAAGATCAAAGAGGATGGAATATCAGCAGAAGACCTTACCAAGATCACAGAAACTCAAAAGAGGGACCGAAAAGACCGTTTAAAAGAAAATAAATTCTGGATAAGCGCTTTGAAGTCCTATTATTTTAATGGTACTGATCTGGATACCTTCTATGAATATGAGGAGCAAATGAAAAAGCTGGCAGCTAAAGATATACAAAATGCAGCCAGAGAATACCTGAAAGAAGATGCCTATATAAAGGTAATCCTGATGCCTGAGGAATGATACGCCCTGTGGATTTTTCGGCAATTCATAGAACGTTAAAAAATTGAACGTCATACTGTATTGAGATACTAAAGCATCCAAAAGCAATTGCTTTTGGATGCTTTTTAGAAACTATTCAATGGGGTTTAGTACAAATAAAACATCTGAAGGTACTCCTTCAATATCAAGTTCTAAGATTAAACCAAGGGTGTTCGGATTGATACTTTCAACAGTAAATTCTTGTTTTGAGCCATCTTCGTTTGTAAGCGTTAAATTTTTTTCGGAGTTACTTAAGCTCCATTGAAACAAAAATTGGCCTAATGTCTCACCGGGACATAACTCACGTCCTACATCTTCTAACCCCAACTGTTCATCGCGTTGAAATAAAAGAATGTCATCCTTCTCACACTCGTCTAAGGCCGGGAAAATACTAAATCCATCTACCAGGGCGTCTTTGATAATCCAGCTTTTCTCAGTTTTGCCGGTCAAATGATTTCCAACAGAAGAAATAACTGAGATTTCAGATTTATTTAGTTTGTTTTCCTCCAGCTCAGTAAGACTAACTTCTGTGTGCCAATTAGTGGTATCCCCTTTAAAGACATCTACATAATACACAACAGGAGATAAGTCTTCATTAAAAATTACTTCTCCTGTAGCGTCTGTTTCATCAGAAGCCACTGGATTTTGACCAGTTAACCAATCTTGTTGAGAACTGTACAGCACTACATTTATAGCATTTACCGGTATGCCATTTTGAGTCACCGTAAGCGTTAGGCTGGTGGGTATTATTTTTGGATCGTCGTCGTTACAGGAGTAAAGCAACAAGGAAAAGAATAGCATCTTCAACATTAATTTTTTCGTTGTCACGAAATATCCATGTGTTTTTAATAATCGCATAGCTTATTAGATTTTAATGATAAAATTTAGTCTGTCAATTGTGGGTACCTATCGCTTATATATTTTGATAGGATCAGTGATTTGATTGTTTCTTCTTAGGATGTAGATTCCGGCAGGCAGGCCTGTAAGATCTAATGAAATGACACCTTGACCACCTGACTGAATTCTGCCTTTGGTATTTACCTTACTTCCTAAGGTCGAGTAAATAGTTATGTCCGGATCGTTACCTTGTGCGGGTACATCTTCTATGTCTATTTGTACCCGTTCTCCATCTTGAACCGGATTTGGAAAAGCTCGTGAGGCTGTTCTTGATAAGCTCGTTTCATCAACGTTGGTGATAACCTGTTTTCTTATACCTACGGCATCCCACGCCTTTATGACCTGTCTAAGTTCTTGAGAATCTTTCCCAAACAGATCTGTGGTAGCTTGTATCGAGCCTGACCTGGCATCCATGAATTTAGCCGTAGAGTTGAGATAATAATTAAGTGTTCGGTAAGCTATCTGCTCTGCTTTGCCCAGGCCCAGGGCTGATATATTGTAGTCATCCCCATTGTCGTTTATTCCCTCACCTCCCATAGTAAGCAGGTAAAACCAGTAGTTTATAGGGCCATTGTTTTGATGTGCAAATATGTCACGTTCCTGGCCTGAATACCAGTTTTCACCTTTGTAGGTATCGGGCTGACCTTTTGCTTTAGGGTCTGACAGGTCCCTGAAACCCCCCAGTTGCTCTGCCAAAACCCAGAGATCTTTTAAGCCATTGACGCTACGATAAAATTTCACAGAGGTGCCGAAAATATCGGCAAAAGCCTCGTCAAGTGAGGCCGTTTCTCCAATATAGAGTAGTTGAGCGGAATAAAAAACCACAGCATGTGCCATCTCATGCGCTACTACGTCCAGCGTAGCATTTGGACCCAATGGCCCTCCGTCACCATAGCCCATGAAGTTAAAAGGAGGTGCCAGGTAAAATGCCTCATCCCAATCGTCGCCTAAATGAACAATACTGTTTATATCACCACCCTCATTATCTATACTATTGCGTTTATGTACATCCAGAAAATAATCAAATGTAACTTCAGATGCCCAGTGAATATCTGTTGCTATTTCATCAAGTCGTTCATTCCGTAAATCCCATAAGTTATCTTCGTCTTGAAAATTAGTGACTGTATCAAGCAGTGGGGCCTGGCCAAAATTTTCTGTGAACTGTTCAATAGTTTGATTTTCAGCGTTAAGCGTTCTGATAAGTACTCCCTGACGTTCTTCTTGTAAAATAAACCCTCCTGCTTGTTTATACGCAGTGATATCTACTTCACCATGATATCTGGTAATAGCTTTACCGGGAGAGTTTACTCCTCGATATTGAGGAACAGTGAGGGTAGTGTGTCCGTCTACTGCGTCAACGAAATTTAGCAAACCCGATTCTGAGGTACACTCAGTCAGATAAAAATCGTTATCTTCTTTGATCAGATAATGATTTTTATCTGGCTGTGATATTTTTCCCAGACGGGCAGCATGCCCCTCATTCATTTTGATTGTTTGGACAGAATGGTCCTGGATGGACTTAAGTCTGTTGTTATCAAAGTGAGCAATTACTTCTCCTCCCAGCACTTTGACACCATGGTGATATTGCTGCAAGCGAACATGTATCATTCCCAGCTTGTCCTGTTTGAGGTTGACAACCGACAGAGAGTCCGCAGAAGACAGGTGTACTTGTTTGTAGACCTGGTATAGATATGATGCCGGTATATCGATTGTCTGACCATAGGACCGGACAACAAAAACTAAGATCAATAATGGGTATACGAAACGATTCATCCTTCTTTAATTTGAGTCGACTTAAAGTGGCATGTCCGTATACTTTAGTTGTATGCAGTTGAAAATAAACTGATATTTTTCCTGGAAATAACGGTTCGACAGGTAGAGACATCTAAGTAAAAAGTCAATTATAGTTTATTATATCAGGTGTAAGGATTGGCAATAAGAACTTTGCCGGTTTGCCTGGAGGTTGACAACCCTCTTAACAAGGTGTATTTAAATGCTACAAGAGGAATGATAACCCTAAAACGAAATGCCCCATTTACCCGTAAAGATAAAATCGATACCTGTTTCACGGTTCTCAAAGGCTTTGAAGATATTTTCAAGCCCAAAATTAATATCAAAAAAGAAGTGCTTTCCCAGTCTTCTTTGAATACCATATAATAGATTGATAGTAGCGTGATCATCATTTTTGCTGAAACGGTGACCATAAGTGGATACAGCGCTGAAATAATTTCCGGAAAAATTATTAGCGCTCTTACCTCTTAACATCCGTTTGTTCATGAAGTAGTAATAGCGAATACCACCCAGTATTTGTACTTCTTGAAAATCATCCCGGTCAGACCGCAGATAAGATTCTACTATCCATGACCAATTGGGGTTTACTTTTTGTTCAAAGGCCAGGTTGATCACTTTGTTTCGAGCAGCATCTTTATCTTCCCAATTTGATACCAGGAACAGGTAAGGCCCTACCAGGTCTATTTTGAATAGACTTAACTTTTCCTCTTGTGCTCGAATGATTTTGTTGTAAGCACGTAGCAATTGAGAATACTGAACCGTATCCATTGTTTCCGTACTGGTTTCCACCTTGATTTTTTCTTGCCCATAACTGGCACAAGTACAACCTATAAGATAAAATACTAAAACTACTTTTTTCATTTGACAGATAGGCTGATGACACCAAAGCTGGTCTCGGCGTTAATCCTGGATTTTCCATTGCCCAAATAACGCCAGGAGCTTACGTTATTTTTTTGATCCATTTTCCCTGTTAAATGGTGCGGTACCTTTATTTTTCCAAAATTTGATTTTAACTTAATTTGAAACTCGTCCCAATTTGCCAATACTTCCAGGTTAATATCAGACTTATCTGCTTCAATATTCAGCGCTGCCTGACGCTGTACATTACTTATGGTAATATCCCCTAGTCGGGAGTTTATAGATAATATACCTGAGAGGTGGTCTATAGTGGTTTTAGTTTTATTAAAATCAAGTGTGTGATTTCCCGAAAAGTTCTTGGACGTGAAATCTCCGAAATAGCTCTCTATTTTTCCTGTTCCTCCTACATGATTCAGGGTGATGTTACCAAATTTGTTAGTAACAATATGTTTACCATATATGCCTGAAATGTCAATGTTACCGTATTCATTGTTGATCGTGAGCTGTATGCTGGCCGGAACCCAAATTTCATACTCCACAAGTAGTATAGCTTGCAGTTCTTTTACGTTATTGGGGAATTCCAGCTGATTTGCTAAGTTGATGATGTTCTTACGTTTGTTCATGGTATATTTCTGGTATTCCAACTCTTTTCTTGCTACTTCTGATAACACAGCCTTAGCTATGAGTTTTAATGTTACTTTGACTGCATTTTTTTCCCAGGTATTTACAGCTATTGACGACTTCTCTCCACGAATGAGTAAGGCATCACCTGCTTGATAGTCAAAACTTCTTTCAATGGTTTTGGTGATCACTTTCACCTGGATCTGGGCTGACCCAACAGTAAAAGCCGACAGAAAGAGGATAAATGTCAAACAATATGATAAAATTTTTACGCTCATCCGATGATCATCTGTATCAATTGCTTTCCTACCTCGTTTTTTTCTTTTTCAACTCTCACCAGGTAATCCACAAGATGTAACTGGGATTTATGGTTGTTCATGGTTGTGATCAACTCTTGTTTTGATGTATCCAGTTCAAGATAGTATTCGAATAGCCCTTTAAACTCTGGTGATTGACACTGCAAAGCTATTTTTGAGCAATGTGCTTTTATGACTTCTAAAAGTTCATCATCCTGGTTTAATTCTCCGATGGCCACTTTTAAAATTTCGTTTGGTGCTGTAATTTCTTCCGTGGTGTTGGAGATCATTATATGCTCATTCGGTTCCTGCAAAAAGTAAAGTCCAAAAATAATAAGCAGGCTCGCAGCAATACCCGTTGTCCATGCTATTGACAGTTGCCGATTGGTTTTCTCCTTATCTAAAGCCAGGTTTTCAAACCTTACTGGCGCCTCGTAACAGGGTAATGTTTCGATGGCCCTTCTCATAGGGGCCTCTTTTGAGGCAACTTCAAGTTTTTGTTCCAGATCATCCCATACATGACCAGGAGCACTTTTTAGCTCGATGTATTGTAATAGGGCATTGTCCAGGTTTGATAATCCAACTTCCATATCAAGCTCTTCCGATATTTTTCCCCAGATCTGATCAGGTGCCCTGTGTACGGGTAACTGTCTAATAGCTTTTGTCATATGGTCTTTACTGTCAGGCATCAGTCCATCATTGAGGCAAGTGTTTTTTGCAGGCTTTTCTTGGCATAATATAACTGCGATTTAGAAGTGCCTTCAGAAATCCCTACCAACTCAGCTACTTCTCTGTGGGTATATCCTTCAACTTCTATCAATAAAAACACGTTTTTATAGCCGTTGGGTAGTTGTGCTATCGCTTTTTCCAAGTATTCGCCTGTAAGGTCAGAGTCCCATATAATCGGTTCCAGTGCTTGTCTTTCTTCATTGATTTCCTCGAAAATCAAGTGTTTTTTCTGCTTTTCTAATCCAGCTCGTATGACTATGGTTTTAATCCAGGCCCCTAAGGAAGATTCTTTTTTGAAACCTTTTAAACTCCTGAAAATCCTGATAAATGCCTCTTGAAGCGCATCTGCGGCATCGTATTCATTATTCAGCATCCGTAATAGGATGGTATACATAGCATCTTTGTAACGGTCATAAAGTAACTTTTGAGCCACCCGGTCATGGGTCAGACACCTATCTGCCAGTTCGGCCTCATACGGATCAATGGAATAACTCAATAGTTAAGGTTCTGAAATTCAAGTTAAAGTGGGTTAGTAGATATAAAAGGTTGTATGGATCAGAAAGTTTTTTTTAATATTCACCACAGGTGGTCACCGGCTGCATTTATGACTAAAGGGCTGGTTTCAAGTTTTTGAAAACCATTGAGAAATGACTCTAAAGCATATTGATATGGAAATAGCTGTCAACCAGTAAACAGGGTCGCTTTTATCGTTAATACTTCTGCCAGAAATTGGGATTGAAGAGCATTAGAACGGTAAATAATTCCAGTCGTCCTAATAGCATGAGAGTGGCAAGTAGCCATTTGCCAAACGGAGTGATGGATGAGAAGTTATTGACAGGCCCCACTTGCCCCAGGCCCGGACCTATGTTTCCAAGACTAGTTGCTACTGCGCCTAAAGCGGTGTCAAAGTCTACCCCGGTAAATGAAATGAGAAAAACGCCAACTACGTACACCAATAAATAGATCATTACGAATGCCAGTACATTATAGGTGATGTCCCTGCTCACGGCAGAGTTGTTCAATCTTACGGGTATTACCGCTGACGGGTGAAGCTGCCTTTTCATTTCCAGGAAGCTGTTCTTAAATAGTAAAGTATGGCGCACTACTTTGATTCCTCCTGCCGTAGACCCTGCCGAAGCGCCTAAAAACATGAGCATGAAAAAAACAATGGTCAAAAATGGTGTCCATGAAGTATAGTCTGCTGTTACGAAGCCTGTGGTGGTGATCAGAGAGACGACTTGAAAAAGTGAGTCTCTGAAAGACTTTTCGAAGCCTGTCCAACTGGAAGAGAAAACAAAAAATGAAATACATATCGATAGTACAGCGACTAGTATGAAATACATACGAAATTCTTCGTTAGCCCAGGCTTTCTTTAGTCTTCCCTTCAGGCAGTAATATGTGATAGTGAAGTTTGTTCCGGCTAAAAACATGAATGCAATGATCACGTATTGGATATATGCAGAATCATAGTGCGCCACGCTTTTGTTTTTTGTTGAAAACCCTCCGGTAGCCATAGTGGTGAGTGAGTGATTCAAGGCATCAAAAAAGGTCATCCCCCCAAGTAGCAGCAGAACGGTTTCAGTGACTGTTAGCCCAAGATAAATGAACCACAAACGTTTCGCGACATCTTTTATTCGCGGTTTCATCTTGTCAGGGCTGATACCGGGAGCCTCAGCAATAAATAGTTGCATACCACCAATTCCCAGGATGGGTAGAATAGCAACAGCCAATACAATAATCCCCATACCACCGATCCATTGGGTGAGGCTACGCCAGAATAAAATGCCTTTTGGTACACCTTCTATATTGTTAAGAACAGAAGCTCCTGTGGTCGTAAAACCAGAAATGGTCTCAAAAAAAGCATCTGTAAAGTTCGGTATGGCCCCGGATAAAATAAACGGTAATGTACCAAAGAGTGACATGAAAAACCAGCCTAACGTCACGATCAGGTATCCATCTTTTTTCTTCAGTTCTTTACTCTTATGGTTTTTGGTGAGCAGCCAGGTAGTTGAGCCACATACAATGGTGATCAACCCGGAAATTAAAATATAAAACCAATCCTCTCCATAGTAAACAGAAAACGGCATGCATAGCAACATGAAGGAGCCATTTAGGAAAAGCAACAAGCCAAGTATGTTTGTGATTAATGGAAAGTTAAACCTCATTACATAAAGTAGCTCTCAACAGCATGAATACAATGAGGGCGGCAAAGTACCACAGCCCGGTCTTTAGGTCTGAATTGGAAATCCCCCATGGCAGTATAACCTACGCCATTACGAATAACACCGCCTATAACCGCTCCCTTAGGAAACTCCAGGTCACGTACCATGTTTTCGGTGATTTTAGAACCTGCTTTTACAATAAACTCGAGAATCTCTGCATCTACACCATGAATAGTGGTTAGGTTCACTACATCTCCCTGTCGTATGTAACGGAAAATAAAGTTAGCCGCGATCAATTTTTTGTTGATCATGGTATCTACACCAATGTTCTGGGATAAATGGATGTAGTCGATATTTTCTACCAGGGAAATGGTCTTTTTTACATTCCGGTTTTTAGCTACCAGGCAGGATATAATGTTAGTTTCAGAATTTCCGGTAACAGCAATAAAAGCATCCATTTCACTAATTCCTTCTTCTTCTAAAAGCTCTACGTCCCGTGCATCACCGTTAATTATCATAACGTTCTTAAGCTGGTCGGCTAATTCAAAGCACTTGTCCTTTTCAAGTTCTACCAGCTTTACTTTAAACTTACGACTCAATCTCTTAGCTGCATGATAACCCACCTTGCTGCCTCCAAGGATCATTATGTTTTTTATCTCTTGCTTTTCTTTACCTGAAAGCGCTAACACACGGTCCGTTCCATCTGGTTGCGTAATAAAATACACATGGTCTTCAGGCTCAAACTGGGTATCTCCCCGGGGAATAATAGTTTCATTATTTCGTAGAATAGCAACGGTTACAAAATTGAAGTCCGGATTAAGGTGTGCTGTTTCGATGAGCGATTTGCCTGCTATTGGACTATTGTCATCTACCTGTATACCAATAAGAGAGAGTTTGCCTTCATCGAAATCAAAAGTATCAGTGAGTGCGATCCCCTTAAGCAGGCGTTTGATCTCTTTGGCGGCTAAAGATTCGGGAGATATGATTTCATCTATTCCCAGTTCTTTCAGGTCGAGCTTTTCCTTATTCAGAAGGTATTCTACATTCTGAATACGTGCTACAGTTTTCTTGGCTCCCAGGTGCTTGCCAATAATTGCGGTGGTGAGGTTAGTCTCCTCTGAAGAGGTGACCGCTATGAGTAGGTCTGCATTTGAAATGTCTGCTTCATCTAATATTCTGTAGGAAGTGGAGTTGCCTTTGATGGTGCCAACGTCAAGTGTGTTAGCTGCTTGTTTTAGCGTGCTTCCATCGCGATCAATCAAAATGATATCCTGCTCCTCGTAAGCTAGAAGTTTAGCCAGGTGGTAACCCACGTCTCCGGCACCGGCAATGATGATTCTCATAATCTCGAACTAGGAAATAAATATACTAGTGAAATTGCTATTTGCAAACAGACCAAATGGAAATACTAAAACTCTTTTTACTCACTTATTTCCTGTGCTTCTTCCAGCCTCATCCCGACTGATATAATTTCTTTCAAAGTGTCAGGTCTCATATAGTGCTGTAAACTAAATTGATATACACCCACCTGATCAAATTTATGGTTCTTCAGTATAGTGAATTGATGATCAAAAATATCCCCTAACCCTGAACCATACGGTTTTCCCGTTTTTGGGTCGAAAAGATCCTGGTTTATTAATTCTTTGCTCACCAGGTTGCCCAATGTGTCGTTTAAATTATAACGCACGTAAATGTTTTGAAATGGATAAGATCGGGTATTCCTTATGTTGTAATAAAGGTTATACCTTTTCTGTGAGCTTGCTAACTTAAATTCAAAGTGGATAGCACTATCAGCAAGCCATAATTTTTTCGGCAGTTCAATATTTTTCTCATAGATCCTGTCCGTGTCACAGGAGGTGAGTTGCAAAGCCAGCATCATTAAGCAAAGGGTGATCGTCCTCATTTAATTACTATTGCCCTGATTTTTGTTATTCCTAAAATTTCGTCTTTTTTTCCTGCGTTTTTTCTTCTGCCCTGTTTTTTGTTTGTACTTTTTGTCCATCCTCTCCAGGTCACTATTCAATGAGGAGAACTCATTTTTGTCCGGCACATCATTTTCAAGCAAAGAAACAGGTTTTTGACCTTTCTCATTAAGAGAGATGATTTCATTTACTCTGGTTACAGGAATAGGGTGCCATGCGTTTTCATCGTCATAGCCAAACCACATGATCTTTCGGAAGATATCGGTTTTTTGAAGCTTTGCACGTCCTTTTTCAGTGACTAAGGGCTTTTCCAGGTCAGGAATATCTTTCAAAGCATCCATATAGGTTTCTAACTCATAATTCAGGCAGCACTTTAGTCGGCCACACTGACCTGAAAGCTTACTTGGATTAAGTGAAAGGTTTTGATAACGGGCAGCGCTGGTAGATACACTTTTAAAGTCAGACAGCCAGGTAGAACAACACAGTTCTCTACCGCATGAACCAATCCCTCCTAAACGGCCAGCTTCCTGCCGAAGGCTTATTTGACGCATTTCTACCCTGATTTTGAATTCAGAGGCCAGCACTTTTATCAACTCCCGGAAGTCTACCCTGTCATCAGCTGAATAATAGAAGGTAGCTTTTGAGTTATCCGCCTGATACTCAATATCGGAAAGTTTCATTCCAAGTTTAAGGTTCTGGATGATCTCACGGGTACGGTATAGTGTAGGTAATTCCCTTTTCTTTACCTCTTCGTATTTTTCCAGGTCTTTGTGATGAGCTATGCGATATATCTTGCGGATCTCCTCATCGTCCTTGAGCTTCTTTTTTTGCATTTGAAGCCGAACCAATTCTCCCTGCAAAGACACATGTCCTAAATGATGACCATTGGGCACATCTACGACTACCGCATCACCAGTAGTAAGGTCAAGACCCTCGGCATTTTTGAAAAACTCTTTTCTGCCGCCCTTAAACCTTACTTCTACAATATTAAATTTATCTATAACAGGCAGATCCATATTGGAAAGCCAGTCAAAAACATTCATTTTGTTGCATCCTCCGGTCAGGCATCCCCCGTTATTATTACACCCTGCTACTTCACCCCCTCCGGAGTTGCACGTACTACAACCCATGCCTTAATGTTTCAATTCCGTATCGCTAAAGATAGCAATTCGTGTATTTAATGTTTCATATAAGCAACATTAAAGATAACAATTCGTGCATTTAATGTTCCACCACTGAAATAGTAAAGATGGTAATTCATATATTAATCCAGCTGCAACCTTAAAATATCTTTGCCAATGTCTTTTCTATAATACATGTCGTCCCATCGGATGTTTTTTACACCGTGGTACGATACTTCCAATGCCTTTTCCAGGCTGTCTCCCATACCGGTAATGGCCAGCACTCTACCACCATTTGTCAGAACCTCATAGTCCTCTTGTCTGGTTCCGGCATGCACAACAAGTGCATTTGTAACATCAGCTAATCCCTGTATGGATTTATTCTTTTCATAACTGCCAGGATATCCTCCTGAAACTAATACCACGGTAGTTGCGAAATTTGGACTAACTTCCAGCTGATAGTCTTTAAGTTTTCCATCTGCAGCCTTTACCAATAACTCTACGAGGTCATTCTTAATACGCGGGAGCACTACTTGTGTCTCAGGGTCACCCATCCGTACGTTATATTCGATGACAAAAGGAGCGCCATCAACGTTCATTAACCCGATGAAGATAAAACCTTTATAATCTATTTTATCATTTTGGAGGCCTGTGATAGTGGGTTTTACCACTTCACTTTCAACCCGTTCCATAAATACCTTAGTGGCAAATTTAACCGGTGATACAGCCCCCATACCACCCGTATTTGGTCCTGTGTCGTTATCTCCTATACGTTTATAATCCTTGGCTTCCGGTAAGATAACATAGTTCTCACCATCTGTAAGCACAAATACAGAAAGCTCTATACCGTCGAGAAATTCTTCAATGAGTACTTTATTACTGGCTTCCCCGAATTGCTTATCCAGTAACATAGCTTTCAGCGTACGTTGCGCTTCTTCCAGTGTTTTAGCGATCACGACACCCTTACCTGCGGCCAGTCCATCTGCTTTCAATACGATTGGAAGATTACATTCTTGTAAATAGACTAATCCATCTTCTATGCTATCTGCCGTAAATGTTCTGGACTTTGCAGTTGGCACACCATGTTTTTCCATAAATACTTTGGAAAAATCTTTACTACCTTCTAACTGAGCTCCTATTTTATCCGGTCCTACCAAAGCTATTTTAATAAGCGTCTCATCCGCCTCAAAATAGTCGCGGATGCCTTTTACCAATGGGTCTTCCGGGCCAACCACTACTAACTCTACATCATTGTCAATTACGAATTGTCCGATGCCTTCGAAATCATCAACTGCCAAGTCTACATTTTCACCAATTAGTTCTGTGCCTGCATTACCGGGTGCAATGTAAAGCTGATCGCAATGAAAGCTTTGTGCTATTTTCCACGCGAAGGTGTATTCTCTTCCTCCGCTACCTATTATAAGTATATTCATTCCTGATTTTTTGAAGCCTCAAAGCTAATGAATGATCGCCTGCTATGCCATTACGCGTTTAACAAGTTGTCCAAGGGGAACAATATGATTATCCATCATGAAAGTGATCTTTGGAAATTGATATTGTTTTTGGCAGATGATCTTATGATAGGCTTTGCTACTGCTATGACTGTTGTAAGCTGTTGATAAAACTAATTGGCGTATTCTGACATAAACTTAATACGCATTAGCCGAATATCTTCTTCAGAATAATCGGCATTGGCCTCATCTTCCAAGGCTTGGCTTATGCTATCTGTTTCAGCGTTTAAGAAATAGTCATACAGATCATCCTGCTTCTCTCCGTCCAGAACTTCATCAATGTAGTAATCCAGGTTCAATTTCGTGCCTGAATAGATGATATGTTCTATTTCATTCAATAGGCTTTCGAAGCTTATACTTTTTGTTTCCGCTATTTCATCCAGGTCAACTTTTCTATCAATCTGCTGAATGATGAAAATTTTCATTTTAGACTTATTGACAGATGATTTAACTACTACTTCGGAGGCCGGTACAATATCATGTTCATCTACATAATTTGTGATCAATTGAATAAAATCCCGTCCGAATTTCTGTACTTTCCCCTGACCTACACCATTGATCTGTGCCAATTCTTCTGTAGTTGTGGGGTAGGTAGTGGCCATTTCTTCCAGGGATGGGTCCTGAAAAATAACATAAGGGGGGATATCTTTTTGGTGTGCTATTTTCTTTCGAAGACTTTTAAGCATACCGTATAGCTTTTCATCATAAGCTTTTGTACTGGCCGGTATTCTTTCACTGTCCTCTTCTTCTTCACTGGTGGAATCATATTCATGGTCTTTGGCAAGCATAACCGGATATGGGTCTTTTAGAAAATTTCGTCCTTTTTCCGATACTTTTAAAACTCCAATATTATCAATGTCTTTTGACAGAAATTCATGGATCAGCGCTTGTCTTATCGCAGACTTCCAGAGGTCTTCACTCTGGTCCATCCCGGTACCATATACTGCTAATTCGTAGTGACGGTATGAATTGACATATTCGTTTTTAATGCCACGTATTACATGTACCAAATGATTAAGTCCAAAGCGTTCCTTTGTTTGTAGAGCTGATTCAATGACCGTTTTTAGAAGTTCCTGTCCTTCAAATTGTTCTTTTGGATGGAGACAGTTATCGCATCCCTGACAGTTATCCACGGTATATTCTTCTCCGAAATAATGCAGGAGTTGTTTTCTGCGGCATACAGGAGATTCCGCATAATAGGACATTTCCTGTAGTAATACCCTGCTATTCTCACGTTCCTGGACAGGCTTGTCTTTGTTAAACTTTTCTAGTTTGTTGATGTCATTATGACTGTAGAACATCAAACAATTACCTTCTAATCCATCTCTTCCTGCTCTGCCCGTTTCCTGATAATAGCCCTCCAGAGATTTGGGGACATCATAGTGAACTACAAAACGAACATCAGGTTTGTCAATTCCCATTCCGAAAGCGATTGTGGCTACGATGATGTCCATATCTTCATTTAGGAAATCGTCCTGGTTCTTTTCGCGAATAGCCGGGTCCAGTCCGGCGTGATACGGCGCTGCATTGAAACCGTTTACTTTTAACAGCTCCGCGATCTCTTCTACTTTTTTTCGGCTCAAACAGTAAATGACCCCACTTTTGCCTTTGTGCTCGCGCATAAATTGGATCAACTGTTTCTTGGCATGTTTCTTCTGACGTACTTCGTAAAATAAGTTAGTTCTGTTAAAAGATGATTTGAATACATGAGCTTCCTCCATATTCAAGTTCTTCTGAATGTCCGTTTGAACTTTAGGCGTAGCAGTAGCAGTTAACGCTATTATTGGCAGATTGCCTAACTGACCAATGATTTCTTTGATTCTCCGGTATTCGGGTCTGAAATCATGCCCCCATTCAGAGATACAATGAGCCTCATCCACGGCCACAAAGGAGATATTTACCTGCTTTAAAAAATCTACATTTTCTTCCTTTGTGAGTGATTCAGGGGCCACGTAGAGTAGCTTAATTTCTCCAGCCAGGCTTTCCCGTTTCACTTTATTCATTTCTGTCTTCGTCAGTGTAGAATTCAGAAACTGAGCATTGATTCCCAGGGCATTCATCTGGTCTACCTGATTTTTCATGAGTGCTATGAGAGGAGAAATAACGATCGCCAGTCCATCGTTAATCAATGACGGTAATTGATAGCAAAGAGATTTGCCCGCTCCGGTGGGCATGATCACAAAAGTATTTTTGTCATCCAGAATGTTACGAATGATTACCTCCTGGTTACCTCTGAACTGATTATAGCCAAAGACTTGTTTTAGCTTGTTTTTGAGGAGGTCGTTTTCAGTTACCAATAGATTATCGATCATATCAGATATTCATTAATCCAAAAAATTAAAAAAGATGCAGTGTTACATTCGTAACGAAACGGTCGTTTATTGGCGTTCATCACCTTTTAATTATATTTGGCCCGACTCGATTAGAACATTACTTTAGGGACATTGAAGGTAATAAAAAATATTCAAAATATTGCGAAAAAGGTACTCGCAAATGAGGCAGATGCCATTCATAAAGTGGCTGGTTTTATAGATGAAGGTTTTGAGCGTTGTATTAAGGAAATTTTTAACGCTAAAGGCCGGGTGGTCGTCACGGGTATTGGGAAAAGTGCGATAGTAGCGAATAAGATAGTAGCCACTTTAAATAGTACAGGTACGCCGTCTTTATTCATGCATGCAGCAGATGCAATCCATGGAGATCTTGGCATGATCCAGTCTGATGATATTGTGATCTGCATTTCTAAAAGTGGAAATACGCCTGAAATAAAAGTGCTGGTACCACTTTTAAAACGGACTGGTTCCAGGCTTATTGCTCTTGTAAGTAATGTGGATTCTTACCTTGCAAAACAGTCTGACTATGTGATCAATGCTACCATTGAAGAAGAAGCCTGCTCAAATAACCTTGCTCCAACAACCAGCACTACAGTACATCAGGCGTTGGGAGATGCAATCGCGGTTTGTTTACTTGAATTGAGGGATTTTACCAGTGAAGATTTTGCCCGCTTTCATCCGGGAGGTTCATTAGGTAAGCAGCTCTACCTCAAAGTGAGTGATATTTATATTAACAACGAAAACCCCCGGGTCAAAGAATCAGATTCTATCCGCGACGTGATCGTAGAAATATCATCCAAAAGGCTGGGATGTACTGCTGTGATAGATGGAGAAAATAAATTGTTGGGAATTATTACTGACGGGGATCTCAGGCGAGGAATGGAAAAAGGTATACTGGATGGAAAGGCAAAAGACATTATGTCTCCGGGACCAAAAACAGTTTTGGAAGATGATTTTGCTGTACGGGCGCTAAACATTATGCAACAAAATAACATTAGTCAGGTGATTGTAGTTAATACATCTGACCACGTAAAAGGCTTCGTTCATTTGCACGACCTGCTTAGAGAAGGATTGGTATAGGTATCCAATTAAAAAATAAACCTAACAAGCAAAACGCTACAGATTTTAGCACTTCAATCAAAGAATAAAATGACACAACCGGAGAATCACTATGTAGTTATCATGGCTGGGGGCATAGGCAGCAGATTCTGGCCATACAGCAGGCAGGACAGACCCAAACAATTTCTGGATATTTTAAATACGGGCCGCTCACTACTGCAAATGACCTATGATCGGTTTACGGCTAATACCTCATCGGCCAATGTTTACGTAGTGACCAATGATAGGTATGGTCCGGCGGTAAAAGAACAATTACCGGCCCTTACGGATGACCAAATACTGTGTGAACCTTCACGTAAAAATACAGCTCCCTGCATTGCCTATGCGGCCTACAAGATAGCTAAAATTAACTCCGAAGCAGTTATCACGGTAACTCCTTCAGATCACGTTATATTTAATGAGCCGGTTTTTAATGAAGTACTGAATACAGCGGTAATGGCTGCTGATGACCATAAATTATTGACAATTGGCTTAAAACCCAACCGTCCGGAAACCGGATATGGTTATATCCAATACCTGCCGGGAGAAACAGAAGTAAAGAAAGTAAAAACATTTACAGAAAAGCCTGAACGTGAACTAGCTCAGAAGTTTTTGGATAGCGGTGATTTTGTTTGGAATTCTGGCATGTTCATCTGGAGTGCCAAAGCTATCATCGGTGCTTTCGAGAAAATACTACCGGAAATGGCAGAACTTTTTCAGGAAGCAGTTCCGGCATTCAATACACCCGATGAAAAAGGGGCAATCGAAAAAGCCTATTATCAATGTAACAATGTTTCCATTGACTACGGAATAATGGAAAAAGCAAAAGAAGTTTATGTGGTATTAGGTGATTTTGGCTGGTCCGATCTGGGCTCATGGGAGTCACTTCACGAGCTTAGCAATAAAAATGAAGATGGTAATGCAATACAGGGCAATGCACTTCTTTTTGAAACTACAAATTCTATGATCAAGGGCTCTAAGGAGAAACTGATCGTAGCACAAGGGCTGGATGACTATCTGGTGGCTGAATGCGATAATGTAATACTGATTTGTAAAAAAAGTGAGGAGCATAAATTTAGAGAATACGTGGCGGGCGTGAAGGATAAAAAAGGCCCTGAATATCTATAGCAATGGCAGGTGTCTAACGCATAGTTCTTTGGCGAATGGCCTCATAAACAATGATGGCAGCAGACACGGAAACGTTGAGAGAGTCAATATTACCTGTGAGTGGTATCCTTCCTTTTTCATCACATAGGCGAAGGTATTCGCCGGATATGCCGTCCTCTTCCGAACCCAGGATCAGGCATACGGGTTGACGATAATCGACGGAGTAAATATTGGTATCCGTTTTTTCCGTGCAGCCGATGACTTTGATGCCACTATCTTTCAGATATCGAATAGTATTTTTCAGATTGTCCTCCCGGCATACCGGAATGTAATTTAAAGCTCCGGCAGATGTTTTCATGGCATCGCTATTAATTGCAGCTCCACCACGAGCAGGTACTATAATGGCATCTACTCCGGCACATTCCGCAGTTCGGGCAATGGCCCCGAAATTCCTTACATCCGTAATACGATCCAGCAATAGCAACAGGGGTTCTTTACCACGTTGAAAAGCTTCACTGATCACATTGTCCAACGATCCATATTGGATAGAAGAAATAAAGGCAATGGCTCCCTGGTGGTTTTTACGAGTGATCCGATTCAGTTTTTCGATAGGTACTTGCTGAAAAGGAATACGATATTTCCGGGCGGTATCCACTAACTCTTTGATCAATGGATTGGAGAGGTTCTTTTGTATGAAAAGCTTATCTATTTCTTTATCAGACTGGATCGTCTCTATAATGGCACGTATGCCAAACACAAATTCTTTGTTCGAGTGCTTGTTCATTAAAATCTTACTTTTCTCAGTGTATTTACCCCTCTAAACCATGCGTTAGCATATTTCTTTTCGCGAATAAGCACATAATGTTGAGCAGAAAAAACACTATTGACCCGTAAAAATTCAAATTCGAGCATAGGCCCTTCCTGGCTATCATCATACCTCCATATTTCTTTATCACCTATTCGGGTTATCTGATCAGGAAGGCCGAACACGATATAAATAAGTCCTTTGTCAGTTTTCCAGCCCTCTTTATAGGTGGTAAAAAACTGGTTGGCTTCTTCTACCCGGTCATAATATACTTTGATGATCTTTTTTGCCCGCGTCTGGGATTTGGTCATATCCATCCAGAATTTGTCGAAATCTTTTTTTTCAACGTTACCACTGGCGAGTTTGATCCATTCCTCTTTTGTTGTAATGTAAATCAGAGGCGCTATCAATTGGTCCAGTTTAGCTGCTTTAGGAAAATATTTGTCTACCGATAATATAGTCAACCCACTTACGTCACTGGTATCTTTTTGCAAGAGATTTAGCCCGGGTTTGCGAAGTGCAAATCTATTTGAGGGAACAATTGAAAACATAGAATCAATTTTTAACTCTTTTCCAGGGGCTGGATTACGTGTCACCATAGGAGGTAAGGCAGGCTTAAAATCATGAGCATAATATAAGGCTGTACCTGGGCGTTGTGAAATACAAAATTCGTCAGGTTGCAGCCAGCTTTTTACAATGGGTACTTTTGACTGATCGGCTAATCGGATAGGTGAGATCTCACTTGATATAATATCATAGTAATACCGGATCTGACTTAAGCTGCTTACTATTTCCAACACTAATATTTTTGAAGGTTCTACAGCGGCGAACGAAAAACTCCAAAAGTGGCTGTTCCCTCTGCTACCAATGAATGAACTGTTAACAGGCACCTGATTCACCAACTTTTCCTTATAGCTGCTCGCCTGATACACAGAAAAATGATAATTGGTTACAGAGGCCTTGGCATCATTGAGGACTAACTGGCAGATCAGCTCCAGACTATCCGTATTTGCCTTATTAGAAATACGATAATTGACGAACAGCTCACCTTTAGGGTCATATTGGTAGACAAAATTGACTGAGCTCAGGTCACTTTGAGCACTAACCTTACTCAGGCTCACATTCAAAAAAAACAGTGAGAGGAGTGTTATAATGTGGAAATGCTTTTTCACTGTAAAGAGATTAAGGTTTTCGGTTTTTAAATTAAAAAGAACCTGACAGGATATTTAATTTACATTAATCTATTTTTGCCAAAAATTGTGCCATGAGTGTTTACACTACTGAAATAGCTTCTGACAAAATAGCTTCTGATAATCCAATCCATCAACGCTTACTAAAAGCATACTATCTGGCAGATGAATATCTGCACGGAGACCTGCTGGAAATAGGGTGCGGAGAGGGAAGAGGCCTGGAGTTATTCAAAGACAAGGTAAGTTCATTTACGGCAGTAGATAAGATTCACACGGTAATCGACACTCTCAAAAGCAAATATCCTGCCTACCATTTCATTCAGGATAATATCCCTCCCTTTGCGAAATTGGAGAGTGACAAGTACGATGTCATTGTAAGCTTTCAGGTAATCGAGCACATCAAAGCAGACAGATATTATCTGGAAGAAATGAAAAGGGTATTGAAGCCCGGCGGTGTCGCTTTAATTACTACGCCCAATATTAAGATGACACTTACCAGGAATCCGTGGCACATCCGTGAATATACAGCCGACCAGTTACAGCAACTTGCCGGGTCAATCTTCGATGAAACTGAAGTCAAGGGTATTGCTGGTAATGAAAACGTAATGACGTATTATGAGATGAATAAAAGATCAGTACAAAAGATCACACGTTTTGACATTCTTAACTTACAATATCGATTACCCGCACCCTTGTTACGAATACCTTATGACTTGCTAAACAGGTTAAATCGTAACAAATTAAAGTCAAGTAATGACGCGTTAGTAAACGAGATCGTACACGAGGATTTTTTCTTAACGGATAAAGTGGATGAGGCGCTGGATCTTTTTTGTATTATGAAAAAAAGCAGTTGATCAATCGTTAACTATGCCGGCTTTCAATGTTTTACTTTCCTTATCAATAATCGTTTGCCTCATGAAAGAAAGAATATAATCGGAAATATCTTTTTCAATATTCAGATCTTTTACAATAGCCACATTTTTGATCAATATATCCCAGTCTTTCTCAGTGCTTTTTTTGTATCCAATATACTGAGGGATATTTGTTTCTATATAAAATCTCAGGAAACGAATTTCCAGGTTATTCGTATCCATTCTGACCGCTTCTGCCATTAATTTTTGCAGGTTATTTAAAGCATTTATCTTGGTGACCGGGTTCCAGGAATATTTAGCTATTAAAGCTTTTGCAGCTCCCTGATATGCCAGCATAAGAGGTGTACGTAACTTGGTGTCAACAATTTTGTCGTAAAAAGCCATGCTCTTCTCGAGGTCAAACTCTGAGTAAAACAATTCTTTTCTCAGTTTATCAATTATATCTGAATGTTGCGCTTTAAGAACTGATGGGCCAATAAAAATTAAAGCAATTAAGGTGATGATTTTTCTCGTATACATTTACTTAATGGGAATAGGATTATGAACGCTTTCTGCACCAAAAAGTTGATTGGAATACATGGATTTTACCTGTAGCCGGTTAATTATTAGTTCAGTATGGTGAATTTGTTTAAAAGTCAGGTTCAGTTCATGAGAAATGAACCTGTGTTTATTATCAATTCTGAAGACCAGAGTGCCTGAAATCTTTGTTTTCTGACTTTTAGGCTCAGTTCTAACAATGAAGTTTGAGACGATGTAATTGCCAACAGTCAGCTGTATGACAAAGTATCATCTAAATTTGAAGAAAGGACTTTATTATATCTGGCTTTTGTATCGGCCAATCATATTGAAGGGTATGAGTCCGGTTCATTTGACTGTTAATTATTGGACAGTTCCACTTATCAATTGCCTTTTTTGCTGACTGGATTAATTTACTAGATTTGTCCTTTCGTGCTAAAATCAACTAACCTAACTTATGGAGCAAGTAAATGATGTTTTATCCCTGATCGATGGAATGATTGGCGGGGCTTGGTGGTTTCCGTATGTACTATTGGGAACCGGACTATTTTTTACTTTCTATCTTGGTTTCCCTCAAATACGCTATTTCGGACATGCGTTAAAAGTAGTTAAAGGTAAGTTTGATAAAAAAGATGATGAAGGCGATGCTTCTCACTTTCAGGCATTGGCCACAGCGCTTTCGGGTACGGTGGGTACAGGAAATATCGGTGGTGTTGCTCTTGCTCTGCATGTCGGAGGGCCTGCAGCACTGTTTTGGATGTTAATGACGGCGTTTTTTGGTATGACTACCAAATTTGTGGAGGTGACGCTGTCCCATAAATACCGTGAAAAGGACGAGTCTGGGTTAATAGCCGGTGGCCCCATGTACTATATGAAGAACGCTCAGTTCAACATATTCGGCAAAAAAATGCATTTAGGATGGTTAGGTGCCATTTTCGCTTTTGCCACCATTATGTCTTCTTTCGGCACTGGTAATATGCCACAGGTCAATAATATTGCAGCGTCTGTACAATCCACTTTTGGCGTTAAACCTATGGTTACAGGTGCTGTACTGGCTGTTATTCTGGCTCTGGTTATCTTGGGAGGTATCAAGAGAATTGTCAAAGTCACTGAGAAATTAGTACCGGGCATGGCCATACTTTATTTTTTAGGAGCATTGGCTGTGATCTTCACCCATTATGAGAATATTATTCCATCTTTTATATCCATATTCTCAAGTGTATTTACCGGGAGTGCTGCTATCGGAGGTTTCATGGGGGCCAACTTTGCATTTGCATTTAACCGGGGGGTAGCACGTGGTCTTTTTTCCAATGAAGCAGGTCAGGGTTCAGCACCAATAGCGCATGCCGCTGCTAAAGCGCATGAACCGGTGTCAGAAGGAATGGTGGCTATATTAGAACCATTTATTGACACAATAATTATATGTACACTGACTGGATTAGTATTACTATCATCAGGAGCCTGGAATCAAAAATTTGATAACGAGTTCCAATATTCTGACCTGACTATTTTAGGAGAGGTCTATAGCGATACAGATGCCACCGATCAGAAAAAGCTTTATCAGCATCTTGTGGGAGCTGAGACTGATCCGGTAAGTCTTTTTACCGGAGAACTTGATGTTCAGGATGGCTCAATAAAGACCGTAGTGACTGTACTTCACGCCCGTTCAATAGCCGAAAATGTAAAGATTCTGCTGGATGGGGAACCGTTTTCAGGCCAGCTTACTATTAAAGATGGACAGGTTGATTCAAAAGATCGTAATGTCACATTTACCGGTAAATCATTGGTACATAGCTCCACATTGACCACTGAAGCTTTTAGAATGAGCTTTTTGGGAGACAATGGTAAATATATTGTGACCATTGGACTATTACTTTTTGCTTTTTCAACCGCCATTTCATGGTCCTATTACGGAGACCGTGCTACCACTTATTTGTTTGGTACCAAATACATTGTTGTTTACCGAATGTTTTATGTGGCAGGGTTTTTCCTGGCTTCATTTGCTGATACCACAGTCATTTGGATACTGGCTAACATTACTATTGCGATTATGACATTACCTAATTTGCTCGGTATTATTCTCTTGCATAAAGAAGTGCGTTCTACAGTACAGAAGTATTGGGTGGATTTTAAAAATGACTGGCCTGACGAAAAAACACCTTAGGCGATCATTTAAACCTTACTTTGACTTGTGTTTTGGAAAGTACCGGCCTGTCGTTTTCGGTGGCAGGTGTCCAGTTGGGTCCCTCTTTTATGAGTCGTATGGCTTCCAGGTCATATTCGGTTTTAAGTCCTTTTTTGATGGTGAAATTGGATAAGTCCCCGTTAGGACGTACGTCAAATTCTACGATCACTCTGCCTTTCAGTGAGTCAGCGGGAATGCGTATATTATTTTCCAGGTATCTTTTATAGTCAGACCTACCGTGAACAGGTTTTGCTCCGATACGTACAGGAGGAGGGGTAGTGCTGCCATTGTTGCTTCCAACCACGACTACTTCGGATAGACTTGCATTATCTACATATAAAGATGCATCCAATGTTTCATTGTCATTTACTTCTTTTTCTATGGAGGAATAGCCGATATAGTTAAAAGATAAGACCGCTTCTTCCAGGGCAGGGATGGTAATGGTATAATTCCCTTCAATATCAGTGACAGTTCCTTTGTTAGTACCTTTTAAGATCACATTGACCCCTGGTATACCTGCTCCATCACTTTCCGATACTACTTGTCCACGTATCACTCTGCCGGAAGATGTCTTGTTTTTTTCTTTCTTGTACAACGCTTGCTTTCTAGCTGAAGATGTCCTGGCAGGCGCTGCTTGTTTCAACTCATTTGAGGTCTCACTAGAAAGGTTTGAAGGTTCCGCTGTTGTTTCCATTATTTCATCGGCTTCAGCTTGTGTGTCTGCAATTTCTGAATCATCGGCTTTTGAAATCTCCAACCCGGCTACTTCTTCTGATATTCTGTTTAATGCCAGCTTATCAACTTTTTTGACATCCGCCACCATTATCTCTTCCTCCTCTACCGCTTCGATTTTTGGACCATCAGGTAAGGAGGCCGTCTGTTCAGGGGGTGATAACGGATTTTGGGTCTCTTCTTCAGTGGCTATTGTCTCATTTAGGGCGATTAAGGAGTCATCTCTCAGGCTTTTACTCACCATCTCAGGCAACTCCTTACTCTCTTCCTCAGCCGGAATTTTGTTTTCAACCCTATCCGTATCTTTTTGTACGAGCTGTTCATTGTCAGATTGAAAATCCCAGGTAAATACAATTACTGCGCTTATGGCAAGGATAGCGATGGAAGCGGCAATTTTGAACCAGGCTGGAAAAATTTTCTTTTCAGAATGAATACGTTCTTCCAATCTACTGTTGAGGTCAGCCAGATCATTTTTTAAGTTTATCCCTGATCCTTCAAAACCTTCCATGGCTTCTGATTCAAAATCTGAATCAAGCATGAGTTTTTCCATACGGTGCATCTCTTTATCAGATAGCTCACCGTTCAGGTATTTACTCATTTGCTCCGCAGAAAGCGGGTCCATATGGTTTTCGTTATCACTCATTTACTCTTTTCCATGCAGATCTTCAGGTTGCGTTTGCCATTTTGCACATGGCTTTTTACTTTTTTTAATTCAAAGGAAGTGTTTTCCACAATCTCTTTATACGACTTTTTTTGAAGATAAAACAATTCAACACAGGTCTTCTGTTCATTTTGAAGCTGTTCTATACATAACTCCAGCTTGCTCAGGTCATCTTCTAACACAGATGTCTCATCTTCATGATGCAGCATCATACCATTTTCCATATCCACACGATCAATATCCTTCGTTTGTGTATGAATTTTGTTTTGTTTACTACGCAGTTGCATCAGGCAAAAGTTCTTGCTCACCACATAAAGCCAGCTTTTGAAGTTACTTACCTCATGTGTTTTAAGGCTTTCTGCCACCTTTTCAAACAATTGCATTACTGCGTCCTGACTATCTTCCTTATGCTTAAGGTATTTGAGACAAAGCCCATAGACAAGGTGCATATACTTTTTATACAGCATCCCGGCTATGACCATATCACCTGTACTTTTGTACCGGTCGATTAGCGCCAGCTCTTCGTTAATTTCTTCCTGTGACCGGGGCTTCATGTTTCGAAACTAAAAAAAAAATTGCAACGATTTATGGAATCTGTATTTCACTGACATCCTGTTAGTGAGTTTCATCAAAAAATAGCATTATGAAAAGGATAATAACCATGATTTTATTGGTAGCGTCACTTACTTCCATGGTCGGAAGGCAAGGACGTCAGATTACCGGAAAAGTGACTTCTGCCTCAGATGGCGGTCCTATATTAGGGGTTAACGTAATACTGGAAGGAACCAGTATAGGCACTGTCACTGATATAAATGGAGAATACAGCCTTAAAATCCCTGCTTCAGGAGGTGTTGTGGTATTTCAGTTTATTGGTTTTAAAAGTCATAAAGTAGTGGTGAGAAAGGAGTCAGTGATTGATGTAGTGTTACATGAAAGTGTTGCTGAGTTGAGTGAAATAGTAGTGGTGGGAGGAACAAGAAGTGGGCGTCGTAAGGAAAGGAAGAAATCACGGGTGATGTATGATTCAGAAAACTCCTTTAATGTTACATCTCCATCCGTATCTCCTGTTTACAGAAGAGTGCTTACACCATCGCAGCCGAACACAGAAGATTATGCTGCTATAGAAGAGAACACTTTCCGTAATCCTCTCAACAATCCGTTATCGACCTTCTCTATAGATGTAGATGCAGCCTCATATAGTAATGTACGTAGGTTTTTGACACAGGGTCAGCAACCTCCTAAAGATGCGGTGCGGATAGAGGAGATGGTGAATTATTTTACATATGATTATAAGCAACCAAAAGGAAATGATCCCTTTTCTATTACTACGGAAATATCGAGCGCTCCCTGGAATAAAGATCATAGACTCATCCATATAGGTTTACAAGGGAAGAATATTCCGACGAAAGATCTACCTCCGTCTAACTTGGTTTTTCTTGTCGATGTGTCTGGTTCTATGAATTCACCCAACAAGCTGCCATTGCTAAAATCAGCATTTCGGTTATTGGTAGATAAGCTGCGCCCTGAAGATCATGTAGCCATAGTAGTATATGCCGGAGCTGCAGGTGAGGTATTACCCGCTACGACAGGATCAGAAAAAGATAAAATACTGAATGCCATGGATCAGCTTTCTGCAGGCGGTTCTACTGCAGGTGGGGCTGGCATAACGTTAGCTTATAACATCGCCAGGCAGAACTTCAAAAAGAATGGTAATAACAGAGTGATTTTGGCAACAGATGGAGATTTCAATGTGGGGGCGTCCAGTAACCAATCTATGGAAGATTTGATAAAAGACAAACGAGATGAAGGAGTGTTCCTTACGGTACTTGGATTTGGTATGGGGAATTATAAAGACTCCAAAATGGAGATCCTGGCGGATAAGGGCAATGGTAATTATGCTTATGTGGACAACATTCTGGAAGCGCAAAAAGTATTTGTGAATGAGTTTGGTGGTACTCTTTTTACCATTGCAAAAGACGTAAAGATCCAGGTGGAGTTTAACCCCACTAAAATAAAAGCATATCGATTGGTAGGGTATGAGAACAGATTGTTGAAAGATGAAGATTTTAACAATGACAAGAAAGATGCTGGTGAGTTAGGATCAGGACATACTGTTACAGCATTGTATGAAGTCATTCCGGTTGGCATAAAAAGCCAGTTTTTGGTAGACGATCTGAAATATCAAAAGACACAGGTAGCTGAAGAAGCTCATAGCTCAGATGAATTGATGACAGTAAAGCTAAGGTATAAGAAGCCCAACGAAGATCAAAGTAGCTTGATTGTTAAAGAGTTAAAAGATGAAGGCAATAGATTGGATAAAACTTCTGACAACTTCCGTTGGTCTGCGGCAGTGGCTGCCTTTGGTATGGAATTGAGAGACTCTGATTATAAGGGGAGTATAACACACAAAGATATACTGGAACTTGCTAAAAATGCCAGAGGAGAAGATAAAGAAGGATATCGTGCCGAATTCATTCGCCTGATCCATTCAAATGAATTACTTGTAAAGAGGTAAACGCAGTGCCCATATTAATGGCTCATTTTGTCCATCATACCTCAAATGTGTGACAGGGTAAAATGAGCTATTCTTTTGCATACACCAATTGTTCGTCGTTTATTTATGATAAATATCAAAGTGAGATTTTATTCAGCCATTTAACGGCTTTATACACCCTGTTCAAAGTACCTCCTACAGCAAGCACTCCAAACCATATGTTACATCGATTATACGAAAAGGCTTTTTCGACAAAAATTGTTAATGTCTTATTACTACTAGTTTTATTGGTATTTGCGTTTTCACTCTATCATCGGGAAATACAACAGGATGAACCCTGGTTTGGAGAGCAAGCCTACTGGCTGGTAGAAGAAGGCAATGTGAAACTTAAAAGTATGCCAGGAGTATTTGATTGGACTGATAATATGCTGATCTATCATAAATTGTTTGTGTGGGTTTGTGCCGCGCTCATACTTACTTTTGGTTGGAGTGTTTATATATTTAAGACGTTCATACTAGGTTTATTCTTATGCTTAGCTTATTATTTATTTAAATTTACGAGCCGGAGTTATCCGGGACGTAGGGAGCTTCCATGGCTGGTTTTACTGCTTTTGTTTATTACTCCCGAACTCATACACCGCGGCTTTATGTTCCGTCCGGGTTATGGTAATGACATTGGGTTTTCTGTCATTTTATAATCTGAGAAAATTTGTTTTGGATAAAGCCTGGATTAGCGTGGTTTTAGCGGGTTTGTTCTCAGGTTTGGCATTTCTTACCCATCTTAACGCTGTTGTTTTTGCTGTTTCAGCATTTTTATTTCTTGTTTTTTATCGGGAGTGGCGTGGAATGTTCGTTTTTTCGATGATCACAGTACCTATATGCCTTATATATAGCGATGGGCTTTGGAGCAATGAGGCCATCGAGACTTATATGTTCCAACTACGAAACTGGCCGACACATCAAAGTACTTTTGGAGAGAAAATTGACGGAGGTGGCATACTTGGAACCATAGGCAACAATTTGCTACGACTGGCAGGTGAGCATAAACGCTATTTTTGGGACCACGATGTTTGGGGAATCAGTGGTCTGTTTCTCTTCTCATTAATAGCTCGCTTTAAATACCTTAAAAAACAATGCCCGTACTTATTGACCTATACACTTATTTTGATGTTGGTACTTGGCGTACTTTCAAGTAGTCATTCTCCGCGTTATCTCACTTATTTAATGCCTTTTATGATCGTAATTATATCGATGGTCATTGTCAGCTTGAAGTTGGAAACACGGAAGGGGTTTAAAGTTTTTTTTTTAGTAGGGGTTACTGCTCAATTGGTATTTGCGTCTATTTCATTTGTAACCGTGTTCAAGCGTAACAGAGATCATGTTTTAATGCATTCGGAGGCGCTTTCTGCCATTGAAAAAGGTACTAAGGTGCTTGGTCCGTGGGGGATGATCTACAATAACATTGATGATTATCATATCTTCTCATACAAAACATATGAATACATTGAGGATATGGAAAATAGAAAGCTGACTCAGCAAGAATTACTGCAATTAGCCGCTGAAAGGTTTGATATAGACTATATTGTTATAGATCACCAGCGTAAGATAGATAAAGAATTCAAATGGTTTAGAGATTGGGAAATAGAAGAGAATGATTATTTTGAGGCCTACAAGGCAATAGAAGATTATTTAGTGTTGAAGCGAAAACAATCTATTTGATTGAAAAGTGAGAAAGTACGCTTTTATAAAGGTCAATTTTTTGATTTATTACCACTGATTATGGCTTTCAGTGTTTTTTTTATGCTTGTTATACGTTGGTTATAAAGGTCATACTTTATTGCAATGCGGTAGTAAAAGGAGTTGATGTAGTCTCCAAAATATTTTTCTATATCGGGTGCACTTTTCCTGAGATAAGCAAACTCATAGCGTTTTTTAAATTTCGATCCTGACCTTTTTGGACTTGCATCAATGATATATAGTTGGTCGCCTTTAACGAGGAAATTCCTGATCTGGGGGTCACCATGGAGCAGGTTGCTTTGATGTAGATCTGAAAGTAACTTTACCACGTCCGGATAAGTTTCTTCATGCCCAAGACATGAAGAGCCAGGGAGGTATTCATACAGTAACCATGAATCCATTACCATGCCTTTTTTTCTATACTCACAGGCCAATATGGGCTTTATTGATTGAAATCCTTCTTTTTCCAACAGCACCATTCCCTGAATGTTCTTAAAGGCCTCGCCACTTCTAAATAAAGTGAGGAAACGTATCCAATGCCGTGAGTTCTTTTCATGAGGAATTTTGTAAATGAGGTCCATTTTACCTACAGCGATACGATATACCGTACTTCTTGAAGTATCTTTTAATATCTCTGTTACCGTAAAATCTTTGCCTTCAATACGTTTTACAAGGTCACGTGCTACTTGCTCTGTCACGGCCGGACCTGCCAATATTTTCTTATGATTATCGTTAAATACCAAGGGAAAAAATTAAAGCCGCAATTTAAACCTTTTTGGTCCTGGAAGGGTCTTTAGTCAGGAAAGATGTCAATTTACTGACAACAGGCATCCTTTTAACTGTTTTATGTCGTATATATTGATATCCAGTTGGCTTTAACTTCGTATACACAGGAAGTCAGATAGTCTGACGAACTAAAAACTAAAAATATTACTATTTTTTGAACCAAATGTCTAACCTTCCTCGGAAAAAGTACCCAAAAAAAGAGAAAGAACTGATTTTTGAGTCAGAGTTTCTTCCTCATGTCGACTCTATGTATAATTTTGCATATCGTTTGACTTTTGACGAGGATGATTCAAAAGACCTGGTGCAGGATACCTTTCTAAAGGCTTACCGGTTCATAGAATCATTTGAGCAAGGAACTAATGCCAAGGCTTGGTTGTTTCGGATATTGAAGAATAGCTTCATTAACGACTTCAGAAAAAAGAGCAAACAACCTTCGAAGGTAGATTACCAGGAGGTAGAAGCTGTTTATAACTCTGATGAAGTAGATGAGGTTATTACTACTGACCTGAGGGTGGAAACAGTGCAGGATATGATCGGAGACGAGATATCCAATGCACTAAATGCTTTGGAAGTAGATTTTCGAACGGTGATTATACTTTGTGACCTTGAAGGTTTTAAGTACGATGAAATGGCTAAAATACTGGATATACCTATTGGTACGGTAAGGTCCAGATTGCATAGAGCCAGAAATCTATTGAAAGACAGGCTTCAAGGTTACGCGTTGACAAGAGGTTACAGAAAATAGGTAATATATGGGATTAAACTCTACTCACCCATTCGATGACAATAATCCGTGCAATGGGAAACTTAGCGGAGATTGTCTCGAACTCCTTAATTTGGTACTTGATCAGGAGGCGAGCCCTGGACAATACAAACATTTCAATGAACATCTAAAGAATTGTATGCCATGCTATGAGAAATATAATATTGATGTGGCTATTAAAAAGATGATCAGAGAGAAATGTGCGGATAGAAGAGTACCTAATGGATTAGTGGAAACTATTCGCGCTAAGGTGCTGAACAACACGAGCACCGAATAATATGCACAGCGGTAAAGCTTTTATATTTTCTGCCCCGTCAGGGTCAGGGAAAACTACTATTGTCAGGCACCTGCTTAATACACGTAGTGATTTGGGATTTTCTATATCTGCCAGTACCAGGGATAAACGAGGACGTACGGAAGAGAATGGCAAAGACTATTACTTTCTTACCCCGGAAGAATTTAGATCTAAAATTGATCATAATGAATTTATAGAATGGGAGGAGGTATATGCCGGTAATTTTTATGGTACCCTTAAGTCTGAGATCGAGCGTATTTGGGCAGAAGGTAAGCATGTTATTTTTGATGTGGATGTAAAAGGCGGGTTAAATCTGAAAAACTATTTTGGAGATAAGGCCCTGGCTATTTTTGTAAAAGTTCCATCACTTGAAGAATTGAAATGCAGGCTGACAGACAGAAATACAGAATCTGAAAGTAGTTTATCACAACGAGTTTTTAAGGCAAAATTTGAAATGGGCTTTGAAGATAAGTTTGATGTTACGCTGTTAAATGAAGAACTGGACCAATCACTACTGAAGGCTGAACGTCTGATTGATAATTTTGCAATACAGGAGTAACTTTCTTTACAGCAGTAAAATAAGTATATTTAGTTATGAGATATCTGCTTGCCACCTTAGCTGTAATGTCAATGAATGGAGTGGTTGCCCAAACACCTAAGGTTATAGGTTTAAATTTTAATTCTTTTGGCGCGGTAAAACACTTTAGAGATAATATAACCCGTAACCCGCTGGGCGTATCCATCAATTTTTTCTGGGCTCCCGAAGACAAAAAATTTCAATATGGGCTGGAGTATGGAATAGCTATGTATTCCGCAAAAGAATACGATTATGAACTTCTTGCAGAAGGCCGTCCCGGAACGTTCATACCCGTCTATGAAGAAGATTGCTTCATGAAGTATCACCTTGTAGGCCGTTATTTACCATTTGGTTATAAAACCATCACCACATATATAGAAGCTCGTGTTGGACTTACTACTTTTTTTAGTTCCAGAACAGCACAGACTGAGACTCATCTGTATGATGATTCATTCGATTTTCATGGTACAGCTTTTAATACCGCATTAGGTGTGGGTGCTCTATTGGATATCGGACAGATCATAAAAAATGAGGCCTGGTCTACTCCTTTCTACCTTGACATAGGCGCTACATTTAACAGTGGCTCCCGGTCTGATTACAGGAATATGGACGAAGGTGAAGTAGCTTCAAGTTTGGAACATGGTAATTATCGTTCCGTGACACATACCACTAACTATAAAGTTGGCCTGGCGTTGGGTTTCAACTAATTCATTATTCCCTATTTTGAAGCTGCATTAATATGAATATTGGCTTGTTTTTTGGCTCGTTTAATCCTATTCACTCAGGCCATCTCATCATAGCTAACATTATGGCGGAAACCACAGACCTGGATCAGGTGTGGTTTGTCGTTTCCCCTCAAAACCCTTTTAAGAAGAGTGCTTCTTTGTTACATGAATTTGATCGCCTCGACATGGTAAATGCTGCGATCTATGATAACTATAGCCTGAAGGCATCGGATGTTGAATTTAATATGCCCAAACCCAGCTATACGGTAGATACACTTACCTATTTATTTGAAAAGTACCCGGACAAAAAGTTTAGTCTAATTATTGGAGAAGACAATCTTAAAAGTTTTCCTAAGTGGAAAAACTCGCACTTCATACTTGAAAACTATCAGCTATACGTATACCCACGGCCCGATGTGCAACCTTCCGATCTTTTTTCGCATCCTAACGTGAAAATGGTAGATGCACCGATGATCGACATATCAGCTACATTCATTAGAAAATGCATTAAAAAGGGCCTTTCTATTAAATATCTCGTACACGACAGCGTTGCTGAAATGATCCAGTCAAAGAAATACTATTTCTAAAATCAATTTATATCAATAAAGCATAAATTTTGAATGTCTATGATTAGGTGGACAACCTTTTTTTTCTGTTTTGTTTCTTGTTCTGTGATTTATGCCTCTGGAGTTCGAGGTACTATCAAAAGTGATGATGATCAGCTACTTGCATTTGCCACTGTTTATGTACAAGAACTGGGAACTGGTACTGCTTCCAATGCAGAAGGGTATTACGAGATCGCACTGGACCCGGGTAAGTATACACTGGTATTTCAGTATATCGGTTTTGGTTCCTTAACAAAGACTTTAGAAGTCTCAAATCAGTGGATTGATTTAGATGTTCTGCTTAGTACGCAAGTGGTCGTACTGAAGGATGTAGAAGTCAGGGCGGGTAAGGAAGACCCTGCTTATACAATCATGCGGAAAGCCATTGCTAAAAGTAAGTTCCACACGCAGCAAGTGGACCGTTATACCGCCAAAGTATATATAAAAGGTACGGGGCAGCTAATAGATGCCCCGTTTTTCATACGAAAAAAACTTGAAAAAGAAGGTATTGATAAAGACCGTGTTTTTATCTCAGAGTCTGTAAGCGAAGTAGAATATATTCGACCTAATACCTACAATGAAAAGGTAATCTCTATTCGTAGCAGTGGAGAAGATCAGAATGGGGAACCTAATGGATATGTTTATGGGTCTTTTTATGAACCCGAAATAGGAAATGCCATATCTCCATTATCCCCTAAAGCATTTTCATATTACAGGTTCATATATGATGGTACATATACGGACAGAGGCTATGCCGTGAGTCGCATCAGGGTAGTGCCGCGTTCTCGTGGCGACCAGGTTTTTGAAGGAGTTCTTGAAATAGTAGAAGACTACTGGAGTATATATAGCCTGGATTTAAAAACTACTACACTTGGTGTTGATATTGACATAAAACAGATTTATGAACCTGTAGTGGAAAAAGTATGGCTGCCTGTAACTCACGACTTTAATGTGGATGGCAAGATACTGGGTTTTAAATTTGAGGCTAAATACCTTGCTACTGTAAGTGACTACCAGGTAGAAACAAACCCTGAACTGGATGTTGAGTTTGAGATAATTGACGAAAAGCTGGAAATAGAACAGGCTGAACAGCTTCAAGGCCAGTTTAAAGATAGTGAAACCACGGAGTTGCAGGAGATGCTTTCCTCAGGAAAAGAAGTTACCCGAAAGCAACTGCGAAAACTCGTGAGAGAATATGAAAAAGCGGAGCTTAAGCAGTCAAAGGAGCCACAAGTTATAGAGAACCGTTCGTTTGAGGTGGATTCAACCGCACATAATAGTGATTCGATTTACTGGGCGGATATACGTCCGGTGCCATTAACTAAGTTGGAAGTATTAGGCTATGCTAAGACGGACAGTATTTCAGCCGCCGAGCGTAAGCTGGAGGAGGGCGATACGCTGAAAACAGGTAGAAATAAGGGCGCACGTATTTTTGACCCGATTTTTGGTAATACTTACAAGTTGGCCGATAAAACTCACCTGAAGTTGCATGGTTTGTCGGGTTGGTTTAATACAGTGGATGGGTTTGATATAAAGACAAGGTTGTCATTTACAAAGACGATGAATGATAAAAACCGGAGCTGGCTTCGGATTGGAACCACAGGACGATATATTTTTGAGCGAGATCAGTTTGATGGATTTGCTGATGTTCGCTATGATTTTGGAAAACGGTCTGGTAGGTCAAGTTTAAAACTAGAAGCAGGAAGGTATATCAGTCAGTTTAATGCCGATGAACCCATTCATGTTGCAGTCAACACAATAATGACACTCTTTTTGGAGCGCAATTATATGAAGGTCTATGAAAAGGATTACTTTTCGCTAATCTACAAACAAGACCTTGGGAGTCGGCTAAGATTAACAATATCACCAGAATTAGCCCATAGAAGTGAGTTGTTCAATGGTACGCGTTACAGATTTATAGATAGATCAGGGGAAGGGTTTACCGCTAATGCTCCGGTCAGTGAAGAACTTCCGGACACGTCATTCCCATCTCATGATGCTTTTACGGTAAGTAGTTCGCTGGAGTATCGACCATGGCTGAAGTTTGGGATTAGAAATGGAAAAAAATATGAGATACAAAATTCTTCTCCATTATTTCGATTGTATTACAAGAAGGGGATATCTTCTGTTTTTAATAGCGCTGTCGATTTTGATCTGTTGGAACTGGTGTACAGACATACTTTTAAAATAGGTATTCGTGGCCTGGTTGATGTCTCATTGAAAACGGGAAAGTTTTTGAACGATGACAACTTGTTCTTTATGGATTACAAACATTTTTTGGGTAATCAGACTCCTTTCTCCACTACTGATCCTGTGGGAAGCTTCAGGCTATTGGATTATTACAGGTTCAGTACCAGTAATGAATACCTTTCAGGAAGTGCACACTATCAATTTAGAAAATTTCTTATCACACGTATGCCATTGGTAAGGCTTTCCGGGGTCAGGGAAAGTTTTTTTCTGAACTATCTTGCTACAGATCGTTCAAATAACTACACTGAAATAGGTTATGGCATTAACTATATCTTGCGTGTATTTCGGGTGGAGGCAGTCACCTCATTTGAAAATGGTAAATACAAGGACTTTGGTGTAAGAATAGGTATAGCGACTAACCTGGATGAAATATTCTGAGTATACCATTCTAAAGTGAATATGCCGGCCTCAAAATTGGTCTATTATCTTGTTTTGACCAAGAACCATGGATGCAAGATTTCGAGTAAGACCTTAATTTATGAACTACTTGTTTAGGTACAATTACTTACCGATTTTTTGATGTTATTATTCCGTTTATCGTATCCCTAAACCCATTGTAAGACATTTTTTACAACTCTGTGCTAAATGTAATAGGCATTATAGCGTGCTACGGAAGGTAAGTTGAATTACTTAATGTTTCATCCGCCCTTAATGGGAGAAGATTTTACGATAATCACCTGATTGTAAGGGCATAACGAATCCATCATCTTTGTGTCACAATCATTAAAACAAAGATTATGGAAAAGAAAATGTTATTTGCAGTATTGAGCTACTTTCTGGCCATTGCTGCTTCGTATGCCCAGGAGCAAGATGAGTTTGATGTGACGATTGAAGAGGAAAAACAGATTCTTTTTGATCGTGGTGGTGTAGGGACTTATGGTACGGCCCTTTCAAAAATAGCCAGTTTTGTTAGTCTGAATGGTTTTGCTAACAATGAGTTTATAGCGACTGAAGATGAGAGCTCTTTTGATCAAAGTGAAATAAATCTATTTGTTTCGGCAGAGCTTTCAAAGCGGATTACCACTGAATTTAATGTAGGTTTTAGTTTTACTGAAGTAGAAATAGAATACGCATTTCTGGATTATGAATTTGATCCAAGAGCAGTTTTAAGAGTAGGTAAGTTTTTATTACCTACAAGTGATTTCAATGAATACAATGGTTTTGCGTACTTGAACCGAGGAATAGGTTCACCACTTACAGCATTAGTTTCACCTGATAAGTGGTCCAGTGTAGGGCTACAATTAAGAGGAAAATTTGGTGACAATGATAGTGACTTAAGGCCTTATTATGGGGTTTACATAGTGAATGGGCTTGCGACTCCCGGAGAAGGTGAGGAAGAAGAAGAGGAAGAAGAAGGTGAATTGAGAGAGCTTGTAGAAGGCGGCGAAGTCACTGATAACAACCAAAATAAAGGTATCGGTGGTCAAATAGGCATTGAGTACAAGAAAGACCTGTTTGCTTCTTTATCTTATCACACCAGTAAGTACGACAGTGCAGACCAGCTTAATGCCAATGTATTTGGTATTTCCACAGGTTACGACAATGGTAAGCTGCACCTCTCCGCTGAATTCCACAGTACATTGCTTGAAGAAAGAGATGGTGAAGAGATTGAAGAGGAAGATATGAATGGCTTTTTCGTAACGGCTGCCTACAAGGTAAATAAGTTTGAGCCGGTTTTACGATACGACAGTTTTTCCCTGGAAAATACTTCTATCGATAGAGTGACTGTAGGCTTTAACTATTATTTCCTCGAGACAGGTTTGTTAAAGGTGAACTATATGAATCAAAGTGGGGATACCGATGACGAGAATGTCTTTGGAGCCGGAGTTGTATTCACATTTTAAGAGCAAGGTATATGTTATTCAGGAGAATATATTGTACCATCCTGTTGGGTAGTCTTATGATGCTCATATCAGTGAGTAATGCGACGGCTCAGGATGTATCAAAATACCAGGCTTTGTTCATGACCAAGTTTATGGAGTATGTACAGTGGCCTGAGGGGAATGACAGTTTTGTCATAGGTGTAGTAGGGAATTCGAGGGTTTTAACCGAGTTGCAAGCTCTTATAAAGTCAAAAGGAAGGGATGCTACTGTGAAGAAAATAGCAAATGCAAGTTCCGTCAAAGGCTGTCACATTGTGTTCATACCAGCTGATCAGGCCAAGCTTTTTCAAACAATCAAGGAGGCTAGTAGTGGCACCAGTACCATGATTATAAGTGAAACGCAAGAGCTTGCGGCCAAGGGCTCAATCATCACCTTTTATGTAGAAGGAGGAAAGCTAAAATTTATTATAAATAGAAAAGAAGCAGAATCCAGGAAATTATTGATGAGCAGTAGCTTGCTTAACCTGGCTAAGGTAATTTGATGGGTTAAAATTGAAAAAATTGTAGTCAAAAGATAAAGGCTGTTTTTAAAAAACAGCCTTTATCTTTTTATCGCTTAACCTCGTGTGCCGATAGACTCACACTGTCATAATTTCTTCTTCCTTCTTGCTTAGTATCTCGTCGATCTTTTTTGTGTGTTCATCAGTAAGACTTTGCACTTGATCTTCAGCCCTTTTTACTTCGTCTTCTGAAGCGCCTTCTTTCTGAAGCTGTTTGAGACCGTCATTAGTTTCTTTACGGGCATTTCGAATGCTGATTTTGCCGAGCTCACCTTCATGCTTCACTTGTTTTACCAAGGCTTGTCTGCGTTCTTCGGTGAGTATGGGTACATTAACGATCACCTGCTCACCATCATTCTGTGGATTCAGTCCAAGGTCGCTATTGATAATGGCCTTTTCTATTTCATTTATAAGGCTTTTTTCCCATGGTTTTATCATGATTGACCTGGCATCCGGCGTAGTGATGGAAGCGGTTTGATTTAGAGGAGTAGGACTACCATAATAATCTACCATAATGCTATCCAGCATATTGGGAGAAGCTTTCCCAGCTCTGATCTTAAGCAATTCACTACTTAAATGGCCAATGGCTTTACCCATCAAATCCTTGGCCTCATCCAGGTACATTTTAATTTCTTCCATCTCTAAATAATTGTGAAAACTAAAATTAGGCTAAATACTTTACTTTATTAATGTGCCGGCCGTTTCACCATGTATGATATTTGCCAGGTTTCCGGGTTTGTTCATGTCGAAAACAATGATCGGCAAATTATTTTCCTGGCATAAAGTGAAAGCCGTCATGTCCATGATGTTCAGATTTTTTTCATAAGCTTCCTGAAATGATAGTTCATCATAGCGGGTGGCTGTAGGTTCCTTTTCGGGGTCGGCAGTATACACACCATCGACGCGGGTTCCTTTTAACACGACATCTGCCTGTACTTCAATAGCTCTTAAACTAGCCGTAGAATCTGTAGTGAAATAGGGGTTTCCTATACCTGCACCAAAAATTACGATCCTTCCCTTTTCAAGGTGCCGTATGGCTCTGCGCCGTATAAAGGGCTCGCAAACCTGCTCCATTTTTATCCCTGACATTAGCCTGGTATAAAGACCAGCACCTTCCAGCGCACTTTGAAGGGCCATTCCATTGATAACCGTAGCTAACATACCCATATAGTCGCCTTGTACACGCTCTATACCGGCACCCTCAGCCTGAATGCCCCGGAAGATATTACCACCGCCTATGACGATGGCGATTTCCACTCCTGCTTCTTTTACAGTGCGTATTTCATCCGTATATTGTTTGAGTCGTTTAGGGTCTATGCCATACTGACCGGACCCCATAAGTGATTCACCACTTAGTTTGAGAAGAATGCGACTATACTTCATTGAATGGGAGAATGTTTAATATGAAATTCCACAAATATAGAAGGGTTGTTGAAATAATCAGGATCACACTCTGTCAAAATTGAATGATTACTTCATTTTTCTCTACACTATCTGCCACTTTAGCTTTGATTTGCTTCACTTCACCATCCCCGGGGGCTTTTATAACATTTTCCATCTTCATAGCTTCTAATATCAGCAGAGGGTCACCTTTCTTAACCAGATCTCCTTCTTTAACATTAATAGCCAATATAAGCCCTGGCATGGGTGCCTTAATTTCGTTTAGCTCCGATCCGGCTACTTTATCCATACCCAACTTTTCCAGTAATACATCAAGCTTGTCTTTGACAGAAATCTCATACTTTTTTCCGTTAACGCTCAGTACTACCATCTTACTTTCATAATCTATCTTGATCACTTCCATAGTGTAGGACCTGTCATCCTTGATCACATGGAATTGTGAATCATCTATTTGTGAAATATCCCAGTCAAATAGAGTCCCGTCCAGTGTGACAGCTCCGTCTTTGAAGTTTACCTCAACTTGTTTGTTCCTAGTCGTTACTTTATACATATCTGAAAGGTTATACTCAAATATAACCGCTTTCCACTAAGTGCCAAATTGTGATCTTCTAAATGGAAGTACCTGTTTTGAGACAGTGTGCCGCTGTTTTACCAGAGTTTGTAGTTAATTTGCATCTAAGGGGGTGCCTTACCATCTGAGATGGTGTAAGATAAGGCTGAGAGTATACCCATAGTTCTAATCTGAGTAACTGTAACCTGATCCAGGTAATGCTGGCGTAGGAATGGTATGTTAATTTATTCGGGGGCTTTCCCCGGTAGGGCCTGACATGAACGATTACGAAAATGAAAATTTTGAAATTAGCAACGGTAATGTTGTTTATTGGTACGGCTGCTTTCGGGCAATATCAAATTACAGGAAAGGTAATAGATAGTGCTACAAGTGAACCTCTGCCAGGAGCCAATGTGACCCTGGATGGCGCTACAAGTGCGAGTTCATCTGATCTTGATGGACTATTTCAGATCGTTGTAGCTACTTCTGGTAATTATACATTAAAATTCAGTTTTGTTGGTTACACATCACTAGATAAAGTAGTACAGGTTTTAGGTGACATGAATTTAGGTGAGGTTCCATTATCCTCAGAACCATATTTGGCGGATGAAGTAATTGTCAGTGCTACGCGTGCAGATGAAAACAGTCCAATTACATTTACCACATTGAATAAGGAGCAGATTAGTAAGCAGGATTTTGGGCAGGACCTGCCTTTTCTGTTGAATTTTATGCCATCATTGGTCACTACCTCCGATGCAGGAGCGGGTGTAGGATATACCGGATTACGTATTAGAGGATCCGATGCTACCAGAATCAATGTAACTATTAATGGCATTCCCATTAATGACAGCGAGTCACAAGGTGTATTTTGGGTTAATACGCCGGATTTGGCTTCGTCTACCGAAAGTATTCAGGTTCAGCGTGGTGTAGGTACAAGTACAAATGGCGCAGGTGCTTTTGGAGCTACCGTTAATCTACAGACTAATGCCCGCAAAGAAAAAGCCTATTCAGATATCATCAATGCAGTTGGGTCATATAATACGAGGCGCCATACCGTGAGCTTTGGGAGTGGATTAATAGATGATCAATGGACTTTTGATGGAAGGCTTTCAAAAATAGCCTCTGACGGTTATATAGACCGTGCAACTTCTGATTTGCAGAGTTATTATCTGTCCGGAGGATACTACGGAAAAAATACACTGATCAAAGCGATTATTTTTGGAGGTGAAGAACGTACCTATCAGGCTTGGTATGGTACACCTGAGGCCGTACTGGAAAATGACAGTGAAGGCATAGAGGCCGTAATAGCTAATAACAGTCTTTCAAACGAGCAAGCAGATAACATGCGAACAGCGGGACGTACGTTTAACTGGTATCTTTATGATAATGAAGTAGATAACTATCAACAAGATCATTATCAACTTCACATTTCTCAACAAATTACAGGGAATATGGTGGGTAATGTGGCATTGCACTACACTTATGGTCGGGGGTTTTTTGAGCAGTTCCGAGAAGATGACAGCTTCTCTGACTATCGGTTACCTAACCTTACTATCGGCAATGAGCTGATAGAAGAGTCTGATTTTATAAGGAGAAGATGGTTGGATAATCATTTTTACGGATTAACTTATTCCTTGAATTATAGTCCGCATAATTGGAATGTTACCCTTGGAGGGGCATACAATGAATACGATGGTGCTCATTTTGGAGAAATTATCTGGGCTGAATTTGGTCAAAACACATTCATTGGAAACCGGTATTATGATAACCTGGGGACTAAGACAGATTTCAATAGCTTTTTGAAAATCAGCCATCAATTTTCTAAGCCTCTTAATGTTTTTATGGACCTTCAATATCGCAATATTGATTACAAAATAGATGGAATCGATAACGATTTAAGAGCGCTTTCTGTTTCTCAGGATTACGATTTTTTTAACCCTAAAGTAGGTTTCACATATCGTTTTAACAAGGGTACGATCTACAGTTCTTATAGCATAGGCAACAGAGAACCTGTTAGGTCAGACTTTGTAGACTCTCAGGTCCCTCCTAAAAGAGAGAAAATGAAGAACCGGGAAATTGGCTACAGATTTTTGACAAAAAAAATACAGTTCTCAACTAATTTTTATCTGATGGATTATGAAGACCAATTGGTTCTTACAGGGGATGTAAATGATGTTGGGTCTTCATTGAGAATGAATGTCAGTGAGAGCTATAGAGTGGGAATTGAGCTGGAGGGAGCTATTAAATGGTCTGATAAAATACAATGGAATGCTAATTTGACCTTAAGTAGGAATAAAATTAGAGATTTCACCGAGATACTCATAGATTACGGAGAGGCTTTCGATGAGTTTAGTGTTATTGAGAACGTTTATCAAGATACGGACATAGCCTTTTCTCCAAATATTATTGCGGGTTCACAATTGACCTACAGCCTTTTTGAGAATTTTGAAATGGGGGTACTTACAAAATATGTGGGAGACCAGTTTTTGGATAATACTTCTAATGACGAGCGTAAACTGGAGGCTTACTTTGTAAATGATCTCAGACTGAATTATTCAATTAAAAATAAATTAGCCAAGGAATTAGGGGTTAATTTATTGATTAATAATATCTTAAGTGAGCAATACTCGTCGAATGGATACACATTTGGTTATTTTGGAGGAACTGAATTCGAGGTACGGGAAAATTACTTTTATCCGCAGGCACCACGGAATTTCCTTTTATCACTTGTGTTAAAATTCTAGTTCTGCATATTATCGGATGCTGTATCAGGTGATGTAACGTTCAACAAAGTGCTTCAAAGGTTCAGATAGAGGTTTTGTAATACTTGCCATGAGAATATACCTTTGTACCAAACGTGATCCTGATGGTAAGTTCGTTTCGTCCCAATATTAGCTCTTTTTCATTATCAGGGTTTATACAGATTACCCGGTTTTGGAACTTGCTGATAATTGTTTTTACCCAGTATTTTACTGCATTGTTTTTGGTAGACTCGGGAGAAGGGCCTTATTATTATCTGACCCATAGCAAGTTGTTTTTACTTTGCCTTTCTTCGGTGTTTATAGCTGCTGCAGGTTATATAATTAACGACTATTATGATGTCAAGATTGACTTGATCAATAAACCTCAACGTGTTATCGTAGGTAAAATGATGAAAAGAAGGGTGGCTATGGTGTCGCATGTTGTTATCAGCGGTTTAGGAATAATATTGGGAGGTCTTTTATCCCCTGAGATTGGTTTTATCAACCTTTTTGCTGTAGGGTTTTTATGGTTGTATTCAAACCAACTCAAACGCATGCCTCTTGTGGGCAATTTTGTAGTGGCTGCACTCACCGGATTGGCCGTTTATATCGTTGATGTGTTGTTTGGCACTCACAATATCATGATACTGGCTTTCGCTGTTTTTGCCTTTTCTTTTAGTCTTATACGAGAAGTTATTAAGGACATAGAAGATGTAAAAGGAGATGCTACGTTTGGTTGCAAAACATTACCGGTTTTGTACGGTGTACGTAAAACAAAAAATATGTTATACATCTTTTCCATTTTGTTCTTAATGGGGATGTGTTTTCTTGCATACACTTTTGTCGGTACAGAACTCACCCTATTTTGTTCAGGCCTGGTGTTCCCATTAGGATTTATCGCATTTAAGTTAAAAAGAGCAGACACTGTACGACATTATTACCAATTAAGTAAGTATTGTAAGCTGATCATGCTAATAGGGATATTCAGTATGGTTTTTTTTTAAAACTGCGTAATTTCTTCTCATAGAAGTGCCTGATAACAGTTTCTTTTTAATTTTGGCCCTTGTAGAAATTTCAACACATTATCTATAGCTAATCCATCATTAGCTATAGATTAAAATCGTCTTACTTGAATAGCACTACCTTCAAAATAGCCATTTTCGCATCAGGCAACGGAACCAATGCCGAAAAAATAGCGAAATACTTCAAAAACAGACAAGACATAAAAATTGTCCTGATACTTTCTAATAAACCCGATGCATATGTGCATACACGGGCTGAAAATCTGGATATACCGTCGATAACCTTTAACAAAGTTGATTTCTTACAGTCTGACCATGTGCTTGATATGCTCCGAAAAGCCGAGGTTGATTTGGTTGTATTAGCTGGGTTTCTTTGGTTAATTCCTGACAACCTCATTAAAGCCTTTCCTAACCGCATTGTTAACATTCATCCTGCACTGCTGCCAAAGTACGGAGGAAAAGGTATGTATGGTGAAAATGTGCATCGGGCGGTGAAAGCTGCCGATGAAAAAGAAACAGGCATTACTATTCACTATGTGAATCAAAATTATGATGAAGGGCGGATAATTTTTCAAGGTAAGTGTGAGTTGATTGCTGAAGATACTGTTGAAACCATTGCGTCTAAAGTTCATCAGTTAGAGTACAAGCACTATCCCGAAGTGATTGAGGAACTAATCATGAAATATCATAAAAATTCATAGCTTTGCGCCTTAATTTTAAATAATCGTCTCTTCACGACACAAACTCAGTATTACGACAAATATATGCTGCCGGGAGGTAGTCCCATTTCTTAACTATGTCATCAAAAAAAATTCAATCAGCCCTCATCTCTGTTTTTTATAAAGATGGATTAGAGCCAATTGTCAAACTTCTTTCAAAACAAGGGGTGCAGATTTTTTCAACGGGTGGTACTCAAAAATTCATAGAAGATTTGGGCATATCTGTTACTCCGGTAGAAGAACTTACCGGTTATCCTTCCGTATTTGGTGGTAGAGTAAAAACACTGCATCCTAAAATTTTTGGAGGGATACTTCATAGGCGCGAGTTAGAAAACGACCAAAAGCAGGCGGAAGAATTTAAGATACCTGCCATAGATCTTGTAATTGTAGACCTGTATCCTTTTGAGGAAACAGTCGCTTCCGGAGCGGTGGAAGAAGATATCATTGAAAAAATTGATATTGGTGGTATATCCCTTATTCGAGCGGCAGCCAAGAATTTTAAGGATGTTTGGATAGTGTCGTCCCGTGAACAATACAGTGCGGTGGAAACTATTTTAGATGAAAAAGGTGCGGTAACAGAGCTTTCGGACAGACGACATTTTGCTGCTCAGGCTTTTGATATAAGCTCTCATTACGATACTGCCATTTTTAACTATTTTAATCCAACAGAAGAAGTGGGCAGTTTTAAGCATAGCCTTCGTGAAAAAAAATCTCTTCGCTATGGAGAAAACCCACATCAGCAAGGTGCTTATTATGGAAACCTGGCTGACATGTTGGAGCAACTGAACGGGAAAGAACTTTCTTATAACAACCTGGTAGATGTAGATGCAGCCGTCAGTCTTATGGATGAATTCGATGAAACAGCATTTGCTATATTAAAACATACTAATGCCTGTGGAGTAGCTACAGCGTCAAATGTAAAAGAAGCCTACCAGAAAGCTTTGGCAGCTGATACAGTCTCAGCCTTTGGAGGGGTATTGATCACCAATAAAACAATAGACGAGGAAGCGGCGCAGGAAATGAGCTCGTTGTTTTTTGAGATATTGATAGCTCCTGATTTTGATCTAAAGGCTCTGGAAATACTAAAACAAAAGAAAAATCGCATATTAATTCGGCAAACACAATCGCTCAAAACTCAAAAGCAGTTTAAAAGCCTGCTTAATGGAGTCATTGAGCAGGACCGGGACCTTGAAACTGATAGCATAGGTGATTTTAAAACTGTCACGAAGGTTGCTCCTTCTGTTGATCAGAAAAGTGCGCTTGTATTTGCCAGTAAAGTGTGTAAGCATACAAAATCAAATACTATAGTACTTGCCCGTGACGGTCAACTTCTGTCCAGTGGAGTGGGACAAACGTCACGTGTAGATGCTTTAAAGCAGGCAATTGCCAAAGCAAAAGAGTTTGGTTTTCAGTTGGAAGGGGCAGTAATGGCATCGGATGCCTTCTTTCCGTTTCCTGATTGTGTAGAAATTGCACGTGGGGCAGGCATCAAATCAGTGGTCCAGCCAGGTGGGTCTATTAAGGATCAGGATTCGATTGACTTTTGCGATAAACATGACATGGCTATGGTATTTACAGGAATACGCCATTTCAAACATTAAAAAAAACTTTATTTGGTGGTTCATTAAAAAAACTAATTTGTAAATTTCCAAATGATCATAACCCAAAACTTTTTGACAGCATAACATGGGATTGTTTGATTTTTTCTCCAGTGACATCGCTATAGACCTTGGCACTGCCAATACCCTCATCATTAGTAAAGACAAAATTGTTGTAGACGAACCGTCTATTATTGCCATCGACAAGAATACCAGTAAGGTATTGGCAATAGGTAGGGAAGCCATGCAAATGCATGAAAAAACCCACGAAAACATCAAAACAATAAGGCCTTTAAAAGATGGTGTAATCGCTGATTTCCACGCTGCAGAGCATATGATACGTGGAATGATAAAGATGATAGACAGCGGAAATAAATTTTTCCCGGCTTCTCATAGAATGGTGATTTGCATACCTTCAGGCATTACAGAAGTTGAGAAAAGGGCAGTACGTGACTCGGCTGAACATGCCGGGGCCAAGGAGGTGTACATGATACATGAGCCTATAGCAGCGGCTATAGGTATAGGTATTGATATTGAACAGCCGGTAGGTTCAATGATTGTGGATATAGGAGGTGGAACCACGGAAATTGCCGTGATCGCCCTCTCCGGAATAGTTTGCGATCAGTCTATAAGAGTGGCCGGAGATACTTTCAATCGTGATATTCTTGATTACATGCGGAGGCAGCATAATCTGTTAATAGGAGAGCGTTCCGCAGAGAAGGTGAAAATAGAAGTAGGTTCAGCCCTCACAGAACTTGATGATGGGCCGGAAGACTATGAAATTCGTGGGCGTGACTTGATGACAGGTATTCCTAAAATTATTAAGATTTCATATTCTGAAATAGCTTTTGCACTTGATAAATCGGTTTCTAAAATTGAAGAAGCCGTACTTAAAGCACTTGAAATATCACCACCTGAATTATCAGCAGATATCTATGATAACGGAATACATCTGACAGGTGGAGGAGCATTGCTTCGGGGGCTTGATAAACGACTTGCTTTAAAAACAAAATTACCAATTCATGTAGCGGAAGACCCATTAAGAGCTGTGGTCAGAGGTACTGGTAATTCATTAAAGAATGTGAATTCGTTCAAGGCTGTGCTGATGACTTAGCGGGGGCGTCTGCCTGATTTTTTACGGTTAGTTCAACTTACGGCATAAATGCAACGATTATTTCTGTTTTTATTCCAATATCGGGCTTTTATAACATTCCTGTTCCTTGAATTATTTTGTATTTGGCTTATTGTTAATAATAACCCGTACCAGGGGGCCAAATTTTTTAATTCATCCAATCGTTACGCAGGAGGTGTTATGCAATTCTCCAGAGGGATATCCGATTATTTCGGCCTTAAGCGGGTAAATATTGAACTTGCTCGTGAAAATGCGCAGCTCAAAAAACAGGTGAGCCAGCTCAATCAGAACTTTTACAATCTTGAGGTTAGAGAAAACAAAGATTTTGACATAATCAATCAGTACCACTATATCAGTGCCAAAGTCATTAAGAACTCTGTCAGACAACTGGAAAACTATATCACCATTAACAAGGGAAAAGCAGATGGCATTGAGCCAGGTATGGCCGTGACAGACCACTTGGGCGTAGTAGGCAAAGTGAAGACCGTTTCCACTCACTTTGCACTGATTACATCAATACTTCATAAAGATGTACTTGTATCTGCCAAAATACGTCGTACGGGCGATTTGTGTACAGTTAGGTGGGATGGCCTGAACCCTTATGAAGCCAGGGTATGGTATGTATCCCGGCATATTAGCTTGGAGAAAGGAGATACCATAGTCACATCAGGATATAACGCTGTATTTCCCCAGGACCTGCCTGTTGGTATCATCAAAGACTACGAACTTACGGATGACTCTCCTTTTTATGACATAAAAATAGAATTGGCCAATGACCTTAATAGTCTTTCCCATGTCTATCTTATCAAAAATAACCTGAAAGTAGAGTTAGATTCCATACAAGTATCAACAGAATGAGCGGGAGAATAATCATACAAGTTTTTTCTTTTTTTGCCTACTTGCTAATTCAGGCGCTTGTTGTTAAAAATTTCGTACTTTTTGATCGTGCCTTTTGTTTCGTATATATTGGTTTTTTATTACTTCTTCCGATAGAGACAGGATTGTTGCCGTTACTCTTTTTAGGGTTTATCACAGGTATCGGTGCTGATATTTTTTACGATAGCCTTGGCATACATGCTTCTGCATGTGTTTTAATAATGTTTTTAAGAAACTACTGGATTAACTTACTTACCCCTCAAGGGGGGTATGACACAGGTGCCCTTCCTTCACTTTCATTAGATGGGTGGCAATGGTTCAGTTCATATGCTCTGCCAATGGTGTTTATGCATCATTTGGTGCTTTTTTATGTTGAAGCAGCAGGTTTTGGGTTATTTACATTTACCTTAACAAAGGTATTTGCCAGTACACTTTTTACTTTTGTTTTGCTATTCACTCTGCAGTATCTCTTTTATAACAAAAGAAGAGGATGAATGAATCAAGGAAATATATCATCCAACTGATAGTTGTTTCAGTAGCTATTTTGTTTCTGGGAAAATTGTTTTCCATTCAAGTACTGGATGGAACCTATGCAGAGGCGGCCTCGAGTAACGTAATTCATAGTGTGGTGGAGTATCCGTACCGAGGGTTGATTTATGACCGCAATGGGAAATTGCTCGTTTATAATACCCCTCAATTTGATCTTACAGTTACACCTAAAGAGGTTATCAGTTTAGATACTTTGAAGTTTTGTGAGCTTTTTGAAATAACAAAGGATGAATTTAAAGAGAGCTACCAAAGTATTAGACGTAAGAAAGGATTTTCTTATGTGAGACCCAATGTACTCATAAAACAGTTATCGGAAAGAGACTTGGCCAGAGTACAGGATTTTCTCGTTGATTTCCCGGGATTCGGTATCCAGGTCAGAACCACCAGAGCTTATACCTCTCCGGTGATGGCAAATGCGCTTGGCTATGTGAGTGAGATCAGTGCCAGACGTTTGAGTCTGGACACTTTAAGGTATTACCACCAAGGAGATTATATTGGTCAAAGCGGCATAGAAGCATACTACGAAGAGCAGCTTAGAGGAAAAAGAGGAGTGAAACGCGTGCTTAAAAACGTTAGAGGTATTGAGAAAGGAAGCTTCGAGAATGGTAAATATGATACACTTGCCGTACCAGGTCAAAATTTAATTTCTACTATTGATATCGAGCTACAGAAATACGGGGAATACCTGCTTGAGAATAAATCAGGTAGTATTGTGGCTATTGAGCCATCAAGTGGAGAGATACTTTCTATAGTGTCAGGTCCTTCATATGATCCCAACTTGCTCACGGGCAGGAACTACAGTGAGAATTTTTCAAGGATCAGCAGTGATACGCTAAAGCCATTGTTCAACAGACCGTTAATGGCTCAATATCGCCCGGGGTCTATCTTTAAGATCATACAGTCGCTGGTAGCCTTAAACGAGGGTATTATTAATAGGAATACATATATACCTTGTGTAATGGTGCCAATGAAATGTCACTATCATGGCCCCGGAGAGACATTGGTGGGAGCTATTACCAACTCTTGTAACCCTTATTTCTATAACGTAATGAAACGGGTGGTGAACCGGGGTGCTTCTGAAGATCCTTATGAAGACACACGGATCGGGTTGATAAAATGGCACGAGTATGTTGGATCTTTCGGGCTGGGTTCACGACTGGGTATCGATCTTCCCAATGAAAAAAGTGGTTTGGTGCCCAGTACGGCATATTATGATCGGGCTTATAATAATCGACCATGGAAATATTCAAATATTTATTCTATTGCTATCGGCGAAGGTGAGAACCTCGTGGTCCCTCTCCAAATGGCGAATTTTGCAGCAATAGTTGCTAACAGAGGGTATTATTATCCGCCTCATTTAGTCAAATCGGTTGGACAAACCGGAGAACCTCTACCTCAGTATAAAGAGAAACATTATACCATGGTAGCACCTGAACACTTTGATATTGCTGTTGAGGCTATGGCAGAAGTAGTTCGTTCAGGAACTGGTCAGTATAGAGCTAAACTTAGGGATATTGAGGTTTGTGGTAAAACCGGTACTGTCCAAAATGATCCTTTGCCGGATCACTCTGTTTTTATAGCATTTGCTCCAAAAGATAACCCTAAGATAGCGGTATCAGTGTATGTAGAAGATGCAGGGCAAGGCGCACGGGCGGCAGCTTCTATTGCCAGCCTGATGATAGAAAAGTACTTGATAGGAGAAACACAACGTCCTAACATTGAAGAATTTGTGAAACGAGGAGAATTTCTGTATTGACCAGAGCTGATAACATATCAGGTAACCTTGACTGGCTGACCGTCCTGCTTTTTTTCCTGATCGCATTGTTAGGGTGGCTGAATATTTTCGCTGCTGTCTACGATGATACCACGTACCAGAATATTTTTGACCTTTCATTGAATAGTGGTAAACAACTGATATTTATTGGGGCATCCGTATTGCTAATCATAATCATTATGGTAATGGACTTTCGGTTTTACGATACGTTTGCCTATATCATATATGGTGTAATCATATTTTTATTGATTGTGGTATTGCTTTTTGGTAGGGAGGTAGCAGGTTCGAGGTCATGGTTTGAGTTGGGTCCTTTCCGCCTTCAACCTTCTGAATTGGCCAAATTTGCCACTGGATTAGCACTTGCCAAATACATTGGTACCTCCGGTTTTAGAATGGACAAGGTGATGGATCAGGTGGTAACATTTGCCATCATAGGCCTTCCGGCTGTTCTTATCGTACTACAAGGTGACGCAGGTACTGCCATAGTTTATGCAGTACTGCTTCTGGTATTGTTTCGCGAAGGATTGTCACCGGTCCTACTCATTGTAGGAGCATTTTCAGCGATAATATTTGTACTTACATTACTGGTGGAAAATCATGTTTATCTTTACATGGGTATTCTGTCAGCTGCGACACTAGCTATTTTCTTTAATAAGAAACGAATAAAACGCATTGTTTTTATTATAGCCGGAGCTCTGGTGGTGTCGGGGGTGATACGAAGTGTTGATTATGTTATCAACGACGTACTTAAACCACACCAGCAAAATCGTATCAAAGCATTTATCAACCCGGATTCCGATCCCTTGGGGTTTGGCTGGAATGTTACCCAATCCAAGATTGCTATTGGCAGCGGGGGACCTTGGGGAAAAGGATTTTTGAAGGGGACACAGACAAAATTCGATTTTGTACCCGAACAAAGTACGGACTTTATTTTCTGTACAATAGGAGAAGAGCATGGTTGGATAGGAAGCTTTATTACCATAATGTTATTCGTGGTGTTAATCTTACGATTGATCTTCCTGGCTGAAAGACAAAAATGGCGCTTTGCCAGGGTATACGGATATACAGTGGCATGTATTTTTTTCTTTCATTTTGCCATCAATATCGGGATGACCATTGGCCTTTTTCCTGTGATAGGTATTCCGTTGCCTTTGTTCAGTTATGGAGGGTCATCGTTTTTCGGATTCACCCTGCTCCTTTTCATATTCCTGAAACTTGACGCACATAGAACCCAGGTACTGGTTCACTAATTGACCAAGTGAGGGCCCTTTTGGTGCCAAATGCTTATGGGTCTTAATATCTTTTTCCAATGATCTCTATAAATTCCTGTACCTCTTCCGCTTCCATATCCCAGTTAGGAAACTCATCACCTAAATATTGAATGGCCTCCTGGTAACTCAGCAATTGTTCCAGTACATTTAAGACCTCACTAAATAGGGAATCATCACCATTAAAAAGGGTGTTGATGAACATAAACCGCTGATTCAGTGTGATGTTTTCGTTTATATTACTGATCTTTTGCTTTGCATGAATGTCGGCAATAGTTGTAGATTGTTTTACAGCCAGCTCATCATGAAGTGTTTTTGAAGTGTTCTCCACTTCCCAGGTCACTGTATCAACATCGGTCACAGAAGTTGGGTCATCGACAGACTCTGATTCTATAGATGTTGGGGAAATACCACTATCTTCCGTATAGATATCATTTTCGGTCAGAGGTACTACAGCTGTAAATTCGCGCAGGTATTCTTCAATGTCCTCAGGAGTATCATCAATGCTGGCAAATACATCATCCAGTAATTGCGGTAGATTATTTTGATCAATGGAAACAATATTTTGTTCTTCTACCTTTTCAATCAGCGCCTGCCACAGGTGGCGATTAACTTTCACATATTTTAACACCCTTTTCAGGTCTTCCATGTTCATGGAATCATCATTACGTTTTAATATATGGGTGTAAAAATCATAGGGGGAAAAGATGAGCAACACTGTTTCCTCAGTAGCGCTTTGATAAAGTGGTATGAAGTCCTTTTTATCTATTGAAATATGCCTTGAAAGAATATTCATAAATTCTTTTAAGGCAGCGTTTACCTCGGTGTTTTGATAATCGAAATACTGACTCTTTAGTTTTCCGGTTTCCTTTTGCCATTCCTTAAACAGGTTTTTAATGACAAAAAGATTGATCTGTCGAATGGGCTCCAACTCCAGGATCTCCTGTCCTGATATTTGTTGTTTATCTTTAAAGTATGCTTTGGCAATAGTGCGTGTGAAACGTTCACTGTATTTTTTTATACCTTCGCGATTCAGTCTGTTCTCCATGCAGTTATATAATCTAGCTTTATCGGGGTTCACGTTATCTCGATTTTAAAGTTACTTATTATGCCCAAAATCATCGTCAAAAATATGTCCAACCTTCAGGTAAAAACGGAAGGTAACACAACAATTTTGACAGCCCTTCAACACAGTCAGGTAGATTGGATGCATGCTTGTGGTGCTAAAGGACGATGTACCACTTGTAAGGCGATCATATTGAAGGGGATGAATAATCTGAATGCTCCCAATTTGCATGAAAAAAGATTCAGTCAATTAGGTCGACTGCGAAAGAATGAAAGGCTGAGTTGTCAGGCAGAATTAGGAGAAGGGGAGTTGGAAATTGAAGTCCCGAATAGTTCGAAATTACCTCATATAAGTTATTCATATTAACCTCTGTAATTACTTGCTTTTGTCAGGTGGATGAAGCGGTGCGGATTATTTATTTTTGAAAAATGTTTGTTGAACCCAATTTTGGAAAGGCGAAGAAAACCGGCTGGATAGAGGTGATCTGCGGATGTATGTTTTCCGGAAAAACGGAAGAACTCATTCGCCGTTTGAATCGGGCCCTTATAGCGAAACAGCGAGTAGAAATATTTAAGCCATCTGTAGATACACGATATCATGAAGTGGACGTTGTATCTCATAATGAAACATCAATAAGATCTACCCCCGTGGATTTTGCACATGATATCCTATTATTGGCGGGTGAATGTGATGTGGTGGGGATAGATGAGGCCCAGTTTTTCGATGAAACCATAGTAGAAGTTTGTAATAAACTTGCTAACAGTGGAAAAAGAGTGGTCATTGCCGGGTTAGACATGGACTTTGAAGGAAAACCGTTCGGTCCAATGCCTAACTTGCTGGCTACAGCAGAATTTGTAACTAAAGTACATGCCATATGTGCGCAAAGTGGTGAGCTGGCTTCGTTTTCATACCGGCTTACTGAGAACGAGGACAAAGTAATGCTGGGAGAAAAACATAAATACGAGGCCAGGAGCCGTGGTAGTTTCATAGAAGGTATAAAACAAAGGAAAAAGAAGTGAAAAAATTTTGCGCTTTAATAATAGGTCTGGCGTTTTGTAATATAGCTGGAAGCCAGGATATTCCTATAGGTACCTGGCGTACTCACTTTTCCTACAATTCAATCATTAATCTGGCTGATGCAGGCAACAAAACATTTGCTTCATCACCCTTAGGGATAATGGTCTTCGATAGTGAGGATAATAGTCTGACAACGATCGCTAAAATAAACGGACTGCAGGAAGGGGATATATCGGCGTTACACTATAATGATAATGGAGGACAGCTCTACGTTGGTTACCGAAGTGGTAACCTGGATGTGATAACGGATACAGAAATTATTAACCTTGATTTGACCACAGACTCACAGGTCAATGGTTCCAAATCCGTTAACCAGATCTTTACATTTGGTAATTCAATTTTTTTGATCACAGATTTTGGTTTACTCAGGGTAAGCGCTGATGGGTTTGAAGTACGTGAGACCATACGGGAAATTGGATCCGGACGAGAAGCTGTAAAAGTATATCAGGGAGTGACATTGGGAGATTCATTGTTTCTGGCGACTGAGGATGGAGTATTAGCAACCAACATTACCAATAATGTCAACTTAGCAGATCCAAATGGTTGGAAACTTTTTGATAGTGAAGATGGACTACCCGGTATATCTTTTGAAGTCATTTTCAGATTAGATAATCAGGTGGTAGCAGGTGCATCCGGAAATGGTCTATATATCTACGGTGGTCAATGGACTAAAATCACTACATTGGAAAATGCAGTATTCAAAAAAGCCAGAACTTTATCCACCGGTGCTTTGATCATTGCGAATGAACAACTATTTGAACTTGACAACACTCTCCGGTTAACATCCCTCGCCAATGAGCTTGTTTCTAATCCTATGGATGCATTCAAAAAGAGTACCGGTGAATTGTTTGTGGGGGATCAATTAAATGGTTTGGTAACTGATTTTCAGGGTAGCTTCCAATCTCTTCGGCCTGCAGGGCCTTTTTCCAATGATGTATTTGAGCTGAACTATCAGAGCGGACAGCTATTTGCTGTTCCTGGTGGCTTCTCATCCGTTATCACCCCCTTAAGAAGAGACGGAGGATATAACCTTTTTAGCCAGGGTGATTGGGAAAGCAATACAAGTGGCAATCAGCTACCGGAATTTGATGACGTAACTGATGTAGTGGATCAACGTCGGCTGAACAGAATTGTTTTAGCCTCTGCCGGTTTTGGGCTAATGGTAATAAATGATGACGGCAATGTTCAAATAATCGATGAAAACACTGCTGGTAGCCCACTGATCAATACAAATACCTCAGGCAAGAACCTGATTGTTCCGGCAATATCCGGTGCACAAAATGGTTTATGGGTATTGAATTATGGAGCAAATACCCCATTACACTTTTGGCAGGATAATGACCAGTGGACTTCTTACACGCTTCCATCTCGTTTCTGTATTGATATGGTTGAAAGTGAAACTCAGCTTTGGATGATTGTTGATCCTAACAGAGGAGGGGGTATAATTGTATTAGATAAAAATTCCGGGGAGAGCAGAATATTGACTTCAACGGCAGGTGAGGGTAGCCTGGCTAGTAATACGGTAAATGCGCTTGCGGTAGATCGTCAAGGGTTCATTTGGATCGGGACTAATAGAGGGGTTTCTGTTGTTACCGATACCTTTTCAGCCATATCAGGACAGGTAGATGCCGTTGAACCTATCTTTGAAAACAGACCCTTACTCCGGGACGAAGAAATCACGGCCATAGCTGTTGACGGTGGAGATCGTAAGTGGATTGGCACTACAAGCGGTATTTGGCTTTTCGACCCACAGGCTGATAAGCAGCTGCTCAATTTTACAGAAGACAATAGTCCATTACTTTCCGATGAGATTCTTGACATAGCTATTGATCCTATTTCCGGCGAAGTGTTTTTAGCCACACCCTTAGGAATATTATCCTACCGTGAAGGCGCTACAAGAGGTGATAATACACACAGGAATGTAAAAGTATTTCCTAATCCGGTAACACAAGATTTTCAAGGTACGGTAGGTATTTCGGGTTTGGTCCGGGATGCACAGATCAGGATCACAGATGCCAGTGGTAAACTTATCTGGAAAACCAGGGCAGCAGGGGGAACTGCTACCTGGCAGGTACGGGATTATAATGGAAATAGAGCTGAAAGCGGCATTTATCTCATATTTAGTGCTGATGACAATGGAGAGGAAACCTATATTGGCAAGATAGCAGTAGTCAATTAATTTGTAGAAAAATGAGCCCTCTTAATTACATGTCGAAAGGAAGTATTAATTAAGGGATAGAAGAATGCTTCACAAAACCAGGGGAATCGTTTTTAAGTATTTCAAATATCGGGATACTTCTATCATAGCTAAGATATTAACAGAAAAACTGGGATTGCAGACCTATATTGTTAACGGTATTCGTAGCAAGAATGCAAGGGGTAAGATTGCACTTTTTCAGCCACTCAGCCTGTTAGATCTGATTGTCTACTATAAACCAAATGCAGAAATAAACCGGATATCAGAGGTAAAATCTGCTGAACTCTATCAAAATATGCCTTATAAAGTAATTAAATCTTCCATAGGTGTATTTCTTGCCGAGGTGCTTTATAAATCTGTGAAGGAAGAAGGTGAGATAACAGAAATGTTCCGATTTATATATGATTCAATGATCATTTTGGACCAACTGGAAACAGGTTTTGAAAACTTCCACCTTCAGTTCATGTTAAAATTTACCAAATACCTGGGGTTTGGTATTGATAGCGCTTTTATGCAGGAAGTTCCTCTATTGGAGTCTAATGTTCGCAAGCTCCTGTTTGCACGTTATGATGAGCACATCAATATCTCAAACGAGGATCGTCGAAGTCTTTTGAACCTCATCATAGGGTTTTACAAGACCCACATAGATTCATTTGGTGAACTAAAGTCTGTGAATGTACTTCAAGAAGTATTATGAACAAAAGCCTACAGTAATTTAGCCTGTTCCTGACTTTACATTAGAAGTGTGTTATCATCTTAAAATTTTAACACTACTATTTGCTTCCTCAACTATAGTTTCTATCTTTGCAGTCCTTTTGCGTAAAATCCGCAGAGGTCAAGGCATTCATTTGCTTTAATACATAACAAAATGTCTGGTATAATAGGAAGAAAAATCGGTATGACTAGTGTCTTTGGTGCCAATGGTAAGAACATACCATGCACGGTTGTAGAGGCTGGTCCTTGTGTTATCACACAAGTGAAGAACGAGGAAACGGACGGGTACACCGCCGTACAGTTAGGTTTTGGGGAACGAAAGTTGAAAAATACACCCAAAGCTTTGTTAGGACATTTCGAGAAAGCCAATACTACTCCTAAAAAGGAAGTGGCGGAGTTCAGAGATTTCCGAATTGAATTTGAAGGAGGAGTGCAGTTGGGACAAGAAATTAAGGTTGAAGATGTATTCCAGGAAGGTGATTTTGTTGATGCCATTGGCACTTCAAAAGGTAAGGGCTTTCAAGGGGTAGTCAAAAGGCATAATTTCGGTGGTGTTGGACAAAGAACTCACGGTCAGCACAACAGAGAGAGGGCGCCAGGTTCCATTGGAGGAGCTTCTTATCCTGCACGCGTTTTTAAAGGAATGCGAATGGCGGGTAGAACAGGTGGCAATCGCGTGAAAGTAATTAACCTTCAGGTTGTTAAAATTGTACCTGAGAAGAATCTGATTTTGATCAATGGTTCTATTCCCGGTGCTAATAATTCAACTGTAATTCTGGAGAAATAATGAACGTAGCAGTAGTAACATATAACGGGGAAGATACGGGAAGAAAAGTAACTCTTTCCAAAGATATCTTTGGCATCGAACCTAATGATCATGCTATATATCTGGATGTCAAGCAATACTTGGCCAATCAGAGGCAAGGCACGCACAAATCGAAAGAAAGAGCGGAAATAACAGGTTCTACCAAGAAGCTGAAAAGACAAAAAGGAACAGGTACAGCTCGTGCGGGTAGTATTAAGTCTCCATTGTTTAAAGGAGGAGGCCGGGTATTCGGTCCCAGACCAAGGGATTATTCCTTTAAGTTGAATAAAAAGTTGAAGCAACTGGCGAGAAAGTCGGCATTGGCATATAAAGCAAAAGATAAGTGTATCAATATAGTGGAGGACTTTTCTTTTGAAGCTCCTAAAACTAAGGAATACATCAAGATGCTTTCTTCGCTTTCTGTGAGTGATAAGAAGACGTTATTGGTGCTTTCGGAGTCCAATCAGAACGTGGTTTTGTCAGGTAGGAATATACAGAATTCAAAAGTGACTACCGCTGATAAGTTAAATACCTTTGACGTGTTAAATGCTGACAACCTTATACTAAGCGAGAGTTCTGTTGAGAAGATTGATAACTTATTAAAGAAAAAATAATGAGTGTTTTAGTAAAGCCGTTGGTTACTGAGAAAGTCTCTGCGCTTAATGAAAAAGGCAAATATGGTTTCGTAGTAAATCTCAAAGCCAATAAGGTGGAGATAAAGAAGGCCGTAGAGAAAATGTATGGGGTCACTGTGGAGGATGTCAACACAATGAATTATCTGGGCAAGAAAAAATCCAGGTATACCAAATCAAAGATCATTACAGGGAGATCGTCATCCTTCAAAAAAGCGATTGTAACAGTTGCTGAAGGAGACGTAATAGACTTCTACGGCGAAATTTAACTAACAAGAAGATGGCAATCAAAAAATTAAGACCGGTAACACCGGGACAGCGATATAGAACAGCGCCAGCTTTTACAGAGATCACCACGGCGACTCCTGAGAAATCTTTGCTTGTAACCAAGAAGAGAAGCGGCGGTAGGAATAATACAGGTAAAATGACCATGCGATATATGGGTGGTGGTCATAAGCAGAAGTCAAGGATCATAGATTTCAAACGTAATAAGTTTGATATTCCGGCGACTGTTAAATCTGTTGAATATGACCCTACAAGATCAGCGCGAGTGGCGTTATTATTTTATGCTGATGGTGCTAAGGCATATATTATAGCCCCTGAAGGTATAAAAGTAGGTCAAAAGGTGATTTCCGGTGAGAATGTAGCCCCTGAAGTAGGTAATACACTTCCGTTAAGTAAGATACCTTTGGGTACAATTATCCATAATCTCGAATTAAAACCGGGTAAAGGTGGTGCCATGGCTCGTAGCGCGGGTTCTTATGTACAACTCCTTGCTAGAGAAGGTAAATACGCTACCGTTAAATTACCATCAGGAGAGACTAGAAAAGTATTAGTAACTTGTTTGGCTACTATCGGCTCCGTGTCTAACTCTGATCACATGAATGTGAACTTGGGTAAAGCCGGTCGAAAACGATGGTTGGGTAGAAGGCCCAGAACAAGAGGTGTAGCCATGAACCCCGTTGATCATCCTATGGGTGGTGGAGAAGGTAAATCTTCCGGTGGCCATCCTAGATCCAGAAATGGTCTTTTAGCGAAAGGTAAAAAAACCAGGGCTCCTAAAAAGTATTCTAATAATCTAATCATCAGTAGAGGTAAAAAATAATGGCTAGATCGCTTAAAAAAGGACCTTACATAGATTTCAGACTCGTGAAAAAAGTCGACGTCATGAATGACGCCGGAAAGAAATCTGTCATCAAAACATGGTCAAGAAGATCAATGATATCTCCTGACTTTGTTGGACACACATTCGCTGTTCATAATGGTAATAAATTCATACCTGTTTATGTAACTGAAAACATGGTTGGACACAAACTGGGTGAGTTTGCTCCTACCAGAAATTTCAGGGGTCACGTAGGTAAGAAAGATAAAGGAAGAAGATAATTATGGAGGCTGTAGCTAAACTTAATAATGTGCCGACTTCACCACGTAAGATGCGTATGGTCGCAGATCTTATAAGGGGTGAGAAAGTCAACAAAGCGCTGAACATTCTGAAATTTGAGCCTAAGCAAGGAGCAGCTCGATTAGAGAAGTTGTTGATGTCAGCAATCTCTAACTGGCAGCAGAAAAACGAAGACGTCGATCTTGAAGACGCAGATCTTTTTATAAAAGAGATTAGGGTCGATAGTGGCAAAGTGCTTAAAAGATTACGACCCGCGCCACAGGGAAGAGCTCACAGGATCAGAAAGAGATCTAATCATGTTACCATGATTTTAGATAGCATGGCGCCGGTAGCTGTAGAAACTGAAGAAAATAAAGAAGACAAATAATGGGACAAAAAGTTAATCCTATTGCCTTTAGACTTGGAATCGTAAGAGGTTGGGATTCTGCCTGGTACGGAGGTAATACTTTCTCTGACAAGTTGGTAGAGGATCATAAAATAAGAAAATACGTTCAGGCAAGAATTCCTAAAGGTGGAATTTCTAAAGTAGTTATAGAGCGGACACTGAAAAGAATTACGCTTACGGTGCATACGGCTCGTCCCGGAGTTGTTATTGGTAAAGGTGGTGCAGAAGTTGATAAAATTAAGGAGGAGTTGAAAAAGCTGACGAGCAAAGATGTTCAGATCAATATTTATGAAATAAAACGGCCTGAATTGGATGCTAAGTTGGTAGGAGAGTCTGTTGCTCAGCAGCTTCAGGCAAGAATATCCTACAGGCGTGCTATGAAGCAGGCAATTGCTTCAGCAATGCGCGTAGGTGCTCAAGGTATAAAAATAAAGGTATCTGGACGTCTGGGAGGTGCAGAAATGGCACGTTCAGAGCAATATAAAGATGGAAGGATTCCGTTACATACCCTTCGTGCAGATATAGATTATGCTATAAGTGAAGCAAATACCGTATATGGAAAAATAGGTATCAAAGTGTGGATCTTCAAAGGAGAAGTTTATGGAAAAAGAGATTTATCTCCTAACATAGGCATTGGTAATAATGCTCCCGGAGGAGGCCCAAGAGGTGGAAGGAAAAGACCTGCTGAAGGTGCGAAAAGAAGAAGAGGTAATTAAAAGATTTTAGTGGCGTTCAACGCACGTTAAATAGACGACGAAATGTTACAGCCAAAGAGAGTAAAATTTAGAAAAAAGCAAAAAGGCAGAATTAAGGGTATAGCTCAAAGAGGACATTCCATTGCCTTTGGTGCTTTTGGTATCAAAGCTCTTGAGCCAGGGTGGATTACATCAAGGCAAATTGAAGCAGCCAGGATAGCCATGACCCGTGCTATGAAAAGGGAGGGACAAGTTTGGATAAGAATATTTCCGGATAAACCTGTGACTAAGAAACCCGCCGAGGTAAGGATGGGTAAAGGTAAGGGTGCTCCTGAATATTGGGTAGCTGTTGTAAAGCCCGGTACTATACTATTCGAAGCCGGTGGTGTAAACATAGAGCTGGCGAAGGAAGCCCTGAGATTGGCGCAGCAAAAGCTCCCTATCAAAACAAAGTTTGTAGTACGTAGAGATTACACGGAATAAAAGAAAGATGAAGAATTCAGAAATAAGAGCCCTTAGTCTTGAGGAGCTACAACAAAAACTTGTAGGCGAAAAGGAAGCTTACCAAAAGCTGACATTCGCTCATGCTATCTCTCCTGTAGAGAATCCTATGAAGATCAAAGAAACAAGGAAGTTGATCGCCAGACTGCAAACAGAAATAAAGGCTAAAGAACTCGCTAATTAAGTATCATAATGGAGGCCAGAAACGAAAGAAAAGAAAGAATAGGGCAGGTAGTTAGTAATAAGATGCAGAAGTCTATTACTGTATCCGTTCAAAGAAAAGAAAAACACCCTATCTACGGTAAATTTGTTAACAAAAGTACCAAATTCACGGCCCATGACGAGAAAAACGAGTGTGGTATAGGTGACACCGTCAAGATCATGGAAACCCGACCTTTAAGTAAGCAAAAAAGGTGGCGATTAGTTGAAATTATAGAAAAGGCTAAATAACATGGTACAGCAAGAATCAAGATTAAACGTAGCGGATAACAGTGGTGCAAAGGAAGTACTGTGTATTCGTGTTTTAGGAGGTACAGGAAAACGTTACGCGTCCGTGGGAGATAAGATCGTTGTATCAGTGAAATCAGCCATGTCATCGAGCAGCCTGAAAAAGGGCACTGTATCACGTGCAGTTGTGGTGAGAACCAAAAAAGAAGTGAGAAGAAAGGACGGTTCTTATATTCGTTTTGAGGACAATGCAGCAGTTCTACTTACAGCCAATGACGAGCCTAGAGGTACACGGATTTTTGGCCCTGTAGCCAGAGAGTTGCGTGAAAAGCAATTTATGAAAATCGTTTCTTTAGCGCCTGAAGTATTATAAACCATGGAAAGGAAAAAAAATATAAAGCCAAAGCTACACCTTAAAAAAGGTGATACAGTGAAAGTTATTTCTGGTAACAGCAAAGGCAAATCTGGTAAGGTTTTGGAAATCATTACCGCAAAAAGTAGAGCGATTGTTGAAGGTGTTAATATAGTAACAAAGCATATCAAGCCTTCTGCCAATCAGCCAGAGGGTGGCATAGAAAAGACAGAAGCTTCAGTTCATATCAGTAATCTGATGGTGGTTGATCCTTCGAATGGCGAAGCTACCCGAGTGGGTAGAAAAGCTAACAGCGAAGGTAAATTGCAAAGGTATTCCAAGAAAACAGGAGAATTCATTTAAGATGGCAGCACCTAGATTAAGAGAAAAATATACAAAGGAGGTAGTACCGGCGTTGAAAGATAAGTTTCAATATAGCTCGGTTATGCAAGTTCCGAAAATTGAAAAAATTTGTATCAACAAAGGAATCGGCGCCGCAGTAGCTGATAAAAAACTTGTTGATACAGGTATTGAAGAACTTACTTTGATCACCGGTCAGAAAGCAGTACCTACCTTATCAAAGAAATCTATTTCTAACTTTAAGTTAAGAGACGGAATGCCTATTGGAGCAAAAGTCACGCTCAGAGGGCAAAAAATGTACGAATTTATGGACAGGTTAATGTCTGTAGCTTTGCCGAGGGTACGCGATTTCAGAGGTATTAGTGATAAAGGGTTTGATGGAAGGGGTAACTATACACTTGGTGTAAAAGAGCAAATAATATTCCCGGAGATTAGCATTGACAAAGTCAATAAGATTAATGGAATGGATATAACCTTTGTTACTTCTGCAAATACTGATGAAGAAAGTTATGAATTGCTGAAGGCATTTGGAATGCCCTTTACCAGCAAAAATTAATATATTATGGCAAGAAAGTCCGTTATAGCAAGAGAAATCAAAAGAGAAAAACTTGTAGCTAAGTATGCTGCTAAAAGAAAGGCTCTCAAGGAGGCAGGGGATTATGATGCCCTTGATAAGCTTCCTCGGAATGCCTCTCCTGTTAGATTACACAACAGGTGTAAACTAACAGGTAGACCAAAGGGATACATGAGAAAATTCGGTATTTCAAGAGTAACATTTAGAGAGATGGCGTCTGCGGGGAAGATCCCAGGTGTCACTAAAGCAAGCTGGTAAAAGAAACTCTTTTCACTTTTGTTCATAAAGAATGTTTTGTATCTTTGCAGGCCCGTTTCATAGGGGTGCAATTTTGTTTTAGAATAATAAAAAGATGACAGATCCAATAGCTGATTATTTAACCCGCTTACGCAACGCCTTAAAGGCTGGTCATAGGGTTTTAGATATACCTGCTTCTAACATAAAGAAGGAGATCACGAAAGTGCTCCACGAGAAGGGTTATATCTTAAATTATAAATTTGAGGCAGAAAAAAATTATCAGGGTAATATCAAAATTGCTTTGAAATATAATCTGGAGACTAAAAAGCCGGCAATTTTCCATCTGGAGAGAGTCAGCAAGCCTGGTCTTAGGAAATACGTTAAAGCTGATACTATGCCACGTGTTTTGAATGGACTAGGTGTAGCGATCATATCAACGTCTAAAGGTGTTATTACTGATAAAGAAGCGCGTGATATGAATGTCGGTGGTGAGGTTTTGTGTTACGTATATTAATAAATTATAAGAATGTCAAGAATAGGGAAAAAACCAATCAGTTTGCCCGCAGGCGTTAGCTACAATTTCGATGAGAAATCTGGTGAAGTTGTGGTGAAAGGTTCTAAAGGTGAGCTAAAACAAAGAATTGACCCTTCCTTCAAATTGGTTGAAAATGAAGGAGTGCTGACTTTAGAAAGACCAACAGAACAGAAGAGACATAAGGCTTTACATGGCCTTTATCGATCATTGGTGAATAATATGGTAATTGGAGTAAGTGAGGGTTTTGCCAATCAATTGGAATTGGTAGGTGTGGGATATAAGGCTACTGCACAGAATAATGTTCTGGAACTTAGCCTGGGGTATTCTCATAATATCTGGATGGCGGTTCCCGGCGAACTTAAAGTTACGGCTATCACCGAAAAAGGAAAGAATCCGATCGTTACACTGGAAGGTTCTGATAAACAATTATTGGGTCAGGTAACCGCTAAGATACGATCATTAAGAAAAGTAGAGCCATACAAAGGAAAAGGTATTCGATTTGTAGGTGAAGATATAAGACGTAAAGCTGGTAAGCAGGCTGCTAAATAATTGATCTATGGCATTTAATAAATATAAAAGAAGGCTTAGAATAAAAAGAAGTGTTCGAAGCAAAGTGTCTGGTACAACTGAAAAGCCAAGATTGTCAGTTTTCAAGAGTAATAAAGCTATATATGCTCAAATAATCGACGATACAAATGGCCATACTATGACCTCGGTTTCCTCATCTGAGATGGGTAATCAAGGAATTAATATGGAAGTATCCAAGGGTGTCGGGAAAAAGTTGGCGGAGAAAGCTTTGGCAAGTGGTATAGAGCGAATAGTATTTGATAGAAACGGATATATCTATCATGGAAAAATAAAAGCATTGGCTGAAGGTGCTCGTGAAGGAGGTCTAAAATTTTAATATAGGTATGTCTCAGAGTAATATAAGATCAGTAAAGGCAAGCGAAATAGACCTCAAAGAGAAGGTAGTTGCCATCAAAAGAGTCGCTAAAGTAGTAAAAGGTGGACGTAGATTCAGCTTTTCTGCTATTGTAGTGGTGGGTGATGGAAATGGTGTAGTTGGATACGGTTTGGGTAAAGCCAATGAGGTGACAGATGCTATCACCAAAGGGATTGATGATGCAAAAAAGAACCTTGTTAAGGTGCCTATCATTAAAAGCACAGTGCCTCATCAGGCGATCGGTAAATTTGGCGGTGGTTTCGTTTTGTTGAAACCGGCTGCTCCCGGTACCGGTGTTATAGCGGGTGGTGCCATGCGGGCTGTTTTGGAAAGTGCTGGTGTGCATAATGTACTGGCCAAGTCTAAAGGGTCTTCAAACCCTCATAATGTGGTCAAAGCTACATTTGACGCACTGACCAATATGAGAGATGCTTATACAGTAGCTCAGAATAGAGGGATTTCATTAGCTAAAGTTTTTAATGGATAACGAAATGGCGAAAGTTAGAATTTCTCAAATCAGAAGTACAATCAAGCGCCCGGAAAATCAAAAGAGAACTATCAAGGCTCTTGGTTTGGGTAAGATCAATAGATCCGTGGAGGTGGAATTAACACCTCAGATAAACGGCATGATTAATAAGGTAAGCCATTTAGTATCTGTAACCGAATTATAATTATGAAGCTAAATACATTAAAGCCTGCTAAGGGTTCGGTGAAAAGTAGGAAGAGAGTTGGTCGTGGACAAGGTTCAGGAAGGGGAGGCACTTCTACAAGAGGACATAACGGGGCTAAATCAAGATCTGGTTATTCTCGAAAAGAGGGTTTCGAAGGCGGACAGATGCCATTGCAAAGGCGAGTGCCCAAATTTGGTTTTAGAAATCCAAATCGAATAGAATATAAAGCGATCAACCTGTCTACGTTAGAAGGGTTAATTGCTAAAACCAAAGCGACTGTTGTTGACATAGAGTTAATGGTGAGCAATGGTTTGGCTGCTAAAAAGGATTTAGTGAAAATTCTCGGTAATGGCGAGCTTAAGACTAAAGTTGATGTTACGGCTCACGCTTTTTCTGAGAGTGCGTCTAAGGCTATAGAGGCTTTAGGAGGGAAAGTGACCCAGTTATAATCATGAAAAAGTTTATATCTACCATAAAGAATATCTTTTCAATTGAGGACTTAAGGGTAAGGATTTTGAATACAGTCGGATTCCTTATCATTTTTAGACTTGGTTCTTTCATTGTAATACCTGGTATTAATCCGGAGAAATTGGTAGCAGCTGGGGGTATATTCGATTTCATTAATACCTTTTTAGGGGGGTCATTTAGTAGAGCTTCGATCTTCGCTTTGGGTATTATGCCCTATATATCTGCTTCTATTGTTATTCAACTATTGACCGTTGCTGTTCCTTACTTTCAGAAATTACAGAAGGAAGGCGAATCTGGAAGAAAGAGATTAACGCAGATAACACGTGTTTTAACAATTGCTATAACCGCAGCACAGGGAGGAAGTTATTTAGCAGCAACAGTGCCTGCTGATGCAATACTGTATCCAGGCATTTTCTTTAATGTCGGAGCTATTATTATACTCATCACAGGAACGATGTTCTGTATGTGGTTAGGTGAAAAGATAACAGATAAAGGTATTGGCAATGGAATATCAATGCTAATAATGATTGGTATAATCTCCAGATTCCCAGCGTCACTTTGGTACGAAATAGTCGAGGATAAAGCCCTCAATGGGGCTTTAATGTCTGTTTTGGAAATTGTGGCATTGTTTTTCGTAGTCATGGCAGTAGTTGCCTTAGTGCAGGCTACCAGACGCATACCTATTCAATATGCGAAACAAGTGGTAGGTAATAAGTTATATGGAGGTAAAAGAGATTACATTCCTTTAAAGGTGAATGCCTCCGGTGTGATGCCAATCATTTTTGCACAAGCACTTATGTTTATCCCATCAATGGTGGCGGGACTTTGGAGAGATAGCGAAATAGGTGCATATATCGGATCAACATTCAGTGACCCTTATTCATGGCAGTATAATCTTTTATTCGGACTGTTGATACTTATCTTCACATTCTTTTATACAGCTATTACGGTTAACCCAAATGACATAGCGGATAACCTTAAACGAAACGGAGGGTTTATACCTGGAATTAAACCGGGGAAACAAACTTCCGAATTTATCGATCAGATACTAACGAAGATAACACTACCAGGATCTATATTTTTGGCAATGATAGCGGTTATTCCTGCTTTTGCAGTACAGGCAGGTATCACTCCTAATTTTGCCCAGTTTTATGGAGGTACATCATTACTCATTATGGTGGGTGTGATATTAGATACTTTACAGCAGATAGAGAGCTATCTATTGATGAGGCACTATGAGGGGATGATGAAGTCGGGTAAGGTAAAGGGGCGTTCTCAAATTGCTGCTGCATAGATTGTCTTAAATGGTTAAATATAAAACCAGAGACGAGGTTGAAATAATAAAAGAAAGTGCGCTGATCCTGGGAAAAGCGCATGGCGAGGTTGCCAAAATTATTAAGCCGGGTGTTAAAACCATCGAGCTGGATAAGTTGGCGGAAGAATACATTAGGGATCATGGTGGATCACCATCATTTAAAAACTTTAATGGGTTCCCTTCGTCACTATGTATTTCATTGAATGAAAATGTAGTACATGGTTTTCCTGGAGAATACGAGCTGAAAGATGGAGACATAATTTCCGTAGACTGTGGAGTATTCTATAAAGGGTTTCATAGTGACTCAGCCTATACCTATCCGATAGGTAAGGTATCTTCGGAGGTTGATCAGCTACTTAAAGCGACGAAAGAGTCGCTTTATAAGGGAATTGAGAAAGCGATATACGGAAATCGTATAGGAGATATAGCTTTTGCAATCCAGAATCATGTTGAACAGTATGGTTATGGCATAGTACGTGAGCTTGTAGGGCATGGATTAGGAAAGGATTTACATGAGAGTCCGGAGGTTCCGAATTATGGTAAAAGAGGTAAGGGGCCTTTATTAAAAGAAGGGTTGGTTATTGCCATAGAGCCTATGATCAATTTGGGTACTAGAAGTGTGGTACAGGAAGCAGATGGCTGGACAATAAGAACAGCAGATCGAAGACCATCAGCTCACTTTGAACATACTGTTGCAATTTTTAAAGAAGGAACTGAGGTCTTGACGACCCATAAATATATAGAAGAGAACTTTATATCTTGAAATGGCGAAACAGAAGTCAATTGAACAGGATGGTACCATAATCGAAGCATTGTCAAATGCCATGTTTAGAGTAGAATTGGAAAACGGACATGAGGTTATTGCACATATTTCTGGTAAAATGAGAATGAACTATATCAAGATTTTACCGGGTGACAGGGTAAAGTTGGAAATGTCACCATATGATTTGACAAAAGGACGAATTGTTTACCGTTATAAATAAAAAACATGAAGGTTAAAGCGTCAGTAAAAAAACGTAGCGCTGATTGTAAGATTATCAGAAGGAAAGGGAAAGTCTACGTGATCAATAAAAAGAATCCTAGGTTTAAACAAAGACAAGGCTAGTTTATGGCACGTATAGCAGGAGTAGATATTCCAGATCATAAGAGGGGTGAAGTGGCCCTAACGTATATTTTTGGTATAGGAAGAAGTTCGGCACAAAACATTCTTACCAAGGCTGGAATAGACTTGAGTAAAAAGGTGAAAGACTGGACGGATGAAGAGTCTAATACCGTACGAAGTATTATAAGCGAAAGTTTCAAAGTAGAAGGTGTGCTCAAGTCGGAAGTTCAATTGAGTATTAAAAGACTTCTGGATATTGGATGCTATCGTGGACTCAGACACAGAAAGAGCCTTCCTGTAAGAGGTCAAAGAACCAAAAACAATTCCAGAACTAGGAAAGGGAAAAGAAAAACTGTGGCTAACAAAAAGAAAGCTACTAAATAATAGTAACGCGTCACTGAAGCTGATGATTTAGATATTATTACAGTATCAAGTGACACTACTGCTGAATAGAAATGGCACAAAAAAGAAAAGACAAGGCAAAAAAAAGAGTAGTAAATGTCGAGGCTATAGGTCAGGCACATATCAAAGCTTCTTTTAATAACATCATTATATCCATGACCAATACTACTGGTCAGGTGATATCATGGGCGTCTGCTGGTAAAATGGGATTTAAAGGGTCTAAGAAAAACACTCCTTATGCTGCTCAAATGGCGGCTCAGGATTGTGCTCAAAAGGCGTTTGATCTTGGTTTACGTAAGGTAGAGGTTTTTGTAAAAGGCCCGGGCGCAGGTCGTGAATCAGCAATCCGTACCATACAAAATACAGGTATCGAAGTAACTACAATTAAAGATGTTACTCCCTTACCACATAATGGTTGCCGACCGCCGAAAAGAAGAAGAGTATAACGTATTAGAATAATAGATTAATGGCAAGATACAGAGGTCCCAAAGCTAAAATTGCTCGGAAATTCAATGAACCGATTTTCGGACCGAGTAAGGCTTTACAGAAAAAGAGCTACCCTCCGGGGCAGCACGGTCGAAACAGACGAAGGAAGCAGTCTGAATATGCCGTGCAGCTGGGAGAGAAACAGAAGGCGAAATATACCTATGGAGTTCTTGAAAGACAATTTTCTAACTTGTTTGATAAGGCGTCAAGAAGATCAGGTGTTACCGGTGTAGTTCTGTTGCAATTACTTGAGGCGCGTTTAGATAACACGGTTTTTAGATTGGGCATAGCTCCTACAAGAAGAGGGGCGCGTCAACTTGTATTGCACAAGCATATCGTGGTCAATGGAACCATTGTTAATATTCCTTCATTCAGCTTAAAAACTGGTGATGTGATAGAGGTTCGAGAAAGGTCCAAGTCACTAGAAGTAGTGGTAGATAGCTTAGCTGCAAATGGCTCTAAAAGATTCCCATGGTTAGAATGGGATGGAAGTCAATTGCTGGGAAAGGTAGTTGGAGTGCCTCAAAGAGACGAAATACCAGAGAATATCAACGAGCAGTTGATCGTCGAACTCTACTCTAAGTAATCTCTACATTTAATAAAATCAAAAGGCCTGGTTCATTTGAACTGGGTATAACTTTAAAGCTGAAACAACTATGTCGATTTTAGCATTTCAAATGCCTGACAAGGTCGCGATGGAAAAAGCGGATGATTTTCGCGGCTTGTTTACTTTTAAACCGCTTGAAAAAGGATATGGGGTAACCATTGGTAATGCGCTTAGAAGAATATTGTTGTCTTCTTTGGAAGGATATTCTATCACTGGTATTAAAGTACCAGGGGTACTACATGAATTTTCTACCATCGAGGGAGTTGTTGAAGATGTATCTGAAATCATACTTAATCTGAAAATGGTTAGGTTCAAGAAAATCGGGGAGTCGTTTGATAATAAGATCACAGTATCAATTAAGAACCAAAAAGAGTTTAAAGCCGGAGATATATCTAAATATACCTCAGCGTTTGAAATTCTAAATCCTGAATTGGTAATCTGTAACCTTGACGATTCAGTAGAGACCGAGATAGAATTAAATATTGAGAAGGGTCGTGGTTATCTGCCTGCTGAGGAGAATAAACCAACGGAGCAGGTATTCGGATATATTCCTATTGATGCTATTTTTACACCTGTAAAGAACGTTAAGTACAGCGTAGAGAATACCAGGGTAGAACAAAAAACTGACTACGAACAACTTGTCTTAGATATAGAGACTGATGGGTCGATTCACCCTGAGAAGGCATTGGAAGGAGCTGCTCACATTTTGATTCAACACTTCATGTTATTCTCTGATAAATCTATTGAATTAGAGACTGACAAAGCAGGTGAAATTGAGCAGGTAGATGAAGAGATGCTTCACATGCGTAAGCTTTTGAAGACCTCATTGAATGATCTTGATCTTTCTGTAAGAGCGTATAACTGTTTGAAAGCTGCAGACGTAAAAACGTTAGGTGATTTGGTGAGGCTTGAGATTTCAGATATGATGAAATTTAGAAACTTCGGGAAGAAATCGTTGGCAGAATTAGAGCAACTTGTTCAAGACAAGAACCTTACTTTTGGTATGGATCTCTCGAAGTATAAACTTGATGAAGAATAATTGAGATGAGACACGGGAAGAAATTTAATCATTTGGGAAGGACTGCTCCTCATAGAAAAGCAATGCTTTCTAATATGGCAACGTCTCTTATTTTAAATAAGAGAATATCGACTACTTTGGCTAAAGCCAAGGCATTAAGAAAATTTGTGGAGCCCATTCTTACTAAGGCTAAAGATGATACGACTCATTCAAGAAGAGTGGCGTTCTCTTACCTGAATGATAAAGAATCTGTTAAAACACTTTTTGACGAGGTGGCTACAAAAATAGCTGATCGTCCGGGTGGATATACAAGGATCCTGAAAACAGGTAATCGACTTGGTGATAATGCCGATATGTGTATTATTGAACTTGTTGACTACAATGAGCTGCTTCTGGATGATGCTCCTAAAAAATCAAAAACACGAAGAAGTAGAAGAGGTAAGAAAAGCAGTACCCCTGCCCCTGCAGCCGAAGTTGAAGCAACTGAAGTGGTAGAGGTTAGTGAAGCGGAAGTAATAGAGGAAAATACTGCTGAGGCTGTGGTGGAAGAAGCTGAGACAGATACAGTAGAGGAGGTGGAAGTACAGGCAGAAGCAGTGGTGCAGGAAGAGAATGAGTCAGAAGCAGAAGCTAGTTCTGATACAGAAGATTCAAATGATGAAAAAGAGGATAAAGATGATTCTGAGAAGAAGAATTGATATTGCCTTACCATAAAAATCAAGGGATTGGATTTATATCTAATCCCTTTTTTTATTTTTGCACCTGCGTAATCAGGAAAGCGCACCAAATCACTACATTAAATTGCAAAACGTTAGAGCTTACCGAACCGTCTTTCTTCCAGGTCGATTAGTATGTCTCGATACATGTTGCAATAATTCCAATCTACAAATTCTGAACTTGAGTGCATAAGCTGAGTATAGAGATAGCGCTTATTGGATCACCCGAACAGAAAACGGGTGATGTTATCAGGACTTTTGTACAGCTCGTAAAAACCGATTCTTAGATATGAAATTAACCAAGAGAGAGACAGCATATTTACTTTTAGAAGATGGCTTGTTACTTGAAGGCACTGCAATTGGGAAAAAGGGTACCAAGGGCGGAGAAATATGCTTCAATACAGGGATGACAGGTTACCAGGAGATCTACACCGACCCATCGTATACTGGGCAAATTGTCGTTAATACCACACCACATATTGGCAATTATGGGGCAATTGATGAAGAACAAGAGTCTGATTCTACTAAAATAAGTGGTATTGTGGTGAATGATTATGCTGATCTGCATAGTCGTGCAACGGCGGATGAAAGCTTGCAGGAATACCTGGAAAAGAACAATGTCGTAGGCATTGCTGATGTGGATACGCGCATGTTGGTTCGGCATATTCGTAGCAAAGGTGCTATGAACGCGATTATCTCATCTGAGATGGATATCGAGCAATTAAAAAAAGAGCTAGGCCAGGTACCTTCTATGGAAGGCCTTGAGTTGTCTTCTTCAGTCTGTACTCAACAGCCGTATTTTAGCGGTGACGAAAATGCGGCCATCAAGGTGGCAGTCTTAGATCTTGGTATTAAGACCAGTATTTTGAAAAATCTGAATTCACGTGGCGTATATTGTAAAGTCTTTCCTTCCAAGACAAGTTATAGTGAAATGAAATCCTGGAATCCGGATGGTTATTTCATTTCCAACGGGCCGGGAGACCCAGCAGCAATGGACTATGCAGTCGATACGTTAAAACAGATCCTGGACGAAAATAAACCTCTCTTTGGGATCTGTCTTGGACATCAGATACTAGCTCGTGCCTGTGATATATCTACTTATAAAATGCACCACGGGCACAGAGGATTAAATCATCCTATCAAAAATCTTACTAATGGACAAAGTGAGATTACGTCCCAAAATCATGGCTTTGTGATATCGGAAAATGATGTAGAGAATTCAGACATGATCGAAGCCACACATTTACATCTTAATGATAATACGGTAGCAGGTATAAAAGTGAAAAATAAAAATGCTTTCGCGGTGCAGTATCACCCGGAATCTTCACCAGGCCCACACGACTCGCGCTACTTATTTGATCAGTTTATTCAACTTATCCACGACAATAAATAATATTAAAAAATGAGCTTAATTGAAAGTATTCATGCCCGTCAGATCCTTGATTCAAGAGGTAATCCCACAATAGAAGTGGATGTGATCACAGATAATGGAACAATGGGAAGAGCCGCAGTTCCGTCAGGTGCTTCTACCGGTAAACACGAGGCAGTAGAACTCAGAGATGGTGATAAAAGTCGCTACATGGGCAAAGGTGTTCTTCAGGCTGTAGAAAATGTCAATTCGATGTTAACCGAAGAGTTAATAGGATTTAGTGTTTTTGAGCAAAACCTTCTGGATAAAATAATGCTGGAAGCAGATGGTACCGAAAACAAAGCTAAATTAGGTGCTAATGCGATTTTAGGTACTTCTTTGGCCATAGCCAAAGCCGCAGCACAGGAAGCAGGACAATCACTGTTCCGTTATATCGGAGGTGTAAATGCTAACACGCTGCCGGTACCGATGATGAACATTCTGAATGGAGGGAGCCATGCTGATAACGCTATTGATTTTCAGGAATTTATGGTAATGCCAGTAAAGGCAGACACATTTTCAGAATCATTACGCATGGGTACGGAAGTGTTTCATAACCTCAAAAAGGTACTGAGTGATAAAGGCTTCTCAACCAACGTGGGAGATGAAGGAGGGTTTGCCCCCAACATTCAGTCGAACGAAGAAGCGATAGAGATTGTATTAAAGGCAATAGAAAAAGCAGGGTATAAACCGGGTGAAGATATTTTTATTGCCATGGACGCTGCTACATCAGAATTCTATGATAGTAAAGAAAAAGTTTATCACTTTGAATCAACCGGTAAAAAGCTATCTTCTGATGAAATGGTGAGTTACTGGGGCGAATGGGTAAATAAATATCCCATTATCTCAATTGAAGATGGTATGGAAGAAGATGATTGGGAAGGCTGGAAGAAATTGACGGAGAAAATAGGAACTAAGACCCAATTAGTAGGAGACGACCTTTTTGTAACGAATGTAAAACGTTTAGGAGATGGTATAGATCAGGGAGTGGCGAATTCTATTTTGATTAAGGTGAATCAGATTGGTTCGCTAACAGAAACCATTGATGCAGTTAACTTAGCTACAAAAAATTCTTATAAAAGTGTTATGTCGCATAGGTCTGGTGAGACGGAGGATAATACTATAGCTGATCTGGCTGTAGCATTAAATACCGGACAGATCAAGACAGGATCAGCCTCGCGGTCGGATAGAATGGCTAAATACAACCAGCTGATACGTATTGAAGAGGAACTTGGTGAAATGGCATATTTTCCAGGCGTTAATTTCTAAGTCCCTACTTAGCTTTATTTATAATTATTGAGTATGTTATGGCACTGTTTTATGCAGTGCCATACTCATTTCTGGCAACCAATGTTAATTAAAGAACTAACGTCGAACTATTATCAAACAGGTAAGGTTACATGGATTGGTATTCGTATGTTAAGAAAAGAGCCATTAATAGCTGTGGATCGGATTAGTATTAAAATGGGCATTGGATTGGAAGGGGATCACTATACTTCTGAAAATGGTAAAAGGCAGGTAACACTTATTCAAAAGGAGCATATTGATGCAGTTTGTTCCTTTTTGAATCGTAAGGAACTGCACCCATCCTTGTTGAGAAGAAATATTGTAGTATCCGGTGTTAACCTCTATGCATTGAAGGGGAAAAATTTTAAGATTGGTAATGCTACCTTGACATATACCGGGGAGTGTCATCCATGTTCGCGTATGGAGAAGGACCTGGGTCGTGGAGGGTATAATGCTTTGAGAGGCCATGGAGGTATTACAGCTTCAGTGCTTGAAGGGGGTGAAATCAAACTCGGGGATGCTGTGAAGGCCTTGTCTACCCATGAATATTGAGAAAAATTCGTACTTTTATTAAGATTTTTTCAACATCGAACAAGATGAAACTACTTAAATTCACCAAAAATTTTTATATCCTTTTCTCACTTTTTTTCGTGATATGGATGCTTTTTGTAGATACTAATGATGTTTTCACTCAGTTTCAATTGAATCAACAGCGTAAAAACCTTGAAGACGAAAAAGCGTATTATATTGAAAAGATCCAGGAAGTAAAAAGGGACAGAGAAGAGTTGTTAGGTAATGATAAGCTGTTGGAAAAGTTTGCTCGTGAGAAATACCTGATGAAAAAACCTTCTGAAGATCTATACATAGTAGTTGAAGAAGAATGAAAAAAATAGCATTAACTCTATTTGTCAGTATGATCTGCTTTTATGGCTGGTCTCAGAACGGAAATGAAATCAGTGAAAGGTCTTCTGTGAGAGACCGGCTGTTTTTTGGAGGTAATCTTGGAGCTGCATTTGGTGATGTCACTTTTGTGGAAGTGGCGCCGCTGGTGGGGTATCGCGTTACAGACAAACTATCCGCAGGGCTACAGGTGCAATACAGGTATAGAAAAGACAAACGAACTACTCCTGACCTGGAAGCATCAGATTACGGTTTTAATCTATTCACTCGTTATAATTTATTTGCTCCCTTTTTCTTACAGGCCGAGTATGAATATCTGAGTTTTGAATTTTTTGATGTTCGGGAGAGGGCATTTTCACGTGATGGTCTTTCTAGCGTACTGCTTGGTGGCGGTATAGCACAGCCATTAGGAAACAGAGGCTTTTTTGTACTTACAGCCCTTTATAATATCACGTATGATGATAACGACCTGACAAATCCATACGATAGCCCTTTAGTATTGAGAGCGGGTGTCAATTTAGGCTTTTAATGCAGTGTAGGCTTTAGCTTTTCAATTCCACTTTTAATTTCCTGCCGACCTCTTTCAGGTCTTTAACCACTTTTTCATTTAAAGGGATGCCTTCTTCCTGAGTTTGACACGTTTTTGAGATAATAGATTGATATTGAGTCATTTATAAAATGGCTTTCGATATACAAATTATCTTAAGTACTTGATTATCTGATTTTTAGGCAGAAGGTCTGGTAGGGGTTTCTCGGCTACTGCAGTGAGTAGTTTTTGNGATGATAACGACCTGACAAATCCATACGATAGCCCTTTAGTATTGAGAGCGGGTGTCAATTTAGGCTTTTAATGCAGTGTAGGCTTTAGCTTTTCAATTCCACTTTTAATTTCCTGCCGACCTCTTTCAGGTCTTTAACCACTTTTTCATTTAAAGGGATGCCTTCTTTTATTCTGATGGCCTCCATTTCCCGTTCGGGGTCACCTGGTATCAATACGCTTTTACCCTCAATGGCTGCAGTTTTTCTGAACCTTTCTATCCAGTTGTCCATATGCTGTTTGAGTTCGTCTGCCGGACGAAAAGCGTCAATACGCATAGCACCTAAAAAGTGGCCTAAACCTTCACCTACAGGATTTTCAGGAAGGGGTAAAAAGCTGACAAATGGCGGTGCCCAGGGGCCATAATTTGCACCTGAAAAAACTGCTGAGAAAATATCCACGACCGAACCAAGTGCATACCCCTTATGACTGCCGTGCTCCCGGTCGCCTCCTAATGGCAATAAGGCGCCGCCTTTTTTAAGTTCATGAGGGTTGGCTGATGAGTTGCCCCGGCTGTCCTGTATCCATCCATTTGGGGCTTCCTGATTTAGTCTTTGTAAAATTTCCAGTTTACCATTTGCAGCCGTAGTTGTTGCCATATCAGCTACAAAAGGTGGTTGTTTGTCTGCAGGTATGGCTACAGCTATCGGATTGGTTCCTAACATTCGCTCAGTTGCAAAAGTAGGGGCCACCAATGCACTGGCATTTGTCATTGCTATACCTATCATATCTTTTCCCACAGCCATTAAGGTATGATAACCTGCTATACCGAAATGATTCGAATTTTTCACACTTACCCACCCACTACCCACCTGGGTTGCCTTATTCATGGCTATTTCCATAGCTTTAGGAGCTACTACAAGCCCTAGGCCACTATCTCCATCTACTACAGCTGTGCTGGGTGTTTCATGTACCACTCTAATGTCAGGAGTGCTGTTGATCCTTCCTGCTTCCCAAAGCCTTACATACCCTACCAATCTGGCGACTCCGTGGGAATCTATTCCTCTAAGGTCTGCGCTAATTAACACATCTGTTGCCAAAGAAGCGTCAGCTCTGCTGCAACCGATGGCCAGGAATACCTCGTTGGTAAATTTCTTTAAAACCTTCTCACTAAAAACGTTTTCCATAAATCGGAGCGAATTTAACGAAGTAATTTGCCATCTACAATTTGTGCCAATACACCTTCTTTTAACGAATAGGTTGAAACACGGATGTGATTAAAGGCATGAGCATTAAGCAGGAAGTCAATAATACAGGAAGCCACCACAATCATGTCAACACGTATCTCGATCATTCCTGGAATATGCATTCGTTCATTTCGGTTCTTCCTTATCAGTTGCGCATGTATATTTTTATATGCCTTAATGGTCAGAGGAGTTTCTGTTTGCTCCGAACCTGGTGTTATACCTTTTTCCAGGCAGTAGACTTCACTTAATGTGTCAAAAGTGCCAGAAGAGCCTATTAGAACGTTTGGATTGTATTTTTTCGCTGCTTGCAGCAGAGTTTTAAGGAACTTCGATAAGTATTCATTCAGGGCATTTACTTCTTCTTCTAATATCGGGTCATGCCGTTGAAATAGGTCCAGCAGTCGTTGTGCTCCTATTTCGAAGCTTTGCTTCCACAATAAATCGTCTTTTTGGGCGATGACAAATTCTACACTACCACCACCTATATCCATGATGAGAGAATTTTTCTTTCCAATATCTAGTGCATCGTTCACGCCCCAAAAGATATGTTCTGCCTCATCTTGACCAGAAATGATATTGATGTCTATATCATATAATTGAAATATCTTTTTCTTTAAATCGGGACCATTTTTGGCATTACGAAAAGCGCTGGTGGCGAAAGCAAAAATAGCCGAGACTTTATAGTTGTCGATCAAAGACCGAAACGCTTTCATTGCATTCAGGGCTCTTTTCTGGGCCTCTTCATGAATGACCTGATCATTTATTCCTTCCCCTATTTTTACCAGTTGCTTATCCTGAAACAGGACGTATTTCTGTCCGGCGTTGTGCTGAGCGATAAGTAAGTGAAACGTATTAGTCCCACAGTCGATAATAGCCACTCTTTTCAATGACATTTTTTACTGCAATATAACCATACATTTTGAGCGGACAGTTCGGTTTTAGGGGTTAAATGAAAACCTGTTATGTTCGATGGTGTTTGCATGTTTACCCTGGCTTTAAATCATTACTTGTTATATTTGGCGGACATCCAAAAAACTGACTATATCTATGGCAAAACAACTTGATACACGCATTTATACCATGCCTACGAACAAAGAAAAGTTCGATTTACTGGCTAAAAAAAATGAAGAAACTTTAGTAGGTGGGGGGCAAAAGCGTATTGATGCCCAGCATAACAAAGGTAAGCTGACCGCAAGAGAACGAATACAACTGCTTCTGGATGAGGGTACTTTTGAAGAGATTGGAAAGTTTGTCATGCACCGATGTAACGACTTTGGGCTGGACAAAGAGTATTATTTAGGTGATGGGGTGGTGACAGGTTATGGAACTGTGAATGGCCGTCTGATTTATGTTTTTTCACAGGATTTCACTGTGTTTGGAGGCTCACTTTCTGAAACTCATGCAGAAAAGATTGTGAAAATCATGGACTTGGCTATGAAAAACGGAGCCCCGGTTATTGGGTTAAATGATTCAGGAGGTGCCAGGATACAAGAAGGGGTAGTTTCACTCGGAGGTTACGCTGACATATTTTATCGAAATACGATGGCGTCAGGTGTTGTACCTCAGATATCCGCTATAATGGGACCATGTGCGGGAGGAGCAGTTTATTCTCCGGCTATCACAGATTTTGTGCTGATGGTTGAAAATACCTCGTATATGTTTGTTACAGGACCCAATGTAGTCAAAACAGTTACACAAGAGGAAGTATCGGCTGAAGACCTTGGGGGCGCCAGCACCCATAGCACAAAAAGTGGAGTGACACATTTTGCATGCGCAAACGAGGTAGAATGCATCGATCATATTAAAAAGTTACTGGGCTATATGCCTCAGAATTGTGAAGAAAATGCACCAATACACCCGTACGAAGCTACAAAAGAAGAGGTAGTAGAAGCGCTAAATGACATAGTACCTGATAATCCGAACCAACCTTATGATATGAGGGATGTGGTGGATCTCATAGTAGATTCAGAAAGTTTTTTGGAGGTACATAAAAACTATGCAGAAAATATAGTGGTGGGTTTCGCAAGATTAGCGGGTAGAAGTATCGGTATTGTAGGTAATCAACCATCGGCATTGGCAGGTGTATTGGACATTGATTCCAGCAAAAAAGGTGCGCGTTTTGTCCGGTTTTGTGATTGTTTTAATGTTCCATTATTGGTATTGGAAGATGTTCCCGGATTTTTGCCTGGTACGGACCAGGAGTGGAATGGCATTATAGCCAATGGGGCTAAGTTACTTTATGCATTTAGTGAGGCTACTGTTCCAAGAGTCACGGTGATTACAAGAAAAGCTTATGGTGGTGCCTACGACGTAATGAATTCAAAGCATATAGGTGCTGACATGAACTTTGCCTGGCCCAATGCCGAAATAGCTGTGATGGGAGCTAAAGGGGCTTCTGAGATTATTTTTAAACGTGAAATTGCACAGTCAGAAGATCCTGAGGCAAAGCTCCAGGAAAAAATTGATGAATATACCAGTAAGTTTGCTAACCCATATAGAGCTGCGCATAGAGGGTATGTCGATGAGGTAATACTTCCTCAAGATACCAGGATCAAACTCATTAAGGCTTTTAAGATGCTTGAAAATAAGGTTGACACCCTGCCTAGAAAAAAGCATGGGAATATTCCACTTTAGGAAGAATGATCCTTAATAGATATAGTTTTAATCGTGACATCAAATTGGTCAGCCGATACTAAATATTATAATGGTTTGATCAGCTTAACTAAATATAAATGGATAAAAAGAGTGCTCATTTTCTTAAAAAGTATCTAAACAACGCATCACCAACGGGTTTTGAAAGATCAGGACAAGAGATATGGTTAGAATACCTTAAGCCATATGTTAATGAATATATGACGGATACCTATGGTACAGTGGTTGGTATTATCAACCCCAAAGCCGAGTATAAAGTAGTAATAGAGGCGCATGCCGATGAAATTTCCTGGTTTGTTAACTACATTACAGATGACGGATATATTTATGTTAGAAGAAATGGTGGTTCGGATCATCAGATAGCCCCTTCAAAGCGGGTAGATATCCACACTGCCAAAGGCATAAAAAAGGGAATTTTTGGATGGCCGGCTATTCACGTTCGAAATCACAATAGTGAAGAAAAACCTACGCTAAAAAATATTTTTGTAGATGTTGGCTGTACTTCCAGGGAAGAGGTGGAAGAGCTGGGAATACATGTAGGCTGTGTTATGACTTTTGATGATGAGCTTATCACCTTAAATGATCAATATCTTACCGGTCGTGCGCTGGACAACCGAATAGGGGGATATATGATAGCTGAGGTGGCGAGAAGAATAAGTGAAAATAAGGAGAAACTCCCATTTGGACTGTATGTGGTGAATGCGGTACAGGAAGAAGTAGGACTACGCGGAGCTCAGATGATTGCCGAGAGAATAAAGCCCGATGTTGCTATTGTGACAGATGTATGTCACGATACTACATCTCCAATGTACGATAAAAAGGAAAGCGGTTATCAAAAAGCTGGAGAAGGGCCGGTGTTGACGTATGGGCCGGCAGTTCACAACAATCTATTGAACATGCTTATAGAAGTAGCAGATAGCACCAAGGTGCCATTTCAAAGAGCGGCAGCGTCAAGAGCTACTGGTACAGATACCGATGCGTTTGCCTATTCTAACAGGGGGGTGGCTTCTGCCTTGATTTCTTTACCATTAAAATACATGCACACCACTGTAGAAACGGTGCATAAAAGTGATGTGGAGAACATCATAAAACTCATGCATGCATTTTTAATTCAATTGAAAAGCGGCTATGATTTTAGATATATAAAGTGAAGTTGTTTTTTTAAATGTTTAACAATCATTTGTTCGTTAAAGGAATCAAAATCAGTAATTTTGCAGGTGATCAGCAATTATTTTTTAAAATGAAATCTATCAAGTTCTATTTGGCAATCCTGATCTTAGTCTGTTCAGTGATTCAAACTTCCCGCGGGCAAGAAAGACCGCAACATGAGTTACATTCTATGATGATCTACAATTTCCTTAAGTACATTCAGTGGCCTGATGGAAAGAATAGTGGAGATTTTAGAATTGGTATAGTAGGTTCAGATGATGTATTTAATACGCTCAATACCTGGTACGGAAATAAAACAAGAGGTAATAAGAATTTCATTATTCAGAAAATGCGACCTGAAGATGATTTATCTCAATGTCAATTGATTTATGTTGGTAAAACGGCGAGTGCCATGTTTGATAAAGTGTTATCCAAAGTAGCAGATAAACCGGTATTAACTGTAACCAATAAAAATGGCTTAGGAGAAGCAGGAAGTTGCATAAACTTCAAAGTGGTTCAAAATCGATTAAAGTTTGAACTCAATCAGGAAGCTGTTAGTAAGACTAACTTAAAGACTTCTAGTCAATTAACTAATATGGCAATACTCATTTAGTCTATATTTAGGATATTTTGTCCCATTCTGGGATATTTTGATTTTATAAAAAGGCCTTTTCTGCACAGAATAGGCCTTTTTAGTTTGGTATGCCATTTGACTAAAGTTTTGAACACCATCTTAACTTAACAGCCATGAAAAAAATTACTTATTTCACATTAATTGTCTTACTGTCGTGCTTTTCGTTCATCGGAAAGGCCCAGGAGAGCAACGGCAGACCGATGTATGAGATACATTCTATGATGATGTACAATTTTACCAAGTACATACAATGGCCGAACAACGGTTCAGGAACTTTTACGATAGGTATTATAGGTGATGACGACGTCTTCAAAACTTTAAAATCCTGGTACACAGGAAAAACTGTTGGCGAAAGAAAACTAAACGTAGTTAAATATAATAGTGTATCTGAGATCAATTCTTGCGATATTCTATACGTATCTCGTAGTAATAGTAAAGACTTTGAGTCTATTCAGAGTAAATTAAGTAACGAGGCGACATTATTGATAACTGATAAACAGGGGCTTGGTAAAAAAGGCAGTGATATCAACTTCAAATTAGTAAATAACAGGTTGGCATTTGAGCTTAATATGGCATCAATCAACCAATCGAATCTAAAAGTTTCAAAGCAATTAATGAATATTGCTATACTTATTTAGACCTTTATGAGTGCTTTAATTCTTAAAGGGATTGCTTAAGCAGAGGCAGTCCCTTTTTGTTTTAATGTAGTTTTGTGGTATATATATTATACTTGGTATTGCTATGCTACCAGCACAGAGATTTTTTTAAGTGCAGATTTTTAGATTGATCGTCATTGTTATAAGGCATTTTTTCAACATTATCTTTGATTTTTTTATTGAAATGTGGAGTACGGGTTCTACGTACTTGTTTAATTACGTGTATCTGCTGAAATCGTCAAAGGATATCTTGTCCATATTTGTCCCTGTTAATAACAAGGGGAGATAGGATGGAGCACAAAACCAAAAATTTACATTGGCCTTACTCCTTAGTGTTCTTATGGCAAGCATAATTTTTCCTTGGGAAGTGAGGGGAGAATAAAGGGAATATGCTCTATCATGAAGCGTAAGTTTACTATATACATTCAAATGACCTAACGATTTTTTAGTGTTTATCATGGAAATGCGTCACCAGAGTGTTGAAAGCATTGGATATTTGGTATGGCGGATAGATTAAGAGTGCAACAAGTATATCATTCAACAGTGTATAATGATCAATAAGCTAACAAGGTACATAAGTTATTTCCTGACAATGTTCACAAAAGGTATTTCAATGTATTGAAAGCTAAACTAGTCAGTAGCTTGACACTGATAATTACCAATAAAACAGGACTCGGGCCACGAATTAGTTCTAATATTTACGAAGATGGACAATTGTTTGATACTTGAATGGAAACCACAGGCTGATGAAAGAGCCACACTAACCGTAAGTTATAAGCCCGTATTATCAGGAAAAATCATAAAGTAATACCACTTGAATTTAACACATTGAAGCTATGGAGGAGAATGATAAAGTAAGTGCATGCACCTTCAAGAAGCTAGTTGATAGATCTAACGATATAATTTTATTGACCAATGGAAAGTTTAGGGTTGAGTATGTGAATGATGCTGTATATACCGTATTAGGTTATCGTATAGAAGATGTGGTAGGTAAAAGTTTGTTTCAACTTCTCGGTCCGGCAAAGGCGTCGATATTGGAGAGTTTCATTGCAGAAGGTGATAAAAAAATTTCTGCGAATGGGCTAACAGAAGTAGCTATTCAATCTAAGGATGGTAAAAGTATACATTTTGACATTGATTTGATGGATATGCGTCTTGACCCCGAGGTTAAAGGGTGGGTGATTACGTTATATAACATTTCAAAAAGAAAGCGTATTGAAGAAAAACTTTTAAAAACAAATACTGAGCTAGACCATTTTGTATATCGCACATCACATGATTTGAGGGCACCTCTGCTTTCGGCATTAGGATTAATTGAGTTGGCAAAAAGAGATGATGAGTGGGACAAAGAGGGCTACTTAAAAATGATTGAGGCCAGCCTGAACAAGCTTGATGTTTTTATAGAAAGTATAAATAGGTTTTACTCTAATGAAAAATTGACTGTACGAAAGGAAGTGGTAGACTTTGATTTCATGCTGCAGAATGCCATTACTGGTATCAAAAACATGGATCCGACGGGTAATATTGACATTAAGTACACTCTTGGTAAAATATCGGATCTGTATTCAGACCCTAACCGACTCAAAATCATTATCGAAAATGTTCTCTCTAACTCAGTTAAATATAGCGATGATGAAAAAACAGCTTCCTATGTGAATATTGACATACAGATTACACCCGACAGGTGTAAACTAAGGTTTGATGATAATGGTATTGGCATTCGGAAAGAACGCCTCAATCGTATTTTTGACATATTTTATAGAGCGGACGAAGGTTCACAGGGTTCAGGTTTAGGGCTGTATGTCGTTAAGGATGCGATTGACAAATTAGGTGGACATATCGAGGTTCAATCCGAGTATGGTAATGGTTCATCTTTCATTATTACAATACCCAATTTCCTGGGTGCTGAAATTGCCGGTCTGAAATACGACTAATACCACTCTTTTTTGTTGCTACCTTTTAATTTTGTCAGTGATGATAAAATTAAAAACAGTGAAAGACCAGATAGGGAAGGAGTTACAAATACCTTATTTTCCTGCTAAAATCATTTCCCTTGTTCCTTCACAAACAGAATTACTTTTTTACCTTGGTATGGGTGCCAAGGTTGTGGGTGTTACAAAGTTTTGTGTCCACCCTTTACATGCCAGGTCTAAAACTATTATTGGCGGTACTAAGAAATTTAACTTCGATAAGATCTACAGGCTTTCACCGGATCTTATCTTAGGCAATAAAGAGGAAAATTACGCCCAGGGTATTTTTGAGCTTGGTAAGAATTACCCTGTTTGGGTAAGTGATATTTTTAATTTGCAAGATGCTACTGATATGATCATGCAAATAGGTCAACTGGTGAATAAGGCCGATAGGGCAAATCAGTTGGTAACAAAAATTGAAGATAGGTTTTCATCGCTTGAAGCAATGAAAACAAAAAAAGGCCGGGCACTCTATTTCATATGGAGAGAGCCATACATGGTAGCCGGTGGCAATACCTTCATTAATGCCATGCTGGAGTATGCTGGGTTTGAAAATGCAGCAGCACATCTGGACCGCTATCCTGAACTAAGTGAGGAAGATATTAAAAAACTCAACCCGGATTACCTTCTACTATCTTCTGAGCCCTTCCCCTTTACTACTAAATACATAAATGATTTTCAGCTTAAATTCAAAAGTAAAAACATCCATTTAGTGGATGGAGAGTACTTTTCATGGTACGGTGACCGCTTGTTAGGTGCGGCTGATTACTTCGAAAAGCTAAGTGTGTAAGATGTTGAAATCAGCCAGTTCAAGGTCTTTCCAATATCCTGGATAAGATTTGTTCACTACTGACGGGTCAAGGATGGATATAGGCATTTGTGTTGCCAATGGCCCAAACGCCATTGCCATCCGGTGATCTTCATAGGTCTCTATAGTTACTTCTTGTGCACCGGAAACTTCAGCAGCCGGGTTTAATACCCACTTTCCGTTCTCTTCAGTAAGAGAGCTTCCCAATTTTGACAGTTCCGTCTGTAATGCCGAGATACGGTCAGTTTCTTTGATCCGCAGGCTTTCCAGGCCTGTCATTTCACATATGATACCTTTAACAGCACATACAACGGCTACGGTCTGAGCCAGGTCCGGACAATCAGTAAAGTCTATCGATGTATTTTTAATATGGTCTTTCCGTCTCAAATAAGCCCCTTTTTCAGTAAAAGTAGTTTCTACACCCAATGGTGTCATGATATCAGCTATCACTCTGTCTCCTTGAATGGAATGGTCCTTAAGCCCTGTTAGCAAGACATTACCCTTCGTACTCAATGCTATGATACTATACCAATAACTGGCAGCCGACCAATCCGGTTCTATAGGGTAGCGGCAAGGTGTATATGCCTGATGTTCTACACGAATTTGAGCGCCGTGCCAGGCTGACTTCACCCCAAATGCTTCCATCACTTTCAAAGTCATGGAAATATAGGGCTTACTTCCTACTTCACCGATTAATGTTATATTCAGGCCTTCCGGCAGGCAAGGTGCAATCATCAACAATGCTGAAATGTATTGACTGCTCACATCCCCTCTGACTTCGAGGTTATTATTCTTCTGTTTTTGAAAAGGAGCAATTTCAATGGGAGGGAATCCATCATTATTTAAATAGGTGATGTCTGCACCTAATACCCTTAGAGCATCTACCAATACTTTTATGGGCCTTTGACACATTCGCGGTGTTCCGGTAAGTACTTTGTTTTTCTTTGATACAGCCAGGAAAGCCGTTAGAAAACGCATTGTAGTGCCTGCATCCAACACATCCAACTCTTTTTCATCAGAACCTAGTAGGCGCAGCATAGTTTGCGTATCCCTTGCTTCGGAAATATTTTTTAAATCTGAATCATTGCCATTGGCTAACGCGTTGATGATCAGCGCCCTGTTAGCAACGCTTTTTGAGGCAGGTAAAATGATCTCTACATCCTTGATCTCACTCTTTTTATTTATTCTAACCTTATCCATTTTTTATAAAAGATCTATTACTCTAAACTATTCTGCCCTTGAAAACGTAGTATAATACGAAACTAAGCATAATTGGTATGCTTTGTGTTGTGACAATCTAAAAAACTAAAGAACATGAATAAATCAGGAAAATGGACTTTAGCTTTGGGTTTGGCTGCGGGTGCTGTGTTGGCTTTTACGCTTACCACCCGTACGGGTAAAAAGGTTAGAAGTGAGACTTCAAAAAGAGTTTCAGCTACCAAGTCCGGAATTAGAACCAAAGCTCTTGCCAATGATGACTCTGAAATACATTACGTCTGAAGAGTATAGTATTGTAATGACTGTTGGATCTCGTCCTTAGAGATTTCAGTATCCCACTGAGCACTTCCGACCTCTTTTAAAAGTGCTGCCATAATTCTATTGCCCTTATTCTTTTTATCCTGAATAGCATAATTGCTGATTTCCAGAATGTCATTTTCATTGAGCTTAATCCTTTCAAAAATCAAGTCGATGTAATCAACGATTTCTTTAAGGGAATCATTGTCAATGAACTGTCGATTATAACTAATGTAAGCTTCTGTTATCATTCCTGCAGCTACCGCCTCACCATGCAGTACACTCCTGTCATGTCTTAATAGATAACTTTCCACGGCATGTCCTATGGTATGTCCAAAATTTAACGTTTTCCGTAGCCCTTTTTCTGTCGGATCTTTTAGTACCACATCAGCTTTCAGGGTCACCGAATGCCTAAGAGTATCCATCCAGTCAGTGGCTGGGAAACTATTCTTTTTGATCGTTTCCCAACCTTCAGCGTCGGCAATTAAGTTATGCTTTATTACTTCAGCATACCCTGAACGTAGTTGGCGTTCAGGCAGGGTCTTCAAAAATATGGGATCAATGATCACCTGGTCCGGTTCGCTAAACAAACCGATGTGGTTTTTGAAATGATCAAAGTCTATTCCCAGTTTTCCGCCTACACTTGCATCTACCTGCGCGAGTAACGTGGTAGGTATGTTGATGAATGCTATCCCCCTCTTATAGGTTCGGGCGCAAAAGCCACCCATGTCTCCGATTACACCCCCTCCCAGGTTGATCAATACTCCCTTTCGATCAAAGGACTGTTGGGTGAGTACATGCCAAATAGCCTTACAGGATTCCAGGTTTTTGTGGATTTCACCACTTTTGATCTGGATCAGCGTATGTTCCGGCAAGTGTGCTTTAATTACATTATAACAATGCTCATGTGTGTTCTCATCTACTAAAACGGCCACATTAGTATAAGCCTCAGAAATTATTTTTTGCTGTAAAACCAGTGGTACCTGGTTAGTGATGATAACGTTTTCAGTTATAGTGTCCAATGTTTTCCAGTTAGTTGTTAAAAATGTCCGTCTGCTTTCTAATGGACTCCGTATGAATTGTTTTATAAATATCTTCTATAAATTCGGAATTTAGATTTAGGGTTTTGCCCCATTGTTTACGAGAAGTAAGGATAGCTTTCCAGCGTTCAAGTTGTAATATGGTGACATCATTTTCCTTTTTATATTGCCCGATCTCTTCTATTAATGTCATTCGGGTTGCGAGGTGTTCTACCAGGTCATGGTCAATGCTGTCAATTTTATTTCTCAGTTCTTCTAACTTACTGGTGAATAAAGCGTCCTTGTTAGTATCACTTCTTATAGTCAGTTGTTTTAGCATTTCAGCCAATTGCATTGGAGCAACTTGCTGTTTCGGGTCGCTGAGTGCCTGGTCCGGGATAGGATGAACCTCTATCATTAGGCCGTCATAACTCATATCCAGGGCTTTCTGGGCTATTTCCGTAACCATCGAGCGGTCACCGGCAATATGGCTGGGGTCACAAATAAGCGGTAAATCAGGTAAATGCTGTTTTAATTCAATAGCTATTTGCCATAAAGGCTCATTTCTGAATGAAGATTTTTTAAAGGAGCTGAATCCTCTGTGGATAGCAGCGATCTTTTTAACACCGGCCCCAGCAATGCGCTCTATACAGCCTAACCATAATGCGAGGTCGGGATTAATAGGGTTTTTAATGAAAACGGGAATATCTACACCGGTTAGTGCATCAGCTATATCTTGTACAATGAAAGGGTTGACGGTCGTACGGGCACCTATCCAAATAATATCTACACCATATTTAAGGGCAAGTTCCAGGTGTTGCGGTGTAGCTACTTCTGTGGCGAATTGTACTGGAATTTCTTTTTTTATGGATGCCATCCATTTTAACCCTTCTTCCCCTACTCCTTCAAAATGATTAGGTCGGGTACGAGGTTTCCAGATCCCGGCCCTGATCACTTTTATGCCTAGCCGATAGATTTCTTTAGTGATTTCCCGGAGTTGCTCAGAAGACTCTGCACTGCAAGGACCTGCCATGATCCATGGCCTCCGGAGGTGCTGCCTCCATGTGCTATCTATTTCCATCAACACAATTTTGGATAACTTCCTAACCATTTGATCTGGTCAGGATTTTTTTTCATCACGCCTTGTATGGCGGGATCATCTATATGTCCATCAAACTCTATGAAAAACCAGTATTTAAACTTTTTACCATCTTTGGCAGGATAACTTTCAATTTTCGTAAAATTAACACCAGCTTCATGGAATTTCTTTAAAAAGAGTACAAGACTTCCGGGTTTATCCGAAATCTGGGCAAGGATGGTTGTTTTATCACTGCCGCTAATTGAATTCTTGTAAGAATTACTCAATATCAGGAAACGGGTGTAATTATCCGGACTATCCTGTATGTTGGCAAATAAGATAGGTAAGTTATACATCTTTGCTGCAATATGAGAGCATATCGCAGCGCTTTCATCATCCATGGAGGCGAGCAAGGCTGCCTTTGAAGTTGATTCGACAGGAATTTGATTTACATTGGACCCAAAATATTCCTTCAGGAACTTACTGCATTGCCGGAAAGCGATATCCTTTGAGTAAACTTTTTTTACGTTGTTAATATTATCGGTTTGTGTAGCAAAAGAGAAGTGAATGGGCATAGGTACCTCCGCTACAATATTGACATCACAAGAACTAAGGTGGTTCATTGTTTCACCCACTATACCTTGCTGATTGTTTTCAATCGGTACGAGTCCATACCGGACCCTTTCAGAAGTGACGGACTCGAATACGGACTGTATAGTGTTCAATGAAATGTACTCACTCATGGCCCCAAACCTGGCTTCTGCAGCTTGATGTGTAAAGCTTCCTTCCGGTCCCAGGTAAGCCACCTTTTCAGGCATTTCTATATTTCTGCTTACCGCGAATATTTCCAGGAAAATGGCTTCTATGGCCTGTTGATTAAGTTTGCCTGAGTTGATAGATGAAAGTCGCTGTATAATGGCTTTTTCCCGTTCCGGTCTGTAGATGGTGGCATTAGAAGTTTTTTTGATCTTACCCACTATCTCCACCAGTTCCATACGCTCATTCAACAGATCTAGCAATTGCTGGTCTATATCATCTATTTTTTCACGAATCTGTTCTATACTTGTCACATCTTTCATACCGATTTAAAGATATTTAAAATAAAACAAAAGCGTCCATTATGGGTTAATTTATATCTTTGAGGCCACTTATTCAGAAATATGCAGTTGAAGTCCAATGTGTCTTTTGATGACACCTCCGTTGCTTTTAAATACAAATCCAATCGAGCGCTGAAAAAAGCTAATCTTCTTTTTTCAGTAATCAATAATCCGGTTATAAGCTTTCTTGGGAGCAGTATGGTTAAAGTGGGTCTTAAATTACGACTACCCCTGGACTTTCTGATCAAATCTACAGTCTTTGAGCACTTTTGCGGAGGTGAGGCCATTGAAGAGTGTAAGAAAACCATCGAGGCCCTGGCCAAATACAACGTAGGTACGATTCTGGATTATTCGGTAGAAGGTGAGCATAATGAAGCTGATTTTGATCGTACTATGGAAGAGACCATACGTAATATAGATACAGCCAAAAGACACGATCATATACCGTTTTGTGTGTTCAAAATGACAGGTCTGGCGAGCAAGCCACTATTACAAAAGGTACAATCCGGGGAAGAACTCGACCCTATGGAGCAATCGGCTTTTGCCAAGGTAGAGAAAAGAGTGGAGATGATTTGTCAAAAGGCTTTTGATCATCAAGTGCCCATACTGATAGATGCTGAGGAAAGTTGGATCCAGGAACCTATTGATAAAATGGCTTACGCTATGATGATGAAGTATAATCAGGAGCAGCCTATTGTATATAATACGTATCAGATGTATAGAACGAATATGCTTACCAACCTCAGGGGAGCTTTTCATTATGCCGCCATGAATAATTATCATCTGGGTGCTAAACTGGTACGAGGAGCCTACATGGAAAAGGAGAGGGAACGAGCAGAAGAAATGAATTATCCAAGTCCTATCCAACCGAATAAAGCAGCTACTGATGATCAATACGACAAGGCTTTAGCTTTTTGTGTAGACAATAAACAGCGTATTTCAGTGATTAACGGCTCACATAATGAATACAGCAATTATTATTTGGCCCTGTTGATGGAAAAGCATGGTATGAAAAATAATGATAAGCGTGTGTGGTTTGCTCAACTTTATGGAATGAGTGAAAACATTTCTTTCAATCTGGCCAAAGCTGGTTATAATGTGGCTAAATATGTGCCATATGGTCCTGTAAAAGCGGTTATGCCTTATTTGTTCAGAAGAGCGGAAGAGAACACATCTGTGGCGGGGCAGAGTAGCAGGGAGTTATCTCTTATCCGTAAAGAGCTCAAAAGAAGAAAGCTGGCTTAACTTCTTTGAGTGCCATGGCCTTGTTATTTCGGTAGCAAAAACTGGTAACTTTCATTTATCTTTGCGGGTTTAAAATTCAAAGAGTAAAAATTCTAATCGGTAATGCAATTAAGCGAGCAGGAAATAGTAAGAAGACAAGCCAAAGAAGAATTGGAAAAACTGGGCATCAACCCATACCCTTCTGAACTTTTTAATGTCAATGTTTCGATCAAGGAAATCCTACAGAACTACGAGAAGCGAAAGATTGATTATAAAAGTGTTTCTCTTGCTGGCCGAATTATGAGTAGGAGGATCATGGGATCGGCTTCTTTTGCCGAGATCCAGGACACCTCGGGCCGAATGCAAATCTATTTGCGGCGAGATGACATTTGCCCCGAAGAAGATAAAACGCTTTATAACACAGTTTTTAAAAAATTATTGGATATAGGTGATATTATAGGTGTGGAGGGGTATGTTTTTACTACCCAAACCGGGGAAACATCTATTCATGTTACAAAGCTCAAAGTACTAAGTAAGTCGCTTAAACCCCTTCCCATAGTTAAGGAAACAACAGATGAAACGGGTAATGTCGTAAGGCATGATGCTTTCGAAGATCCTGAGATGCGCTACCGCCAAAGGTATGTGGACCTGGTCGTTAATCCCGACGTGAGGGACACCTTTATTAAACGTACTCAACTCGTGAATTCCATGCGGGGATATTTGAATGACAGGGGCTACCTGGAAGTAGAGACACCAATACTTCAGCCACTATATGGTGGGGCAGCTGCAAAACCGTTTAAAACCCATCACAATACGCTGGATATGACGTTGTACCTGCGTATAGCGAATGAGTTATACTTGAAAAGGCTTATCGTGGGCGGTTTTGATGGCGTATATGAGTTTTCAAAAGATTTTCGTAATGAGGGAATGTCGCGGTTTCACAACCCGGAATTTACCCAAGTAGAGCTTTATGTAGCCTACAAAGACTACCAATGGATGATGGACCTGGTAGAGGAGATGATTGAGAAAGTGGCCATGGACATTCATGGTACCACAGAATTACAGGTTGGAGAGAATGTGATAGATTTTAAGCGACCCTGGAAACGATTTACCATGTTTGAAGCCATAGAACATTATACAGGTATTGATATATTGGAAATGGACGAAGCCGAACTGAGAACTACGGCTAAAAAATTAGAAGTGCCGGTAGATGATACCATGGGCAAAGGGAAACTCATCGATGAGATTTTCGGTGAAAAGTGTGAAGGAAAATTAATACAGCCTACTTTCATAACGGACTACCCGGTAGAGATGTCACCTTTGGCCAAAAGACATAGAAACAAAGAGGGCTTGGTAGAGCGCTTTGAGGCAATAGCAAACGGTAAAGAAATTTGTAATGCTTTTTCTGAACTTAATGATCCGATTGATCAAAGACAACGTTTCCAGGATCAACTTGAGCTTGGTAAGCGAGGTGATGAAGAGGCGATGACACTCGATGAGGATTTTCTTCGGGCCCTGGAATATGGTATGCCGCCAACGGCCGGCCTGGGAATAGGTATTGACCGATTGTCAATGATCATGACTAATTCCAATTCTATCCAAGATGTACTTTTCTTCCCTCAAATGAGACCGGAAAAGAAGCCTGAAGTGGCTACTCCTGAGGATTATGAAGAAGTAGGCGTAAGGAATGACCTGATTCCCATTATCCAAAAACTAGGCTTCCATACCATAAAAGAATTGAAGCAGGCCAATGCAAATAAGCTGTTTAATGACGTGTGCGGGATGCGAAAAAAAATGAAGCTAAAAGAAGTCAAAAACCCTGATTTGGAAGAGGTAAAATCATGGCTTGATTAAAACTGGTCAAAGAAACTTCGGTTTCGATCTATTTTAAGATCTTGTAGCAAGGAAGATTTTACGCGAATAGTGAATGTATAGCTGGTAAACCTGCCAAAGGGTGTCCAGTTGAAGTCCATTACCCAGCAATGTAAATCACGGTTGATACCTAATGTAGTTGTGGTGAATTCTTTGTTTTCAAAGTCATAGCCAGAGTTAAAATTTAACTTCCATTTTTCTGAAAGAGATAAGTCACCGGAAAAACGTAGTGTTTGAGTAATTTCTGAGGTGGACAACCCTTGTTTTGTATAATTCAGATTATAATTAATTCGTAAACTCCACGGGATCTCAAAATCAACATAGGCATCTGGATTGTTGAACAAGAATTCCTTTTCTTCAGGACTAAGTTCCGATTCGTTTATCTTGTCATTTTGTTTCGCGTCCTTGTCCCGGGCTTTGGGGTTTAAATTTGTACTTAATGCGACGGTGGCCCGACTTAATTGTCCAATACCCTTGCCGTTATTCCAACTGAACTGATCAATACGTCTGCCACTTTCAGTACCATCTTCGCGATAAATATAAGGATCTAATGTACCCGTGAAATTGACATTCAGCTTTCTTTCAAAGAGCGCTGTATTGGCCCTGACACTTATATTGGCCAGTTTAAAGGAATCAGCGACTATGTTATAACTTGTGCTAAAACCGAAGTTGTTTAAGATAGGAACCTTCCTGGCCTGATCGGTAGTGTCCTTTTTTGTTTTGACCTTCATCTCAAGGGTATTGGTCAATGAAAGCCCAATGGAGCCACTTTCCCCACTTGAAGCGCTACCAAACGCAAAGCCCCGATAGCGGTCAGCCAATATTTCTTCTCCCTCTTCGTTAGTTAACCTTTGGTAATATCCGAAGCGTTCAGCGCTAAAATCGGGAGAGTAAGAAAATGAAAGACTTGGGTTGATCACATGCCGTATTGCCTGGACACTTCCTTTTTTGAAAAAATAGGTGCCGTATAACCGTGTATTTACCCCCAAACTTGTGCTGTATGTTGAGATTCTGTTAAAGCCATTCAACGTATCAATGACTATGGCATTAGAAGAGTTTTCAGGATCAATTCCATATTCTAACTGCTCAAAATACCACCGTTCATCATAGTTAAAAGAAGGGCTGGCAGTAAAATGTTTCAGCAATTTAAATGAGGTGGCTAAAGGGATGCTGTGTCTGAAACCACGTCTTGCTGTTTCGAGAAAAGTCCCTAAGTTGTCAAAGTCAAAAGGTGCAATACTATCAGTAGCAGCATCTGATCCTATACGCCCCAGGTTATTCGTGATGTCATTGGTTCCGGTCAGGGTATACCTGAGGCTTAGCTTACTCAATACCCCGGCATTAGACCCTGTTTTGCTCCTGAAAGGGTAAATATTTGACATGTTGAAGGTTAGGGAAGGTAGTAATAGGTTTACTTCCCTGGTACTTATATCCTGATTATGTCGTGCACTTAGGCCAAGTGAGAATAATGATCCAAAAGTAGTAGAATAAGTGACGGTTGAATTCAGTTTCCGGGTGAATGCGTCCAGCCTGGGATTGTTTGGGTCATTATTAATGCCTAAGAAATTATTTGAATTAAACGTTGAAGTAGCTGCGTTGACAGAAGCCGAAAACCTGCTTCTTCCCTTGCTTTCAGGGGTATGGGTCCAGGTAAGCCTGAAATCATTCTGACTATCCTCTACCTCTATGTTATCACTGGTTCGTAGATTAGTGTAATTGAAATTGACACTACCGTTGTTTTTGTACCTGGTTTTGTAAACGGTACTTACATTCAAACCATGGCCTCCTTTACTATAAATATCACCTCGAACAGCGGTCTTAACATAGTCGCTTATATCAAAGAAATATCCGCCTCCTCTCAAGAAAAACCCACGTCTTTGCTCTTCTCCATAAGAAGGTACAATAATTCCTGAGCTAGCTTCATTTTTGGCCGGGAACATACCAAAAAAGAAGCCTAACGGAGTAGGCACATCATTAATTTCCAGGTTGAATGGCCCGGCAATGATTTTATCATCGGGTATGGCTTTTGTACGTTTAGCCCTTATCCTGAAATGAGGGTTTCTAAGATTACATGTTGTATACGTATTATCAATACTGAAGAGCTCATTTTTTTCATTTTTAAAGACTGTTTCCCCATGGAGATAGCCTTCACCTTGTTGTGTTACCACTTCTGTAATTCGGGCTCTCCCTGTTTTGAAATTATAGGTAATGTCCCTTGTCTCATACACTTCCGAGCCATTTTTGAATATAGGGTAGCCGACCCGGGTACCGGTGCTGTCCAATTGTCCATTGGCAGAAAGTGTATTGTTGGTGTAGTCGATAACAATATGGTCCGCTTCCAGTTCGATGCTTCCATACGTGATCTTTGCATCTCCATAAAGTTTTACAATCCGGGTATCTACGGAGAAGTTAATGGAATCTCTGGCAGAGTAATTGATTGTGGTCTCTATATCACCGGAAGGCTCGGGGGCTACATCGGCAGAGTCAAGTGCACTGGTAGCCAATGAATCAGCCTCTAGCAGGGTGCTGTCACCATTTATGGTAGTATCAGCAGGTACAGGTTGAGTGCCCAGGAGCTCTTCGGAGACAGTAACTTTTTTTTCAGGAGTCTGACCAAGAGCCGAAGAGATGAAAAATACTAAAAACACACTTACGAAACCAACTTTGTTCAAAGCCCGGAAATTCAATTTATCTGGCGTATTTTTAGGGTTTAGCGAAAATTTCACAACTTTGTCCAAAGTTATTGGAATAACTAATATTAAGCGAAGATACGTGAAGAATATTACCATTGTATTCGTCCTCATAGCAATAACCTTGCTAACTTCTTCATCCACCCAGACCAAAAATGATTTTAAAGTAAAAACTTTGATTATCGATGCGGGTCATGGGGGTAAAGATCCGGGAACGAGTGGCGCATATACCAAGGAAAAAGATGTAGTACTGAGAGTTGCTTTGAAGCTTGGGAACTATGTAAAGGAATACCTTCCTGATGTAAAAGTAATTTACACCCGATCAAAAGATAATTCTGTCACACTCAAGGGGCGACAGAAAATAGCTAATGAAAATGAAGGGGACGTTTTTATTTCTATTCATGCTAATGCCTTACCAAAGGATGTAAGTGCAAAAAGAAAAAATGCCATTTATGGTACTGAAACATATGTTATGGGTGCTCAAAATACGGGTAGAAACTTGGAGGTAGCAAAAAGAGAAAACTCTGTAATTTTACTTGAGGAGGACTATCAAAAAGAATACGACTTTGATCCTACCTCATCAGAATCCTCTATCCTATTCTCATTAACTCAATCTGCCTTTCAGGATAAAAGCATCTTGTTAGCCACTAATATTCAAGACCAATTCGAAAAACGCGCAGGCCGTCGTAGTTTAGGAGTGAAGCAATCCAGCTTATATGTGCTTTGGAGTACTGCTATGCCTAGTGTATTAGTAGAAATTGGTTATCTTACCAATCCAAAAGAAGAAAAAGAACTTAATGACACTTCCATCCAAAGTAACATTGCATCAGGAATATTCAGGGCTTTTAGGGATTACAAAAACGAAGTTGAATACTAAATTAGCGAAGTGAGTTTATCAAAAGAATTCAAAGTCGGGACGTTCATGGTATTTGCTATAGCCGTTCTCTACATGGGCTTTAATTATTTAAAAGGGGTAGACTTTTTTTCTACCAGTACAAAATATTATGCCGTATATAGTAATGTAAACGGCCTAACCCCCTCCAACCCCGTATTGATTAACGGATTCTCAGTAGGTCGCGTAAGTCAGATTAGGTTACTTCAAACCGGAACAAATAAGATATTGGTTGAGTTGGATATCTCGGGTGATATTGTGTTGGGTGATTCTGCTACGGCCAAGCTGAGTGGCGATTTCTTAGGAAATAAATCGATCCTATTGAGTACAGGTGATATCACCAAACCTATAGAGCCTAAGGATACGATCATAGCAATTGTAGATAGGGGCATTACCGATATTCTTGCTGAAAGTGCTCAGCCAGTGGCTAATAACCTGGAATCCACTATCAAAAAAATCAATATTGTACTGGATCAATTTGCAAGTGAAAAAGGTAAGATCGACAGTATACTCAATAACATTAGACTCGCTACTCACAATATCAATTACACGATACGGGCAACAAGGTATAGGATAGATACGGTTGCAGGAACATATAACCAGTTAGGATTACAACTAATGGCCAGGATGAATGACTTAAAACCAATGCTGGGTAATATGACCCAGTTTTCAGACTCACTTAAGTCATTGGAATTGAATAAAACACTTGCACAGGCCAATCATACGCTGGAACAGTTGGATCTTGTATTAAACAATTTTGCAAGAACAGATGGAACACTGGGTAAACTTATGACAGAAGATTCTCTTTACGTAAACCTTAATAACGTGGTTATGAGTCTGGATAAACTACTTATCCATATGGACACTCAACCCAAGCATTTCTTTGCTCCACTAGGGAAAAGCAGAAAAAAAATTGAGCGTGACCGGCGTAAAACTGAAAAAGGAAAATAAACTATTCTGGTATCACTTCGCTTATTATAGAGGTTGTTTAATTTCCTATGTAACAAATCAATGACAATCCCTAATGGATATTGAATTTAATAAGAACGAAGATCATAATAAACAATTGGTTTTCAAGCTCAAGTCTCGTCTTGAAAAAGTGTATTTAGGGGGAGGTGAAAAGAAGATAGCTTCCCATCACAAGAAAGGAAAGCTAACAGCTCGTGAACGGATTGAGTATTTAACGGATGATGGAAGCACATTTCTTGAAGTAGGTGCATTGGCAGGGGAAGGAATGTATGAAGAGGTAGGTGGCTGTCCTTCTGGTGGAGTAGTGGTAGGGATAGGTTACGTCAGTGGCCGGCAGTGTGTCATTGTTGCCAATGATGCCACCGTAAAAGCAGGGGCCTGGTTTCCCATTACGGCCAAAAAAAATCTTCGGGCTCAGGAAGTGGCAATGGAAAATCGGCTGCCTATTATCTATCTGGTAGATAGCGCAGGTGTTTTTCTACCCATGCAGAATGAGATTTTTCCGGATAAAGAACATTTTGGTCGGCAATTCAGAAACAATGCCAAGATGTCCTCCATGGGTATTGTACAGATAGCTGCCATCATGGGGAGTTGTGTAGCCGGCGGCGCATATTTGCCGATCATGTCTGATGAAGCCATGATTGTTGATAAAACGGGGTCTATTTTCCTGGCCGGATCCTATTTAGTCAAGGCAGCCATAGGGGAAGACATAGACAATGAAACATTAGGTGGAGCCACTACACATTGTGAAATATCCGGTGTCACGGATAATAAGTTTGACAATGATGAAGCTTGCCTTGATTATATCCGTTCGATTTTCAATAAAATAGGTAAGGGTGACAGCGCCGGTTTCGATCGGGTGACAGCGGCTTTACCTAAAGAGAATCCGGAAGATATTTATGGGATATTGCCGCATGATCGCGTCAAACCTTATGATACCCTTCACCTTTTAAAGTATATTTTGGATGATTCAAAATTCGATGAATATAAATCCCAATATGGTCAAACCATTGTATGTGGTTATGGTAGAATTGATGGCTGGGCTGTGGGAATAGTGGCCAACCAGCGCAAAGTAGTGAAAACCAAAAAAGGAGAAATGCAGATGGGGGGAGTTATTTATTCTGACTCTGCAGACAAGGCGGCCCGATTTATTATGAACAGTAACCAACGTAAGATACCCTTGGTCTTCTTCCAGGATGTAAGCGGTTTTATGGTTGGCAGTAAGTCTGAGCATGGTGGTATTATCAAAGATGGGGCTAAAATGGTGAATGCAATGGCTAATAGTACTGTTCCGAAATTCACAATAGTAGTTGGTAACTCTTATGGGGCAGGTAATTATGCCATGTGTGGCAAAGCGTATGATCCACGTTTAATTTATGCCTGGCCTTCTGCGCAAATAGCCGTAATGAGTGGTGCTTCAGCAGCCAAAACACTCTTACAAATAAAAGTAGCGACTTTAAAGGCACAAGGGAAAGAGATAAGCGAAGCAGAAGAGGAGAGCCTACTCAAAGAGATAAAAGATAAATATAATGAGGAACTAAGTCCTTATTACGCAGCATCACGGCTTTGGGTAGATGGTATCATTGACCCTATAGAAACACGAAATGTGATATCTACGGGTATTGAGGCGGCTGATAAAGCACCCATAGAGAAATTTAATGTAGGGGTTATACAAACATAAGTGAATAAGCTTGGGAGAAAAAAAAGTATAGGTGCTTTTGATTGCAGAGAAGCAGACACCGGAGGGCAATATATCTATACCTGTTAAATATTTCCTAATTCTTTCCGTAAAACAACCCCCGATCTTACATCTTTATATATCCCGTTATCCACAGCTAGTTGTCCATTAATAATAACATAATCTATACCTTCGGGATACTGATGTGGTGCTTCAAATGTAGCTTTATCAATCACTTGATCCGGATTAAAAATCACAACATTAGCCACCATCCCTTCTTCTAGCGAGCCCCTGTCGGCCAGAACCAGTGTAGTTGCAGGCAGTTGTGTCATTTTGTAGATAGCTTCTGAAAGTGTAAGTATGATTTTTCTCTGATGTAATGACCTAAAACCCTTGGAAAAGTGCCATACCATCTCGGATGCGGATGTCCGATACATGGTGCTACCAACCGACCGTCAGAGGCTATCATGGTTTATGGGTGAGTCATTATCCGTTCTACATCCTTTTCATCCATTGAATGAAAAACACAGGATGCACCACCGTTGATCTGTGCTTCTATCACCAGGTCCGCACCATTGTACATAGTAGGCTCGATCCCTTTCATTTCACACCAACATTTAAGCGTCTTAACTTCCAGTTCTCTCAGCCATTTTACTTTGGCAAATTGTACACGGGACAAGTCACTTCCTCCCCGGTCATACAGCAGGTTGAAAATAATACCTTTTTTGATGCTATCTCGAAGGACACTATTGGTCAAGCGATTCTTGAAAGCATCATTTCCCCCGGCCCGTGTGCACTGGGTATTAATATGGAAATACTGGTGTAGCTTACATTAAAAGGATATTGATCCAATTTTATATCCAGACCGGTAGAACGTGCCGAATCGACCATAGCCAGTGCTTCAATGCTTTTCCCCACATAGGTTTATTATCATGTAGCGCAAAATTTTCCGGAACATTTTTAGCTCCGGGAATAAGGCATCATCGGATAACAGAATTACATTTGCCTGGACATTATTATAGGTGTTTCACATAAATCAATAGCTTTATACCAACAAGTAAGTCCTCGTATAGGACTTGATTTTGGAGTTGAACGATAGTGATCCAGGAATATCAAAATTAAATATTACTGTATCACTAATGCTTAATTACCCGTTTGAATAACCAATATGAAAGAAAGTGAATTGAAAGCTTTAATCTCTCTTTTGGATGATGAAGACAGAGAGATCATAACACATGTAGAGCAAAAGCTCGCTTCTCTGGGTGAGAATGTGATCCCATTTTTAGAGCAGGAATGGGAGAGCAACCTTAATCCGCTGGTACAAAGTCGCATAGAAGACTTGATCCATGTGTTACAATTTGAGCTGTTAAAGGAAAGGCTGCTCAATTGGTATGAGCATGGATCTGACGACTTGCTGAAAGGAATGTGGCTTATAGCGAGTTACCAATATCCAGACCTGGAGTATGTAAAGCTTAAGCAAGATCTGGAACAGATTTACTACGATGCTTGGTTAGAATTTAAGCAAGATGCACATCCTCATGATCAGGTTAAAATACTCAACAGCGTATTATTCGGTAAGCTGAAATTCATGGCGAATACCAAGAATTTTCATTCTCCCAGTAACTCTATGATCAATTGTGTGCTAGAGTCTAAAAAAGGCAATCCTATCACATTGTGTGTCGTCTATATGCTGGTAGCACAAAAATTGAAACTACCGGTTTACGGAGTGAATTTACCCAACCTGTTCATCCTTACATTCAAAGAACCCACGTATAAGCAGTTCTATATTAACGCTTTTAATAAAGGGCTTATATTTTCAAGAGATGATATCGAAAATTATATTGCTGAGTTAAGAATAACTCCTCAGAATGTCTTTTTCGATCCTTGTGATCATAGACAGATCATTAAGCGATGTTTACGTAACCTGGTACAGTCCTTTGGAAAAATAGGAGAGCATGCCAAGGTAGAGGAAGTAAAAACACTGCTTTATCACATTTCAGGAGAGAATTTTTCAGACCTTTAGCCTTTGATAATACATCCTACAGGTCTTCCTCCTGGCACAGGAGATTGCCCCGATAATAATGCATTAATGTTTTCTTTAATGTATTGCTCCTTTACATCGCTTGCCACCTGAGGATTGTTGTCAATAGCACCTTTATAAAAGACGGAGAAACCGCTGTTATTTGACTTGAGTAAAAATACTTCAGGACTCTTTCTTGCACCAAACCGTTTCATGACCTGTTGATCTTTATCTGCCAGATAAGGCACATTAATTCCCCAGGTAGAAACTTTATTGGCCATTTCATCGCTTGATTCCTTAGGCTCTTTATGACTATTGATCAAAATGAACTGAATTCCTTTAGTAGTGTAGTCTGCTGCCAGCTGTGTAATTCTACCTTCATAATATACAGAATATGGACATACATTACTGGTAAACAAGATAACCACCCCTTTCTTTGAATTGAAATCAGACAAGTTTACTACCTCACCGTTACGAACATCGGTAAGTGAAAAATCTTTCATCTGAGCAAATCCATTAAGCGCCACAAGACATAATAAAAGTATAAGAATATTTTTCATAATCTGTTCATTATAAACTAGAGGCTGTAAGTAAGGATAAAGTCTGAATTTACCTCATACTGTAATTTATAGCTTTTTTTACTACCATTTACAATTATACTGCCAGAGATAACCCCTTCTTGATTTAGTTCAAAAGGAGGGACGTGTAAATGTTTCGAAAAGCTGATTCCCCTTTTGCTGTAAATTTTGTAAAGTGATTCTTTAACGCACCAGCAAATACATAATTTGTTGAGATTATTATTGACAAATTTTTTTTCCGGTTCATTCAAGAATTTATGTGCGATCCTGCGAAGGGTGTCTTTAGGCTGTTCAAGGTCTATGCCTACTTCATTTTGTGCAGTATCCAGGATGGCAGCTACATAAGGATAAGAATGTGTCAATGATATTTCCGCAGATGCTTCACTTAACAATGGTTTGCCATCATAATTTTTAGAGATGCCGTGATAGGACAAACCAGCGTTTTCCATTAGTCTTTTGACCGTTAACCTGCCGGCTAACCATTCCATCTTTTTATGCTCACTTCGGTAACTGCCGATCAACTCAAGGTTTTCTACAGGCGGCTGAAGCTCCTTCACGAACCACTCATAGCTTTCAGTTATTTTCCAAAGGGCAACAAGACGGTTCTCAGTCACCCGCTCGATTCTTATTAGCGGCATTTGATTGGTGATGTGAAACTTTGCTTCTTTGCAGCTAATTTATAAATAACGTTGGTTAAATACCTATCATGGGCACGGTAAACATATCAAAACTACATCATTTAACAGGTCATAACGATTGTGTCTATACGCTGGAACAATCTCAATATCCCCATATCTTCTTTTCAGGTGCTGGTGATGGTATGGTAGTTTCATGGGACTTAAATGATCCCGAGAATGGTGTCCTTATTGCCAAATTACCGAATTCGATCTATGGTTTACATTATGCACATCAGCAAGAGCTACTACTGGTAGGTCATAACTATGATGGTATACACTTCATTGACTGGCAGAGTAAAAAAGAGGTAGGGTCACTGAATATGACCAAGTCGGCTATATTTGATATAAAGACGGCGAATGGGTTAGCATATATTGGTGACGCATCCGGGGTAATTACCGTCGTGGATATCATGAGCCTTACTATTGTAAACAAGGTCGAGGCGTCTTCTGAGAGTGTGAGAACATTAGCCATTAATGTCCCGGGGGATGAGATAGCCGCAGGCTACAGTGATAATAAAATAAGGGTGTTCAATAGATCAGATCTGACGCTAAAATACACGCTTACTTCTCATGAGAACTCTGTATTTACCTTAAGGTATTCACCTGACTACCAGCTTTTACTTTCGGCCGGTAGAGACGCTCATTTAAAAATATGGGACGTAAAAGCAGACTATCTTTTGCTACAGGATATCGTGGCCCATATGTTTGCCATTAATAATATTGATTATAGCCCGGAAGGCAAACATTTCGTAACTTGTAGCATGGATAAATCAATAAAAGTGTGGGATGCTACAACATTTAAATTGTTGAAAGTCATAGATAAAGCCAGGCATGCCGGCCATGGTACTTCTGTGAACAAACTATTGTGGTCTTCACATGATGCACTATTGATAAGCGCTAGTGATGACCGGACAATTTCTGTATGGGATGTTGAGGTGGGACAATGAATGAGCCTTTTGTATCCATTTATCAGGAATATTAAGTTACTATATTAGTTGGTTAGTTTTTTTAGCTTATGAAAATTACTCCATTAGAGATACGTCAGAAAACCTTTGAAAAGGTGTTTCGCGGATTGGATAAGGAAGAAGTCAATGCGTTTTTGATATCCCTTTCTCAGGAATGGGAAAAGCTTGTTGATGAGAATAAAGAATTGAGAATAAAACTTGAAAGCTCTGAAAAAGAAGTGGGGAAGCTACGCGAGGTAGAGAACTCACTTTTCAAGACCTTAAAAACAGCTGAAGACACCGGGGCCAATATGATTGACCAGGCCACACGTACCGCTGAGCTGCACATGCGTGAAACTCAGATGAAATCTGAGGCCATGATCAATGATGCTAAATCTAAGGCCAGAGATATGATCGAAGAAGCTGAACTGCGCTCCAAACATGCTATTGATGATATGGAAGACAGGATCCGGTCACTGGCATTGTTACACCGCAACCTGGAGAATATTCGTGATGACCTTGTTTCAGACATCAAAAGTTTTGCATCGGATGCTTTGGACAAAGTGGACCGGGTGAAGTCTCAAATCAAAAAGGTAGATGTAGAAGATGAATTGATAAAGATCAAGCGTGATAACATGGACAGGTCTAAGCCGCAGGTACTGGATTTGGAAATGGAACCATCGACGGAAATGCAGGAAAATAGTGATACAGAGCAAAAGAAATCATCAAACAAAGTATCCAAACAAGAGCAGGTGGATACGAAATCTGATGAATCACGTTCCTTCTTTGACGAAATAGAGTAAATGGGAAAGATTTGTCTGAAAGGCCTTAAATTCAAGGCTTATCATGGCTACTACGACGAAGAAAGGCAGCTTGGAAACACCTTTGAAGTGAAACTGACCGTTATAACAGACTTTTATAAAGCCGCTGTTAACGATGATCTGAACGAAACAGTAGACTATGAAAAACTTTATGCCATTGTACAAGAAGAAATGGCCATTCCAGCCAAACTTCTTGAACATGTGGTTCAAAAAATAGCGGATAGGGTAATTAATGAGTGTAAGGCTGTGACAAAGGTGAAAGTAAAACTATCCAAGTTTAACCCACCTATAGGGGGTGAATGCCATAGCTCAGTAGTGAGCCTTACACAACACAGATGAAACCAAATACACCTGGCTTTTTCTGAAAAGGATGGACCATAATTTTGAAAAAATCAGAACCCAATCAACCGTTTTGTATGTATAGTTTGGGTTTAATCTATATCTTCATGAGGCTAATGATTTTCCATTTTGGTTAGTTCCAAATACGTATTATTTGTTTTAGTATTCATTATGCTTATGCATGTGATGCCACCAGCTTTTGCTGATAATGTATCGGACTCCATTTTCGATCAATTGGAAAAAATTATGTCGAATCGGCATATCTATAATCAAGAAAAAGAAAGCAAACTCTTGGGCCTCAAGGCTTTGTTGACTTATGATAGCAAGCAGTTACCTCTGGAAGAACAGTATCAAATCCATAATAAGCTTATAGAAGAATATTGGCCCTATTCATTTGATTCTACATTGAGCTATATCAACAGAAACGCCGCCATTGCGTTAGAGCTGAACAATCTAAAGTGGATAAACAAGTGCAATTTAAATCTGGCACTTCTTCTGGCATCATCAGGAAGATATAAAGAGGCCCAGGATATACTCAAGACGATAGATAAGGTATATCTCGACACTAAGTTGACCATAGACTACTTTAACTGCTATAGAAAAATCTATTCTGACCTGGACTATTTCGCGCTACAATTGGAATCTAGAAAAGAGTACGGCTACTTATATGAAGTTTATACTGATTCGATCGCTCCTCTCATCAAAGAGGATGAAGATGACTATTTATATGCTCAGGAATGGCAGCTACTAGACGAGGGAAGGTTCGACGAATGTTTGATGATCAACTCTTTAAGGCTTTCCAAAGCCGAGATGGCCTCCGAAAAGTATTCGTATATCACCTTTCAGAGGTCAATGATCTATGAGCAAATGGGTGATATACCTATGGAGGAAAAGTATTTAGCACTGTCCGCTATTTCTGATATAAAAGCTTCACGTAAGGACAATGCATCGCTTGCCAAGTTGGCATTACGCACCTACGAAAGAGAGGACATCAATCGGGCATATGAATATATCAAATACTCGTTTGAAGATGCGGTTTTCTATAATTCAAAACTGAGATTCGTTGAGATAGCTAATTCTTTTTCTCTTATTATGGAATCTCATGAAATTCAATCAGAAAGGCAAAAAAAAGCCTTGATAGTGTTCACAATCATAATAAGTATCCTTTCGCTAGTATTATTTGCACTCTTGTATTTTGTCTACCGGCAAAACAAGACTTTGCAAAAAGCTAAAGATGAGCTTCATGATGTCAACGAACAATATAAAGCAGTCAACCGGTCCTTAGAGGACACCATGACCGAGCTCAGGCTATCTTTCACAATCTTGCCGAAGCTAATCATATCAAAGAATTATACATTGGCAACTTCATGAATATATGTTCAAACTTCATCAACAAGCTGGACAAATACAGACTCACTGTCAATAAGATGCTAAGGGCTAAAAAATATCAACAGCTCTTTGATATGACCCGAACTATGGAAGCCATCGAGCAAGAGATCGATACTTTTTATGCAACTTTTGATAAAGCCTTTTTAGAACTCTATCCTTCTTTTGTAGATGACCTAAACGACCTCCTACATGTAGAAGAACAAATCGAACTGAAAAATCATGAAACACTCAACCCGGAACTTAGAATATTTGCGGTTATCAGGTTGGGCATCAAGGATAGTGCTCGTATAGCCGAACCCCTGCGCTACTCCGTCAACACCATTTATAACTATAGAGTTAAGATCAAGAATAAGGCTAAGAACCGAGAGGAATTCGAAAACCATGTCTTACGAATAGGTGCGTTTAAGGATATCAACTAGTTGTGAATCAAGGGATAGGCGTACTAATCAAATTCATTAAGGAAGAGGTCAACAACTTGCCTTCAATTTTTTACTTATTTCTTTAGTTCGTAGGGTTTAACCGTCTGGATGGCCCTCTTGTGATTTTATATGTGGTAGTAACCGGATTAGTAAGTAACTATGAGCCTGGGAATCATGGTTCCTTTCTGCCCACCTGAGTTATACAAATGACAGATCATGTATTTATATCAGTGTAATTAAGTTTCTACTGGATTCAGGAGCTTCGGGAATTCTGGCCATATTAAACCCAAATTACGCAATAGGATTTTCTAATGCGTAGCAATAGAGTATCTTTTGGTATGAATTGGGAGATACGCTTTAGTAGACAGCAAGTTACGGCATGGTCAGGTTTGGTATTTTTAAGGAGAATGATGGATAAGATGGGGTTCAGCGAGCATCTTTTAAGCGGAGATATGTTGCCCGAACCAAAATCAAACAGAGGATATAGCCCATTGACCATCATAGAGGCTTTTATGGTC
>NZ_VKDC01000021.1 GCF_007097395.1 Fulvivirga sp. M361
CATCACACCCACAATAGCTTCATCTTCAAGCCCCTGGGAAAGTAAATAATGCGCCAGTTGATTAGAACGTTTGTCCAGCTCGCCGTAAGTCAGCTCACTATCTCCATAGACCAACGCCACCGCATCCGGACGCAAAGCAACATGCTCATTCATCAGCGAAAGCGCCGTGGTATCTGAAGGTAAAGCGATACGGGAAGCATCAAACTGATGGACCAGTGAGTATTGCTCCTGGCTGCTCATAAGGTCCAACTCAGCAAGTCTTTGATCCGGGTTGTCCAGAACAGATTCTACCAACGTCTTAAAGTATCCCGAAAATCGCTCTATAGTAGCACGATCAAACAAGTCCGTCGCATATTCAAACGTTAAAGTCAAACAATCTGAATCCTCAAAGGCTGTTAGGCTAAGGTCTACCATCGATACCTTATGGTCTACCTCATAAGCAGACAGCTTCAAGCCCGGAATGGCCAGTGATGTCGCCTCGAAGTTCTGATAGGAAAACATTGCATCAAACAATGGATTCCTGCCCGGGTCTCTGGATACCTCCAGCGCATCCACTAAGGCTTCGAAAGGATACCATTGATTTTCAAAACCCTGGATCGCACCGGACCGGACCTCTTTCAGAAACTCTTTGAACTGCTTTGACCCCTCAGGGTAATTACGGAAAGCAAGCGTGTTGATGAATACTCCGGTAATGTTTTGAAGGTCCGGATGATCCCGGCCGGCTATGGGCGTGCCTACTACCACATCCGAATGATTACTCAACTTCGATAAAAATACATTGAACAGCGATAAAAACAGCATATACGGCGTAGCTTCTGAGGCAAGTGCCAACGCTTTTAATCCTGAGAAAGTCGTCGCATCAAGAGAAAAGGTATAGGTATCCCCCGAAAAAGAGCTTTGCTGAGGACGGGGACGGTCTGTCGGCAACTCCAACACTTCTGGTAATTCTTTATATTCGGAAAGCCAAAATGATTTGTGAGAAGCTATAACCGACTCATTGGAGGCTGCATGCTGCCATACCGCATAATCTTTGTAGTGGAGTTTTACCGCCTCAAGTTCCTCTCCGTTATAGAGCGACATGAAATCATTCACCAGCAGGTTTTGGGACACACCGTCGGTAATGATATGGTGCATATCAAAGATCAACAGGTAACGTGATCCGTCCTGATCTCCTGTGTCAGATGTCAGTGTGATCAATCCAGCTCGCATCAACGGGGCTGAATTTAATGCAAAGGGACGCAAAAAAGCCTTAATCAACTGTTGCTCCTCTCTTTCCGCCACTTTTCCAAAATGAATAAGATTGAAATCCATCTGATCATGAACTACCTGAACAGGTTCTTCTCCCTTCATTATAAAAGAGGTACGTAAGCTTTCATGACGGGCAATCAGTTTATTAAATGCACCTTTCAAGCGAGAAATGTCCAGTTCACCTTCCAGTACAACGACTTCCGGCATGTTATAAGCCAAAGAAGACGGGTCAAAACGGTGAAGAAAATAAAGCCGCTTTTGAGCAGACGAGAGCGGATAATAAGCCTGAGATGGCGCCGGCAAAATAGCCTGATATTGCTTCTCTTGAAGCGTTGACATGTAGCTCCCCAGACTACGGATGTCCTGGTGCTCAAAAACTGACATTAATGGAACATCCAGCGAAAACTCCGACCGTATGCTATTGATCATGGTGATCGCCCGAAGAGAGTGCCCGCCTAACTCAAAAAAACTTCGGGTCACACTGATCTGTTCCCGGTCCAACTTCAATATTTCCGACCAGATATGGACCAACTGTTCTTCCAGCTCATTTCCTGCAGGAGTATAAGAGGATGTGAATGTCAGATCAGGTGCCGGAAGCGCCTTACGATTGAGTTTACCGCTCGCCGTCAAAGGCATTTCTGCCAGATGAACGTATGCTACCGGGACCATATAGGCCGGTAAACGACTCTTTAGATACTCCTTCAAATTATTTTCATCCTGCTGCTCATCAGAAAGATAATAAGCCACCAGTTGTAACTCATCCTGGATCTCACGGGTAACTACACTTACCTCATGCAATGAGGGATGGCTCGCCAGTTGCTGGGTAATTTCCCCCAGCTCCATGCGGAAACCCCGGATCTTGACCTGATCATCACACCGCCCCAAAAACTCCAGGTTACCATCGGAACGCCATTTCACCAGGTCACCCGTACGATACATCTTTTCCCCTTCAAAAAACGGGTCAGGAAGAAAACGCTCCGCCGTCAATGCTGCATTGTGAAGGTAGCCTTTTGCCAGGCAGGAGCCCGCAATGTACAGTTCTCCCCGTACTCCTTTTGCCAGCAAGTCACCCTCGCTACCCAAAACATAAGCACGAATGTTACCAAAGGGACGCCCTATGGGTACACGGATATCTGTTATTTTATCCCGGACCCTATACTGAACGGAGGTCACCGTAGCCTCGGTCGGACCATAACCATTGAACACTATGTATTTATCATAGAGCTCATTAACTAAAGCCACATTACACTCTTCTCCCGCAATAACAATGCATCTCAGTTCCGGATGGAAACCTGTTCCTATACTTTCCAAATAAGTAGGTGTAACATCAAGATAAGTTACTTTTTTTGTTGCTATATAGCTCATAAAAGCACCCTGATCCAGTATAATATCACGAGATACTAAAACTGACCTGGCCCCATTTGCCAAAGCCAGCCACAGTTGCTCTACCGATGCATCGAAGACCAGGTTAGCGAATTGTAACACACGATCATGAGCACTAATATTCAGCTCCTGTGTCTGAGAAACAATCAAATTCAGCAGCGTGGCATGAACAATTTCAACGCCCTTGGGCACGCCGGTAGAGCCGGAAGTATAGATCACATACGCACGCTGTGAGGGAGATGGCATTAAATCAACTGCTGTTGAAGGACAGCCGCTTAAATCAAGTGATCTTACAGCCAAACATGGTACTGCAGCTTTGTAGAGGTCACACGACCCGGCTTCGGTTAGCAGTAACCTGCAACCGCTTTCTTCCAGGATAACCACATTGCGTTCCCGGGGTTGCGTTCTGTCTAACGGAAGATAAGCCCCACCCGCCTTCATAATACCTAAAAGGCTGATCACCATTTCAAAAGAACGATCTACCATCACACCCACAATAGCTTCATCTTCAAGCCCCTGGGAAAGTAAATAATGCGCCAGTTGATTAGAACGTTTGTCCAGCTCGCCGTAAGTCAGCTCACTATCTCCATAGACCAACGCCACCGCACCCGGACGCAAAGCAACATGCTCACTCATCAGCGAAAGCGCCGTGGTATCTGAAGGTAAAGCGATACGGGCGGCATCAAACTGATGCACCAGTGAATATTGCTCCTGGCTACTCATAAGGTCCAACTCAGCAAGTCTTTGATCCGGGTTGTCCAGAACAGATTCTACCAACGTCTTAAAGTATCCCGAAAACTGCTGAATCGTGGATTCATTGAATAAATCCGTAGAATATTCGAAATTTAATAACACTCCCTGGTCCACTTCCCCTGCTGTTAATGTAAGGTCAAACTGGGAAATATTCGTTTCAGAAGGGTACGGAGATATCGTTACCCCTGGCAATTGAAAGGATGCATCTTCAAAATTTTGGTAAGCAAACATTATATCAAACAGCGGATTACGGCTGGTATTACGTTCTATACCAAGTTGATCAATGAGGTCTTCCAATGGATAGTCCTGATTACCAAGGCATTTGATAATATGCAGGTTTGTAGTTTTAAGGAACTCCCGAAAGGTCACTTGCCCATCAACTGAGCTTTTGATGGCCAACGTATTGACAAATAAGCCTACCATCTCTTTTACATCCGGGTGTTTTCTTCCCGCTACAGGGGTACCAATTACAATTTGCTTTTGGTTGCTGAGTTTCGCAATCAAGATGTTAAAAACAGCTAATAGCAAAGTGTACATGGTAACATGTTCCCCTACAGCCAATTCCTTCAACTCTTTTAAGGTCGGAACATCGAGATAGAAATTCATGGAGTGACCATGGTACTTTATAACCGGTGGCCTGGAAAAGTCTGAAGGTAAATTCAGTTCATCAATATCCTCTTTGAACTGATTGATCCAAAATTCTTTTTGGGCCTGAAGTGCGTCTTGCTGCTTTTCATTTTGTTGCCAAATGACATAGTCCTTATATTGAATTTCAGGAGCACTTAGCAAAGCATTATTGTAGAATGCCATAAAGTCTTTTATCAACACAACCTGGGTAATACCATCTGAGATAATATGATGCAAGTCTACTACCAGTAGTGTACTTGCTACATCCGTTTGTATCAATGCAACACGTATTAGTGGTCCTTTTTGAAGATCAAAGGGTCGTATAAAACCATTGAATACTGCAAGTGCATCTTTTTCCGAACTATTAAATACTTCTATATTAAAGGTTATGTCATCCGCTATTTTTTGTACAGGTCCTCCATCGGACTGGTGAAATGTCGTTCTCAACATTTCATGCCTTGCCATTAACTTTTGAAAAGCCACATTCATTTTTTCCTGCTCCACTTTCCCTGTCAACCTCAATACTTGCGGCATGTTATACGCCAACGAAGAGGGGTCTAGCTCATGTAAAAAATAGAGCCTCTTTTGCGCTGGGGATAAAGGATAATAGGAACGTTCCGCTACCTGAGGTATTTTCTGATAGATATCCTTATCATTTACTTCTTTCAGAAAAGATATAAGTGCCTCTTTATTATTTCTAATCTGCTGGAGTAACCCATCTGCCTGGACTTCTTTGGGGATATCCACTTTTAACCTATCTTCTACAACTTCTATCCTAATGTTGTTTTTCCTCAGGTTATTGATCAACTCATGCATACTTATATAAATTCGGTCGTTGATGTTTCTTCTTGTGCCGGATTTCCTTTAATCCATAAATAATTATCAATACACTCACTCATCTGCCGAATGGTTGGACCGGACCACACTTCTTCCATAGTGATCTCTATGGCGAAAGTCTCTTGAATTTTCATTACCAGTGAAACAACTCGAAGTGAATGCCCCCCTATGACGAAAAAGTCATGCTCAGCACTGATTTGCCCTGCAGGCAAATCAAGTACTTCAGCCCATATTTTTAATAGCTTACTTTCCGTTTTATTAGAAGGTTTCACAACTTCCTGGTTTTGTTCTACCGACGGATCAGGCAACTTTTTACGGTCTATTTTTCCATTACTATTTAAAGGCATTTGTTTCAACCAGGTATAGTGTAATGGAATCATATAACCTGGAAGCTTTTCGGAAAGGGACGTTATTATCATATCCTTATTCACTTCTTGTCCAGTGTAGTAAGCCAGCAAGCATTTGTCATTATGGGTGCCTTTTACCAGTACTACAGCTTCATTTATATCGGCATGTGCCTGAAGTTCCTTTTCTATTTCTTCTAACTCTATTCTAAATCCTCTGATTTTTACCTGATTATCTGCCCTCCCTACAAAATGTATATTGTCATTGGGTAGCCACCTGGCCAAATCACCGGTACGATACAGGCGAGAAGTAGAAATATTGGGTAAGTCAATAAACCTTTTCTCCGTAAGTTCTTTTTGATTGAGGTAACCATTGGCGACTCCATCTCCGCCAATATAAATCTCACCTGTAATGCCTGATGGAGACGGGTTGAAGTTTTGATCAAGAATATATACCTGTGTATTTGAAATCGGCTTACCAATAGGAATGGCATCCAATGAGTCATCAATATGATCCACCGGGTGGAAAATGGAGAATACAGTAGATTCGGTAGGTCCGTATATATGAACCAATTTACCCGGCCCCAGCGCTGCCAGAACTTTTTGCATATGTTTAATGGATGATTGTTCACCCCCCGTTAGTAGCTTTCGAATGCCTTTAAGACTATCGAGATTATGATCTGCCAAAGTGTTAAAAAGGGCAGTGGTAAGAAAGAGTACGGTTACTTTTTCAGAGCATATAACCTCTCCTAATTTCCTTACATCTTTGACTACTTCCGGTGAGACTAAAATGAGGGTAGCTCCGTTAAGTAACGCTCCAAAAATATCAAATACTGATCCGTCAAAGGCTACGTTAGAGGACTGGATCATAACATCATCATCAGATATAGCTATGTAATTGGTGTTTTTTACTACTCTTGAAACATTACTGTGTGAGATTACTGCTCCTTTAGGTTTACCCGTAGAGCCAGAGGTATACATTACATAAGCGGTGCTCTTTCCAGCGCCCACCGCTAATTCGTGTAAAGGCTCCATGGTTTCTATCAGCTCACTCTTTTCATCCAACGTCAATACATGACAAGCATTCTGATCTAAGCGCGAGAGGTAATCTTTTCTGGTAATTATCACCTCTACCGATACATCGGCTAAAATATGTATGACCCTATCCTGCGGGTACTCAGGATCTATAGGTACGTAGGCGGCGCCCGCTTTTAATATGCCTAACATACATGGTATCAAGTACTCTTCGCTTCCTAACATCAGACCAACAAAATCTCCGGGCAGCACTTTTTCTTCCTTCACTAAATAACAGGCTATTTTATTTGCCTTGACCTGTAATTCATGATAAGTCAATTGGAACCCGTCTCCTTTTATTGCTATCGATCCGGGCGTTTGTTGTACCTGTATTTCAAAAAGCTCACTTAAGGTCTTTTGCTTCGGATAAGGTGTTTCTGTAAGATTCAAATCTTGTAACAGACGTGTTTTCTCCTTATCATCAATCATTTCAACACTGCCTAGTTTCCTGCTTGGGTCATGCGTGATAGAAGCCGTGAGCTGATGGAAAAATGCAATGAACCTATGAATGGTTTCCTCTTGAAATAATACAGTCGAATACTCAAAATTACAGAGTAAGTGATCCTCTTGCTCTATAACGGAAAGGGTAAGATCAAACTTGGATATCTTATGTTTAGGATCAATTGGCTCAATAGCGAGACCGTCAATTTTTAACGTATTCTCATCAAAACTGTTAAAACCAAAAGCAACATCGAAAAGCGCATTTCGACTTATACCTGGGTCGGCACCCAATTCTTCCATGAGTTTTTCATAGGGATAGGATTGGTTTTCAAAGTACTCAGGCATCCTGATCTTTATCTGTGAGAGAAATTGCCGGAAAGTCAAATCACTGTCAACCCGGCTTCTTACAGGGATAGTGTTGACAAACATGCCGATGATGTTTTCCAGGTCCCGGTGTTCTCTTCCTGCAATTGGATTGCCCACTACTATGTCATCCTGCCCACTTAATTTACTTAGGAAAACATAGTAAATACTGATTAACAGCATATACATGGTTACACCCTCTTTATGGGCAAGCTCACTGAGCTTTTGACTCTGAATTGCTGATATTTCAAAGTTCATAGAGCTGCCTTTAAATGATTTTAGTTTGGCCCTGTGAAAGTCCGCAGGGAGTTCCAACGGATCAGGAAGTTCATTAAATTCATTCCGCCAAAAGTTTCTCTGCGCCTCACTATTTTCGGTTAGGTTTTCCTCTTGCCAAACAGCAAAGTCTTTATACTGAAGGTTTAGTGGAGCAAGCTTCTGCTCATCGTACAGCGCTATGAAATCCTTGATCAATATACCTTGAGACACGCCATCTGATATACAGTGATGCATATCTGTCATAAATAAGTGATTTCCATCGGCAAGTTCTGCTAAACCAATCCTGATAAGTGGTGGCTGATTTAGCGAGAACGGCCTTATAAATTGTTGAGTAATCTCCTCTTGACTCATTTTTGCGTCAAAACAGTCTATTTCGGCATCTATTTCCTGAATAATCTTTTGAACAATTTTGCCCTCCACCATTTCAAAGCCTGTTCTCAGGCTTTCGTGCCTGGCAATAAGCTGTTTAAAGGCATTAGCAAACTTTTCCGTATCGATAGCTCCTTTTAATAAAAGGAATTGAGGTATGTTATAGGCCAAAGATTGTGGGTCTAGCTGATGCAGGTCCAAAAGACGTTTTTGAGCAGCAGTTACAGGGTAGTGTGTTCGTATATCCGCTTTAGGGATGTTTAGATAATCATTATCTCCTAAGGCTTCCATATGTTTGGCAAGCGATGCAATCGTAGGGTTTTTAAAAACTTCTGAAACCGGGACCTTAATATTCAATACCTTATGGATAGTATTGATCATAGCCGAAGCTTTAAGGGAGTGACCTCCCAATTCGAAGAAACTATGCTCAGTGCTTATTTCACCGATGTCAATTGAAAGTAACTGCGACCAGATTGTGGCTAATTCTTTCTCCAGCGTGTTCGATGGTTTTTTTATATTTCCATCGTGTAATGTTTGAGGGACTGGCAGTGCCTTATGATCAATTTTACCATTAATGGTAAGTGGTAGCGCCTGTAACTTAACATAGTAAAGCGGCACCATATATCCGGGAAGCCAATGGGAAAGAAAAGCTTTTAATTGTCCTTGATCCAACTCACTTTCTGCAACATAGTAGGCAACTAACTGCTTATCTCCGTCATCGGCCTTTACTACCACTTTTGCTTCCTTCACTTTTTCATGGGCCAACATTTGACTCTCAATTTCACCGGGTTCTATCCTGAACCCCCTCACTTTGATTTGCTGATCTGTCCTACCGATAAACTCTATCTGTTTTTCGGGGAGCCATTTTGCTAGGTCACCGGTTAAGTATAGTTTCTGCCCTTCTATAAAAGGGTGGTCTATGAACTTTGATTGTGTAAGTTCTTCATTGTTCAAATAGCCGCTGGACAACCCATCACCGGAAATGGCAATTTCACCAGGTACACCAAGAGCAACCGGCATACGGTCCTTATCCAAAATATAAATCTCCGTATTAGCCACGGGTCTACCGATTGGAATCGTAGTCCATTGTTTGGTCAACTGATCAACCGGGTAGTAAGTGGCAAAAACTGTTGATTCCGTCGGTCCGTAAACATGGATTAACTTGTTTGGACCTAAATGGTCAAAGGCCCTGTTCAAGTGTTTTAAGGAGACACGTTCACCACCAAATAACAGTTTACGAATGCTTTTAAGGTTATTCAGGTCGCCGTCGACTAAGGCATTAAACAATGCCGTAGTACAAAAGGAAACAGTAACGTTTTGTTCCCTTATATATATGCCCAGAGTTGGAACATCCTTCGTTATAGCTGTTGATATCATCAACAGCGTCGCTCCATTTAACAACGCTCCATATATATCAAACACGGAGCCATCGAAAGCATAGTTGGAAAGTTGTAATACCCGATCCGTTTTTTGAATATCGATATAATTGGTTTGGAGTACTACCCTGGTAACATTGGCATGCGATATCTGTGTGCCTTTAGGCTTACCTGAAGACCCTGAGGTATACATGACGTAAACCGGATCATCGCCTGTTAATGAAGTACTTTGATATACAGGTTCAAGGGTATTTATTTCTTCCTCAACGGAATCCAGCGTCACAACATCCACCAAAGAATTAATATTTTCTCCTAAAAACTCATCTCTGGTGATTAACAATGACAAGTTTGCATCACGAATAATTGATACTATACGCTGGCCGGGATTGGTAGGATCAACAGGCACATAAGCTCCACCTGCTTTAAGTATTCCTAAAATGACGGGCATCATCCATTGCTCCCTATCGAGTAAAATCCCGATGAAATCTCCCTGACGTATACCTTTCACCGTTTGCAAATAATGGGCTACTCTGCTTGAGGCTTCATTCAGTGTTTTATACGAAAAAGTAAAATCCTCACCTTCAATGGCCAGTGTATTTGGGTTACTCAGTGCATGCGCCTCAAATAACTCAGGAATCCCTTTGTGTTTTGGGTAATCGGACTGAACGTCATTAATATTATGAAGTAAATATTGTCTTTCTGTGTCATTTAATACACTGATATTCTTTAGGGGCAAGTCTATATACGCCAGGCAGGTATTCAGTACTGTCTGATAATCATGAATAATCCTTTCAACATCGCTTTTAGTAAAAACATTATTTTTATAAGTTGCTGAACACGTTAATTCTTGCGAGGTATGATTAAAATTCAAGATAAATGTGGCTTGTCCATGATCCAATAATCTATGCAACTCATGTAATCCCTCCATGATGATTGCTGTATTGAACAACTTTTGTCCATTTCCGTCACTTAAGTTATCCATCAGATGCTGTACCGGATAATCTGCGTTTTCTGTGGCTTCCAGATAGGCTTCCTTGATAATATGCAGTAACTCTCTGAAAGTAAGGTTTGATGTTACCGATACAATAACAGGAAATAATTCATTGATCATGTCCGTGGTATGATCTCCTTTTTCTATCATCGATCCTACAGCAAACGCTTCCACTCGATTTGCTTTGGAAAGCTGCACGAAAAACACTGCCATAAGTAGTACATAGAGGGATTGATCATTCGCACATGCCTTTTCTAATTTGGCAACGACGGGCTGTTCAAGGGAAAAATCAACACATTGATATGCACCACTTTCCTGGCTAAGGAAGCCTGGGTAACACGAAAGAAAATCACATTCATCCCTTTCCAATGAAAATCGGTCGGTCCAATAGATTTTTTCCTGTGTTTTAGCGTTATATGCGATAAGGTTTTTGTCAAAAGGGGTTGGGGATATGTCTTGCATAATTGGAAATGTTGATTTTAATAGTATTCGTAGTACATTATTTTCAGGGAGGACAAGGGTCACGTCCTCCTGCAGCTAATTTGACCGAAGGCATTGGCATTATGCCATCGTTTCTCTCAGTTCAATTTTGCTCTTATCATAAAGAAGTTCTTTTTCTCCGTACAGTCTTTCTGCAACAATCCCCTTTTTGGCACAAGCTTCCAGCAGTTTGTTGGATTGAACAATTGGATTCGACTCATCCGTGTATTTCACGCTGCTGATGAATTCCACCCAGGGCTCTTGTCCCATGGCATAAACATAGGCTTCCTTAGGGTTGAAGATATTGATCAACCCCATCCCTTTTTCACAATCAGAACCGGCTAGCCTTCTGCTACCATCTTTTTCTCTTGATATGTCCTCCAGCAACAATGGTCCGTATAACCAGGTAAGCGGAGCGCCGTCACACTCCATGCCAAGGAAAATAACATCCACATCCCCTACTATACTATGAATGTGCTCATAAAGACGTGCTTCGATGATTCTTGAATCTGCAACGAAGAGTAAGGAGAATTCTTCAATTTTGACCTGGTAGCAGATCTTGGTTTTGATATCAAGGTCACAATGTTCTCCGGTAAATGGGACGCCTGTTATTCTGGTATCGCCAAAGTCAATAGACTCCATTTCGTCAATTTCAATTACATTATTAAAGCCAATATGATCAAACATCAGCTTAAGATTTGGATCTTGTAAAGCACCCGACCTGGTTCTTGGGATGATGATTTTCCCTACCTTATGACGGAGCGGCAAAAGTGTTTCAAATAAAACATGATCCTGGTGATTGTGTGTAATCAGGATATAATCTATGCTATCAGGTAGATCTATATCGGAAAAATGCGATACGTCAGAATGGTAACCATAATAACTTATCAATGGGTCCACTAAAATGCTGACATCCTTTGTTTCAATCAAAATGCAGGCATGGCCCATGTATCTCATGCGGATCTTGTCTCCGGTATATTTCTCATATGTTGCCGGCTCTTGTTCTGTAAAAAGTGTACTGAAAAGCGGTTCATTTTCTGCTGTTATGTTGAGCAGCCCTTTAATATGATCAAAGTCCATAGCCGTCCGTTTCATACTGCTCAATACATCTATACCTTCATGACTAAAAGGAATGTTTAGCTGCAATACGTTAGGTTCGTTCAAACGAGGCGTGCTTAAGCAAAACGGTCTTTCGTCATTTTCAGTAATCCATAAAGCAATGCTTTGAGCGGACGGATCATAGTACCTGCTTCTATAAAGTAAAGGCTCAAAAAAACGAAAAGAGGGATTATGGTTAAGGTCATAAACTAACTCTACATACCCTTTCAATAGCCCGGGAACTTCCTCGTAGAGTGATTCAAGGGAGTGACCCTTATTGTGGGCTTTTAACATCTGATCCAGTTTTTTTACTGCTTCAGAAAATTCAATCATTTGCCGTCTTTTACTCAACGTATCTTCCCGAAGCTGTTTTACTTCTTCCAGACGACCTCCTTCATAGTCCATAAAAGGCCCTCCCAACATCTTTGGGTTTTTAACGGCAGCTGCATGAATGTGTGGTGCCTGAATGTAGGAGTTCATAATTTGCAAATGACGCCCCGTAATGTTCATAGCAGCTGTCGCCGGCGAAACCAGGTGGGGCCATGCATACCATTGGTCTACCAGAGGTTCGATCACTACATTGGGCTTTAAATACACTTTCTTGTTAGTCATAGGGTGGGGATTTTTGAATTCACTTTTTCAGTTAAGATCTTCATAATGATTTTGGGATGATCAAAAATGAAGAAATGATTTCCTTGCAACATTTTCACATCTATTTCTCCTGTTGTCTCCTTTTGCCAGGCCTGGGCTTCTTCAAAAGAAGCTTCCTCTTCGGAACCAATCAGAATGGTCATATTTACATCAAAGCGAGGCCTTTCTTTATATTGAAACTCCGCAACCGCTTGAAAATCTGCGCGAAGAATAGGGATAAAAAACTCCATCAATGCCTTGTCATTCAAAATAGCGTCAGGACTGCCTCCCAGTTCTTTTATTTTTTGTATGAATTGTTCTTTGGGCAACAAATGATCTACCAACCCTCGATATCGGACAGAAGGCGCCACGCAACCGGTAAAAAACAGGTGCAATGGTATGGAAAGTCCCGCCTCTACAATTTTATGCACGAGTAAATACCCTAACAGACCTCCTAAGCTATGTCCATATATTACGTATGGAGTCTGAAGGCCATCTTTTATTTGTAAGAATATGTCATCCACTATTTTGTGGATATCTGTCAGTGATTCTTCACTGGCACGCATACCACGGCCGGGTATTTCCACGGGAATCATTTCAAACGTTGGTGGTGCTATTTTGGCATATTGTGCATAAGAATATTTGCTGGCACCGGAGAATGGAAGGAGGTAAATTTTCGTTTTTTCCATGTTTGTCAGTTTACTTCATAAAAATCATTTCGTTTATTACAGGTCAAAATCAATGCTCGCATTGGTTTTTTTAATCTTTTTGACATTAAATCTTTCCGCACCAAAGTCTATTACTTCCTCAGATTGTGCCATTATTTTTTCAAGGGCGTCTTGAAACAATTCTGCCAGGTAGCTTAGTAGTTTTTCGTCAACCTGGGTGCTTTTATAGAAAATAAGCAGGTTAAATTCATTCAATGTAGCATTGACAATAAAATTGAGAAAGGTGTTATTAATGCCTTGCCCATTGGCTTCAATTTCCTGCTGTTCAAAAGTTTCAGAGAAGCCCTCACCTGCTGTGATCAAGTCTTGATATACATGAAAATCCAGGTAGCCAAAGAGGGTATCAAAAAAAGGATTTTCATTTTGAGCGCCTCCTTTTTTAGCATGAATTCGAGCTATTTCCATCAGAGACAGGTGGTTGTAAGCTCCCAGTTTTACCACTTTGTCATTGACCGCCTGCAAGTGGTCCATCCAATTCAGGCCTTCCGGGAATTGATATTGGAAAGGGACAGAGTTCAGAAAACAACCCAGCATACGATCACTATCGCTATGCAGTGGCCTGTTATGCGTATGTAAGCCAATAATAGACGTGTCGTTAAAAGATATCGTTTTTATAACGCGGAGGTAGGCCGCCAGGCAAACTACACGGGGGCTGGTATTGTGCTCAGAGGCAAATGTTACCAATCCATTCTTCAAAGTGCTATCAAACGGTGCGTTGAACACCTTGGTAACCGATCCCTGGTCATCCAACGGAAACATGAACCTGATCTTTTCATAGTGTTCGAACTCTGATTGCCAAAATGCCTTCACTGCTGGGTCTCTTTTGGCCACTAACTCATCTACAACATAATTACGATAAGAACATCCTGGTTTTTGAGGTATATAGTCCGGTTGTTTATCAAGTGTATGGTAAATATTATTGAGCTCCGTACTGAAAGTAGCGTCGCTCCACCCATCAATAATGGCATGATGACATACGAGCGCCACCACCACGCGATCATTGTTCAAAGTAAACGTGCGCACCCTCCATAAACCGGGTTTATGATGATCAAAGGGCTGTTCTCTGTCTTCAACCAACCAGTTATCAACTGCTTTCTTTTGTTCATCCGTATGCTTGCCTGTTAAGTTCGTATGTACATAGTCTATAGCAATGGATTTATGTACAAGTTGTACGGGCGGCTCATAACCCAGATCAAACGATGTTCTTAATATTTCATGTTCATCAGCCATTAACTCCAGTGTTCTCCGCATACGCTTTTCATCGAAGCCTGCATACTTCACCTGGTGTACAATTTGGTCGTGATACATGGCTTTCGTTGCGCTGTGGGTGCCATGATAAAGCATACCCAGTTGAATGTCTGCTACAGGGTATACATCTTCAATGAGCTCTTTATTTGATGTTTGCTGTAGGTATTCCTCTTTTCCGGCGGCTATAAATTGCTGTACGTCATCAAGGATGGCTGTGTCCGTAGGTAAAACACTCAACTCATTCATTCTGGCCAGCAACTTGACAGGGGTATCATACTTGAAAACATCCATTAGTTTAAGGTCAACCCGGAAGGCATTATTCACATCATAGATCAACCGGATAGCTTTGATGGAATCTCCTCCTAACGCAAAAAAGGCCTGTTCCAATGCTACCTGCTCTACGCCCAATACTTCTTTCCATACGGATATCATTTTATCTTCATCAGCACTCAAGATCTCCGTGACCTGACTTTGCTCATGGTTAACAGCCCATTTGAGTAATACCTTTGAATCTATTTTGCCATTAGCCGTCAATGGAAATTCATTAAGCCTCGTACTAACAGAGGGTATCATGTAATCCGGTAACCGTTTCATCAAAAAATTATGCAGACTCTCTTCACTTACTGCCTCGTTGGCAACGTAATAGGCTAAAATTCGCTTATGGTCTTTGTCGAACAGGGCAATAGCATCTTGCACCTCATCATACTGTAACATTCGCGCGCGAATTTCTCCAAGTTCTATCCTGTTACCTCTGATTTTTACCTGTTGATCGTTCCTTCCTTTGAACAAAACATTACCATCGTCTGTCCAGCAACCAAGATCTCCGGATTTGTACATCAACGTATCTTTTTGAAAAGGATGTGGCAAAAACTTTTCCGTGGTCAGTTCATCCCGATTGATGTATCCTAATGCCAAACTAACTCCGGATATATATAATTCACCTTCTACTCCTACAGGAACACGACGTAGCTGCTCGTCCAGTATCAAAACCTCCACATTATCAATAGGCTTCCCAATAGGAATAACAGGTGTATGTTTATTCTCTTTTAGCGCAATAGAAGTAGCCACCACCGCGGCTTCCGAAGGACCATAGTTATTCACTATGTTCAATGACGTTTCTTTGCCCAGTTGCAACTCATCTCCACCAGTAAGGATAAGCAACTGCTCACTCACGGTTACTTCCTGGTTATTTAATTCAGAACATATAGGAGTCGGCAAAAAAGTATGTGTTATACCTTTATCATTAAAAAATTTAACGATAGCTGTTAAATCCAACTTCATTTCGTCATTGAGTGGATAAAGACATGCGCCTGCCAGCAGATAAGGCCATATTTCCCAAACGGACGCATCAAAAGCAATCGTAGAAAATAGCGTCGCTTTGCTATTTGTATCTACCCGGAAGGCTTGTTGGTGCCAATGACATAAGTTCAACAATGCGGAATGCCGGATCATAACCCCTTTAGGTTGACCCGTAGAACCTGAAGTAAATATGACATAAGCGAGGTCGTCGCCATTTAAGAAAATACTTCTTTCCAAAGGGGTGTCAAGCATATCAAGCTGAATGTCTAATGCGAATAGCTCCCCATTGAAAAAGTCAATATCAAAAAGCGAGTCCGAATCCGTTAATAATGCTTTTGCTCCGGACTCTTCCAGCATGAATTGCTTACGCTCTTTAGGGTATCGAGGATCAATAGGTAAGTAGGCGCAACCTGATTTCATTATGCCCAGCAAACCGATAATAAAACGTGGAGAACGATCCACCATAATACCGATCACATCTCCTTTTTCAACATGACAATGCTCCAGCAGATAGCGGGCCAGTTTCCCTGATTCCTGGTTCAATGCTTCATAGCTCAATGACTGATTTTCCATTACTACAGCTATAGCTTCAGGAGTTTCAATCGCCTGACGTTCAAATTGGCTAATGACACTATCTGCTATTTGGGCCTCAGGAAAAGTACTGGTGTTGAATGCCTTAAGCTGCAGGTATTCTTCAGCCGTAAGTATATCTACCTGCTGAATACATGTATTCAATTCATTGTAATAGGTTATCACCTTGTCAAGGTGATGTTGGAACCTTTGCACAAAAGCTTTGTCAAAATGGGCTACTTTATAATCTATAGACAGATGCAAGCTTGTATCATTTTTTTTGATATCAATGTAAAGGTCATAGGCGCTAATATCCGCCGGGGTATTGAATATCCCCGAGTAGCTTACCAATACATTGGTTTGAGTGGTATTTTGCTTGCCCTTCAGATCATACTGATGCAGGTATGTCTTACCTATTGTGTCTTGTAGCCGGTTCAAATAAGCACGGATCGGCTCCTCCTCCCGAATTTGAAAAAGAACAGGTACGGTGTCTTCTGCGGTTGTACTCCGGTCCTGTGCATTAAAAAGTGGGGTATCTATCACCAGGGAATTACGCTGAGCATACCTACTCAGAACCAGTATAGTAGCAGCCATAACGCAATTAAATATGCCGGTATCCGCCCCTTTGGTTAATTCCAGGATACTATCATAGGCTAATGGATTCAATTTCCATTCCAATCGTGCATTAGTCTGTCTGCCCGTTTCCAATTCATTTTTTTGTGTATAAATGAATGTGTTGTCATGCCCTGACAATATTTCTCCCCAAAACTCTGGCGCTGATGGTTCCGCGTGGTCTTGGTATTTTAATGTCTCTGATTCATTCATGGCTATGATTAATATTTGTGGTCAAAAAAGCTGTCTTTTATAATCTTATCATGTGCTAAGGTCTGTTCATTAACCTGCTCTAATGCATTACTTATCCCTGATAGTTCAATTTCCTTTAGTTTGATATCCGGTCGAACTGTTGCCTGCTCCAGCACTTCTTTAAGGTGGGTGAAAAAGCTGGCCATGGTTTGTTCCTGAAACAGTAGTGAAGCATATTCAATCACTATGGTAATACGGTCTTTCTTCTCCACTGCATTTACGTCAATATCAAACTTGGACGTATTGTCAAAATGATCCACATACCTCTTAAAAAGCCTGACTTCTTCGCTTTCTGACTGATCGATCAATGAAGATGAAACCAGTGTCACCGCTACATTAAAAAGGGCTTTGTTTTCCTTGGTTTCATTATAGGGTAAATGAGTTATGAGATCTTCGTAAGGATAGTCCTGGTTTTCCAATGCTTCATTTACACTATGCTGCACTTCCTGACTGAACGACCGGTAGCTTTTTCCTTGTTGAGGTTGTGACCTGATGGGCACAGTATTGACAAAATTGCCAATGATCTGGTCCAAATGAGGAAAATTTCTACCTACGGTACCTGTACCTATCACAATATCCTCCACCTGTGCATATTTGGCCAGTACGATGTATGTGATGGTCATCAGCTGACCAAAAAGCGTCGTGTTAGTGTTTCTGATCAGTGCCTTGGTAGCTTTAAAGAGGTCTTTTTCAATATCCGCTACATAATGTTCTCCTACGGGTTCCGTATACTTTTGCTTTTCAAAATCGTATGGCAATTTTAATATTGGAGGCTCCTGGCTGAACTGTTTGTGCCAATACTGTTCATGCTCTTTATGGTAATATTGATAGGATTCTGAGTTTTGCCATGTAGCGTAATCTTTAAATTGTAACTCTAACGGGGCCAGTTCATTTCCATTATAAAGGGCAGAAAGTTCCTTTTTCAAAACATCTATAGAAATTCCATCGCATAAAATATGGTGTAGGTCCACCATAAGGTATTTGCTATCATTATCCTGCGCCAATGCTACTCTGAAGCATGGTTCTTTTAATAAGTCAAAGGGCTTTATAAAGATATTCATAGCCTCATGCACATCTCCCTTACAAATGTCGAAATGATCTAACGCCACTTCATAGTGGTCAAGGACTACCTGACGGGGTTCGCCACCGGAAAGTATAAAGATGGTGCGCAAAGTCTCATGCCGCTCTATTAATTCATTCAAACCGATAGTGAGCCGTTCAATATCTATACCTTTTTCCAATTCCATCACCTGCGTAATATTATAGGAGGTCCCTTCAGGGTGAAGGAATTGTAAATAAAACATGGTTTTTTGAGCTGAAGTGGCTGGGTAAGAAGGCTGTAGCGTTGCTTTTTTAATTTCAACAAAGTGTCCACCTTGTTTTGAAGCAATCACTTTTGATAAAGCAGCTACTGTAGGATGGTTGTAAAACTCTTTTACCTTGACTTTGGTCTTGAACGTTTTTTCAATTCTGGCAATCACTGCCACCATCATGAGGGAATCGCCTCCTAATTCAAAATAGTTATCGTTCCTGTTGATATATTCTGTTCCAAAAACTTCGTTCCAAATGGCTGCCAGTTGTTGTTCTATCTCCGATTTAGGTGCATCGGATATTGCCACCGTACCATTTTCAACCTGTTTATTTTCTTCCTGATTGGTATTTCCAGCCAGCTCCGTTGGATTACTATTGGATATGATGATGTTACCGGATAGTACACCTTGCAAGAATTGATCTATAATGGTAACATATTCATGCCTGGATAATTGAAGCTGTTCTTTGAAACTCACTGCCTCCATTTTTGTCAAATGAGTAAAGCTAAAATGGCTCCAAAAAGTACTGTGAGAAAGGTTCAGCAAGTTTATAGTTGAAGGCAACAATGACCTCACACCTGCCGTTGAAGCACTATCGTCCACACTCAGGTGATGATCTGCTCCTGCAATAAACAGGCAATTATCTATCCCTTTTGTGCTGGCAAAATCACCGATAGTCCAAAGCTGATGCAATATATGCACTGCCTGAGTTTCATTACCTGGCAGGTAAATAATATCGTCTGCTTCAGAGAGCCATTCAACAGCCTGCTCCAACGCAGGCTTTAGTGTATTCTTTTCAGAAAGTTGCCATATAGAAAGCTGCCCATCACACTTCATTTGATTCACTTCCTTTATAAGGCCGGTTACTCGTTCTAATTTTGGTTGGTGTGTTTTCAATAAATGATGTTGATAAGCTTTAAAGGTATCTGCCTTTTTCGCCTGCATCAGAAGCAGGTCATGGTCGCTGGTTGTAGTGATTTCATCCAATGTAACATTAGCAACCACTTCAAAATCCATCATTTCCATTACTTTCAGCCAAGTGGCGGCATTTACCAATGGCGTGGTAGTACGAATTTCGTGATCAGTGAACTCCCACCAGCCATCGGCTAATCCCCACACAAGATTGACCAGTCTTAACGAAGATGTATTCTCGATGAATCCCATCCAGCCACCGGGCACTAACAAGTGATGTAGATTTGAAATAGTGTCAGCCAGCGATGGGGTGCTATGGATTACATCAAAAGCCAGGATAAGATCAAATGAAAAAGGTTCAAACCCCTGACCTGATGGATCATCGCATATATCAAATTGCTTAAAGCTTACAAAATCATAAGTATCGGCCCATTTTTTCCTGGCGTTCTGAACAAAAGTTTGTCCGATGTCTGTGAAGTAATAATGTACGTTGGCCCCTTTAAGCATGGGCAACAGGGCTTGTGTTAACTCCCCCCTGCCGGCACCGACTTCCAATATATTGATCTGCTTCTTATCTCCAACTTCATTGATGTACTTATCAACGAGACTTTTAAGGTTCTCGAAATAGCGTTTGGTAGATGAGACAAAAACATCGTTTTGAGCTACGGCATCCAACAAATCCGAGCTACCATCAGGAAACAAAACACCAATAGCAGGTATTTGTCCCGAAAGTGCCTGACCATAGCTGGAAGTACAGTGAATAACCAGATCATAAATAGGCATGCACGAAGGGAATTGCTCCTGCAGTTGGTCCCGGATAGCATCAATGGTTGCCTCCGCTGATAATTCTTTGCGGATGGTTACAATATCTCCTGCAAAGCTCATTAAACCGTCCTCCTCTAAAATGTGTATGAAATAGTCAAAGAATTTATAAAACCGCGGTAAGATTTTCAGGGTCTCTTTCAGTTCTGTCAAGCCATGTTGAGCACCTACATTCATAGATATACCTGACGTTTCAAAATAATGATAAACAAGCGCCGTACTTAACGTTTGGATCGTTTGAACAAACTCCTGTTCCCATTCGGCCACCTGCTCAATCGGTTTCTTTCTTTCATCATCCAGCGCCACTTCCAGGCTCACATGATTATTTTTGGTTTCATCGGAATGAAGCAGGTAGTTGATCTTATCCTTATCAGTGAGTGAATCCTCCAGCCATAGAGGCCACTCCTTTTCCGGAGGGAAACAGGTAGTATTGACCCACCCCACCGGGTTATTTTTTTGCTGCAAATGGCCAATCGTTTGAATGACTTCAGCGTTAAGCGCCCCTACCAGTAAGTGGTTTTTAACCGGCAAGCTTGTGGGTTCTGTATCTAACGGTTTAAGTGAATAATCCCGCCTGAAAGCACTGCGCGATCCTGACTTTATACACACAAAATCATCGGCAGTATGGTCAACAAATTCTTTTGCCAATAATGCCGTGTTCTTCTTTGCTATCAATGCATTGGTGAAATCTGAGATATCCAGTTCTACCCGTCTGATATACAGGTTCGGCGTATGCTGAGCTATCCACCGGGCTTTTCCATACAGGGAGGCATTAAGTGCGTTAACCCCGGTAATTGGAGCATCTGTGGATTGTTGTGTATACCAACAAACCATGGTTTCCAGCCTGCTGCTTTTCAAGACCTCCAGCATATCACTGAACCCGGAAGTATCATCTTGCACAACATTAAATTGTGTGGTTTTCATGGCATGGTCCAGCAATCCTGCATACCCTATATGAATAGGTTGGGTGTTACCTACTTCATCAAAAAAACGCCTCCAATCCGCTGATATTTCAGTATTAAAAGCATAGTTAAATGCATCTGCTTTACTAAAGTTATCATTTTTCCTTACCATAATAATGATGGCATAATGGGATTTCAAGGCGTCACGGAGTCCGGTCATAACACCTGATTTATCGGCTACCAATATGCAGGTAGTCTGGCTTAAGTCTGCCCCGGTAGATCTCGCGTTTTCCTGTATCCAGGTGGGTTTGTATAGTTTACTTACTGCACTTGAGGTGAGTTGACCACTTTCAAGCAGTGATCTTTTCTCTTTAAACTTCACTTCATCCAGCCAGCTTTTGGTTTTGTTAAAAGCATAGGTAGGCACAGAAACTCGTTTTCTTTCTTCTTGTTCATAATAGGCATTCCAGTTAATATCTACTCCCTTTAGCCATAGAGCACCCAATTTTTCAAGAAAATAATGTTCGTCAGAGTGTTCATCTTTCGGATGCCTGATCAGGTTAATTGCGTAAATCCGGTCCCCACCTGCTCGAGCCTGGTTCACAAATGTAGAAAGCGTAGTACCAGGCCCTATTTCCAAGAAAACCACATTAGGTTTATCTATCAAATGCTTCAAGCCAGACTGGAAGTTGACCGTTTTTCTAAGATGATCCACCCAGTACTGAGGCGATTGGATGGCTTCTTCAGTCGCCCATTGCCCTGTCAAATTGGACATAAAAGGAATTTGCGGTGGGTTAATTTGGATGGTATCAAATTCCGCCCTAAACTCTTCCAATATAGGCTCCATTATCCGGGAGTGAAATGCATTTGATATCCTGAGCTCACGACACGAATAGTTTTTGGCTTCCAGTATAGATTTGAATGACTGAAGCTCTTTTATTTCTCCGGATATCACACATGACTGATCGCTGTTTATGGCTGCAATATCTATTGTTTCAGGTAGAAGCTTTATTAGCTCGTTTTCTGAAATGGCTATTGACATCATACCACCTACTCCTTCCGGCAAGGATGCGATCAGCTCACCTCTTCTTATAACCAGTCGTAGGGCATCTTCCAATGAAAAGACACCTGCCAAACAGGCCGCTACAAACTCTCCAAAGCTATGTCCAATCATAGCATTAGGCTGAATACCCAGTGCCATCATGGTCTTACCCAGGGCATATTCAAAAGCAAAAAGTAACGGCTGAGTATTTTGTGTTTGGTTAATCGGGTTTTGCTCAAATGAGTCCAGATCTTCTGCATTGTGCATAAACCAAATGTCTTTCATATCTTGTTGGGTATGCGCATTAATAATTGCTAACCCACGATCCATCTCGGTTCTGAAAACCTTAAAGTTATGGTACAGGTCAAGACCCATATTATTATATTGTGCCCCCTGACCGGGAAACATGAATACCACGAAGCGATCTTCGTCAGCATCTGTCTCGCTTTGATTTCTATTGTCAATATCTTGTTCCGTCAACGCCTGGGCCGCTTCACCTTTCGTGCTACAAACCAGAAACTGACGTCGCCTGAAGTCATGCCTTCCTACTTGCAATGTGAAGGCAATATCACGTAGGTTTTCATCGGTAGTTGTTATAAAATTGGCTAGTTTACTACGGTAGGCTACCTGTGAATCAGCATTATGAGCTGAAAACCTAAGTAATACCGGGCGCCCCTGCAGTACGTCACTCTTGATGTCAGGGCCTTCTTCAATAATGGCATGAGCATTTGTGCCTCCAACGCCAAAAGAGCTTACTCCTGCCCTTATCGGGGAGATGCCGGTGAGTCCAAGCGGCTCGTTCAGCACATAGAAAGGGCTGTTATCAAAATTTATCTTTGGATTAGGCGCTTCAAAATTTATAGTGGCTGGTATAAACCGGTTTTTAATCGCCAATACTGTTTTCAAAAAGCCGGCTACTCCTGAGGCAATATTAGTATGTCCCAAATTGGATTTGACGGATCCAATAGCACAAAAATTCCTTTTCGTAGTGTTGAACGCCTGCTGTAGTGCTTCCACTTCGATAGGATCGCCTATAGCTGTAGCAGAGCCATGTGCTTCTACATAACAAATTGACTCAGGACCAATTTCAGCAATTTGTAAAGCATCCTGGATGACTTCTGCCTGACCTTTCACGCTTGGTGCAGGATAGCCTACTTTACGGTTACCGTCATTATTCACGGCCGTACCTTTCACTACCGCATAAATATTATCCTTATCTCTGATCGCATCTTCCAAAGGCTTTAAAACCACTACACCGGCACCATTGCTAAATACAGCCCCGGTTGCATTCTTGTCAAAAGACCTGTTGTGTCCGTCTTTGGAGAGTATCATTCCCTCATGATGATAATAGCCGCTGACCTGTGGAAGCTCAATAGAAATACCGCCAGCTATCGCCATATCACATTCTCCTCCCAATAAGCTGCGACAGGCCTGATGTATAGTAACTAATGAGGTGGAACAAGCTGTGAAGACTGTGTAACTTGGCCCTTTCAAATCCAGTTTATACGAAACCCTTGTACTTAATAAGTCTTTATTGGCAAAATCGCCGATATCCTCTTTACCTGAAAAATGCGTCCCGAAAGTCCAATACAAATTGGGATTGGCACCTGCAAACATACCGATGCGCTTTGAGTACGAATGAGGATCGTAACCGGCATCTTCCAACGCTTCCCAGGTACATTCGAGAAATATTCTCACCTGTGGGTCCAACAGTTCGGCTTCACGCGCAGAGTATCCGAAAAAAGCATGGTCAAAACACTCTATATCATCAATGATACCTTTTGCAGGAACAAAATTTTCCGCCCCTATGGACGCTTCATCTACTCCGGCAGCTCTCAATTCATCTTCGTTGAAAGAGGATATACCTTCCTTACCTGATTGAAGCAAATCCCAAAACTCCGCCACATTCCGTGCCCCCGGAAACTTTCCCGAAGCACCTATTACGGCTATTTCAAGGCCTGTATATTCTTTTGACAAGTCGCTCATAGTTTATCGGTTTGATAACTGTTTTAGCTTGCGCAGCTTCTTTTTCCCTTTTTCTATTTCCTGCTCCGAGCTGATGATCTTTTCCTCACCGGCATCGCCCTGAATGTGCTTGACAAAGGAAAACAGCGTTGGGTATTCAAAGTAGGTGGTGACGGCAATCTCCAGGCCTAACTCACTACGTATGGTATTATTTACCTGTATTACATCCAGAGAACTGGCACCTATTTCAAAAATATTGTCGTGTTTATTGATATGTTCATGCCCCAGATAGTCTTCCCATATCTTCAAAACATTCTCCTCCAATGTGGCGGCTTTATCAATAGCAGAAACTTTCCTTTTTGACTCGCTGGAAAAGAAATTGAATTTATTCTCCAGGTATTGATCGTAGTTACTGAGTGCACGCTCTCTTTGATTTAACCTTACTTCCAGGTCTGTAGTACTAAGGACTATTCTGGTCAGGTCCGTATGGCATATTGTAGCAAAAACCTCCACACCTTCTTCAGGCTTGATGGCTAGTTTTTGAAAGTTTTCATTGCTTTCAATTTGCTGTTTATCGTATAACGATTCCATTGCTTTCATGGCCATACCTACTTGCTGCCAGTCACACCAGTTAATAACAATCTTACGTTGTTCGCAGAGTTCATATTGAGCATATGCATCAATGAATTCATTGGCTGCAGCATATCCAATCTCACCGAACTTCTCTTCAAACAATTCACTGCCCAGTGAGGAAAAAAGTATGAGGAAATCGAGTTTTTTATGCTGGAGAATATTGGCTATGATGAGAGCACCATGTAACTTACTTTTGATCGCATCTGTAATAGATTCCTTATCCCTTTTTTGTACCATTCCTCCGCGGTCTATCACACCAGCCCCATGCACCACTCCATCAATAGATCCAATCTTTTCTTCCACCTCTTGCACAAGTCTGCTCATGACCTGGAGGTTCGTGATATCCCCCTGCATCAAATGGATCTTACCATTACCGCCTTGCTCAACTTCTTTGAGCATTTTCACTTTAGTAACTAACTGATCATCCGATCCATTTTCAATTACCACTTGCCAATCTTTACTCTCAGGGAATGGTGACCGGTGTACAATTACTATGTTTGATTTGTACCGGGTGGCAAGGTGTTTGGCTACATATGTAGCCATTCCACCAAAACCAAGAATGAGGTAAGTCTTACCATCTGCCAGTAAGCTTTCATTTTCCATATGTTTTTCTATGGATATCGGTTTGATCTGTGGTTTCCACTGATACAACCCTCTGAGTGCAGCAAACCGGTCAATACCTTTTTTACTTACAAAGTGCATCAGATTTGGGATGACCTGTTCATTACCCGTTAGATGTTCCAGACCCAGGTCGAATAATTTACAAGTGACATTCCTATACTCCAAAGGAAGTATTTTAGCCAAAGCAAGGTTTACTGCATTTTCCGGAAAAAGTAAGTCCCCACCGGTGACATCGAAAATGTTATTAGTCAATAATGTGAGATTTATTCGCTCATATCTATCGGCGGCTTGTTTGATAAAGTCTATAACAGTATAAAAAGAACGGTCTAAAAGTTTCTCACTCCTGGCCAAATCAGCCCCTTCTCCAAGATCGTCGGTTAGTGCCCAGGCATGTATGACATTCACGGGTATTTTCTTATCATGATTTAATTCTTCCAGTAAGTACCTGTAATGTGTTGTGTCAGCAGGATCAATCACAAAATGGTTCTGGGCAATTTTTATAAAACTGTTGCCCGATTGTACCACGGTGACGTCATATTCATTTAAATACAAACTGAGCGCCTCTTTAATGGACTTATTATTTACAAAAAGCAACCAGGTATCCCCTTCCACCGGATGTTTAGCAAGTACAGCGGATTGGCTTTGCTCCCAAACCTGTCCGTAAAACCACTCCGACATTGGCTTTCGTGGTTGGTCACCGATGTTTTCCGTGTTGTTTTTATGGCTGTGATCCGTTTCTACCTGCTCAATTTTTATTGGATCAAAACAATATGGTGGTAAAGTCACAGTACGTCGCTCTTCCTGCTGAAAAAAACTATCCCAATCTATCTGAACATCATTCATCCACAGCTTCCCCATCCCTTGATAAAAGAATGCATCATCTGGCACAACAGCTTGTTTAGGGTGCCTTATCAGGCTTATCGGTTTATGCGTAGCATTCTTTCGTTTATGTCGTGCGGCAAATGTCACCAGTGTGTTGCCAGGCCCTACTTCCAGGAGCACGATATTATCATTTTCCAGTAGTTTGTTCAGCCCGTCTGAAAACCTGACGGTGTGCCGTAGTTGTTTGGCCCAATAGGTCGGGGATGTGGCTTCTTCTTTACGGATATAGTCTCCGGTTAAGCTTGAGACAAAGGGAATCGATGGTTCATGCAAAGAAACCTGCTCAAAACACTTTTCAAATGCTTCTAATACGGGTTCCATCATGTGTGAGTGAAAGGCATGAGAAGTTTTCAGCGCTACCGAGGCAATACCTTCTGAAGAAAGCCTTTCCCGTAAAGCTGTTATCCCTGAGTTGGTGCCGGAAAGCACACAGTCTGTGGCTATGTTTACCGCCGCCAAAGCGACCTCTTCATCTATATAAGGAGTGATTTCTGCTTCTGTTATTGCAACACTGAGCATGGTTCCTTTTGGCATATCCTGCATTAACTCTCCCCGCTGTGCTACCAGTCGTATGGCATCATCCAATGAAAATACACCAGCAAGGCATGCGGCCACATACTCTCCGATACTATGTCCGATCATATGGTGGGGGCGAACGCCCAGCTCTATTAAAAACGTTGCTAACGCGTACTCAAAAGCAAAAAGTAACGGTTGTGCATTGGCCGTCTCATTGATGACCGTTTCATCACTATCCTGGTGTGTACTGAATAATACTTCCTTTATATCTTTCCCGGTAATCGCATGATAACGGTCCAGGCATTCATCTAATTTTTCCTGAAAAAGTGGTTCATGACGATATAAGTCTATTCCCATATTCATATACTGTGCCCCCTGCCCGGAAAACATAAATACAACGGAAGGTTCGGTCAGATTGGAACTGGCATTCTGAGCTGAAGCTTCAGTACTCAAGTCATTCACCTTAGTTAACAGCTCCTCTTTACTACCTCCTACTACAAAACCTTTATGACTGAACACTTCTCTCTTTGTCAATAAGGTATAACTTATATCTGCCAGTGAAGGAGACGAGTGTTTTTCAAGGTGAGTATAAAATTTATCCCGCCAATTATCATAAGCAGTCGAAGATTTGGCCGATATTGGAAATAGAAAGTTTCGTCTTGAGGTAGATGCCGTTACAAAGGAAGGTGCTTCTTCCAGTATGGCATGAGCATTAGTGCCGCCTATACCAAATGAACTAACACCGGCTAAGCGCAGCGTTTGACTTGTCCATTCCTGCAATTCATTTACTACATAAAACGGGCTATCCCGGAAATTGATCTTAGGGTTAGGTGTCTCAAAGTTTAAGCTGGCAGGTATTTTTTTATGATTAAGTGCCAGTATAGTTTTGATGAGCCCGGCGACTCCCGCGGCGGCATCTAAATGTCCAATATTGGTTTTCAATGAACCTATACCGCAGAATCCCTTTTTATCCGTATTAAAAGCAGTTTTCAACGCTTCAATTTCTATTGGATCACCCAGTAATGTCCCCGTTCCATGCGTTTCGATATATCCGATATTTTCAGGTGCTACCTCTGCCACCTGATGCGCCTGCGCGAGAACTTCAGCCTGCCCCATAACACTAGGCGCAGTAAACCCTACTTTACGCTTGCCATCGTTGTTAATGGCTGTGCCTTTAATCACCGCATAGATATTGTCGTTATCTTCCAGAGCATCTTCCAATAATTTCATTGTGACAACCCCGGCCCCGCTACCATAGATGGACCCTTTGGCTTTTGCATCAAAGGCCCTGCAGTGTCCGTCCGGAGAGAATATAGAACCTTCCTGGTAAACATACCCCTGGTCTAATCCACTAGCCAGGCATACACCACCAGCCAAGGCCATATCACATTCCCCATTTAGTAGTGCCTGTGCTGCCAAATGAACCGCTACCAGTGATGTGGAACAAGCTGTTTGCACATCATAACTTGGTCCTTTTAAGTTTAAATTGTAAGAGATAAGTGTAGTCAGGAAGTCTCTCTCGAGGTACTGCATAGAAGACAGCCCTTTGCGCTTTCCATATTTATCAGAATCTGAAAGGGTCTTTTTCCACTGAAAATTTCCGGAAGCACCTGCATATAAACCTATGCTGGCATCCGCTTTTACATGTGCATAACCGGCATCTTCGAGTGCGTGCCATACACATTCATGAAATATTCTGAATTGAGGATCCATTATCTCGGCTTCTTTTGGATTGTACCCGAAAAAAGCGCGATCAAAACGATCTTTATTTTCAAGAAAACCACCTTTCGAATTCACATAGTTAGAATCACTGCGTAGCGCATTGTCTACCAACGCTTCAAGTTCTTCCTCTGTAAGAAATTTCACAGACTCTTTACCTGATTGTAGGTTACTCCAAAATTCTTCTATGTTATTGGCATCCGGGAACCTCCCGGACATCCCTATAATGGCAATCTCAGATCCATTCATTTGTTTTGGGGGCTTAACATGTTGGTCACTATTATTTTCTTTTATTAAGTAGTCTTCTTCTATCTCTTTGTTGTTGTCTTTTATTCTTCACTTCGGATAATGATGTTCTAAGCCTCAATGTCACATCCTCCTTTTGATTGTTATCCACGTATGCTGCATAAGAGCCTACTGTTGGATACTTAAATATCATGGTTACTATATCGTCTGAAGTGTAAGCATCAGACAGCACCTCTCCCAGCCTCATAACATCCAGTGACGTCCCTCCCAAATCGAAAAAGTTATCATCCATCCCGATCTGTTCCACCTTTAACACTTCCTGCCACGCTGCCAAAATCCGAACCTGAGTATCGGTCATCTTTTTTGGTCTTATTCCAGCCGTTGCCGGCATAACACATAGCTTTTCTAAGGCCTTTTTATCTACCTTTCCATTGAAGTTCATAGGTAATTCTTCCAATTGAGTAAAGTGAGAAGGCACCATGTAAGCGGGCAGTTTATCCATTAAAACGAGCTTTAAATCCTCCGCATTAAGGTTGGGCTGTATGGCCGTGTAGAACGCAAACAAAAGACTATTTCCAGCCTTATTTTCGGAAACTACTACGGCAGCCTCTTTGATAACTTCATGTGCAATTAATGACGATTCTATTTCTTCCAATTCGATTCGATGTCCTCTTACCTTGACCTGGTTATCAATTCTGCCTAAAAATTCAATGTTACCATCAGGTAGCCATCGTGCCAAATCACCTGTTCTATATAATTTGGTATCATCATGCGGGTTTTCCACAAACTTTTTGCGGGTCAGCCCTTCGTTGTTTAGGTACCCCCTGGCTAATCCAACTCCTGACAGGCACAATTCACCCGGAGTCCCTAGCGGCTGTAACTGCAGGGTAGATGGATCAAGTATATAGACATTTGAGGTATTGATTGCCTTACCTATTGAAATATTATCGTTCAAAGCAGTCACCTTCCCCGCTGTGGAAACCACCGTATTTTCTGTGGGGCCGTAATTATTATGCACCTCGTACGAAAGGTGCTCCTGCATTTTTTTCAATTTATCTCCACCTACTAATAATTTCTTTAAGCCAGTGGTCTTTAGCTCCATAAAGCGCTCACCTACCTGGGTTGGAAGAAAGCTTACCGTAACACTATGCTTGAGGTAATGTGCACTCAATTTTTTCAGGTCATGTCTAAGCTCATCTTCGATGATGTACAAGCAACCTCCGCATATAAAAGGTGGAAATATCTCCCATACAGTAGCATCAAAACCAAAGCCGGCATACTTTGTGGAAATATCTTCACTCAACAACTGGTAATGCTGATTATGCCAGGTGCAGAGGTTGACCAACCCCTGGTGTTCAATCATTACACCGTTAGGCTTGCCTGTGGTACCAGAGGTATAAATGACGTAAGCAAGGTCATTTAGTGAAGGCGCTTCCACACTTTTAAAGCTTGACGAGTCCGGCAGATCCTCTACAAAAAGGATGTCAGTTATGCTGTTCAGTTTGCTTTGGTACTTTCCTGAAGCCACTACTATACGTGCCTGGCTATTTTCAAGTATGTAATCTATCCTGTCTTGTGGATATTCCGGATCAATAGGTAGAAAGGCAGCTCCTGACTTTAAAACTCCGAGCAAACTAACTACCATATCTATGGACCGGTCAATGATAACAGCTACTACCTGTTCTTTCTGCAGACCTATCGCTGTAAGTCTGGCAGCCACGGCATCTGACCTTCTGTCAAGTTGCTTATAGGTTATTTGAATATCCTGATGAATTAATGCTCTTTGATACGGCGTTGACTTTACTTGTTTTGCAAAAAGATCCAGGTAGGTTGCTGTAGTGAAAGAGGTTAACGGCTTATTAAACTCACGTTTAAATTTTTCTTTTGTGGTTACCGGTATTAGCGATACATCTCTTATCAGCACATCTGTATTAGCACAGAACTGATCGATGGCCTCTTCAAAGCTTTCTTTCAGCCCTTTTATGAAAAACTGATCAAAAGTATTGGCATTGTAACTGAATGTTATTCTCAACTGTTCGCCTGGTGCGGCTACAATATTCAGGTTATAATTGGTTTGCTCAAATGCTCGCAGGTTTTCCAGCCGAAACTCTCGTTCAGCCATTTGCAGGTTATCAAGCGGATAGTTCTCATAAGTGAATATATGATCGAACAGCCCATTTCCCAGCGGATGATCTTTCTGAATTTCCGATAACCCATAATATTGATGAGGTTCCTGATGAATATGATCCTGTTGTGCTATCTGCATAAGTTGGATCAACTTATCATCTTCTTTATATCGAAATCTACACGGGATTGTATTGATAAAGAGACCGATCATTTGATCTACACCTTCTATTTCCAACGGCCTGCCAGCTACTACCTTTCCAAAAGTCACATCGTTACTATTCGTACATCTACTGAGAATTAGCGCCCAGATCCCTTGTAAAACAGCACTCAATGTAAGTTGTCCGGCTACTGACGCCTGCTTTAGTATTTCTAACTTTTCAGAGGTTAATATCAGGCACTCCTGAGCTACTTCATAAGTAGCCGTTATCCCTTTTTTAAACTGAATAGGTGTTACCTTATCAAAGCCCTGTAAGTACTGGTTCCAATAGTCTCTTGATTCATCGCGATCTCTTTGATCAAGCCATTGGATATAATTTTTGTAAGGTTTAGTAATGGGTAAATTGACAGCACTATCCGTAAGCAGCGCTTTGTAAATGTGGTAAAACTCTTCATAAATTATACCTACACACCATCCATCCATAAGGATATGATGGTATGACCAAACAAAAACATGTTCTTCGTCTTTAGTTTTGAAAACAGCTAATCGTATAAGACTATCTTCTGAAAGGTCAAATCCTCTTTGCTTATCTGACACCTCATATTCGTCAATGGACTTTTGTATACTACTTTCAGCACTCCCGGATAAGTCGAAATAGTTAAGCTCAACACTCCTCCTACTTAATACAACTTGAACAGGCTTATGCAGATTTCTATGAATAAACGCTGTTCGCAAAATATCATGCCGTTGTACCAAGCTCTCAAAGGATTTCTTCAACAGGTTTTTGTCAAAAGGAAAATTAACTTCATAGCTTATCTGCGTGTAATAATTAGCTGATGATCTGTTCATCATACTATGAAAAAGCATGCCTTCCTGGGTCGGGCTTAGGGTATAAATATCTTTTAAAGGATGCTTGTCAGACAGTTCGTCAATTTTCTCCTGTTCCAAGTGTTGGTAGGTAAAATCACTGGCGGTAAATACCCGTTTTTGCTGTAACATGCAATGCGTTACGATATGCCGTAGTGTGGATTCAAAGTTTTGGGCAAAGTCTTTTAACATCGCCTCATTCAAGCGACTTGGATTATATTTTATAGTTATTGTTAAACATTGGCCGGCAATCAATCCGGTAATGTCCACTTCACTCTGCGGATGATTATTGACATCTACCACGTCTCCAACCAGTGCATTAGAAACTTCAAACGAGGCTTTATGAATGTCCTGATCAAATTGTCCCAGGTAATTAAATGTGATCTCTTCGCTCGCTTCAGAGGTCATTCCGCCACCTAAATACCTCAACATACCATAGCCAATACCACGATGCGGTACCTGATGATATGCTTCTTTAGTTTCTATAATTTGCCTTCCTATATCATCTGCATCTACAACAGGTAACAGTATAGGATAAACTGTAGTGAACCATCCCACAGTCCGCGAGACGTCAAGGTCCTCAAATATCTCCTGCCGCCCATGTCCTTCCAGCCATATTGGGACACTCTGACCGTTATTTACTTTAGCAAGACTTATGGATAAGGCGGCAAGTAACAAATGGAGCACTTCCGTTCCGTAGGCTTCATTTGCTTCGTACAAAAGCGATTGTGTTGTCTTCTTATCAAAAACAAGATCAATTGAGGTCAGGCTACTGATAGTATTGGTGACGTCTTCTGACAGATACCCAAAAACAGTGGCATCCAGATTTCGTTCTACTTCAAGCCAGTAGTTTTTCTGCCTGGCCAAGGAAAAACCCTGCGTATTATCGGATAATTTTTGATCCGGATATACTGACGTTTGATACTCTGATGTATAATCCTGTAATTTTTGTGCGTAATGTTGAAATGAATCGGACTTCAGGGGCAACTCATCCGCTGTATTCAATTTGCGTTGCTGAAATAAGAAATCAATGTCTTCCAGTAAAATCCTCCACGAAACACCATCTATTACTAAATGATGAATAATAACGGCTAACTGACTCTTGCTGCGGCCCTGGAAAAGGATAAGCTTTAATAAAGGGCCTGTTTTTAAGTTAATAGATCGCTGAAGGCGATTACACTGTTCTTTAATGGTATGGTCCGTTCCTTCTTCATCCTGACATTCTACAACGGTAAGGTCAAGCTCTGAGGTCGACTGGTTATATGGCGTAATATTTTCTCCCCCGGTATCGAATGTCATTCGCAAAGCATCATGGTGTGCTATTATCTTCCGGAAAATATACTCTACCCATTCTACCGCTACTATCTCTTTCCATTCAAGCAACACGGCCTGATTGAAGTAAGACTTGTTTATCAATCCATCATCTTCGAAAAACCGGCGTTGTATAGGAGTTAAAAGCACAGGTCCGATTATATTCTCCTGCTGCTCTGTCCTTTGTTTATGGTCGATTACACCAGAAAGCGCTCTAACAGAGGGGAATTCAAAGATACTCTTCGCCTTCAGTGTATACCCCTGGCTTAGTAACCTTGATTGGATCTGGATAGCTTTAATAGAATCTCCTCCTACCTGAAAGAAGTTATCTGTTACGCCAATCTCTTCCACACCCAATACAGTTTTCCAAACCTGTAAAATAGTTTTCTCGAGATCATTGGCAGGAGCTGCCTGTGCTTTTCCTCCTCTGTTTTCCTGTTTATCGGTAAGCCACCTACGATCAGTCTTATTATTGGGCGTTAATGGTATATGATCCAATCTGACAAACATAGATGGGACCATATACTCCGGTATTTTTCTTCCCAGGAAAGCCGACAATTCTTCTGAAGAAAGTGATTGTTCACCAGTATAATAAGCGCATAAAAAGGCGTTTTCCTTCTCCTTTTTTACCACCACAGCATCCCTTATATCAGGATGAGTGATCATAATGCTTTCAATTTCGCCCAATTCTATTCTATAGCCCCTGAGTTTTACCTGGCTGTTTTTTCTTCCCATGAAGTCAATACTTCCATCCGGACGCCATCGGGCCAGGTCTCCCGTAACATACATACACTGACCTTCTAACAGCGGGTTATCAATAAACTTCTCATTGGTAAGGTCAGGTCTGTGCAAATAACCTTTCGCCAGACAAGGACCGGATATGCACAACTCACCGGGAACACCAACAGGTTGTAAATGCCTGTAATCCTTTGAAAATATAAATACCTGAGACGTAGCTATAGGTTTTCCAATAGGTATAAGCGCCTCATTTTTCTTCACCCTGCCGGCAGTAGTCACCACTGTATTTTCAGTAGGACCATAATTATTATAGATCTCATAGGACAGATTATGGCCTATCTGCTTTAACTTATCTCCACCCAGCAACAGTTTTTTTAATGTTGTATTACCAAGTGTCATAAATTGTTCACCCAACTGTGTGGGTAAGAAACTGCATGTAACACCGTATTTTATGTATTGATCATTCAGTAACCGGATGTCGTTTCTGGCATCCTCTTCTACGATATACAGGCACCCTCCATGAGAGAGGGCAGGAAAGATCTCCCAGACCGAAGCATCAAATCCAAAGCCAGCATATTTAGTTGAAATATCTTCCCCCGACAGTTGGTAAAAGTTGTTATGCCATACGCAAAGGTTTGCAAGTGCCTCATGGGTGATCATTACACCATTCGGGGTGCCGGTAGTACCTGAAGTATACACCACATAAGCCAGATCACCAGGAGTTGCGGATGCGGGCAAGTGCATAGTGGGAAGTTGAAATTCAATGTCTTCTATGCAAAGTGTATGTACTGATCCGGGGATTTTATCAATACAGGATCTGGCGGTTAGTAATAAGGGAGCTTTACTATCCTGAACCATGTATTGTATCCGTTCTTCAGGATAATTCATATCAATAGGCAGAAAAGCCGCCCCTGACTTAAGGATACCCAACAAACCGATAATCATTCCAGGTCCGGGCGCCATCAATATGGGTACAATCATGCCTTTATCTATACCATATGCGGTGAGTCTGTCGGCAACATGTTGTGATCTGGAATCCAGGCATTTGTATGTGATACGGTGATCATCAAATAGTAAAGCGGTATGAAACGGTTTACTATTGACCATTTCGGCAAATAGTGCTAAAAAAGTGGTTAGTTGTGATGGTCGGAAATTATCATTAAACTCACTCAAAAGCTTATTTTGATCACTTTCCGTTAACACATTGATCTCCTTCAGGCTGAGCTTCAGGAAAGATTTAGTGTTGATCAAAAGGTGTTCAACAGAGGCTCCGAACCCTGTCAATACTTCCCGAAATTCTAATGAAATGGCCGACCTGATAATAAATTGAAACCGCTCTTTTTGGACGATGTCTATAACGGTGTCAAACACTTGTTGATCACCAGAAGGTGTCTGGTCAAAATTGATCAATACCTTTTTGAGTATCCCTGTATCCGGGATCCTGCGACTGGATTCGATTTTTTCAAGTAATGCGCTATATAAAAAATCTGCAAAACCGGTTCCTTCTAACACCTCTCGTTTTACCTGTTTTAAATGTTCTCCATAGGTTCCGGAAGGGTCAATAGTAACTTTCAATGGGAGTATTCTTCCATTGAACCGGGTATTAATTACCAAATGGGTTTGACCCACATATTTAGCCAGGGCCAGTGACAAGGCTGCCATAACATAAGCTACCGTAGTTTGTTGGGCGTTCTGGCAGATCTTCGTAATCTCACGAGAGCTCGACTCCGATAGCGATACAGCACATATTCCGTCTGACAAGTCCGTATCACTACTCCATGGAAATGTCCAATCGTTAAGTTCGCCGTCTGTTAACTTATTTAGCCAATACTGCTCCGTGCGCTTGCTTATCTTACTATCTAACACCAGGCTGTCCATATCAGTTAAAATCAAATTCCGGTGCCTCTTCTTGTGAAACGGGTGTCCCATTGAAAATGGTAAGGTCGCTTAATGGAGTGCCAGTATCTTTTAAAACAGTAGAAATGAGTTGCAGGAAGCTATCTCTCATCCATTCTATTGTACTTTTATCAAACAGTTGTTGGGCGTATTCCAGCTTAAATCGAATCTCAGTTTTGCCGGGATATACGCCCAGCACCAGGTCAAACTTGGCCCTCTTGGCTATATCAGGCAGTATTTCTACTTCAATACCACTTAATTCAGGCTCAGGCATGTCCAGGTTATCAAATTCCAGCATAACATCGAATATGGGATTGCGGCTAGGGTCACGCTGAGGCTCTACATGACTGATCAATTCGGCCAGTGGGTATTCCTGGTTTTCCAGCACTCTCAGAGTATACACTTTTATTTTCCTGAGAAACTCCAGGAAGGTGATGTCCGGATCTACCTCCTGCTTTAAGACCAGTGTGTTTACGAAAAAACCAATGGTATTCATAAGGTCATTATGCGGTCGATTGACAACTGGAATACCTAAAACTACCTCTCGTTGATTGGCTATTTTGGCTAAGAACACTTTATAGAATGCCAATACAACAGAAAATAAGGTCGCATCAGTAGTACTAACCAAGTCATTAAGTTTTGCAAATTGATCGGCCCCCAGCTTAAAAGTTATGTCATCTCCCTCATAGGTCTGGTTTTTTGCTCTGGCATAATCACAAGGCAGGTTTAACCGCTCAAAACCATCCTGAAATTGGGCCAGCCAAAACTTCTCTTGTTTTGCTATCCGCTTTTTATAAAACTGGCTGTTACACCATTCCGCATAATCCTTGAATTGAAGCTCGGGGCTTTCAATAGCCCCACCTTCATAAAGATTTACAAAATCACACAAAAACTTATTGACAGAAAGCCCGTCGGAAATAATATGGTGCATATCCAGCAGCAGGTATTGTTCCCGGTCATTGATTTCTAAGAGGGTAAGTCGGAATAATGGTCCTTCAGCTAAATCAAAAGAATGTAAATAAGGGTCAAAAGTGGTGATCGGTTCATTTAAACAGTGTTTTTCAAGGCGAAACTCAACGGAAGGAAGTACCTTTTGAATTATTTCATTGTCTACAGTAATAAATACGGTTCTGAGGCTTTCTTGTGAAGCTATCATTCTTCTGATAGCAAGCTCTACCTTTACCTCATCAATCCTTCCGTCAATTTTCAAGCACCCTGTAATGTTATACACAGCATTTTCTTCATTGATTTTTTGTAAGGAATACATCCTCATTTGACCGGAAGTAACGGGGTAGTATTTTTTTGCTGCAGCTTTTGAAATTGTCAACACATTAGCATTGGCCTGATCCACACATTTAGCTAAATCTGATAAAATCGGGTAGTTAAATACCTCTCTGAGTTGAATTTGGACTTCAAAGTTCTTTTCAATCTTAGCTTGTACTATAGTAGCATTTAATGAATTTCCTCCTATTTCAAAAAAGTTGGTGCTTTTTCCAATCTTACCCTGGTCGTATTTCAGTACCTCAGCCCAAATAGCAGCCAGCCTTTTTTCAATTTTAGACTCAATTTCATCAGGTAAGTTATTATCGTACTCAGCTATTTGATCCAATAATACTTTTCTATCCAGCTTTCCATTTGGGGTGATAGGAAATCCGTCCACTCTAATAATGTGAGTCGGGACCATGTATTCAGGGAGTTCATTCAGCATAAATTGCTGTAAAAGCTCTTTATCTATAGTCTCTTCAGAGGTATAAAATACACATAACTGTTTTTCTCCCAACTGGTTTGTATGGAGTAATACCGCCTTATTCCTAATGCCCCTGTACTCATTTAAGCATGTTTCTATTTCTCCTAATTCTATTCGATAGCCTCGTATTTTTACCTGATGGTCTTTCCTGCCGATCAATTCAATATTTCCGTCATCAAACCAACGGGCTAGGTCACCTGTTCGGTATATGCGTTCCCCGGCTACAAACGGGTTGGTAATAAATTTTTCAGCGGTTAATTTTTCTTCATTGTAGTATTCCTGAGCCAGACACTCACCTCCTATAAATAACTCACCGATCATCCCTTTAGGAAGTGGGTTCAGGTCTTCATCCAGGATATAGTATTTCGCATTTTGTATAGGCCTGCCATACGGTATACTGTTCCAGTGTTTCTCTACTTTATCAAACAGAAAGTAATTTGACCAGATGACTGCTTCTGTCGCTCCTCCAAGGCTCACTACCTGTACGTTTTTAAACAGGTCTTTAGCAAGCCCGGGTAATTGTAAGCCTATCCAGTCGCCACTTAAAAGCGCTAACCTAAGTCTACTACCTGCCATATCGGCATTGAGTACCGTGCCGTATTGAACAATTCTATCAAAGGCAGGAGGTGCAGAATCCCAGAGTGTTATATTTTCTGATGAAATTATATCCAGCAAAACTTGAGGGTCTTCTATCTCCTGTTTAGTGGCCACTCTTATACTGGCTCCTGCTGCCAGCGTCCCAAAAACATCATACACGGAAAGGTCAAATCCAAGAGAAGTAACAAACAATAGTTTATCTTCAGTACTTACCGAAAAGGTCTTGTTTATCCATTCCAGGATGTTAATGACTGGTTTGTGTTGTACCGCTACTCCTTTGGGTAATCCGGTAGAGCCTGACGTATAAATAATGTAAGCCAGCGCTTCATTGCTTAGTTCATATGTTGGGTTTTGTGTTGATAGTCCGGTTGAATTTAAGTCTAGTATTTCAGTGTATTTATTGACTGGTGTTTGTGCTTCAATACCATTGCAGGGCAAGCACAGCACACTTACCGGGTTTTCTATTAAGCTTAACACTTCTTGTGTAAAATTCAGTGTAACACCATCAACGATCAGTATGGAAGCATTGAGCGATGTAATGAGTTTTTGGATCCTGGTCTTAGGCAGGCTGGATTCAAACGGAACGTAAGCACATCCCGCCTTTAAAATACCCATAATAGCTATTACCATCTCAGGTGACCGATCCATAATAACAGGTACGAGCTCATTGGCTCCCTTGTAGATACTGAGCAGCTTACTGGCTAACTGGTTACTTTTTTCATTAACCTCCTGGTATGTCAAAGATGTGCCATTACCAATGATTGCTATCCGATCCGGACCGTTAACTACCTGTTCTTCAAAAAGTTGATGAATCAATTTTCCCGAAGAGTAAACTTCCCGGGTTTCATTTAACCTGTAGACTACTTCCTGCTTTTCCTCTTTGGAAATGATTTCAATTTCAGCGATATTTTTATCAGGCCGCGTTATTACTTCCTGTGTTATTTTTAAGAAATATGCCGCCAGTTTCTCAATCGTTTCAGCATCGTATTTACCCTGGTTATAGCCAAAATGAATGTCGACCTCTTTTTCAAAATTTACGATACTTAAGGCCAGGTCAAAGTTATTGGTCTGATCAAAACTGAATGAGGCAATCTTACACAGTGGATCATTTTTAAAAATGGCTTTGTCCAACGGATAATTTTCAATAAGTACTACCGTATCAAAGAATTTCTCGTTCACATCACTACCTGCATACTCCTTGACCTTCACTAAAGGAGTTATTTCAAATTTTTCACGTTCTGCCAGGTGTCCGGAAATGCTTTGCACCAGATCCATTACCTTTTGCCCCGTATTTTTGACACGCAATGGAAGCGTATTGATCAAAAGCCCGACCATATTGTCCACACCTGTTACATCTACTGATCTACCCGACACGGTTGTTCCGAAAACAACGTCTTTTGAAGCGCTGATCTTTTGAAGTAGAATCCCCCAAATAGTGTAAAACACAGTCGCTTTGGTCACTTTATTTTCTTTACAAAAGCGATCAAGCTCATTTGTCAGAGTGTCCGGCAGGTGCAGACAATAGCTGGAGCTATTCATCATATCTCCCGCACCCTTACTCCTTATCACCATTTCACTTTTTTCACCTGGCTTTTCAAAATAAGTGGACCAAAAGGCTTTTTCATCTACATTAGTATACCCTTTCAATGCTTTTACATAAGCTTTGAATTTAGCTTTCCGCCCAAAGTGGTAGTCTTCACCTTTGAGTAGTGCCTGGTAAGTACGAAAGAATTCTTTAAGAATAATACCATTACTCCAGCCATCGTATATGATAGAATGATTACTTATGACCAGGGTAAATTCTGTTTCACTGAAAGTGACTACTTTAATACGAAAGGGCACTTCTTCCAGGTTAAACAAAGCCGCTTTGTCTTTGGCTTTTATTGTATCAAAGGCAACGTTCCTTGCTTCTTCACCCTGTTTAGTCAGATCAATGTATTCAATATTGACAGGGTGCTCCTTTAATATGATCTGTACAGGTTTATTCAGTTTTCTCCATCGAAATACAGCACGCAACATTTCGTTGTGATGTACTACTAAATTCCATGCTTTTGTAAACAACTCCCTGTTCAGTACCCCTTGAAGGTTCAAACATATTTGTTCGAAATTTTGAGAGCTTGTTCCATTGTTTTTAAGGTAGTGAAATAAAAGACCGTCCTGCAAAGGGGTAATCTCAAAAATATCTTCGGTATTTTCTTTAGATAAAGTAGCCATGGGGGAATTGATTATTCGTATTTAAGTGCTTTGATAGGGTTTTCTAAAGTGGCCTTTAATGCCTGATAGGTTATCGTACTGATCACTACGATCACAATGAGAGCCGATGTGATGACAAAATCACTCCAGCCAATAGGGATCTTATTAGAATAATTTTGTAGTATCTCAGACATCACCCAATAGGCCAAGGGGATGGCCATAGCGAATGATACCATTAATAAGTAAGCATACTCTCTCACAAGCAATGCCGTTACATTTGATATAGTGGATCCTAATACTTTTCTAATCGCAATGGACTTTTTCTTTTGGTGAATTAAGAAAACACTAAATGCCAGCAGACCCAGGTAAGCAATTAAGATGCTGGTATATGTATAGATCTGCATGATTTTCTTAATCTGCTGCTCTATTTTGTATTGAGAGGTTATAAAATCATCCAGGAAGTTATAATCCAATTCATCTTTAGGGTAATATTTTTGAAACACTTCTCTTACAGATGCTATGCTTCTTTCAATATCGGCTCCTTTTTTGATTTTGATACTGTAAAAGCCCCTGTTCATTGGAAACAGGTGGTACTTTATAGGCGCCACTCCATTGGACAATGGCTCCTGGTTATAGTCCTCCAACACACCTATGATCTGATGCCCTCCGGGTGTTACATAATGAGCATTTACATCATCTACGTATAGTGAATTACCTATAGCATCCTGAGGCTCTTCATATCCAAGCAGTTCCATCAATTTTCGATTGATCACTACATTTTCTTTTTCATTTTCACGGTTATCCGAAAAGAAACGTCCAGCCAGCAGCTTTAATCCATATACATCTACATAATCCTGATCGGTAAAAATATTATTGGCATAAAACTTATCATCTGAGTTTCTCCAGACCGCCTGACTGTTGTTATAGAAAAAACCAGGAGTTATCGTAGAAAGGCAGATATTCTCTATGTCCGGACTTTTTCTGATTTCATCTTTGAAGGCATCCAGGTAATTGATCTCTACAGTTTCATAGCCACTTGCCATTGTATATTTCCGGATCACCATAACATTGTCCTTCTCAAAACCCAGGTCCGTTTTCAAGAAAAAGTCAATTTGCCGGTCCAGAAGTAGTGTACTACTAATCAGTATAAATGAAACCGCTATCTGGGTATTCATTAGTATTTTCCTTAACAACGCATTCCTTTTATTGGAAGAAAGGTTTTCATTTTTCTTCATAATAAGCTTCATAGAGAAAATGATCAGGAATAACAGCACTCCTTTTAAAAGTGCTACCGTAACGAGAAATGAAATGAAGAAAAGATAGAATTTGGGGTTGTCAATAATGGTAAAAGCTTTAGGTATGTCCAGAAACTCATAGAATGGATCCAGGAAAATCAGCAACAGGAGTAAGGACATTGAAGCTGCCAAAAAGGTAAGCATGAACGACTCAATCAAGAACTGAGTGAACATCTCCCATAAATTCGCCCCAAAGATTTTCCTCAGGTTGATCTCTTTGAACCGGTTTATAGAATTGATGTAGGTCAAATTAACATAGTTAAATATTGAGAATATGAGCAATACCAGGGCCCCATAGAAGATCCATTTAACCGTTCTCTCATCGATCTCATCGGATCGTATCAAAGACCTTCTTTCCATACCTCCCAGGTATTTCGGGTGTATATTTTTTCGCAGATGAATGTCTGATATATGTTGCAGGTGCAGCTCACGAGAGCCATACTTTTTCATTATTCCCTCGGTTTTCGAAACAAGGAATTTGTTCAAATCAACTTCAAATTCATCTGCATTGGTACCATCTTTAAGCTTTAGATAGGTATCAAACATTGGATAATAATAGTTTGCATCGCCTCCATCAAATACCGTATACTGCCCCAGGTCAGACTCCACATTTATAGCAGAAGTAAGCACATCTATTCTGATATGGGTATTTTCGGGTAAGTCTTCCATCACGCCGGTAATTTTATAGAGCCAGGGATCATGAAATCCGTAACCTAATCCCAATGTCTTTCCTACAGGGTCTTCCCCTTCATAAAGAAGCTCTGCCAGTGATGCTGTAATTACCGCCGTCCTCGGCTCTGATAGTACCTGGTCACTTTCACCACTAATCAGTTTAAAATCAAAGAAATTGAAGATGTTATTGTCTGTACCAAAAACGGCCTTTTTAAAGAAAATATCCTCATCACGATAGAGCAGCAATGTCTCAAATTCAAAGAGCCGGACGGCCTCTTCTACTGCCGTAAAGTTCTCCTCTACTTCCGGCCCCAGAAAATGCATGGCAAAGGCAAACTGTTTCACAAAATCCCCATCAGTGGAATAGGTATCTGTAAGGACACGATGAATGTTGGAAGATTTATACTGTGTATCAAAAGAATTGTGATAGTAGACGTAAATGAATACCAAAAATGAAGAGGCAATACCCAGCGCCAGGCCTAAAAGGTTGATACCTGTCAACATTTTATTTTTCAATAGGCTCCTGATAGAAACCATCACATAGTTTTTAAACATAGGGGTAATCGTAGTTTATTTCTCCGCGTAAAGTATGTATATGTTAATTGACGAGTACGTGTATGGTGCTTAAACCATATTGAGTTCACCTTCAGCTTCTCCCATGATCATGGAATACTCCTTTTCTTCAATAGCTGTAAGGTAACCACCTCCGGTACATGTGGCCAGGTCAAGCTGAACGGTACATTTCACCTTGATAAAGTCAAGAATGAGTCCTCCACTCAAGGTAACCGCGCCTTCCTCCGTTTCAAAATTGCCGGAAAGCAGATCACATTGAGGTAGGAATAGCTTAAATCCGACTTCTGTTCCTGTTTTAGGGAAGTGAACACTGACATAATTTCTATCAATGCATTCTTTCAGGGCCTTGCAATGTTGCCTGGGGCGCTTAAATACAATTTGCTGTTCTAAACTTAGGAGTAGGATTAGTTCATTCGCAGGCATTGGTTGGGGGTTTAGTAGTTCTGATGATTTGTTATTTATTCAAAGAGTGCTTCCAGTTCTTCCTGATCCAGATCAGCTCCATCAAAATCCGATGGAGTGAAATGCACATTTCGTTCTGTTCTTATATGGTCTAACAACTCTAGTAAGTTATCTTTCAAGGTATTTCCAAGTTGCTTGATTGTCTGAGGCAGATAGGCTTTACCATTGTATATAATTTCAATCTGTAAACATCCTCTAACCACCATGGCATTAAACTCCAATTTAGCGCTCATGCGGTTTCTGGGATCGGTTTCTATCCCATGGTCCTGATCGGCGTAGGAGAATAGCTCGTTTTCAAGGTCATAATCAAACTGACCAATATAGTTTAGCCGTACTTCGCTCAGGTTTGTAGGTGATAACTCTCCAAGGCTCTTCAAAATGCCATAACCAATTCCGTTATTAGGGACAGACCTCACTTCCTCTTTTACCGTTTTGATATTCTCTGACAGTGAATCTGCTTTTATGGTCAGATTCACCGGGTACATGGCGGTAAACCAACCTATGGTTCTTGAGATGTCAATACCGGCAAAGTGACGTCCGTGGTTCTCTAACTCCAATTTAATTTGGGTTTCTCCGGTCCACTTACTTAAGGTTACGGCAAGTGCCGTACTCAGTAAGATCGGCACATCAGTTTGATAGACACTATGGGCTTGTTTCAACAAATAATCGGTGTATTCCTGGTCAATGGTTACGTTTTCTTTTTTGGTATTGGCAACAACCCAATCAGATGGACCAGTATTGATGTCGTCTTTAAGTTTAAACTCTTGTTTTTCAATACTTTGCCAGTATTCCTTTTCACTTTCGGTAATTTCAGACTGACCATAGGATCTGACAAACCGTGACCACTGACTAATAGAAGCCGTTTTGAAGGGTGTATGTATACTTGATCCTTTTACCAATGAATGATAATTTCTCACAAGATCTTCTAATAGAATACGCCAGGATATGCCGTCAATTACTAAATGATGCATCGTGATAAACAGCTTATCGATATGACCGTTAATCGAAATTAGTGCACTTTTAAACAACAAGCCATCTTCCAGGTTCAGTGCATGCTTCAGTTCCTGACATATTTCTAGCAACTCATGTTTATCCGACACCTCGTGTAATTCTAATCGCAGGTTTAGTTCACCCTCTTCCTGATAAGTCAGAGAAGCGGTTGGCTGATCATATTTGATCCTCAATTCATCATGCTGGTTAATAGCTGCCGGTAAGGCCTTTTGTAATAAGCCGAAGTCAATATTTTCTTTCAAATCCAGCAGTAGTGACTGATTATAACAGTGCGGATTCACAAAATCCAACTCGGAAAACCACTTAGCCATGGGAGTGATAGGAAACTCACCTTCTGCTCTTCCATGATCATAACTATTTGACTGATGAAGCACTTTAGCTTGTTCACTTATCTGTACCAGGGTCTGGTAAGTAAGTATTTGATTTACCTCTAACGCTATATTTTTTTCTGCCAATCGATTGACGATCTGTATCGCTTTGATGGAATCACCTCCAAGCTCAAAGAAATTATCGGTCATTGACAGATCCTCTACCGCTAATATATCACACCAGATCTCCTGCATAGTTTCTATTATTTCATTAGCGGGAAGTACTTGTTTCTGGCATATTGAATATGTTTTGGGGAGTAATGAATAATCTACCTTACCATTTTTTGTTAATGGAATCTCAGCCAATTGAACGAAATAAGTAGGGATCATATAGTGAGGTAACCTTCCAGAGAGAAACTTACGCAACTCCAACTCTGACACATTACCTGTTCTACTTTGATAATATGCCCAAAGCATATTCCTGCCTTTATCATTTTCCCATGCGGTGGCTATTGCAGCAGAAATAGTTTCAAACGCCTGCAGGCATTGTTCTATTTCAGAGAGCTCTATCCTGTAACCATCTATTTTAAGTTGATGATCTACCCGTCCAAAAAATTCCAGATTTCCATCCGCGTTTTTTCTTACGAGGTCCCCCGTTTTATACATTCTCCTGCCCTGCCCAAATGGATTAGGAATAAACATGGACCGGGTTAAATCTTCACGGCCTAAATAGCCCCTGGCTAATCCATCTCCCGCGACAAATAGCTCTCCTAATACACCTTGAGGAACAGGGTTCATATTGGGATCAAGTACATGGACCTCTGTATTTGCAATAGGTCTGCCAATAGCGACTGTTTGTGATTCTTCATTTGGAGCATAGGCATGGATCATACAACCCACGGTGGCCTCTGTCGGACCGTATTCATTAAAGATCTCCACTTGCTCTCCAAACAATTGATAGATCTCCAGGGCAAGTTGGGTCTCCAGCTTCTCCCCTCCTACGATCAGTCTTTTCAAATTTGCTTTTGCATTTGCCGGTATAGACATCTCGCGCAGCTGTTTCAAATGGGAAGGAGTCATTTTTATAACATTTACCTTTCCATCATTGATCACCTTTTGCGTCAATACATAGTTTCCATCTTCGTAGATAAGCAGGCTGTTACCTGTAATTAACGGAGTAAAAATAGAGGTAATGGTCAGGTCGAATGAAACCGAGGTATATAAGGGAAAAATCACCTGCTCTTTCCTCACGTAGTGATCTTTCGCCCATACGATATAATTCACCAGCGATTTGTGTTCTACCATCACTCCTTTTGGACCACCGGTCGTTCCAGAGGTATAGATCACATAGGCAATATCATGAGAATCATTTGTACCGGACTGATATTGATCTGTTTCTTCATGGTAAAATGTGTCAATGTTTATCAGACCCTGAGCAAGAGGCGCTTCAATATCTTCCAGGATCTTTTTCATATGATCTAACCGCGACGTATCGGTTATAACATGCTTACAGTCACTATCTTTTAATATATGTTTTATCCTTTCTTCCGGCTGGTCGGTATCCAATGGAAGAAAACACCCACCTGACTTAAGAATGCCCAATATGCTCACAATAAATTCCGGGCAACGTGGTAGCAAGACACATACAATATTGTCAGAACAGACACCTTTACCGACCAAAACAGTAGCGAGATAATTGGCCTTATTATTAAGCTGTCTATATGAAATGACTTCGTTTCGAAATGTCAAAGCAGGGACAGTGCCATTTGCTATCACTTGTTCTTCGAAAAGCTGATGTATGCTTTTTTGACTCGGGTAGTCACGTTGTGTATCATTGAAGATCGCTGCCTCTCTTTGATAAGCATCATCGGACAATAAACTAATTTCACCTATTACCTGGTGAGTATTACTAAGAATGTTATCTATCAAGCGTTTAAAGCTCTCAACAAATCCCTGCATTGTTTCCTTCCGGAATAATCCTGTAGCATATTCAACCCCACAGTTTAACACACCATCATTTTCAAAAATCTCCATTGAAAGGTCAAATTTTGAAAACCCAGGATCAAAGAAATGTCGATTGACTTTAACATCCGTGGCACTTACTACAGGGAAACCAATATTGTGGTAGTTGAACATCGTATCAAATAAGACATTTCTACTTACATCCCTCTTCTGAGCTACTTGCTGCCTTAGCAGGTCATAAGGATAGTCCTGATGCTCTAATGCATTGGCCAGATTTTGCTGTATTTCATGCAGGTATTGTATAAATGTTTGCCCGGAATCCAGGCTGGCTTTAATGGGCAGGTTATTTACAAACATACCGTGTACATCCAACAGGTCAGGATGTGTTCGTCCAGCTACTGGTATACCTATTATCATCTCGTCGCTACGACAATACCTGTTTAGCGTTAATACATAGATTGAAAACATTAAGGCATGTATTGTGCATCCTTGATTTTTAGCCAAACCACGGAGCCGTTCTACTGTCACCAGATCTAACTCAAAAGGTATTCTTGCTCCCTTACCATCAAATACAGCCGGCCTGGCATAGTCGGTTGCCAAATCCAACAAGGGAACATACTTGCCTAAATAGTCTTGCCAGAATTTTCTCTGTCTTTTTAATCTGTCATTGATGATACTCTTACACTCCCATTCAGCAAAATCCTGGTAGTTTATGCTTTTATTTTTTAACGGGTTTCCCTGATAAACATCGAATAGCTCATCGATGAAATTAAAAACGGATATGCCGTCTGAAATAATATGATGGAAGTCCAGAAATAAGATAGTAGTATCCACATCCAGTTTGAATAAATGGGCCCTGAATAAAGGTGCCATTTTTAGGTCAAAGGGCTTAACCGTTTGTTGCAATACTTCATCTAATTCATCTGAATTACAATGACTCATTTTTAAATCAAACGAAACACTATCGGTGACCCTTAAGACGGGTTCATTATGGTATTCAAATGTAGTACGTAAAGAACTATGACGTGCAATTAATGTTTTCAGTGCTTTGTCCAACTCACCAAGCTCAATTTTTCCTTCCAGCCGGATAGCAATAGGAATATTGTAAGCTACTGAAAGCTTATTGGCTTCCCAACTAGCATATAACCTACTTTGCGCGGACGACGTTTTGTAAACTTCTTTATTCCCCACTTCAATTATTGGAATATAGGTCTGTTTATTAAGGGATTCCAGTAGTTCTGCGAGAAGTGTTACAGTAGTTTTTTCATAAAGTGTGTTTAAAGGTAAATCGAGGCCAAACTCTTTTAAGACCAGCATACTTATTTCTGCCGCTTTTAAAGAGTTTATACCTATGTCAGCAAATACTTCATCAGGTGATATATAGTCTCTTTGTAGTACTTTCCTACAAATCCTGGTCAACCTGATTTCATAGGTGTTTTGAGATTCTTCCAGGCTTTCAACAGCTTGAGCGTTCAAAGTGCTGTCAGCCATTTCATTTAATGCATATTGTACTTCATCGAATTCCCCTTTTCTGAATCTTTCAATCAGTTTATATCGCTGCAACTTTCCACTGGTAGTACGAGGTATGTCTGACACCGGTAAAATGTGATCGAATTCAACACCTGCACAAGCATTCACATGTGATTTAACCAACTGGGCCAGAGGCAAAAACTTATCTAGTGAGCCTCTATGAAAGATGAAGCAGATCACTTCTTCTTTCGCAAGAGATGCATTAAAAAAACCTCCAACTACTATTTTATTTAATTCTATTCCATCTACTTCCTGGCTTAACTGCTCTATATCATGGGGATAGAAATTTTGACCGTTCACAAAGAAAATATCCTTTGATCTACCCGTAACATAAAGGTTACCATGAAGCTTGAAGCCTAAATCACCCGTTCTTAACCAGCCATCTTTAGTGATCAGAGCATTGGTAGCATCTTCATTGTTGTAATAACCGGAGGTAACACTGTTACCTGAAATCTGGATATGACCAATGATACCTTCTGTTGCCATGATGTCATTGTCGTCAACTATTCGAAGCCTGCAATTATCTATTGGTTTTCCCACATTAACCAAAGACAAGGAACGATCACCTTGTAACGAAATACAAACTTTATCTCCCAGATTAAGCGTATCACGATCCACATGGACGGATGTTATTTCATCCGATAGGCCGGACATGGTCACCGCTAAACTAGCCTCAGCCAAACCGTATACAGGACAGATCGCTTCTCTCCTCAACCCAAAAGCTGATAAGTTATCAGTAAACTCAAATCCAATTTGTTCTGATATTGGTTCAGCTCCATTGTATATTAAGCGAATAGTAGATAAATCCCAGTTTTGCACTTCGAGATTTACATGCTTTAACAGGTACCTGTAGCCAAAGTTTGGAGAACCCAAAATTGTGACTTTATACTCGGTAGCTTTATCCATCCACAACGCCGGACGTCGCACAAATAAATTAGTAGGCATCAATATCTGATGCATGCCACTATATAATGGATTCAGATGCAATCCAATTAATCCCATATCATGGGTTAAAGGCATCCAGCTCAACATCACATCTTCAGGCCGATATTGAGCAGATGCTGCAATAGCCGCCATATTTACCATCAAATTTCTATGTGTGAGTATTACTCCTTTTGGATTACCTGTAGAACCTGAAGAAAATTGGATGTAAGCAATATCATCCGGTAAAGCATTATGAACTTCTCCGTATTCTTGATCTATATCTCTTTCTTCTATAAAAACTGTCTTGCCTTTCTGCTCGCTATATAGAGATTCCAATGAATGACTGATGGCAAAAGTCTCAAATTTTATAAAATCACTTTTTGAGATGAATAAATAAGGGTCTTGTAGTGTTGACCAAACATTAAACAGTTTTTGCTTTCGATCATCATTGTGGCCTAGTGTTAACGGCACGGGAACCACCCCCCCTAAAATACAAGCCCAAAATGCCGTTACGAAGGTTTCATTGTCATCCATTTGAAGCACCAATTCCGACCCGGGCTTTAATCCCCGTGACTGAAAATAAGCCAATAGTTTTAAGGCATGCTCGTATAGTCGTTCATAGGAAACAAAAGTTGAGCTATCATTACTTTCTAAAAATGAAAGACCTACATCTTTCAGCCGTTTTCTTACATCAATGACATCTACGAGGGTTTTCAAGTGCAATATTTTTTATTAGTAGGAAAACTTATTAAGGCACAAATAGAGTTGAATTTTGTAAAGCACTAATACATAGACAATTATCTTAAAGATAAATTATTTTTTAAATAAATTAAAAAAATTATGAAATAAAATGGATTATTAATATTTATATAGCTGACAATGAGAGGGGTAATAATATTATTACATCAATAGTATTTAATCGCTTATAGGCATATGTTTTATAATCAAATAGTTATATATGTTCTAATAATTATATGATTAGATGTATATAAGCAGATGATTTTCTCTATACTATGTGATGGATTCGAGTTAAGTTCATGAATAACTAACTCCGCTTCGAAGAGCAGTAGAATTAAATTCCTCCTTAGAAAAGGAATCCTTACATTGGACCAGTCTATGGATTACTCCTTTCTACCTCACGATAGCTACTTTCACTGAAGCCGTGACATGGAAACTACAATCCCTCAGCACACAGTCTGATTCATCCTTCTAAACTGCGATGGTGTCTGATGATAGGTACTTTTAAACACTTGATAGAAATGCCCTAAACTGGAATACCCACATTCTGTGGAGATTGTCTTGATAGGTGTATTGGTGATAATCAGTTGCCTTGAAGCAAAACTTAGTCTGAGTTCTTGTACTAAATTAGACAGCGTTTTATCTAAATGTTTTTTAACTACACGATTTACATGATTAGTATTTTTACCACATAATGCCACAAAGCCTGCCACTCCGGCATCAAAATGTTTCGCTGTATTATATCCGTGCATTGCTTTCACCAGCCATTCAGGCATTTTCAAATCAATGCTGATTTTATCATTTGACTGGATCATTCTAATGATAAAGAGTAATAAACTATCTAAATGCAGTTGTTCATTACGAAACATCATACTTTCTTTCGCACGTTGTGAAATACGATGTATAATGTTCATATCCAATTTCACGCGATAGGGCAACTTTTCTGAGGTCCAAAAGAATAAGTTTGAATTGTTAAAATACCTATCTCTCAAGAACTCGAGTGTTTCTGTGCCAAAAGCCAAATTCATCAAAATTACTACTTCACGCGATGAGGTGAAGGTGTGTTCATCATCAGGGCGGATCATGATCAAATCCCCTGGCTTCAATCGTTTCCTTTCTCCATTGATAAGATGAACGCCTCTCCCACTTTCCACCCAGAATACTTCTGCATAACCATGTTTGTGTAGAGAAAGGTCCTGACGACTGTGAATTTGCACTCTGGCGATATGAAAGATCTCGTCGTTTATCAAAAAGTCACTTAGTTGAAATCGTTGAGTCTCCATTACGGTAGAAATACAAATGACACTAAAAACTGTTACGGAGTCTCTCTTCCCAGCTCTCCTACAATGCGTTTACCATGGTACGCTTTCGCCTGGATTATGTCGTGCACTTCAGTCAAATTTTCATCAGTGACTTTGCCACAGGCAATGATCTGAAGGTAGTCATCTGCTTCGGATATCATTGATTTCAGACATTCTGTCCCTTCTATAGCAGTGGCCTCTTTTCCTGAAGTCAGAATAGAATCAATGCCTGCAATTTCTTTTAAACGTCGAACTTCATCCACCGGATCATCACAACTATCAATGGCCTTATGAATGGTTACCTTCAAAGGAAGAGTATATTCGGTTAACTCAGTAATGATATCAAGGTCCAGTGTTTCAGAAGAGGTACACGCACCAAAAACCACTCCTTCTACGCCTACAGACTTACAATAATCAATAGCGTCTTTCATTTGAGACACCTCCTCTTTTGAATAAATAAAATTTCCAGGCCTGGGCCTGATCATGACCCTAATGGGTATGCCTAACTGATCGATCGCCAGGCGTATAAGTTCATGCGACGGGGTTAACCCGTCATGGATCAAATCAGCACATAACTCAATACGATCGGCACCTTGTGCCTGAGCTCTGACACACTGATCAATGGTTTCTACACAGGCTTCTTTAATCATTTTTAGTCGTGAGTCCTTAGTCTTTAGTCGTGAGTATACTTAAGACTAAGGACTCACAACTCAAGACTATAAGTTTAACTACTCTCTTTTTAAAGGTTTATATCCTTTCAGGCCGAAGAACATGAGGTATACATAACAAACTACAGGAAACAAAAATGAAGTTTGCAGACCGGCTACATCGGCTATGGCCCCTTGAATAGGCGGTATCAATGCACCTCCGAGAATAGCCATTACCAACAGTGATGAACCCTGACTTGTATCTTTGCCCAAACCAGCAATGGATAAGGTGAAAATATTGGACCACATAATAGAATTAAACAGCCCAATACCCAATATTGCCCACATAGCAATGTTCCCTTTGGTTACAACACCGACCACTAACAATACCGCAGCACTTAATGCAAATAGAAACAACGTTCTTGCTGGTAAACCTTTTCCGACAATGGAAAGAATAATATTAACCGCTACACAGATCAGAAAGGGGTAGGTTTCCTGAAATGTAAAGCCGGAAACAAATGTGATCATAACATAGAGTACCATTGAAACAAGCACCATCGCCCCTATCTTCTTTATTCCTACTATAGAGTCACTCATAGATATGGAACCTACAAATCGCCCTACCATAGCTCCTCCCCAATAAAGTGCTAAAAGATTACTGGCTTCGGATTCGCCAATACCCAATATTTCTTTCAGGCCTAAAAAATTGACTAATAAACTTCCTATTGCTACTTCGGCACCCACGTAGCAAAATATCGCTCCAATACCATATACCAGATTATTATACTTTAATGCAGATCCCCCCACTTCAGTTTTACCCGTTTCCTGCTCTTCCATTAGTGTAGGCAACTTCACAAACCGGATCATCACGGCCAGCAGGAGAAAACTTGCTGCCAGGAATATGTAGGGTAGCTTCACCGAGTCAGCCCCACTGGTATCCGCCTGAAAATATTCAAATATGAGATACCCACCTATAACCGGTGAGATGGTGGTTCCAAAGGAATTAAACCCTTGTGAAAGATTTAATCTTGAAGAAGCTGTTTCCGGCCTTCCTAACAGGGCCACATAAGGGTTAGCGGCAATTTGAAGTAAGGTCAATCCAAGGCCCAGCGTGAATAATGCGAATAAAAAGAACCCATAGCTTCTAAACTCTGCTGCCGGAAAAAAAAGAAAACAGCCAAGCGCTGCTACGATCAAGCCTAATATAATTCCGTTCTTATAGCCTATTTTGGCAATTGGGTCTCCCTTGACAGTCGATATTAAGAAATATACCACTGAACCAATAAAATAAGCACCAAAAAAGGCGAATTGTACCAATGTAGACTGAAAAATAGTCAGCTCGAATACGTTCTTCAGATAAGGTATTAGTACATCATTGAGTGCGGTGATAAACCCCCAGGCAAAAAACAGTGAGGTTAAAATACCAAGAGGATAGGCGTAATTTTGTTGTTTATCAGACATGTAGAGCTAGTATAAGTTATCAAATAATTGGAAGGTGTGGCTTTATTTTGTGCCAGTAATCGTCATCCAGTAAACGGGCGCTACCGATCATGGCTGCCTCTTCCATAAGTTCGGAAATTTCGATATCCACCTGAACATCGCAATTAATCAACCCCTTGAGAGCAGGTAAAAACAGGTCAGCAGCTTTCATAATGTTCCCTCCCATTACCAGGACTTCCGGTTCAAATTTTTTAAGCCAGGGCATTAGAAAGCTGGCAAGGTTATCAGCAAATTCCAGGAATATATTATTCGCTTGTGAATGGTTACGAGCAATTTCAGCTATTTCTTTGACCCCCTTAACTGTTTCACCGGTGAGCTTTTTGTACTCCCTGATGAACCACCTGGTAGAAAAATAGTCATCCGCTATTCCATCTTTAAATGTAAGATACCATAAACAGCCTTGATCCGGAACATCGCTTCGCTTGATCACAGGGAGATCATTATCAATAAATGCAGAGCCAAAACCAGTACCCAACGTTAGTGAAATGGATTTTTTGGTTCCCCATGCTTTCCCACACCAGGCCGCACCTACAGCAAAGGCCGATGCGTCGTTTAAAAACCTGATTTTGGTTTCATCTAAGTTAAGTAGTGGCATTATGGCCGGTTCGATAGCTATATTATAAAGGCTTTCATATTTATCCGTGAGTTCATAAATAGCCACCCCTTTTTGATAATTAAAGGGTCCCGGGATCGCAAAACCAATCCCTTTCAGTTGGGATTTGTCAATTTTTTCCAGTGTGGTATTAATACAGTCAGCCCAACATTTGAGTATTTGTTGGCTGGAACCTTTACTATCAACTTTACTAGTGGAAGTTGTATTTGGAATGGGTCTTCCCGAAGTTGTGTCAATCGCGGAGCAAGCAATGTGCCCACCACCAATATCTACGCCCAGAGCAATCGTAGTATTTTGCATCATTTAATTATAGGAATCATTGCTTTATTAATAAACTTATCTTTGTGCTCTACCTTTATTTTATCTCTTCTTTTTTTCATTTAATTTCTGCTTATCTGTCATAGTAAAAACCAGCTCTCCGCCTGTCATAATTTGATCATGTCCAATGAAATACTCATCCATCAATCTGCCGTTAAAAGTAACTGATTTTACGTAAACATTGTCCTTAGATTGGTTTTTAACCAATACTTTAAATACTTTATGCCCGGGTAAATATATCGTTGCTTCCTCAACTTCAGGACTTCCAAAAACATATCTTCCATCTGAGGGGTTTACGGGGTAAAATCCCAGTGCGCTGAAGAGGTACCAGGCGGACATTTGACCACAATCTTCATTACCGCAAAGCCCATCCGGAGTGGTAGTATAAAGTTCATCCATAATTTGACGCACCTTCTGCTGGGTTTTTCCGGGAGCATCAATGAACTGGTATAAATAAGGCACATGGTGACTGGGCTCATTTCCATGAACATATTGACCAATATATCCGGAGATCCATTCAGGCAAATCACTTTTCGGAGGCTCTAAAATGAACATGTTATCCAACTTATCTTCAAAAACACTCTCACCACCTGTAAGTGAGATGAGTTTCTCAATATCCTGGGGAACATACCAGTAATATTGCCATGCATTGGCTTCACAATAGTCTTCCGGATGATAGGCCAATGGATCCAGGTCAGGCTTAAATTCACCTGATATAGATCTGGCACGAAAAAAACCGGTGGTACTGTCAAAGTGATTTTGGTAGTTCATCGAACGGGTCATAAAGTAGTTATAATCTTCTTCTTTCCCGAGTTTCCTGGCCACCTGTGCAATGCACCAATCATCAAATGCATATTCTAAGGTCAGGGAGACATTCCATCCCCTGTTTTCATAAGGGACATAGCCCAACGCCTTGTAATCTTTTAATTCAAAATCATCTTGCATGGCACTGGCTTTCATAGCTTTGTAAGCCAGCTCCAGGTCTATATCGGGAATTTGCTTCAGAATGGCGTCTGCAATCACCGCCACGGAATGGTAGCCTATCATCATATTTGTTTCACTACCCCACATGTTCCAGACAGGTAAAAGTCCTTCCTCTTTGTAAAAGTCAAGCATAGAATTGACCAGGTCCGGAACTCTGTCAGGGTCAGTAATGGTAAGCCAGGGATGAAGCGCCCGATAAGTATCCCACAAGGAATAAGTAGTGTAACGGGGATGTTTTTCAGACTTCCACACTTTGCCGTCTGTTCCTTTATATTCACCATTCACGTCAGAATATATGGTGGGAGCCAGCATGCTATGGTACATAGCTGTATAAAACTGGACCATATTATCCGGGGAGGCTTTGATCTGTACTTTGTTCAGGGCCTCTTCCCATACCGCACTGGCTTGATCTTTAACTTTGTCAAAATCAAAACCCTTTTGCTCAGTTTCCAGGTTAAGCGAAGCATTGTCAATACTTACCGAACTTAGACCCGTTTTGATCAACACTTCTTTGCGATTAAAAGACAACTCTGCCAACAGGTCCAAGCCTTTGATGGTATCCATTGCAGACATGATTTCACCATCACTCAGCTTATATTGGAAGGGGGCTGAGAATATGGTTTTGAAAAAGACCCTTTGGTCCCGGGCCCATCCTGTCGATTTTCTATAGCCTACCAGTGTAGTGTCGTTCACTATTTTGATGAAACTATCGGTGATCTTATCCCAGTTACGGGTGTAGCCCAAATGCAATCTCACGTTAGTATCTTCACCTTCGAACGTATATTTTTGTAACCCTGTTCTAGTGGTAGCTGTCAGCTCCACATTTACTTGATAATCTTCCAGATATACCTGATAATAGCCTGGCTCAGCTTCTTCATTCTCATGACTGAAACGGGAATACACCGTTTCACCGGCATTCACACCATCCAATTTAGCTTGTTTTAAGCGACCTGAAACCGGTAAAAATGAGATATCGTACAGATCACCCGCTCCGGTCCCTGACAGATGGAGGTGACTAAACCCGGCAATCACGGTATCCGGGTAAAAATAACCTGAGATCCAATCCCACCCATAGCGGCCATTATCAGGACTAAGCTGTACCATTCCATAGGGGACGGTAGCACCGGGGTAAGTGTTCCCTTTTCCATCCGTACCAATGAAAGAGTTGACATAATTTACCAATCGCGTATCATCCACTGGTTTTTCCTGACTTGAACAAGCAACCAACAAAAAACTTACGAATACTATGCTTAACTGTTTTCTCATTTCCAATACACTTTCTGTAGGGCAGCTTTGCTTCTTGAACCGTCTTTGGCCGTAGATACTACCTGGATCATAGTATATTTCCGGTGACTCTCTTTTTCTATCACCGGAACATAATAATAGGTACTGTTGGTCTGTCCCAGCCAGGTTCTACTGCCATCACGGGCCAGCTGGTAAATGCTATGATATGCACTGTTATCCGCTCCCTTGATATGTACATACATTTCTGCCTGGTCACCATTCTGAAAAGTTTCCGTGGAGATCTCCGGCCTTGAAATTCCCGCCTGACGTTTATTTACAATACTTAACTTACCGAGATAGACCGTATCCATATCTTTCCCTGACACTTTCACACCGATTTTAACGACTTTTCGGGAAGCAGCATTATCCAATAAGCCAGAGAACAAACCCCACTCAGCCCCCAAGGCCACAGGGTAATCCCGGCTCGTCCCATCTGAGAAGTCAAAAGAAAGTTTGATCGCTACGGCACCTTTGGCAGCTAACTCAAACTTTTCATTACCTGTAAGCTGCAGGTTGCTTTTGTACAAGGGTATATAAACTTCCTTTTCACCTTTTTGAATATCCATTCGAAGAGATGAGCCTCCTGTGTAACTTTCATTAAAGTCAAAAGTGATCTTCACAAGTGTTGTGTCTACATCCCACTGCCAGGAGGGTAAAATATCCTGACTACTTAGATTGTGCCACTCTTTTTCAAATAATTGCTTACCCTCTTCATTGTAAAATCTGCCTAGTCCGTAATTGAAATGCGTAATGAACGGGATGTTATTTATTGTAGAGCGAGCGGGAAAATAATTGGCAAACCCTTTCCATTCCCACCCGTCTAAATGTCCTATTTTTTGCTTGATAAAGGTGCCGTTCCAAAACTTTTTTTCTTCTCTGTAAACCGTTTCAGGTTGCTTATCTTCGGCAAGGTCAAAAGTGGCATTGGGCCAATAAAGGCCAATAGATGTAGTGTAAGGTGCATCGTCCTTGTATAAATTCCCCCATTTGACGTAAGACTTATAGCCACGCTTTTGTACATCTACTCCTGAATAAAGCTGCCAGGGACTTCTATCCAATTCCAATGCTTTTTTATGCGTGTCTTCTAACTGGGTAGCGCTCCAACCAAAATCAATGAACATGATATCAGACATCTTTTTATCTCCCTGTTGAAAATACATGGAGTTATGATGATTGAGCTCTTCCTGCCATATTACACGACCATCTTCTATCATGGCATCGTACCACATGAGTTGAAATCGTTCCCGGGCTTTCTGTTGATAGTAGGCCAAAAAACCCTGCATATTCCGGGCATCTTCCTGGCTCAATCCGTCTGTCTCCTGATTGATGAACCACCCGTCAAAGCCATAATATGCAGCGACTTCCAATAGCTTGTCGGCCACAGGAAAATTACCATTATCATCTTTTTGTAACATTTCTATCACCCATTCCTTTTTGCCCCCATATACTACCGGAGGAAAAAACACCGTACCCAGTATTTTAACACCGTTTCTATGAGCAGCATCTATCCAGGGCACTGCCGGGGTAACAATGATCCCTTCTTGAGCAGCTCCTCCCCATTGCACAAAGTAATCGATGTATTGCCAGTAAGGGAACGCATATTGCTGTACAGTTTGAAAACCTTGAGACGGATGATTTGACGTAGGATAAGAAGCCACCAAAGATGTGATGGACGGGTCTACACTCAGTTCAGGGTTACGTTGTGTTTTAGGATCTGTAAATCGTTCTGCCAGTGGCGTATGGCTCACGTTAAACTTCGCATATGGGTCATTATCCTTATCCCATTTTAACAATTCGTCCACAAACCAGTAAGACGAATAAGGTTGATGTTCACCATAATCGGTTTGTGCAAATACCCCATCCAAAGAAAGAAAAAAAAGTATGGTAAAAAAGCTCCTTAAATTCATTATTGTATTTCTCTTCAACACGTTGTGATTATTATTTCAACTTATCCGTTTGTCTTTGACTTATACACATAGTCAAAATCAAATTCATTCTTCTACTCCTCGTACACCAGGTATGCAGATACCAACCAATGGTTGAATTTATTCTCTTCTGCTGCCTGTGCAGGGATACTCACGCGGAGGGTATGACTACCTTTTGGCAGATCATTCAAAGAGATCTCAAACGGTGCCACTTTTGATCCCGGACACCAGTTAGAGCGTGAAAGATCTGAAGAAGCCTGTCGTTCTTCAATGTATTTGACCTTGTATTTTCGCTGTTCCCAGTCAATATACTGTGCTGAATCGCCGATGAGCCAAACGCCGGAAGAGGGGTTGAATCTTCTGAAAGATGCGCAGTCATCACGCCAGGGTATAGTATCCAGTACCTTTATGCCATCAAAAAAAACTTCATTTTTAGTTTTCACAAATTCATCCCCTCCTGAATGCCCTCCATGGCCCGTCGTGATGTATTTTAAAACGGCATTACGAACAGGTTTATCCAGGTCAAACCGGACTTCCAGGTCCTGGCTTGCAAAAAAATCAGGTAGCCGTTGCTTACGTCCATAGCTCACTGTATTCGCTAATGGCAGCACATGTTTCTCAGGAAGTATTCTGGGGTCATATGACAGTTCCATACTCACTTCATACCCCTCCTTTGTCCAGGAATCAATCCATATACCGATGTAAGTTTCTCCGGATAGTTCATTCCTCATATCTGTGACATCCATCTCCCAGGTAACTTCTTTCTCCCATTTAGGAATGTAGACCGGTCTCCTGTGGTCAGAGGAATCCTCTGTGCTGTAATGTCCTACCCCAAAGGGTGACATAAAGCGCAATAGTTCCAGTGCAGGTTTAAATTTTTCGGTGGCTTTAACACCTCCGTACCCATCTCCCACCACAGAACCTTTGGGATAATCCTGTTCCGATTGGTTAATATCTATCAGCGAATGCTGGCCAGGGTCAGTGATGACAAAACAAGAACCTGATTTATCCCAACGGTCGCCGGAAGATGTAAGGGTCAACTTAAGACTAACCTCGGCTCCTTCGGGAAAAGCAGGAAGTACGATTTTTTTGATCGCCATCCGACCATTTTCAAGACGTATAACACCGGCATCTTCATTTATCTTTCCTCCAAAATTGATCGGCGTTTTTTTGAATACGGATACTGTTTGATTTGACTGTGCAGAAAGTAGGTTATTACCGAATACCAGTACGAGGACATACATCCATATTACTTGAGAAGCTGGTTTTCTCATTTATCTTTATGATTTGACATGGAAAAAGGAATTGAACTTTTATTCGTACCCCAGTTTTTATTGGGGCTATCGGTCATAGTAAATTCAAGAACACCTCCCTTTTGCAAATCATGATGATCTACCCAGATATGATCTTGTGCTTTTCCGTTAAATTTGACCGATTCGATAAATACATTTTTGGTATTGTTGGCATTTGCCTTGATGAACAATATTTTTCCATCCTCCATCGTCAACGTGACTTTCTTAAAAAGTGGGCTGCCTATTACGTACTGTGTCGTAGCTGGCGTTACAGGATAGAAACCTAAGGCGCTAAAAACATACCATGCCGACGTCTGTCCGTTATCTTCATCTCCACAATACCCATCCGGTTGTGGAGTATACAAAACGTCCATGACCTGTCGTATTTTCTGCTGTGCCTTCCAGGGTTGGGCTGCATAATTATAAAGATAGATCATATGCTGGATCGGTTGATTACCATGGGCATAATTACCCATATTCACAATCTGCATCTCCCGTATCTCATGGATGGTGAATCCATAATATGAATCATCAAAATCGGGAGGCATTTCAAAAACAGCATCCAGTTTTTGGGCAAATGCATCTTCACCTCCCATCAGACCTATAAGTCCCTGTATATCATGAAAAACCGACCATGTGTAATGCAAGCTGTTACCTTCGGTAAATGCATCACCCCATTTCAGGGGGTTAAACGGCGACTGAAAGGTCCCATCTTCATTTTTCCCTCTCATCCAGCCACTTTCCTTATCAAAAAGGTGCTTATAATTTTCAGATCTTTGTCTGAAGATAGTTGCATCTTCCGGTTTACCCAGTTCAGTAGCCACTCGCGAAATGGCAAAATCGGCAAAGGCATATTCCAGGGTACGCGCTGCATTTTCATTGATACTTACGTTATAAGGCACATAACCTAGTTTATTGTAATATTCTATTCCTTCTCTACCTACTGAGTTGATCACCTGCCCTTTGCTGGAAACGGGTCTGCCCTCACTGGTAGTGGCATTTTTCAACATGGCTTCGTACAATGTTTCAATATCATATCCTCTTATTCCTTTCATATAAGAATCCGCGATATTAATGGCTGAATTAGAGCCTATCATACTCTGCCTGTGCCCCGGACTCGCCCATTCCGGTAACCAGCCGGACTCTTTATAGGTGTTGACCAGGCCTTCCATAATTTGTGCATTGAGCTGTGGATACATCAAGGTGAAAAATGGGAACACTGCCCTGAACGTATCCCAAAACCCATTATCGGTAAACATGTACCCAGGTAAAACTTCTCCATTGTAAGGGCTATAGTGAACGATACTGCCTGCTTTATCTATCTCATAAAACTTTCTTGGGAACAGTAGCAATCGGTACAGACAAGAATAGAAAGTGCGCACATTGTCAATATTATCATCTTCTACTTTTATCCGGCTCAATTCAGTTTGCCATGCCTTGAGTGCTTTTGATCTGGTTTGTTCAAAGGTGTCATTTCCAATTTCTCTGTCTAGGTTCAACTGGGCTTGTTCCGGACTAATGAATGAGGAAGCCACCTTGACATGAACCTGCTCTCCCCGCCGTGTTTTAAAACCAACAATAGCACCTACATGCTCTCCCTCACTTTCAAGTGTGTTTTGTTTAAGCTTCCAGTCGTCCTCCCATGTATGGATTTGTTCAAAATCCTTATCAAACTGTGCTACAAAGTAATTATGAAAATTTTCGGGAACGCCACCACTGTTATTCCTGCAATACCCGATTATCTTACGTTCTTTAGGAATCACTTTTACCATAGACCCCCTAAAAAAACCATCCAATAGAATAAAGGACGAATCTGATTCAGGAAAAGTGAATTTAAACTGGGCAGCTCTTTCTGTGGGGGATACCTCCACCTTCAGGTCATAATCCGCCAGGTAAACACTGTAATAATGAGGTTTTGCAATCTCTGCTTTATGTGAAAACCAGGAACTCCTTTCATCTTCCTGAAACTTCAAAGAACCTCTTATCCCCATGAGTGAAAAAGCCGCATAGTCATTGATCCATGGACTGGGCTGATGGGTTTGTTTGATCCCCCTGATCTTGTTTTCATCATACTTATACGTCCACCCATCCCCCATTTTACTGGTCATGGGTGTCCAAAAATTCATCCCCCAGGGAGTAGCTATGGCCGGATAGGTATTCCCATTAGAAAGGTCAAAATCAGAATCCGTACCCATTAATGGATTAACGTACTGAACTAAATTGTCATCAGTAGTACTATTAGCAATTTCATTGCTTGTCGGTTGCTGGCAGCTATCTAATAGGAAAGCAATAACAACCAGGATGCTTATTACAACTTTAGGCGATTTCATGGCATACTTCATTTTTTACTTACTCATAGAAGGAGGAACCTGTGATGAAGCAGCAGCCCATTCTTTATTTGGAGCGCTTCCCATGGTAAGTACTAATTTCCCGCCTTCCAGTATTTCAGAATGCTTTATGTATGCTCTTTCCAGGGTACGCCCGTTTAATTCAGCGGTTTGTATGTATTTGTTGTCAGTGGAGCTCCCTATAGCTTCTACTATAAACTTCTTACCTCCTGCCACGGTTAACTGTGATTTTTCGAACACAGGACTGCCTATCACATAAATCCCTTCGGCAGGGTTCACCGGGTAGAATCCCAATGCGCTGAAAACATACCAGGCTGACATCTGGCCACAATCTTCATTTCCACATAAACCATCCGGTTGGTCACTGTATAAGGTAAGCAGTATATCACGTACTATTTCCTGTGTCTTCCACGGAGCTCCCGCATAAGAATAAAGGTATGCGATATGATGACTGGGCTCATTCCCATGTGCATATTGGCCTATTAATCCGGAGATATCAGCAGAAATATTCTCCCCGGTAATATTTGAATCTTCTGAAAACAGTTGATCCAGTTTTTCAATGAATGATCCATTGCCTCCCATTAGTTCAATAAGCCCTTGTACATCATGCGGCACAAACCAGCTGTGTTGCCAGGCATTTCCTTCAGTGTAATCGGTTCTTACACGGTGAGAAGAATGCTTTGGATCAAAAGGTGTTCTCCAGGAGCCATCTGCTAACTTACCTCTCATGAATTTCGTTTCAGGGTCAAATAGTTTTCGATAGGCAGAAGCACGATCTATAAAGTATTTGTAGTCATCTTCTTTTCCCAGGGCCTTCGCTACCTGGGCAATACACCAGTCGTCATAGGCATATTCAAGGGTCTTGGTGACGGATTCAACCTCCAGTTCAGAAGGGATGTACCCGTATTCCTTCAAGAAGTTCACCCCTCTGATATCCTGCATAGCACTGGCTTTCATCGCTTCATATGCAACATTTATATCAAACCCTGTAAAGCCTTTGAGATATGCATCACTTATCACCGGAATAGCATGGTAACCTGTCATAGTATTCGTTTCGTTACCCAAAAGGGACCATACGGGTAGCAAACCATATTCTTTATAATGGGCCAACATCGAGTTGATCATATCATCCACCTTGTCTGGCTGTAGTACGGTTAACAATGGGTTTGCCGCGCGGAATGTATCCCAAAGTGAAAAGATGTCATAACGAGTATAGCCCTCGGCTTTATGCACATTTCCATCCACTCCTTTGTATTCATTATTCAAGTCCGAATAAATGACAGGCGCCAGGTTGGTGTGATATAATGCAGTGTAAAAAGTGCGTTTTAAAACTTCATCATCTGATGTAACAGCTACTTTGTTTAGTTCACCTCGCCAGGCAGCTTCAGCTTCCTTTTTAACCTTTTCAAAATCCCATCCTTTGATCTGATTCAGACTCTTTAAAGCACCCTCTACACTGGCGCTGGAAATACCTGTTTTTGCAAATAATGTTGAACTTTCCTCTTTACTCTCAAAGTCAAAAACAGCTTTAAGCTTAATACCTTCATGCTTTACTCCTTTAAGCAGTGATGTACCATCAGCAAACGTATGTGATAGTACAGGTTGAGAAAAAGCGATGGCAAAGTAAACACGTTGGTCTTTGGCCCAGCCTGTAGAATAACGATACCCGGTAATTAATGTATCATTTACCAGATCCATTTTGGTCCTTACCGGCTTGTCCCAATTATTCGTGTCAGAAAGATCCAGTACAACAGACTTCAATTGGCCTTTAGGGAAATCATACTGCTGTATCCCGGCATGTGTTGTGGCAGACAATGAGACGTCAATATTATGGTCCAGTAACTTCACATAGTAATAACCTGGTGAAGCTCGCTCGTCGTCATGAGTGTAAAAGGACTTATAGTCATGGTCCGCCCTGTCCGTGATCTTTTTAGTCAGATCAACTTTAGCAGAAGTTGGCATCAAACGAATATCAGTAAGGTCACCAATGCCGGTCCCGCTAAGGTGCATATGACTAAAGCCGACGATGATACTATCAGAATAGTGATAACCGGAACACCAGTCCCAACCGGTTATGCCATTGTCCGGGCTTAGTTGTACCATTCCAAAAGGTACGGTAGCTCCCGGAAAAGTATGCCCATGTGCTGCCGTCCCGATAAAAGGGTCTACATATTGTAATGGATCAGCAACCGGAGTTACTGCCGGCTCCTTCTCTTCAGGATGTCCTGAACATGCAGCCATGATCGAAATAATAATCATGTAGTGTGGTAACTTCTTTATCATGCTCATATTTATCATTTTAGCTTTTCTTGGTATGTAAGTGTGTCTGTTAATCTTTCAGTTTATCGAGCCAAAATACTTTTAATGAAACCGAACACAAAAGCATTACACCTGTAGCGATCGACATATAAAAATATTCCTGTATAACTAAATAAATAGGAATAACTACCAGGCTCAGCTGCCAAATGGTACCTGTTAAAATGTTGTAGATGTCCCTTCCCATATCTTTGTTTTCCTCAAATGATGGGTCATCCTGCTTCACCTTGTCTTTGATAGGACCCCATACTCCCCAGGGCCTGACCTTTTTGTAAAATGATTTAAGAACAGTTTCGTCATCCGGCGGTGTGAGTAACGTTCCTAAAAAGGAGCCTACCGTAGCCATTAGCAGAATATATGGAAATGCATATAATGGTTGAAGTTCAGGAAAAAGTAACGGCATGATCAGCGAACCCAGTAACCCGGAGATCATACCCCAAAAATAACCGTACCCATTAAAACGCCACCAGTGCCATTTGAGCAGGTTGGAAGCAGTATACCCTCCGAATAATGCGCCAAACAACCATTGCATTATGTCGTTGATGGAGGTTACAAAAAAGCCAAATACAATACCGACAGCTACTAAAATAAACGATACCAGGTAGCTTAAATTCACATAACGTTTGTCACTGGCATGAGGGTTGATATATTTTTTATAGATGTCATTAACAAAATAAGCCGGGGCTGCATTTACCGTAGCGGCATAAGTCGACATAAATGCCGCCAGCAATCCGGCAATCAATAAACCCGTAAGCCCTGCAGGAATAAAATTTTGTATTGCATAAGGCAATATCAGTTCAAAGTCGAAAATCTCATTTTTACTATGTATTTCAGGCCCTAAGAAAACCAATGCAAGTATTGTGAGTCCTGCCACTAGCATGTATCTTGGGAAAAACATAACGAGCGAAACAATACCACTCATTTTCGCCGCTTCACGAGGAGATCTGGCAGCCAATATCCGTTGCATATCATAGTTAGGTACAGGGCCCGCCATGCTGGAAAGAACGCCTTTGAAAAGCATCATCATGAAAAAGAAACCGAACAAAGTAAATCCATCTTTTTCAATTTTGTTATTGACCGTATCTATTATTCCTGACCAATCCATGTTAAGCGTCCAGCCGAAAAAAACATCTTTCCAGCCTTCCGGGATCGCTTTATTTAAGGCTTCTGGGCTTACCGCGTAGATCGCTATGATGCCAACAGCAATGGAAGCTATGGTCATAATACAGAATTGTAACAACTCTGTAAAAACCACGCTGTACATCCCCCCTTTAATAACATAAAGTGTGGTAATACCAATAATGATCAGTGCATAGGTATCGGGAGATAGTTCCCAGGGCAAAAATGTATAGGCAAATTTCCCTATTCCTTTAAAAGCGTAAGAGATAAACCCTATGGCGCTGACAATAGCAAAGATCACCACTACCTGGTGTGAAAGTGTAGCGCCTCTGCCGGTTCCAAAACGTGTTTTTAACCATTCTGCTCCGGTCATTACATCTGACCGGCGAAGCCAGGCTGACAAGTAAACCATTAAAAATATCTGATTAAATGTAGGCCAGATCCAGGGAAGCCAGGCACTTTTCAGACCATAAACGAAACACATCGATACTAACCACATGGTACCGGTGATGTCAAACATACCAGAGGCATTGGATACTCCCAACACCCACCAGGGGATCGTTTTTCCTCCTAAAAAGTAGGAGCTAATATTTTTGGAAGCTCTCCTGGAAATTAAAAAACCTATAAAAACCGTTAACCCGAGGTATATAAATATGATAATTATGTCTAAACCTCCTAGCGTCATTGGCATTTGTTATAAGTATCATATACAGATAAAAAGGAGAGTTCTCCCAGTTTATCACCTTTTCTTAGCTTGTACTGAATCGTCGTGTTTTCATAAGGGATAAGATCAAAGAAGTTATCAGAGAAATTCCCTTCTATTCCATCTATCTCTACATAAAGGTTTTTCACAAAGGTAGACGACATTAATTTTAACGATACAACTCCGTCTGTTTCCCACAGCTTGCAGCTGATGTCCGGTTTGGGAAGTTCAACATCTCCTATTTTTTTTGTATAAAGTATGTTTCTACTTACCTGCTCACCCCCCACTTCCAACGTCATGACACAACAAAACGGCTCACTGGACAATGTGCCTACATCTTCATTTAAAGTCAACTCAGATACATTAGGAGCAATGTTCAGTTCAAGTTGTTTTTCACTGATAGTCTGTCCGTTTATCCCCTTCCAAACTAATTTTAGTAAGGCGGCCTGTTCTGTCAAACTATCGCTTATAACAAAAAAAGATGCACGCTCATTTTCCATTTCACCAGTTACCAGGAAAGTGGAAAATGACCTTTTAACCTGGTAATGAAGTGCCTTCCATTTACCATAGTAGTCCATCCCTGACCAAGAAGCTACCGGCCAACAATCGTTTAACTGCCAGTACAGTGACCCCATACAAAATGGTTTGGCATTTCGATGCGCTTCGAACGCAATTTTCAGCCCCTCGGCCTGAACCAGCTGGCTCAAATATAAAAAGCTTTCAAAGTTTTGAGGGGCTTTATAATATTTGAGAATGGTTTCATTAATAATACGATTCCCACGCGGATGTTTTTGATGCATTTTCATCGCTGCCGAGTCTATGCGCTGATCCTCTTTTGCGATGAACTTATTCACAGACTGTTGTAATGGGAAAGACTGAAAGCCGTATTCGCTCATGAATCGGGGAACTCTCTTTTTGTAGCTATCAAAGTCTTCTTCCCCATGCCATACGCCCCAATAGTGATTATCTCCTTTACGGTCGTCAGATGCGATCTCCCAAAAACCAATAGGGCTCGATGAGAAGTAAAAACGGTTGGTATCTAATGTAGTAACTAATTGAGGGAGCACCGTATGGAACAGGAACTGGTAATCTGCTTTCAACCCTTCGTATTGTTTGTCAGAATAGCCGAATTTATCTTTCCATTCCCAAAACTCAATGCCCATTTCAATTTCATTGTTACCACACCAAAGGGCTAAGCAGGCATGATTCCGTAATCTTTTTATTGTATTTGTCGCTTCATTTTTAACATTATCAATGAATTCATCTGTTCCCGGATATAAAGTACAGGCGAACATGAAATCCTGCCAGATCAATATTCCATATTCATCGGCCAACTCATAAAAATAATCATCTTCATAAATCCCTCCTCCCCAAACACGGATCATGTTCATATTGGATTGTTTTATATCATCAAACAGTTGATCATACTTTCTTTTGCTTACGTTGGGAAGAAAACTATCAGATGGAATGTAATTTGCGCCCTTCATAAATACAGGATGACCATTCACTTTTATATAAAAAGACTCTCCGTAATTATCCGGTTCATTGATCACTTCTATGGTCCGTAAACCTATACGTTGATGTGCCTTACTGATGAGTGAATTATCTATCATCAGACGGATGGCAAAATTGTATAAATAAGCTTTCCCTAAGCCATTAGGCCACCAACGCTCCGGGTTCGACAGGGTAAGGGAAAGGCTGACCCGATTCATACCTGCTTCAAAGGTACGCTCCAATGAGACTTTTTTCGATACCTGGTCAGAATCAATGAACAACTCACCGTTAATTTGTTCAAAGGCGAATATTTCAAGCTCAAAACTCAACTTTACCTGTGTATCACTCTGCCACGCCTGGGTAATGTGAACGTTTGAGATCTTGGCCTTATTGACAGGTTGTAAGTACACGGATTTCCAAATGCCTGAAGTGACAAACTTTGGTCCCCAATCCCAGCCATAGTGGTAAGGCGCTTTACGTGTAAATACACTTAGTTTATGGTCTGACTTATCATTTTCCGCCGGATAAACTGTACCCAGTCTTTTTTGAAGTCCCTGTGTTTCAAGAATAGGGGACCGGAATTTAATGAACAGTTCGTTGTCCCCACGCCTCAAATGCTCTTTGCATAGCGTACGATATTCAATGAACATATTGTTCGATTCTACGACTTTATGGCCATTCAGGAAAACTTCGCTATAGGTGTCAAGGCCTTCAAAAACTAATTCTATCTCAGTCGAGTCCGGAAAATCCTCCTCTAGTTTAAAGACGCACTTGTATTCCCAGTTTTTTTCTTCTATCCATTGTAAATGAGCTTCATTATCACCAAAAAAAGGATCGTTGATCTTCCGGTTGCTCAATAAATCAATAAAATTACAACCCGGCACCTGTGCTTCAAGCCATTCCTCACTGCCTTCCTGTCTGAAATGCCATCCCTCGTGTAGCAAGACCTTGTTCACACTTACGTTTTGAGATTTACTTAATGCAATCTCGCCGTTTACCTGATTGATTCTTTCGAGCATGCTATTTGATTTGATAGCGAGCTTCCGTCAGCTCTTCTATTGTATCATTTTTAACAGCATACGTAAACCCTTTTTGAACGCTGTAAGCACCTGTTTGCCCATTCATGTCCATGGCCATGAAGCCCACCTGAACATCATGTGGGTTTTTCTGTCGATCTATGATCCGCTGTACAATTGCTTTACAGGCCTCCTGTGGCGTTTTACCATTACGCATCATTTCTACTACCATGGCACTTCCTGCTGTTCTGATTACTTCCTCACCTAAGCCTGTTGCACAAGCCCCACCTACCTCTCCATCTATGAACAGACCTGCACCTATTATCGGGGAATCTCCTACACGCCCGTGCATTTTCCAGGCCGCGCCACTGGTGGTACAAGCTCCCGCCATTTTACCTTTTTCATCAATCGCCAATGTACTTATGGTATCGTGGTTCTCTATATTAATAAGAGGTTTATAGTTCGAAGTCTTTAACCATTCTTTATAATCATTTTTTGAAGCGTCTGTTAGTAATTCTTCTTCCTTGAATCCATTCTGAAGGGCAAATTGTTTTGCTCCATTTCCTACCAGCATAATGTGAGGGGTATCTTGCATCACCTTTCGTGCCACTGAAATGGGGTTTTTGATCCCCTGCAGAAAAGCTACTGCACCACATGCCCCATCTCCATCCATTATACAGGCATCCAGGGTAACCTTACCTTCACGGTCCGGATAGCCACCTATGCCCACCGTTCTCACGTTTGGGTCAGACTCCACTTCCATCACACCTTTTTCCACCGCGTCTAACGCCGGGCTGCCTTTTTTTAGAAGTTCAAAACCAACAGTATTGGCTGTCATTCCATGATCCCAGGTAGACATCATGATTGGCCATTGTTTTAGTGGCTCAATTCGAGCCATTGTTAATCGAGGTGATAATGACACAGAAGCCGCAAGAGCACCTAGTTTTACAAATTTCCTTCTATCTATTTTCGTTTTACCCATTTCTAACAAGCATATAGCATGAAGGATTTCATCCTTTCATACCTCAGATTACTACCTTTCAATGAATTGTCTTTCTGCCATTGATATCTGAATAAAGCGCAGATTTTCTTTAAGAAAAATACTAATAGGCATGTCTTTAAAACCTCCATGAACATTGCAAATAACGTAAAGACAATTTCTCTTCGTTTTCCGGTATCATGAAGAGCCCCGGCAACATTAATGTGACATGGTTCGGTCTTTCGAAGTAGCTCCTTAATGGTGCCAACATTTTCTTGTTCAATTAGTTTCTTATTGACCAGATGTGTTTTACACCATACATTCATTCTACTTGTTCCGATTAAATCTTTCCGATGGTTAAAGAGGACTTTAATAAGCCTTTTGATTCACTCTTTTCATTGGTATCACACGCCACTTTTCCTTTTCCACCATGAATTCAGCTTATACACATCCGGCAAAAAACGCAAAATATCTCGGAAATCCGAAGAAATTCATGCATAAATTTAATTGTTTATCAATGAAAAGCTCATTAAAGCGCAAATAAACACTTATTTTCGTGCAAACAAATCGGTAATTTGCCTATATTTAAATGATACTGTACAAAGTGTAAATTCTATTTTAATATGAAGCTGACGTTGTCAAACGCTGGTATAGCTAAAGCATTCATGATCTTACCGGTCATTCTGGTAATGTGTTCTCTTACATCATGCTGTATTGCACAATCCTTTAAAGAAGTCAGTAAGAGCATCGGTGTCATTCACTTTCAACATGACCCCAACCTGATTACCGGTGGCATAGCTATATTTGACTTTAATAATGATGGTTTTGAAGACCTCTACCTTACCGGAGGGTTGAAAGAAGACAGGCTATACGAAAATGATGGGTCCGGATTATTTATTGACGTAAGTGATAAATTAGATTCTGACCTTTTAAAAATCGCTTTTACACATGGAGTAGCTGTAGGAGATATAGACAATGATGGATATGATGATATTCTTGTAACCACACATAAAGGTTACGGAAATATTCTCCTGATCAATTATCAGGGAGAACGATTCATTGATGTGTCCGGACGGCTCAAGAGTTCTAAGAGAAATGTATGGAGTACTTCAGCATCTATGGGCGATATCGATATGGATGGTGATCTGGATATTTATGTCGGAAATTTTGCAGATTATGATACGGACAAGTTTAGGGATGAGTCAATCTCCAAAACAATACCTAATACACTTTATATCAATAACGGTGGCTCCTTTACTGATGAAGCAGAATCATTTAACGTGGCGGATGAAGGATCAACGCTGGCGGTAAGTTTTACAGATGTCAATGGTGATGGATATCCTGACATTTACGTTGGTAATGACCATGGAAAGCGTTTTTTGCCTAACGCATTATACTTAAACAACCCTACAGAAAATACGTTTGAAAAAACTCCGGTTGAAATGGGCGCTGACGTAGCTATTAATTCCATGGGTATAGCTATAGGAGATTATGATGAGGACCAGGACCTCGATTACTATGTCACACATCTCGCCGAAAATGTCTTGCTCAACAACGACTTTACCCATGCCACAGGATTTACGGATCAATCTTCGATCGAATCTGTTGAATCTACCAATGGGGTAAGCTGGGGTGCGGTTTTTTTTGATTACGACAATGATAGCTTTCTGGATCTTTATGTTGCCAATGGAGATATGTTTGGCGCTGATATCCCACAAAAAAATGTACTCTATCAAAGGAAGAGCGGAAAATTCTCCAACGTTTCTGATGATCAGGGGGTCTCTGATGCCTCCAGAAGCCGGGGAGTAGCTACCGGCGACCTGAATAATGACGGCTTATTGGACCTAGCGGTAGTAACTGTTTCAGCAAAAGATCGTAATTCCATTCATAATTCTATTTTTCAGAACGAAAACATTGATACCGGTCACTGGTCTAAAGTACAGCTTGAAGGTTCAGAAAGTAACAGGAATGCTTATGGAAGCCTGGTCAGGCTATTTTTAGAAGATAGGGTTTTGATCCGAGAGGTGGATGGAGGCTCCAGTTATTTATCTCACAACTCCTCTATCCTTCATTTTGGACTAGGTTCTGCTACTATTATCGACAGTTTGGAAGTTCAATGGCCGGGTGGATACACAGAGACCTACCGTTCACTGGAAGCTGATAAACTGATATCCATAAAAGAGAAGGACAATTTGTATTATGCCTTCTATACCGTGATTGAAAAAGAATGCGAACAGGACTCCGTATTAATACATGATAAGTTCCGAACACTACCAGGTGTTTATAGTGATACCTCTAAAATGGGTATGTATGAAGAAGTTCGTTTGACTTCACTAAAGCCCCCTCGCAGAAAGAGCATTGAATGTAATCTTGATCAGGAAATCCCTGAATCCACTAAAAAGGACATTTTCATCTATCCAAACCCATTCGAAAATGAGCTCTCCGTCATTTTAAACAAAATGGAGGATTATGGTGCATTGAAAATTGATTTTATCAATACAAAAGGTAAAACTGTTTTAAAACTATTCTTACCACAAACTCCTACCGAAAATAACACCATTACTATTTCTAAGGAATCTCTTAACAAGCTTCCCACAGGGTTGTATTTAATGAATGTTCATTCTGCGAGTGATGATGGAAGAATACTCTACTCAAGAAGAACTATCAAATACTAATTTTCAGATTGAAATAGCTGGTTTTCCAAAATCAATATCTCCGTTCCCGGCTTATTCCAAGAAGTACGCACAAACGAAGGCACAGGCACAGGTGATGCATTGAATGCCCCAATAATAAGATCTTTATCTCCGTCTTGATCCAAATCTGCTTTTTCTAATGTTATAGCATGCGTAAGTGTCTCTAACGTAGGCGTCCTAATTATAAAACTATATTTTTCTTCGCTACTGTTATTCTCAAGGTAAACAAAGTTCTCATGTGCCAGGTTTTCAAAATCCGGAAAAGTGGATAAAACCGCAAAATCATAGTCTCCGTCTCCATCAAAGTCATCCGTTTGCAACCGTGTAGCGCCGTAAATAGGTGTAAAATGCGCCTCAGAAAAGTTATTTTTTTGGTCATTCAAGAATATTCTTAGTCCGTGATAGGGTTTTGTAAAATAAGAATAATCGGCATTATCACCCTGCACTGTTATAATATCATAGTAGCCATCCTTATTAAAGTCTATTACCGCCAGATCGGAAGAACCATATTGCGGAGGAAATCGGAGTACTCTTTCAGTACGGAATTGCAAGTCATCAGTCTGGTACAAAATGTAGACGCTCTCATCGCTCTGTGCAAATAATACGACAATATCATCTTTTCCATCTTTATTCATATCCCGAATAGAAGCCTTAATAGCTCCCGGTTGACTTAACTCAAAAATTGAAGTGTACTTTGTCTCCGAAAGGGAATAAATGTTAAAGCTACCCGTATAATTCCCAAAATTACAAACGATTATTTCATCTGTACCATCTCCATTAAAGTCGTGAAAATCCGTATATACCGGTCGCTGAAGATTAGGAATGATCACTCTCAAAGAATCTTTGTTAATAGGTGAGGTCATAAAACCCTCCGACTTATCCGACGGAAACAAAATACCTATTTCGGTCATGGCCTTCCACTCGCCCGTAAAATCAAAGTCAATCACTGGACTTTTCGTTGAAAATGCGCGTATAAGGCCTGTATCTTTTTTCCAGATGTGTACTTTATTGAACCCATCCCCTATCCACAGCTCTCCGGATAAGCTATCGTACTTAATACCGGTAACCATAGAAGTCGCTGAACGGGTTGCTATACTATATTTGGTAGCCTGAAAAAGTTCTAACTTTTCACTTCGGTCATTCCGGCTCAAGTCTGATTGAATAGAGTCCGGAGAATTTTTAAGGTAGTAATCCACAATATCAGCCCAGTGTGCCGAATCAATAAGAGGTTGAGTTGGAAAAATATTCGCACTTTTTAATATGTTAGCTTCCACCGGGTCCAAACCTGAATACGGATTGAATAAAGGTCCGTTTGTACCTAGAAATTCACCCATTTTAGGAAGAACATAATCCCGCCAGTAATATGTAGGAATAGAGCCCGGTTCCGGTTTTAAGTGACAAGAGCCACAATATCCCTGGGCTAAAGCATCAATGGTTGGCGGTTTTTTTGTGGTATCCTCGCTATCCTGAAAAATCCAAAATATAGGAATAGCACCCAAAAGCACTATAATAAGCAAAACAATTCTTGTGCGTTTTTTCATTTTGCAATTTAAAGCTGATTTATGTATTTATAATCTTAAAATAGTTCTTTTACAGGCCTTAACGGGCGTATCAAATACTGAACTTACGGCAGGTCAATTAAGTCAGTGGTTCGTACGTACTGTTTGGCATTACTGTTGTTGACGATAAAGAGCAAGCCATCGGCAGTTTTTATTACTTCTCTTACATCACCGGATACATTGAAACCTGATTGATATTGAGGAACATATTCAAAACTCCCTCCTTTCTGTCCTATTAAGAGCATTCCATTATTACCTGTATACTTTCCTGTTCTCACTTTGGATTTGCTAAGGTTTCCACCCAATATAAGGTCTTGAATGTTGTCGCCGTTGACGTCCATGGACTGAACAGCATATACCGGTGCAATTTGTGCTTCAACAGGTAACGGCTTGACAATCAATTTCCCATTTATATTTTCCAGGAATAAAGACCTGAATTCGGATGCCTTTAAAACTGTTGAACCTGATAATTCTTCAGCAGTTAGTATTTTTTCTATGTTCGCTTCTGCATAAGACTCATATGTTTGAAACCTCTTTTTGAAGGTTACCACTTGTCTCGAAAGCTCATCTAACGAGGCATAAGGCCACTTTTCACCTTGAATGTAATAGTTAAGCAATGGATCTATTGAGCCATTTTTATCGTAATCATCATAGTAAAGAGTAACAGGTTCTTGCAGAGTAGGTTTGAGCTGAGAGTTTAAGCCAAAATTACCCACTACAAAATCCATGTCCCCGTCCTGTTCAAAATCAAATGCATGGATCTTATTCCACCATCCACTCAAATCCGATTCGATGTAAACATCACTCTTATCAACAAATCGTCCGCTTTCATTGATCAATACCTTAATGCCGATCCAATCGCCTACAAGCATTAAATCAACAGCCCCATCCCTGTTGATGTCGATAGAAACAGCATCTGAAATAAGACCAAGGTTACCTTTTAGTGGTAATGCATTAGAAGTCATGTCTTTGAAAATACCATTACCATCATTTTTGTAAAGACATGATGGATGATACAAGGGATAAGCCCCTGGAACTACACCTCCTCCTACAAACAGATCCATATTTTTATCTCCATCGATATCAAGTACTGTTACGCATGAAGAATTCAATAATTGCCTGGGAAACGTCTCTGACAGAACCCATTCCCCCGATTTATTGATATATAATCTGTCTGCCAAATGGATGGAGTCTCTTAAAAACTCATATCCCCCGCTGGCTACGAAAAGATCGTTATCCCCATCCCCATCAGCATCCAGAAAAACAGCATCTATATCTTCACTGTTTATTTCACTTATAGTATGACCTCCATCCTCTTTTTGACGAAAGATCTTTCCGGCGTACCCTTTACTACCTCCAACAAAAATGTCTTTAATTCCATCGCCATCAACGTCTCCATAGGCTACTGCAGGCCCCTGCGTTGAATAGGCCTTAGGTAAGAGTGGTTGAACCTTGAAGTCATTAAAATCATTTTCCACATGTATTATTGAATCCTTTGGACTAACCTCTGTGAAGAATGTTTTTGTACCAGGTATAATGTATTCAGTGGATGTAGCATTTTGCTCTTCCAATACCAGCCACTGGTTTGCCTCTACGTTATATACTACTTCCGTTTTTCCACTTATCCACTGTACCATTAAAGAGTCTATCTGAGCATGGACACCTAACCCAAAATGAAGAATTGGCTCGACGGATGATTGAAATCCCCGGTATGGATTAAGCTCTTTTTTCTGCATAACTCCATTTACAAAAACTGTGACTTTTGCCCCCAGCCCATATGTGTTCTTCTTTTCTCCTTTTAAGGACACTTTTAGGTAGTGAGAGGATTCATCAAGCACCAGGTTATTTCTATAAATACTGACCGGTTGATCAATATTATTTATGATCATATCCAGGTCACCATCTGCATCTAAGTCCGCCCAAGCGGCTCCATTGGACAATGTTTCAGCATTGAAGCCCCATTCGGATGTAACGTTTTTAAACTGAAGGTTTCCCTGGTATTGGTATACATAATTATGGAGTTTATTAGAAGGCATCTTTTTCAGCATTTCCAAATAAGGGTCCGCATCACTACCCGCCATTGAACGTTTCATCTGTTGATCCGCCTTATAATTTAGAAAATCATTGTTAGTATAGTCTCTCTTATAGCCATTGGTAACAAACAAATCCTCCAAACCATCATTATTTAAATCCGCAAATAATGCCGCCCAACTCCAGTCGGTATTAGAAATACCGGTAAGCTGCCCTACCTCAGAAAACGTGTTATTTCCATTATTTAAGTGTAGCATATTGCGCATATACTGGTAGTGATAGCCTGTCTTCACCTGTTGCTCGAATAACTCAAAGTTGTCAGGTCCAAAAAGCTGTTTTTGACGTTTGTTGTCTTCGGGCAGCATATCCAGACTAAAAATATCCATGTGCCCATCATTATTCAGGTCAGTAATATCAGCGCCCATAGAAAAATTGGACATATGGGAGAGCATCTCATATGAACGGTCAAGAAATTTGCCATTCTGATCATTGATGTACAGTTTGTCGTTGTCTTTATAATCGTTACTTACATAGAGATCAGGCCATCCGTCATTATTTATATCGGAAACAACGATGCCTAAACCGTAATTAGATGAGGGGCCATAAATACCTATTTCATCTGCTATCTCAGTAAAGAAACCATTGTCGTTTCTTAAAAACCTGTTACCTACATGAGGCGTTCTCACAGTTTTATTCACAAAAAACATGCTTTGAGAATTGGAGAGTTCGATTAGCGCATGGTTTAACGAGAAAATATCCAAATCCCCATCACGGTCATAATCAAAAAAAGCCGCATGTGTAGAATAGGAATCATCATTGATCATCAATTGTTTCGACCTTTCGGTAAAGGTCAGATCACCATTATTCATATAAAGCAAGTTCTCTCTGTTTTTAGCATCAGAATCAGCCGATCTGCAAACGTAAATATCCAACCAGCCATCTCCATTAATATCTACCATAGAAACACCTGTTTTCCATCCGATCTTACTGGCTACCCCTGCGGTATTTGTAATATCCCGAAATTTGAAATTGCCCTCGTTCAGGTATAATCTGTTAGACTGGTTGTTAGAACTGAAGTATATATCAGTTAGTCCATCATTATTGACATCTCCAACAGCCACACCACCTCCATTATACAGGTATTCATAAGTGAAAATATTGATGGCCTCAGTCTCCCCACTCCTATTGACAAAATCAATCCCTGTTTCTTCAGAAGGCAACAACTCAAATGCAGGCGGACCGGGAGATGGTTTATTACAACTTACCAATGCCCCTAACAAGCATATAAACACATAATGATTCGAATTATTGATCATATCAAATTGAAAAAATTTTACTCTTGAAGACCTGGCTGTTCTTATTTTCATAAGATATCGCAGATCAGAAAGCCTTAGCAATGAAAATAAATATAAAGAATTAAATATCTGTTAATAAAACAAAAAGAGGGTACTTAAAAAAGTAACCTCTTTTTGTAACCTAAGTATTAAAGGACCTATTATTTATTCGGATCATAATACAACGGAACATTTTCTAATTCCGATCCACCAAGGAATTCTACACCTTGATTATATTTTTCAGCGTTGTTTACGGCCTCTACATTTGGATACCTTACCCGTTTTGGATAAGCGTCAGGATTAGCTGCTTGCAAATCACCCAAAGAGTAAATAGATGGTTCCGGGTCAGCTAAAGGTATCAGGAAGGGGTATGAAGTCTTTCTGAAGTCTGCAAAAGCTTCCCATGAAAAGTCGGGAAAACAACCAATATATTTTTGCGTAATTATCTTAGCCAATTTGCTGTCAGCAGGTAATCCGTTCGGCAGTGTTTGACCTGAATCGAAATCATAATTAACGGATAACCCATACGTATTTAAGTCATTCGAATTAATATAAGTATCGATCAGCGTTTCATCTACTTCATGCCATAACATAGACTGTCTTATACCTTCTTCATAAAAGAATTTGGCATCTCCTTTGGCATCCCAGCCTTTCAGCGCCATTTCAGCCCTTAAAAAAAGTACTTCGTGATACTTTACTACTTCATACGGACGGTCCTGTTTGGAATAGTTATTACCGAGTGAAGCGTAATAAAAGGTATTATACTCTTCTTTCCCGAGGTCTACAGTATTCAATCCGGCGGGATTACCAACCCACTGGTTATCTACATTGACCACTTCACCATTATCCAATGTTGCCTCATCTTGCGCAAATCCAAAGTTACCAAAATAGAGTGGTCCTCTTGGGTCTACTTTTGAGGGAACTCCTGATCTGAACAGATTCCTTTTCGGATCCAATGAACTCTCTTTACCATCAATGGCCACGCCCGGATCATCGACGATATATACGATTGGGTCTTCCCCTTCCCCTGGCTCTGGCGGATCAGGAAAATCAATTCCTCCAAGACCCACAAGTATGTTTTCGAAAGAACGACTCATGTTGATAGGCGCTCCCCAGCCAAATTGATAGGTATGATAACCATTCTGGCTACCCCAACCAAACTGAGATCCCAATTCTATCAGTCCATTATCAGTAGCTGATTCGATTACACCGGCAGTTATAGCTGCTTCTGCATGACTCCTGGCTAGCTCAGGGTTCACTTCGGAAAGTCGCATCGCTATTTTTAATCGTAAGGATTGAGCGAACTTTTGCCATTTTTCCACATCTGATCGGAAAAGACGATCCTGCTCAGGTATCATAATAGGTAAATCTTCTGACAGTGCTGCCGCCGCTTCTTCAAGCTCTTTCAACATGTCTTGATAAATCACTTCTTCATCATCATAATTGGGGTTGTTACCTGTAAGATCAGCCATTTCAAAGTAAGGGATAGGACCATGCACTCCTACCAACCTCTGAAAGATATATACCTTCATTATGCGAGCAATCTGCTCGTCATTCGTGACTTCCTCTCTTTCTTTAATGGCCGCAATAGCACGATTCAGGTTTTCTATATCACCGACCGATTTATTCCACCAGGCAGTAGCATTTCCCGGAGCTGAAGTCCCGGACGTTCTGTTATAATTAGCGAAGTACTGCACCCACATATCCAGCAAACTGAACTGCACGTTAAAAACATTTTGCAAATCACCCATTGGACCTCTTGAGATAACCGGCGCGATAAAGAAATTAGGCTCTACATTTTCCAGTTCAGTCTCCGCAACATCTCTGTTGATTTCTTCAAAATCGTTCGTGCACCCCGACAGTACTGCCATGAACACTATGGCCGGCATGATTAATCTTGCTTTTACATTTATTATCTTTTTCATCCTCTAATGATTAAACTGCTTAAAATTTCACGTTGAGATTAAATCCAAAACTCCTGGTTGTCGGATAAGGAGCCAGTTCAAATGCAGCTGCATTGTTAGTGGCAAAAAGTGATTCAGGGTCTATCCCGGGAAGATCACTATCCAGCAGTAACAGGTTTCTACCAACTGCAGAAATACGTACACTATTGATAAAAGTATTTTGTAACCATTTTTTAGGTAAGCTATAACCCAGAGTTACTTCTCTGAGTTTCACGAAGCTGGCCTTATACATGAATTGGGAGGTAACGCCAGAGGCAACAGCCCAGTATTGCTGAGAATTTATTTCGGTTGTATTTTCTCCTGTAACAGCACCATCCTCATCCACTGTAACACCATCCAGCACCAGCCCACCTTCTCTGAAAGGTAGTGTACCTTCGGCATTTCCATTGGCATGCATTGTGGCCAAAGAACCTGAATACATATCACCACCTTTACGGATATCTATTAAAAAACTAAAATAAAGTCCTTTATAGGTGAACCTGTTATTTATCCCCAGTTGCCAATCGGGCAAAATATTACCCAAACGTTGGTTCTGATTCTCCTGATCTACTCTTGGAGTACCATCAGCATTGACAATCAACCTACCATCTTCGGTACGTGCAAAGTCCGAACCTGTAATAACTCCAAATTCAGAAACTACTGAGTCTTTTCGAGCCAGAACGTTTACCAATCCAAAACTATTGAGGTTGATGACTGTGTTGTCAAACTGAGATCCGATATCTACCAGCTCGTTCGTGTTTTTGGTGTAATTACCTACCAAATTCCATTCAAAGCCATTAGAAAGTTGGATAGGTATTACAGATAATTGAAGCTCGATACCTTTATTATCCATCTGACCAATATTCACAGTCTGCCTTCCTGACGCAGTAATATTACGTACAGGAACGTCGATGATCTGGTTAACGGTTTGTGTATGGTAGTAAGTCGCGTCTAATGAGATCCTGTTTTCGAATAAACTCAGATCGACACCAAATTCAACGTTCTTAGACTTTTCCGGAACCAGTCCAGAACTTCTCAAAGCATCTGAATTATCCGCTATGATAATTCCTCCATCAAAATTCCGGACATTAAAAGTATTGATCACCTGGCTGGGTTCAAGGAAATTACCAGCTTCAGCATATCCGCCACGTAACTTAACATAACTCAACACAGAAGGAAAATCCACTCCCATATCAGACAGCATTTCACTCAATACAACAGAAGTTGAAACACCTGGATAGGTTATATCAGAATTATCAGGGTCCTGTGTAGAAGACCAATCTGTTCTGGTAGTAAGATCAAGGAACAAATAATCTTTGTAAGAAAGGTTGGCAAATGCGTAAAAAGAATTCACCCTTATTTTTCTTATACTATTATTTCCTCTGAAACGCTCTTCGATACTCGGAGTATTCAAACTAAATACTCCTTCAGGATCTCTGGTAAACTCGTCCGTTCTTCCTCCTATAAATGTTTCTTCTCCGTCTCTTCTGTTCGCACCCACCGAAAAATTCACATTAAAATCTCCAAACGTCTTTGTGGCAGATACCAAAACATCCGCGTTAGACTCTGAAATAGTTCTGGTGTTAATGACGAAATCTGATTCAAACCCAGGACTATTGCTGGGAGTACCCACACCCCATGGATTTACCCTTTCATCTTTTCTTATCTGATAATCCAGTCCGTGTCTCAATTGAACTTTCAACCAATCAGTAACATTATATTCCACTCTTGCCAGGGTGATGTATCGGTTGGTCTCATCCGTATTGTACCCTTCATTTACTAACCAGTAAGGATTTCTTTGAGTTCTGAAAGCGGTAGTATCCCAAAGGTTTTGAAAGCCTTCAGCCGTTTTAAAGTTTCTTTGATCTTCAAAACCAATGGACCTTGGCTGGGTAATATAATTAAAGAAAACACTCCGGGGAGATCCGGATAACCAAGGACGGTTAAACGCTTCTTCGTTTGTATAAGAAAGCTTACCTTCTACGGTTAGTTTATCCGTGAATTTATGTTGAGCCTTGATACTTGCAAGGTTCCTTTCCAACTCCGTGTTAGGCAGAAGTCCTTCGTTTTCAAAACGTGTATAAGAAACTCTGAAAGTAGTTTGTTCATTACCCCCATCGGCAGCGACGCTATACGTTTTTGTTACGCCGGTTTGAAGAAAATCTTTGAGATCGTCCTCATTAATAGTTAAAGGGGCCTCCCCAAAGTTTGTCCAGTAGTTATCAACAATTTGTCCTTCAGCCCTAGGTCCCCAACTGCCGCCTGCCCCATAAGCATAAACACCGTTATTTCCCTGGCCATACTCGTGTTGCATATTGTCGTATAGCTCTAAAGGCTTATCAAACATTACATTGGCGTTAAATGAAATACCAACACCACTTCCTGACTTACCGGATTTTGTTGTAATTAACACAACTCCGTTCAACCCTCTATTACCATAAAGTGCAGCAGCAGACGGGCCTTTTAGTATCGTCATACTCTCTATATCGTCAGGATTGATCTGTTGAATACCTACTCCACCATCAAATGCGCCTGTGGCAGAATTGTCGTTAACTCCGCCACCTTCAAACCGGTTCACTATGGGCACACCATCTACCACATATAATGGTTCATTATCCCGTGTAATAGATTTGAAACCCCTTATATAAATAACGGTAGAACCCGCAGGACCATTACCTGTATTATTGATTTGCACCCCACTAACCTTTCCAGCCAGATTGTTCAGTACGTTGGGTTCTCTGGCCTCCACAAGCTCTTTACCATCTAAACTCTGAACTGCAAAACCCACTGCTTTTTTATCCCGCTCTATGCCCAAAGCTGTTACCACTATTTCACTAAGTTGAGTAATATCACCTTCCAGTGAAATATCAATGGTCGATTGATTACCAACAACGGCCTGTGCAGTTTTAAAACCTATAAAACTGAAATTCAGTACATCGCCGGAATTTGCCTGAATCTGATAATTTCCTTCAATATCAGTCACCGTTCCCGTGGTAGTGCCTTCAATAAAAACGCTCACCCCAGGTAGCCCCTCTCCTGTGCCGGAATCAATTACTTTTCCCACTATCTGTGCCTGAGCGCTTAGTGTCAAGCACATAGAGAAGCAAAAGAATGTAAGTAGATGTTTTATCATATTAAATAATTATTTTAAATAAACACTAATGTTAAAGCATTGGAAATTTAATTCAAAGAATTTCGTGCAAAAATTTTGCATTTCATGCATATAAACAATTAATTTCATGCACAAATGTTGCAAAAAACATATGCAAGACATATAAATGCGCAAATTCAATTATACCGATTGCATATTATGGCTTGTTTAAGCATAACCTGCAGTTCGATGTACTACTAAGCTTAAGCTATGGATATAATCATTTACATTTCTCAGGGTAATCACCTAAGTATTCTAATAATTGCACTATTTTGCGGGATATCTTAGATGAAGATGACTATTTCAAGCTGATTACTTGATGATTAGACAAATTTTGAATGTAAACGAGAATAAATCACCGGTCTTATGTTAAAAGTAGAGAGGCAGAATGCGATACTCCAGGAGATCAGAACACATAATAAAGTGCATTCTTCTAAATTAAGCCAACTCTTAAATGTATCTGAAGACACCATTAGACGGGACTTAAGAGAGCTGGCCGGTAACGGGCATATTAAAAAAGTACACGGTGGCGCAATGGCCAACCCGAATTCACCGGAATCATTTAGAAAGCAAAAAATATCCCAACAGGCTGAACGGGAGATAATAGCTGAAAAGGCAGCGTCATTGTTTCAATCCGGACAAGTGATACTGATGGAGGGAGAATCGACTAACCTGTTATTGGTCGATTATATACCGGATGACATGACCCTGACCATATTCACTAACTCATTACGGCTTGCCACTAAACTATTTAATTATCAAAATATAGAAACCGTTCTATTGGGAGGTAAAATATCTCATAAATACCCTATGACACTTGGTATAGATGTAATTAACGCTTTGGGTGAAATACATGCAGACCTTTTCTTTACTGAAATCGACAGCATTCACGAAGATATCGGCATTACCGATGGTGACAGAGAAAATGCCTACACGAAAAAGGCCATGTTCAGGTCATCGTCACAGGTTATTGCTATGTGCCTTTCCAATGAGATAGGAACCATTCAGCCCTTCAAGGTAGAAAGTGTTAGTCAGATACATATGATCATAACAGAAGAAAGTCCTGATCATCATCAATTAAACAGGTTCAGCAACAAAGGAGTTCAGATATTATAATGATACGGCTTTTAGTCATTTCCGGCTTACTGGTGAATACCATGCTGTTCGGGCAGCCACCAACTTCCTATGTTAACCCTTTCATCGGGACCTCTAATTATGGCGCAACCCACCCGGGGTCAAACTTTCCACATGCCATGGTTTCCGTGACTCCTTTTAATGTAGCACACCGTAAAGGCGCAGAAAACAAATTTGAGAAAGACAGTGAATGGCATTCAAGACCTTATGTATACGAAAACAAATACCTCACAGGATTCAGCCACATTAACTTAAGCGGTGTAGGATGTCCAGAAGCCGGCAGCATTCTTCTGATGCCCACCACAGACTCACTTTCATTCGACTCCGAAAAATATGGAAGTACGTATTCACAGGAAAAAGCGTCCCCCGGGTATTACAGTAACCGGTTAGACAGGTATGATGTCCTGACTGAATTGACCAGCACAAAAAGATCCGGGATCAGTCGCTACACCTTCCCTGAGGGCAGGTCCAACATTCTATTGAACCTTGGCCTGGGGCTCACGAATGAAACAGGCGCAAGTCTGAAGATCATTTCACCCACTGAAGTGGAAGGTTTTAAAACCATTGGAACATTCTGCTATAATGCCGAAGATGTTCGTCCGGTCTATTTCGTAGCGAAATTAAGCAAAGCGCCGACGTCCTTCGGTGCGTGGAAAAAAATGCCGAAATATAAGGCTGTAGAAGCGGATTGGGTGAAATATAATAATGCCTATAAACCCTATGAAAAATATATGCACGAATTGGCCGGTGAGAACATAGGAGCATATTTCACCTTCGACACAAAGGAAAATGAGGTCATAGAGGTGAAAGTTGGTATCTCATATGTAAGTATTGCCAACGCGAGAAAAAACCTGAACGCAGAGCAACCCGGTTTCGAGTTCGAAGACACACGCGTTAAGAACGAGTCAAAGTGGAATGAATTGCTCGGCAGGGTCCGGGTAGATTCTGACAATAAGGAGGCTAAAACCATTTTTTACACCGCTCTATATCATACATTAATTCATCCAAACCTCATAAACGATGTTAATGGTGATTACCCGGCCATGGGGAGTCATAAAACTATGAATTCCGGTAAAGACAGGTATAGCGTCTTTTCTCTTTGGGATACGTACCGGAATGTTCACCCTTTCTTAAGCCTGGTTTACCCTGAGCTACAATCGCAAATGGTCAATACGATGGTGGATATGTATAAAGAAAACCAATGGCTGCCTAAATGGGAACTTTTCGGTATGGAAACAGATGTGATGGTGGGCGATCCGGGGTCACCGGTGATCACGGACACTTACCTGCGGGGTATCCGTGACTTTGATGTCGCATCAGCCTTTAATGCTATGAAAAAAGCTTCTGATACTTCAGAAAAAGCAAATGCCCTGCGCCCGGGAATTGATAGTTACAATACACTGGGGTATGTAGCCGAAGACTCGACGGATGTTTGGGGAGGAAGCGTATCTACCTCGTTGGAATATTACATAGCAGACTGGAACATCGCCCAGCTGGCCAAAGAGCTTGACTACCCGTCTGACTACAAAAAGTATAAGCAAAAGTCTTTAGGGTATAAGAACCTGTTTGATAAATCTACGGGTATGCTAAGACCACGCTTTCAGGATGGTTCATGGCTCACTCCGTTCAATCCGGAAGCAGGCAAAAATTTCGAAGCTGTCATTGGATATGTAGAAGGTAATGCATGGCAATACCGGTTTTATGTACCTCATGATATAGAAGGGCTCATTAAGTTACTGGGAGGCAATAAAAAATTTGGTTCACAATTACAATTGCTTTTTGATAGTGATAACTATGACATGGCCAATGAACCGGATATAACCTATCCCTATTTGTTTAACTACCTTCCGGGACAGGAATATAAAAGCCAGCAAAAAGTAAGGGAATTGATAGATAAGTATTATACCAATACGCCAGGAGGAATACCTGGTAACGATGATACAGGAACACTTTCTACCTGGCTGGTCTTTAGCATGCTGGGAATATATCCTGTTTGTCCTGGTGATATGAGCTATGCCATGGTATCGCCTTATTTCGATAAAGTCAACATCACCTTGAATAGTCAGTATTATCCGGGAAGCTCGCTGATCATAAAAAGCAACAGACCTTCCCATGATGCAAAATATATCAGCTCCATCCGTAAAGATGGAAGACCCGTTCGTTCTTTTTTCATTGAGCATAAAGACCTGATCAATGGAGGAGTATTGGAATTTGATCTGACTTCAACTCCATCAAAGTGAAGTATGTTGGAAATAGGTAGAAATACACTGAAGAATAGTAGGCGCAGGCCTCATATTTGCCATGATGATCACATGATCGATAAAGATAATACCCCCTTTTGAAGTAACGAAACACGCGTATGAAGCTAAGAGTGTTAATGATATTGCCCATGCTAACTCAGGCCTTATGTGCTCAGCCAACGGAAAAGTCAGACACCTTTCCGAGGTCCTATGTATGTCAACGTGCTACACACCCTCTCAACATAGATGGAAAAGCCGAGGAAGATGACTGGCAAAAAGCAGCATGGAGTGACCTTTTTATCGATATTGAAGGTACCGGCAAACCTGTCCCCTACTATGAGACCCGTGTCAAAATGCTTTGGGATGATCATTACCTGTATATCATGGCTATGCTCAAGGAGGAAGATCTATGGGCCACTTACACAACACATGATGCGGTAATATACCATGAAAATGATTTCGAGGTCTTCATTGACCCCGACGGAGATAATCATAATTATTACGAGTTAGAAATCAATGCACTAGGTACAGTATGGGACCTAATGTTGACGAAACCATACAGGGATCAGGGCATTGCACTGGACAGTTGGGAAATTGCAGGATTAAAAAAAGGCATTCATTTGGATGGTACGATCAATAATCCGGGTGACAAGGACAATGGATGGACCATAGAACTCGCTTTACCCTGGTCTGTATTAAAAGAGGCTGCTTCAGACCAAAGACCTGAGTCCAAAGATGTATGGCGGATCAATTTCTCCAGGGTACAATGGAGAATTGAAAATCAGGATGGTGTGTATGTAAAAAAAGTGAATCCTGAAAATGGAAAACCTTACCCTGAGTACAATTGGGTATGGTCACCTCAATACGTTATTGCCATGCATCAGCCAGAAACCTGGGGATATTTACATTTCTCCGATGCGCCGGCGGGAACAAATAATGAGGTATTCACTCCGGACGAAAATTATGAGACCAAACTTTTTCTAATGACGCTATACAGTGCAGAACATGAGTATAAAAATCAGAAAGGGGCATTTACTTCGCAATTAAGTGAATTGAATGTCACCGTTCCGAAAACCATGGATATTCAAAAGATAAAGATCTATACAACTCCTTCATTATTCGAGATCTCTTATAAAACCATAAACGGAGAAACGTGGCATGTGAACAACGAAGGCAAGTTATGGACTACAAAGCGAGAGTTATGAAAAAGAGGACATTCATAAAAAAAGCTGGCCTGGGCACATTGGCAATGGCAGGCATGGGCTTAACAGGGTTACAGTGTAAACCAAAGGAGCATGCTGATAGCCCTCAGGCTGCTCAACCTTTGGCAAAGCAACAAAAAAACTGGGCCTGGATCAACCCACAGGAAGACTGGAAGATCGACGATTGGAAAAAGAAACTGACCCTTGCTAAATCCAACGGGTTTGATGCACTTTTAATGAATGTATATAACGGGCGCTCTGCTTATTTTGAATCCGCTGATTCCCCTGTTCAGTCTACCATTGCTCATGAAGTGGTGAAGATCTGCCAATCTATTGACATGGAGTTTCATGCATGGATGTTCACGATGCCTTGTAACATTCCGGAGATCGTGCAGCAGCACCCGGACTGGTTTGCGGTAAACAGAAAAGGGGAATCAGCAGCTTCAAAACCCGCATACGTTGACTATTACAAATTCCTTTGCCCGTGTAATGAAGAGGCTATGGAATTTGTTCGGCAAAATGTTATTTCCGTATCATCTATTCCCGGTATAGATGGAGTCCATTTCGACTATATCAGGCTTCCTGATGTCATCCTTGCTGAAGGGTTGCAGCCCAAGTATAACATTGTGCAGGACAAAGAGTATCCTGAATACGACTATTGTTATTCCAGTTATTGTATCGATAAGTTTAAGGCATTAACTGGAATTGACCCTTTAACGGATATCCGGGACCATGCCTCTCACCAACAATGGAGACAATTCAGGTATGACAGTATCACTCAATTAGTAAATAACCTTTGGCTGCCGGAAATTAAAAAAAAGGACCTCATGGCCACTGCCGCAGTATTTCCCAACTGGGAAAGTGTACGTCAGGAATGGCATAAGTGGGACCTGGATGGCTTTCTGCCTATGCTCTATCATAATTTCTACAATGAAGGTATTGCGTTTATTGAAGAGCATACCAGGAAAAACATCCAACGACTTAAAAAATTCAATAATCTCAAACCCATTTGGAGTGGCATTTTTTTACCGGAAATTGATAACCGTGAACTATCACAGGCCGTTGCACATGCCAGAAATGGTGGAAGCCAGGGTATAGCGCTCTATGCCCTTGATTCGGCAAGTGATGATCAAATCATAACTATTGGCAAATCTTTAACTTCAGTCTGACATAACAATGATAAATAAGAAACCATACATAGAAGTACCTCAAAGCGACAATGCCTGCTGGGAAGGCTGGAGTAATATTGGCCAGGTACTACTGGATCACATCCGGTCTGTTGATAAGAAAAAAGTGGTAATCACTATAGAATCTAACTTAGGGACTTACCTGGATTCAAATTTACATGCTCTAAGAGATTGTATAGTTCCCAATGTTACCTGCAGGGCCAAGGACATTTATAAAGACCCTAAAATCATCAGGCTACTCAACAAAAACAACTCCGGAAGTGATCATCATTTGTCTACCTCCACGCATAATATTGAAGACTATTTCGACAAACAAAAACTTAAAGGACTACAAAATAACATCGACTTCATTGATGAAGGCATTGTACTCATCCATGGGATCGGTTCATCGAAAATATGGGAGCCGGATATTCTGATCTATTCGGATATTTCGAGATGGGAGCAGCTACAGCGTTTCCGTAGAGGAGAAGTATCCAATATCGGTGTATACAATGCGGATGTACCTCATCAAAAACAACAAAAATGGAGTTATTTCATTGATTGGCGCATTTGCGATAAAATAAAGAAAAAAGCAATCACCAGCTGTGATTATTTTCTGGAAACCAATAACTGGAAAAAACCAAAGTTAGCTACCGGGGAGATCATCAGAAATGGGTATGAGCTCGCCTATACCCAACCTTTTTTTAATGCACCTTTCTTTGACCCTGAACTATGGGAAAATGAAACCGAGTACAATCGTGAAAATAACGATTTTAAATGGGGCTTTAATTGCAGTATGGATGAAAACAATATCCTGCTAAAACTCGGAGACTACCTCTTCGAATCCCCCGCCATTAACCTGGTCTACTTTAATCCAACCAAACTATTGGGTGATGATGTTTACAAAAAATATGGTCATGAATTACCCATTCGTTATAATTTCATCGATACACTGGATGAAAAAGACAATAACCTATATTTGAATCCCAATGCCAACTTCTTAAAAGAAGAATACGGTATCCATCATAAGCAATATGAAAGCTATTATGTAATGGATGCTGAAAAAAGCGCTTCTATTGGTATTGGGTTACAAGAAGGTATATCAAAAGAGTATTTTGAAGAAACTACCCTTGCTGCAAAAACGAAAAATGCCAGAAATAAAATTCAAAATCTTCTGGAAACCGTTAAGCTGCAAAAACACGACCACCTGGTAATTCCAAATGATGCATTACATACAAAAGGGAATAAGTTGATGATACTCAGTATCACCAAATCAAGTTCTATATTCGAATTGAGCTTATTTGATGAAAAGGAGAAGGTATGGTCTGCCGACCATTTAAATCAACTGCTCGAGTTTTCATCAAATTTTACAGAGGATTATCGCCAACACCTTAACGATCTTAACGGAACAAAGGAGAATGGCACTGAATATGAGATATTAGGCACCCAAAGTGACACATTTATTACAAAACGTATATGGATAGAAAAGCCACTTAAATTAAAAACCGCCGGAGCTATCAGCGTGATAAACCTGGTAGAGGGAGACGAAATGACCGTTAAGGGAGATTTCGACCCCATGACCGTACATTATGCTGAAACATTTGTGGTGCCCGCAACGGTTAAATCATTCATGATGGATCCATCACCGGGAACCAGAGCTTGCTTACTGCTTACAACCATCAAAGAGTGATTTTTACCATCCGTGATTCAGTGTGGATATTTATGATCCTGGATGTGGCGCTTAACGCAACAGTCTGATAAATCCTGTTTCTTTTCCGTTGATCAGAAGCGGCGTGCCATCAGCAAGTAAGCCCTTCACCACCCACACATAGGTTCCGGAAGGCTGCTCCTTCCCTCCTTTGGTACCGTCCCATCCTATGGCAGAGATTTGTGGCCAATCAGCCGTATTAAATACCTTATTTCCATCCCTGTCAAAAATGGTAAAGTTGATTTCTTCTACATCAGGATTCCCTCTGACAATAAAAGCATCATTTTTCTGATCTCCGTTAGGGGTGAACAGAGTAGGAAGAAAAAGGTCCGTTCTAATATCAAGATTTACCGTGATAACACTGTCACAACCTACTGAATTGGAAAGAATGTCCTGATAAATACCACTCTCAGTCCAAATAAAATTACCGCTCGGAGAGGTATAACTCTCCCCTACCATCTTGGTGACCGTGCTTGAAGTACTTTGTTGTATCGTTAAAACAACGGCAATAAGACTGTCACAGCCATGAGAATTTGGAATGACATCCGTGTAGGTATCTGAATTGGTCCACGTAAAATTTCCACTGGGTGAGGTATAATTATCACAAGCTGTTTCAGTAATCGTGGAGCTGGTGGAATTGTTCACCGTAAGGTTCACGGTAATGGTTGAATCGCAACCTATAGCATTTGGGATGACATCTGTATAAGTATTCGAACTGGTCCATACAAAATTACCGCTGGGCGAGGTATAGCTATCACATGCTATTTCGGTAATCGCAGAACTGGTAGAGTTATTGACCGTTAGATTCACTGTAATGGTTGAATCACAACCCATAGCATTTGGAATGGCATCCATGTAAGTACCTGAAATGGTCCAGGTAGAGTTGCCACTGGGTGAAGTATAATTGTCACACACTGTTTCAGTAATTGTTGAACTAGTAGAACTATTGATGGTCAGGTCGACGGTAATAGTAGAATCACAGCCTGCAGTATTAGGAACGACATCCATATGAGTATTCGAACTGGTCCATACAAAATTACCGCTGGGCGAGGTATAGCTATCACACGCTATTTCTGTAATCGTGGAGCTGGTAGAGTTGTTGACGGTCAGGTTCACGGTAATGGTAGAATCGCAACCTACAGCATTGGGGATTACATCCATATACGTATTCGAATTGGTCCACACAAAATTGCCACTGGGTGAGGTATAATTGTCGCACGATGTTTCCGTGATCGTAGAGCTGGTAGAATTGTTGACGGTCAGGTTCACGGTAATGGTAGAATCGCAACCTACAGCATTGGGGATTACATCCATATAGGTGTTCGAACTGGTCCATACAAAATTACCGCTGGGTGAGGTATAACTGTCGCAGGCTGTTTCCGTGATCGTTGAACTGGAACTGTTCACAATGTCGATATCAAGATAGGTGGTATCCAGGCCGCAGAAGTTGCTATCTATAAGCATCACATTATATCTGCCGATATTGGGATAATCGATCGTAATAGGTGATGCCGGAGGCCAGGGGCGCCATCCGATGATCGAATCTGCGCCTGTCCCCCAGTGGTCCCCGAAATTCCAAAGTTCCTGCCGCTGGAAAACATTTCCCTGAGGTGTACAATTACGATTGGTTACATTTTCAAAAGTAACGGAGGTATTGGGGTAACATAGCAGAACGTCGCTGGCCTGAATAGCTGCCTCATCTTTAGAAAAGACCTGCACCGGATTGAACGTGGCAATAGAAGCAGTACCGAAACTGCAATAGTTACTGGCAGACAATGTCACTTGATAAATGCAATTGGTCGCTTCCGGTGGATATGTATATTGAACCGTCCGGCCTGCATTGGTATGATCATAGACCTGCGGAGGGGACCCATCTCCAAAGTCCCAGGTGAACGTTGTATTTTGAGATACATCCGTACTGGAATTCGTGAATTCATAAGTTGTAATGGATGCACAACCTTGAGTAACGCCACCGATGGGGATCTGTATGGAAGCATTGACCGGCTCTTCCATGACTACAAGCCCGGTGACTACACAGCCTGTTCCGACTTCGGTAAAAATAACGTCATAATTGGCCACGGCAGCTGCGTATGTATGAGAAATAAATGCCGGGGGCGCCAATTCAGTTCCACTTTGTAGCGTACTACCATCCCCCCAGTCTATCGTCCAGGCACCGAAAGTGCTGTTCGATTGAATAAAAAGTGTATATGATCCTCCGGAACATGAAACCCAAAGCGGATTGGAGGAAGCATTTCCGCTCCCATTCAGCAATTCACACTGAGCATTGGCTGAAAAAGTATGTAACAGTGCAAACAGAATTAAATTCAGAGAGATTAAATATCTTATTTTCATTTTTAAATTGATGATTAGCTTCGAATTAGGGTTTATTGCTAATTACTCAATGTGTGATCGCAGTTCACAACTTATTCCACCACTCTAAACTCCACCCTTCGATTTACTCTTCGTCCCTCTTCCGTTCCCGAAGTATCTATAGGTTTTTTTTCACCCTCTCCTGTTATGTTGATCCTGGAAGTGACAATTCCCTTTTCCAGCAGGTATCTCTTTACTTTATCTGCACGTTTTACTGACAAGTCGTCGTTCAGCTTTTCAGGGCCAAGGTCACATGCATGTCCTACCAACTCCACATCTAACCAATCGTTACGTTTCAGTACCCCGGTTACTTCGTCCAAAAACGCTTTTGAATCGTCCGTCAGGTCATAAGAATTGAGCTTAAATTTTACTGTTTGGGACAGTATTGCCAGATCAGACTCGCTTAAAACGGGAGGGTTCACTTTTTTGCTTTCACCCGGAATAGCTTCATCAGGTTGTTCCTGTACTTCTTTCTCCTTCTTCACGTCTTGTACAGGTTCTTCTTGTAGAGGTGTTCCCTCAGAGGGTTCTTCTCCACTTTTAATCTCCTCTGTTTCTTGTGCAAGTACTTCTTTTTCCACCTCTTCCTCTTCTACCTTCTCTGGTAAAGCCTCTTCTTCACTTTTGGTCTCTTCTACTGCTTCCACCACCTCAGATCGCTCAGATACTTCTTTTCTCTGCTTCTTTTTTCCTTTTTTCAATCGGAATGCAATGGCCAGTTCAACGATCCCACGTGTTTGTATAGCGCTTCGTTCTGTTGAAACAGGCAGGTCATAACTCGCAGCTACGGTCAGGTTGGGTTGATTGTATTCCAGCGATACCACTCCGGCATCATTGGAATTATACCAAAGCCCCAAACCAATTTGATTTGTCCCTTGTTCTGTACTTGCGAGTTCGTACCGGAACCATGAACCGGTATTTACATAACTGTTACCTGCCTGGCTGATCCATCGTACCGAAGGCATCACAGAGAATTTCATGCCCTGGTACACCCGCAAGCCAGCGCTTCCTCTTATACTTAGCGGCAGATTAGCATCACCCGGTTCAATGAAAGCGGTATTAGGTTCGGTAAAGTTAAAGATGGCACCCCCCGCAAACGCTTTTACCCTTCCCTCTGCATCTTTCCACTGCCAGTGCATCCCCGAACTGATGGTTGGATAGCCTTTGGTTTGACCCATGGCGGTTTCTGAGGAAGGTGCATTAGGATCAAATTCACCATTGATAAATTGATCGTCCGTAGTGAAATCACTTTCTACCCGACGATGAAAATAGCCTCCCTGGGCCCCAAAACTCAACTCCATACCACGAGCAATATGGATGCTATACGCCACTCCCAGCATCCCCCCATTGGTTTTGATAAATTCGGAAGCATTATCACTCAGGAAAGTACCTCCTATCACTAATCGATGGTTCCCGACATTAACAGGGTAATACCCTGACAGCATGGAGGTAGTGAAATTCTCCCCTACATCAATGGCCTGATTGCGGTAATTGAGCATGAGTTTCACATCTTCCTGCACTCCTATTCTGCCCGGGTTGGTCAAAAAGGGAGTATAATGATACATCGAAAAATTAGGCTCCTGGGCCATAAGTTCGTGACATGTGCTCATCATTAAACACAGTAGTACCAATGATAAGTGTAGCTTTTTCATGAGTGGTTGTCTTATTTGATCTCTTTTCTGTTCGTTCAATGTTTGATACAATACCCTGGATAATGTCAGTTTCTCTATTGGTGATCTGAAGTGATGCAGTAAACAGCAGTCACTCGTTCACCTCCATAAAATTTATTTACCATTGGTTTCCGTATGCAAGGTAGCCCTAGGTTCAAGCGGATGGAATACGTGGAGTCAGCATAAATTACGTAGGCATACGTATTACTTCATTTTCTTGTCAGTCAAGCTACTGTACCATACTTTGACGGATTGCTCATACCATGCAAAACTTAATACCCAGGCTTTAACCCTGATTATTCAATAGGCTTTAATAAGGAGGGCTAATTCTTTTTAAACGGGAATAAAAGGGCGATTTTGCGGAAGTTTTAAATTCACCCAAATGGTTAACTTACCGATAGCATATAGTGCTAAGCAAGTGATCCCTTATGGCGGTATGAGTTTATTGAAACGCTTTATAGATCAGACCAACATCAGAAATTTTCTAAGCCAGCTTGATTTACCACAACCAGGATCAAATCGTGGCTATAAACCTGAACAAATTATAGAATCTTTTTGGCTGAGTATCTGGACGGGGGCTTCACGGTATATTCAGTGTGACTGGCTACGCTATGACACGGTTTTACAATCCATTTTTGGGATCAAATGCCTTCTCAAAGCACCTACAGTCGTTTCTTCGGGAAGTTTGCTCAGAAGCGGAACACCGAAGTGTTTCCTGTTTTACAACATTGGTTTTTCGACCAGGTTGGTGTAGATAATATCACCGTTGATTTTGACAGTACGGTAATCACTCCTTATGGTGATCAACAAGGTAGCGCCAAAGGTTATAACCCCAATAAGCGAGAAAGAAACTCTCACCATCCCTTGATGGCCTTTGTAGGTCAAACCCGCATGGTTGCCAATGCATGGCTCAGACCAGGTAATACCGCAGACAGTAGTAGCTGTAAAGCCTTTATGCAGGTAACATTCGATCAGGCTTTATAGGGCAAAAAAGTTGGGCTTGTACGTGCAGATAGTGGGTTTTACACCGAAGAGCTACTCGGCTACCTGGAAGAAGAGCACCATAAGTACCTTATGGCTGTGCGGATGTACCCCAATGTAAAAAGTGCCGTTTGGGGGCTGGATGAATGGATAAGCCTGGCCAAAGGTATTGAGCTCAAAGAGATGATCTTCTCCCATGAAAACGGAAAACCAACAAGATACATTGTGGTTAAAAAGCAGGTAGATATCCGCCCTGGCCCAGCGGGTAAAGAACTCTTTGAAGATCTACCAGGCTATCGCTATAGTTGCTATGTGACCAATCTGGACTTGCCCCTTGATCAGGTATGGAACATCTATAATACGCGGGCTGATTGTGAGAATAGGATCAAAGAATTGAAAGATGATTTTGGATTGGACAGCTTTTGTTTGCAGGATTTCCGGGCTACCGAAGCCTCCTTTCGTTTTATTATGGTCGCCTATAACCTGATGAGTTTATTCAGACATTTTGCCCTTAATCATCACAATCGAGCCACTTTAAAAACCTTAAAAGTCTATTGCTTTGCATTAGGGGCTTGGACAGTAAATCATGCCAATAAAATCGTATTGAAAATCTCTCTACCTACTAAAAAAAGACCATGGATGCAGGGAATATTCTCACAAATCAATAATCTACCCCCCTTTTAATTATTCTAATGCATAGATCGGGTTTAACTGTGAGCACACATGCGGTTCTTTGGTATGCTCCGACTTAAGGAGTCCGACTGTAGATTATAGTGGCCCCTTATTTTAAATCATTCATCCTTAGCCTCCTCCATCATCTGATAGGGTGATCATCTCGCTTGAATTAAAATAGGGTTGACTGAAGTTGATCACTCATTACCTTTTATTTTCTGAGTTTGAATGGAATTACGCGCTCAAGCCTATGAGATCGATTCCGGAGATCTACAAGAATTGGTGAAAAAATAATTTTTTAAGTACAGCTAACCTTATATAAATCAATAGTTGGCAATTAAGATTAATCATTGTAAACCAATATCAGGAATTAAGTAAAAGCCTGTCAACTTATTGGATAGTTCATCAAGCTATTCAGGAAAGGTCACTTCAAAGTGTACACTCATGGCGTACAAATGCATAACTTCATCGGGGAAAAAGGATTGTTAAAAAAGAAACTCTATTCTGATATGAGAAAATAAATACTTCAAAAGTGAAACAACACAAAAAAAACAATATAATGAGGGTTTTCGCATAGATTTTAATGTTTTTCGCATGCATGATTTGCCCCCCTCTTTTTCATCTTTGAATAAAAATATTTGACACAACGTATTCTTAAATACTATTTCATGGCAATAAAAACACTCACCGAAAAACTTGAAAAGGAATACCAGGAACAGAGCCTTGCTTATGACAAATTCTACTTAGAGAAGGATGATGCCGAAGCTAAACTTTGATCCAACATTGAAACGAATGAAAGTCCTGTCCCAAAATGATAAAGATTTACAGAATAGATGGGGATTACAAAATGGCAGAGTCGATGCGATTGAATCATGGATTGAAAGCTCTACAAGCTTTTATAATCTGTTACTCAACGAATATAATCGGTTACTCAAAGAATCTGATTTTGTAGCTAAACTCGGGAATTTCGAAGCAACTGCTGACCAACTGAATGCAGTGAAAATGGCCATTGAAAACCTTAAAAAACTGCACAATGAAGCCACCGCTGAGAAAGGACAAGCTCAGGAAGCAGCCCGTCTCAGAAATGAAAAGCTCGATGAATTAGATGACTATGCAACAGAGTTAAAAGCTATAGCCGAATTCGCTATATAACACTAAGGGTAGCTTTAGCTAGCAATGCATATAACATCTGGTTACACATAACTGATGAAAATGAAAACCAAGCTTACGCTTATCAACAATCTTATCTCACAAAAAGGTAGTAGCCTGCAGAATATCGGACTGCTGAATGGGAAAATGGGAGTGTGTATCTACCTGTTCTATCTGGCCAGGCATACTGAGAATCAACAATATCAAGTACAGGCAGAAGCTCTCCTCGATGATATATGGATTAAAGTCGAGGAGAGTCCCCAATCATTAGACTTTGGAAATGGATTGGCAGGTATAGCCTGGAGTACTGAGCACCTGATGCAAAATAACTTTGTTGCTGGTGATATAAATGAGGCTCTTTGTGATGCAGACGATAAAATTTTTCAATATCTGACAAATATTAAGGAGGCTTCTCTGGATCTGCATGATGGGCTGCTGGGATATGGGTTTTACCTGGTGTCAAGGTTGCAAAGCTACCGCAAAACAGATCAGTCTGACCAATTTTTCCTTCTCAGGAGATTGTTGGCTGAATTGCTGAATCAAGTACATGCTGTGGTAGAAAACAAAGAGTATCTCCTGAGAGAACCGCCTGCTTTCCAATTGAAATGGAAACTGCCGTTGCTTTTGATTTTGCTTGCAAAAATAAAAGAATGCGGTATTTACAGCCGAAAAGTTGATGTGCTTATATATAGCCTCGAACCCTTTCTACTCTCTACATTTGGAGCAAATGCTGCTAACCGATATTACTTAATGTTATCCGTCAAGCAGGTGCTCGCAGCTTTTAACCTGCCAGAAAGGTGGGCATATCACATCAGAATGCTAGAGCAGAATCTAAATATACAAATGATTAATCAGGAATTTTCTGAAATAAAAATTGAGCCCTTATCAGGGCTTTCAGGAGTAGTTCTATTAGAAAGCCTGTTTTGCGGCGAACCAGTGGTCAGTGAAACATTTTGCAAAAGAATAATTGCATCTCCATACTGGGACCTGATTAAAGAGCCGGAAAAGACCTCCCCAGTAGAAATAGGTTTACAACTGGGATTGTCAGGGATCTTGCTGTGTGGCTTGCTATCAGGATCAAGACGGGACTATATGTTAGGTGAAACAGATCAGGGAACCGCAGAGCATGTGCATTGACCAAATCAATATGAAAAACAAATTGTCGGCTTTTAGCTTATTGACCATCAAAAAAAAATTTATCAATGAAAATAGAAGAAAACCTAATAGTGACTTCTGGCGAGCGATCCGATTGGACACTTACTGTCTGAGATGATATTTCGCATCCTTCTGATTGTATTACGGAACCGAAATACATTGTCAAAAATCAAAATAATAAGAAAAACGAGTCTGATATTTTTCTAATTTTTAAACTTTAAATATTATGAAACGGCTAAAAAAGCTAAACTTAAACGAAATGCAAGATTTCCAAACGATATCCTGCAAAGAACAAATGGTACTGAAAGGTGGTACAGATTATGATCATACTTGTACTTATCCCTGGGGTGATGATGGTGACTACAGTGTAGTAGTGAGATACAATGGCTCATCGTGCGGTACAGAGATAACAGACTATGAGAGAATTCTTATAGATAATTCAACGGGTTCAGCTATTATGAGCAGAACCGATGAACAAGACAGAGAAAATGGACTGGAAGGCAGACTGGATATATCGCAAGAAGCTTGTTGTATGGCATTTTAAGAAATTTTGAAAAAAATGAAAAAGTTTAGTATATTATTTTCTACGCTGTGTTTTTTTCTTTCCTGCTCGCAGAGTTTAGAAAATTCGCAGAAGGTATCCAATTTCTATACAGTAAAAGGAGATGAGCCTTTTCCCTTGGCAGATCTTTTTAGCGCAGATATTGGAGTATCCAATATTGATCTTATCTATAAGCAGAATAAGAAGTTGTTTAAAATTATCTCTTTGGAAGACTGTAGCACTGAAAAAATCGATTGTTCGACCAGGAACGGCTTTATCAAAAGCAGCAATGGGGCAGGTTATTTATTTATTGGCAAAAAAGGTGATAAAATTTTATTATCTCACTCACCTTCCAATCCTTGACTCATGCACAGTTATATATTATATATGGTGGAGTGGAACAATAAACTATTAGGATTTATTAAAAAATGCTTTGCCGAATTTTCTCTTGCAATCTAAAGTATTAGTAAGCTTTTTACTTTATGCAACAGGGTTTGGTAAAGCATTTTTAATTCATGGGGCTACAATAATGTGAATTAAAAATAAATCCAAAAGATCATGAATCCTGAATCTATAAAGAGTATGATTCTGACATCCCAAAGGTTATTTTTTTCTTGGGGATCGAATATCTTAAATTGGAGTAATCTGTTTTAATCTTCTGTAATGTTTCACTTAAATAAAATTAAAGAAAAAATAGCTGTGTACTGGTCAATGCTACTTTACGCTGTTTTAATTTTTTCATGCGGTGATAAGTCTGAAAAAATCGTTAATCTGGCTCATCAAAAAGCAGATACGATTCATTTCAATCTCAAAGACGATCATATCTATTGTGAAGTGAGAATAAATAAATCCAAAAATGAGTTCGTATTTGATACTGGGGCCAGCAATACTACAATTAATGACTCCACTAAGGGAGGCACCTATTTGGGAAAAAGTTTTGTTAGTGACTACAGAAAAATCAAGCACACCGTTGATAAGGTCTCATTTGACAGCTTAATACTTGGCAACACTCTATTCTATCAATTCCAAGCATACAATCAGGTCAGATTGCGGGGTGTGGAGGGTATTCTAGGGGGCGGTAACCTAAAACACTTGGCGTGGAAGATTAATTTTTCAGACCAAACTATTGTCTTTGCCGAACAGGCCAAATATCTGAAACCTCAAGGAAAAGGCATTCCCTTTGAATTAAAGAATAACTGTCCTTATATAGATGCGAAAATAGGTAATGAAAACCTCACATTCCTCTTAGATTTTGGGTTTGTTGGTTTTATGCAGATTAACACAAGTAAAAGTGATGTAAATCCATCCTTATTACAGAAAACGACACAATGGCGGTCTCAGGCTTCCTATTGCAGTTCGTTTGATTTTGATCTACCCGGTCTTATTGACACATCATATTATCACATCAGCACGGCCTCAATAGGTCAGCATTTGTTGAAGGATGAGATAATTGAATTTAATCCTTATATAAATAAGAATGTTATAGGCATGGATTTTTTCCAACGCTTTCAATATGTCATACTTGATTACCCCGGTAAGAAATTGTACTTAGGTCCACCGATGTTCAAATCACACAGGTACCTGAGTTCGCTGATCAGGCATATTAATACAATAGGGATTGAGGTTACGGGAACTCTTGTTCCAAAAATCTCCTCCATCAGTGAGAACTTAATGGCTAACAATGAAATTTTATTAGGAGATACAATACTTGATATTAATGGTACATCAGTTTTTTACAGAGACAGCAGTTTTTATCAGGACATCAAATCAGGTTCAAAAAGGGCATTTGAGTATTCCATTTTTAGCGACCTGTTGAACGATTTACATTTTTTAACTGACACCGCAGTTATCAAAGTGAAGAAAGGAGGCTCTTTTCGGGAAATTACACTTCACAGGAAATATATCTATCCACAAATGCCAGATACAATTCAATCATATGGTCGCATCTTTAAACCTTTGATCACCGGATCTTTAGGGGCAAAGTTGAATGATCCTACAAGCAACCTCCATCTTTATTTCCCTTATAGAGCGAAGGGCAGGTTAAGAGCCCTTAAACGTTTGAGAAGATAACTTTATTCTATACGAAATTTTGCGGTTCCCTGCTATGTTTTAGCTGGAACAAATGGATGCAGGACTTTGTGTAGGCTATTGGCCATTGGCTTTGGTGGAGTTGACTTGCTAGCTATAAGTAGGTGAACCAGTGGTCAGTGAAACATTTTGCAAAAGAATAATTGCATCTCCATACTGGGACCTGATTAAAGAGCCGGAAAAGACCTCCCCAGTAGAACATTGACCAAATCAATATGAAAAACAAATTGTCGGCTTTTAGCTTATTGACCATCAAAAAAAAATTTATCAATGAAAATAGAAGAAAACCTAATAGTGACTTCTGGCGAGCGATCCGATTGGACACTTACTGTCTGAGATGATATTTCGCATCCTTCTGATTGTATTACGGAACCGAAATACATTGTCAAAAATCAAAATAATAAATCGAACCATTGTGAAGTCAGCTTTATCATGATCTTCTCTTTTTTTCCGGGATACGAGAGGAATACAGCGAGCGATTACCCCGCTGAAAAATGTGATCCTATGGTCCAGAGGCAGACCGGCACATTCTCACGGAATAATAAGAAAAACGAGTCTGATATTTTTTTAATTTTTAAACTTTAATATTATGAAACAGCTAAAAAAGCTAAACTTAAACGAAATGCAAGATTTCCAAACTATTTCAAACCATGAGCAGATGCTATTGAAAGGGGGAGCCGGAGGACCTAACCCATATTTAGTAGAAATACTCAAAGTGCTAGCCTCCAAAGTTACAGAATCCCTTTTCGGTTGTGGCGAAGAGCCACCTGCTGATGCGAATGGAAATATGTGTTACGAAGAAAATGGCATGAAGCTGGAGGTTACTCAAACTGGGATTGTTAATAACCTTACTTACAACGCTGGTAACGGTGGAGATTCTTGTGATGATTCTTGTAATCTCAATGAAATGCTGATGAATGCAAGTGACAGTGTAAAGATGAATAGTGACGGTAGCTATATGTTCTATTTAGGTAATTGATTTATCTGGTTTAATCATCATGAAGACGGTAAGATTGCTTACCGTCTCATTTGTCTTGATCATAATTCCAGAATTTTGTTAGCTGCTCCTCAATACTGATGCTATCTCCTGGTGCGGCTGGTGTTGAAATAAAATCGATATGAAAATTAAATATATCACAAACAAATTGAATCTGACACTGCTTGTGCTTGTCCTTTGTGCTTGCAACATGAAAAACCCGAAGGCAGTTTTGAGCAGTCAAAAGGTTGATACTATAAACTTTACTTACAACAACCATAACATGGTATGCAAAGTGGTTATAAACCAAAAGACATATGATTTTATTTTTGATACAGGTGCAAGCAATACTGTGTTAGGTGGCTCTGTCAACTACAGCCGCTTTATTCGGAATGAGAAATTCACTGACGCAAGAGATATTTCGCACACGGGGAAAACAGTTATGCTGGATAGCCTAAGGCTGGGTCGTACGTTATTTCATCATTTTGATTCGTATCTATATGTGGATTCACTAGATGTAGGTGGGATTATTGGGGGGGATCTTCTAAAGGAGCAGGCCTGGAAAATAAACTTTTTAGAGCAAACCATTCAATTCAGTGATGAAGTGGAGAACCTTGAGCCCACCGGGAGAGGTGTTCCATTTATTCTGGCCGATAATAATATCCCCTTTATTGACATAAAACTTGATGACGCTGATAATGTACTGACATTTCTTATGGATACGGGATTTTCAGAATTCTTAAGTATTCGTCGGAGTGACAAGAAAGTAAATTTGCCCGATGCGGAAAAAATGATAAAGTGGATAGAGCTTTCCCCTTATCCAAGTGTCTTTTCTTATGAAGGAGATGACTTTATTGATACTTCTTACTATAGCATACAAAACATTTCTGTTGGAGATTGCATCCTGAGAGATGAGATTATCAGCTACATAGGTTATGGAAGATCCAACCTTCTCGGGATGGATTTCTTTCATCGATTTGAGTATGTCATATTTGATTATCCCGGAAAGACTCTGTACCTGGGGCCTAAAGTATTCAAATCTCACAAGTACCTTACCACTCTGAATGCAAGAATAAATGCTATTGGTCTGCAAGTAGGGAATAAACCGATTCATAGGATAATAGCTGTTAACGATATCATAGCTTATAAGGAGGGTATAGATCTAAGAGACACCATCCTTGAGATCAATCATGTTCCGGTAGTAGGCCAACCACCTTCTTTTTATGAAGATGTCATAGACAAAGACAAGATAGTTTCTGCAGTTAAAGTTACTCCTTCCAAATGGAACAAACTAACGAGATCCTTCCACTACCAGGACAGGACAGCTACACTCAAAGTGATGCGTGGCAATTCTTTCAGTGAAGTAGCGCTACAAAGAGGAAATTACTTTTCAGACATACCTGACACTATACTTGCCCATTCATTCAAACCATTAGCCTGGCTTCCGCGCGGATATGCCGGACACAGAGTGGGTAAAGGGAGTTTCATATTTTTTAAGGGAGATTCCCTCTCTGCTGATAAAAGTGCAAACTGAGCGATTTTCCAAAGATTTAACTTTTCTGTATGCCTAAATTTAACTTCCCCAGCTATATACAGCATGATCAGATGGATTGTGGACCGGGGTGCCTGAAAATTATCAGCAAGCATTACGGTAAAAATTTTTCATTAAAA
>NZ_VKDC01000022.1 GCF_007097395.1 Fulvivirga sp. M361
ATTTGAAGTAGTACACACAACACTAAGTTAACCCTTAGTCATCAAAAAGGCCGACAGCTTCTCGCTATCGGCCTTTACTTTCTTTACCATAAAAAGAAGGTGACTTTTGAGACACCCTCTTTTTCTTGTTTAAAAAGGGGAGATGTTTCTACCCATGCCCTTCGGGATACATTATCCTGAATGTTTCCGAATAATAAGTTGATTTTTAAGGTTATGATTATGATCCAGAAGAATCATGCTTTTCTTCTCCAATCCGTAGGAACTCATAGAGACGAGCTGCCCGGTATGAGAGGGACTGTGACCAATCGTATCAACATTGGGTCTTTGTTGGCAAATGAAAAACCCGTAGACGGAGTGGTATACCACTCCGGGGAGCTTATTAGTAGGATATTTCAGTAATACCTTCTCTTCCTGATAGAAGCACGGTTATTCACATCTTCCATAATCTCGTTAAAATGGCTACTGAGCAAAGTAAGCGAGGAATTCTTTTCTGGAAAACCAAAAGCTATCTATAACCTAAATTGCTATATAGAAAATGCCTGAATAGTTCTAAAAACTACTTCAAATTGCTTTTGAAATTATTTCTTTTTTGAGTGCTTGCCCTCTGATAATCAATGTGTTTTAAACTTCTGGTAAAAATATCAGGAACTTTAACTCCTTTCCCATCTATTTGTCCGGGTCAATTACGATGTATTTATTTATCCCACAAATTACGTTACTTTTTGAAATATTTATTACATGCTTTTTTGTGTAATTCACAATTCATCTCTTTGTTATAATCCATTCTGGTATTTTCGGTCCTGATATTGCTGAAGTAGGTAATTTGCTGGTAAACTGTTTTTAGGGTAAAAGACAGATTGTGTGGGATATATCCATTATTTAACGCCTTTTAAGGGAGTGATATGGCTCTCTTTTGCTATTCGTTTTTAGCTGTGAGCGACTATATTATCATCTAGTTTATTGCACTTTTTTTCATTTATATTGATCGTTTTATGTAAAATAACATACATCAATTAATTGATGTATGCATTTTTAACTGCCCTTAAAAAATATGCCTGATCTTTTTTAGTTAATTTGAATACCTTAAATTGGGTGAGTTTTATAATTATTAACCTAACCAAAACTGTATGAAAAAGTTTTTACTACTGACTTTTGCAGTATCCCTATTTTCATTTTCGGGGTATTCGCAAGATCGCACAGTGACAGGTAAAGTGAGCTCTTCGGAAGATGGGTCATCGCTTCCTGGCGTGAATGTGATTTTAAAAGGGACTACCGTTGGTTCCGTCACCGACTTTAACGGTGAATATTCATTAAGCATACCTTCTGAAGGTGGTACGCTGGTTTTTTCCTTTATAGGTCTGAATACTGAAGAAGTTGAAATAGGCGCCAGGTCTGTGATTGATGTTCAAATGGCCAGTGATGTACGACAACTGTCCGAAGTTGTTGTAACGGCACAAGGTATTGAGCGTAAGAAAGAAGCGCTGGGCTTTGCGGTAAGTTCCATTGGAAAAGACGCGGTTGCCGAAAAAACGGAAGGCGATGTAGTAAGATCGTTGCGAAGTAAAGCCTCCGGCGTCCAGATAACACAACAAAGTGGTCTTTCCGGTTCTGGTACCAGCATCGTTATTCGTGGGTTTACCTCTTTCACCGGTGATAACCAACCGTTATTTATTATAGATGGTGTTCCTTTTAATACGAATACCAACTCAGGCGATGGAGCTGCTTCCGGAGGAAATGACTTTATAGATGGCGCTAACAACGGTTCATCCCGTTTCCTTGACTTAGACCCTAATAACATCGAAGATATTAGTATTCTAAAGGGTCTTGCGGCTTCTACACTTTACGGAACGCAAGGTAGAAATGGTGTGGTTTTGATCACTACTAAATCGGGGGCTTCTTCAACTGGCAGTAAAAAGATGGACATTTCCGTTACCCAGTCAGTGTTTGTAAATGAAATAGCTTCTTTGCCAGATTATCAGGACAGCTTCGGAAATGGGTTTGACCAGGTATTTGGATGGTTTTTCAGTAATTGGGGTCCTAGTTTTAACGAAAACGGTCTGGCCGGATGGAGCACAGATTCTTCCATTGATGAAAACGGTAACTTACCTCATCCATATTCCCAGTTTTCTAACCCTGCGTTGAGAGATGCTTTCCCGCAATTTCAGGAAGGGCAGCCTGGACATGATTATGCCTGGAGGCCTTATAATAACGTGGAAGACTTTTTCCGCAAGGGGACTGTTGCCAATACCTCTATTAATGCTCGTGGTGTTAGTGAAGATGGTAAGAGTTCTTATAATGTAAACTTCGGATACTTAAGTGATGAAGGATTTACGCCGGGTAACGAAGTAGAGCGACTTTCCTTTAGCATAGGAGGGAACAGTAAACTGAAAAATGGTATTTCTATTAATGGTACGATGAACCTTTCCAGAACGGACTATACTGCGCCACCCGTAGCGGCGAGTGAAGGAAATGGTGCTTTTGAGGCAAATGATGGTAACCCCGTTTCTTCTTCTGTGTTCGGTCACGTGTTCTTTACGCCAAGAAGTATTGACCTTGTGAATCTACCGTTTGAAAATCCGCTGGATGGCAGTAGTGTATATTATAGAAATGGGAATGACATACAAAACCCGAACTGGACGGTTAAAAATGCATTTAACAGTCAGGTTACTAACCGTGTTTTCGGTACGATCGGTACAGGGTATGAGATCAATGAAAATCTTAACGTAGCGTATCGTTTAGGGTATGACATATATAATGAGCGAAATGAATCCGGTCAGCATAAAGGTGGCGTTGAAGGCCCTCTCACCGGTCAGTATCGTACATTTGACAATGTAAGTGCTATTTGGGATCATACATTGACACTTAATGGTAACTACAATCTATCTGATTTGCTCAGATTAAATTTTAACCTTGGAGCTACCAGCAGAAGGTCCACATTAGAAAGGCAAGGTGTAACCAGTAGAAACCAATTGGTTTTTGGCACTTTCAGGCACTTTAATTTCACTGATCAGTCGCCCATACAGTTCACTACAGAACAAAATATCGTAGGTCTTTTCGGCCAGGCGGAATTAGATTATAATGGGTTTCTGTTTGTCACGTTAGCCGGTAGAAATGATGCCGTATCTAACTTCTCTGAAAATAACCGATCTTTATTTTACCCAAGTATCAGTACGGCTTTAATTTTATCTGAGATATTCCCTCAAATGACCAGCCCTGCAGCCTTAAACTTATTAAAGTTAAGAGCTGGTTTTGGTACTTCTGCAGGTTTCCGTTCCGGTTTCCCTACGGTGTCTACATTAAATGTTTCCTCTCGTGAATTTATCGACAGAAACGGCAATGTAGTATCTACCAACACTACAGGGGATCTATTGGGAAATCCCGATTTGAAACCCGAAAGACAAGAGGAGTTTGAATTAGGGTTAGAGGCAAAAGGTTGGAATAACCGTGTTAGCCTGGAATTCTCATGGTACAGAAGAGCTTCTACCGATTTGATCGTGGAGCGACCGTTGGATCCGGCCACTGGATTTTTGAGAACTTTCTCAAACATTGGCGAGGTCATCAATAAAGGGTTTGAAGTTGATTTGGGGGTAGATATTGTTAAAAATTCTAACATTTCATGGAATGTTAGAGGAAACTTTACAAGGGCCAGAAGTGAAGTAACGGATTTGGGTGATGATACCGATCAGATCCTGGTGGCAGGACAAACCAGCTTAGGGAACTTTGCCGTAGAAGGGGAGCCGCTTGGCGTGATGCTCGGTAACAGAATTCTTAGAAATGATAATGGAGACTTTGTGGTAAACAGTATTGGAAGATACGAGATAGAGCAGGGAACTTTTAAGATAGGAGATCCTCTTCCTGATTTCACACTGAATATCAGTAGTGCGGTAAACTATAAAAATTTCACCCTATCAGCTGTAGTAAACTATGTACAGGGTGGTGATATTTACTCACGTACAGTATCTACCTTGTTAGGCAGAGGACTTACAACAGATACAGAAGATAGGTTACAGACATTTATTCTTCCCGGTGTAAAAAATATAGGGACTTCTGATGAGCCTCAGTACGTTGAAAATGACTTACAGATCAATAACTCAAGTTTCTATTTTTCAAATATACTCTTCGGGCCGGATGAGCTTGGTATTTATGACGCCACCACTGTAAGGTTACAAGAGCTTTCTTTGAGCTATGCGTTGCCAAAAGCAATCGTAGAAAAAACACCTTTCGGTTCAGTGACTTTTACTGCTTCTGGTTTCAACCTATGGTTCAGAGCAGTCAATATTCCTGAAGGAACCAACTTCGATCCTAACGTAGCAGGCTTGGGTGTCGGTAACGGTCAAGGGTTCGATTATCTCAATGGGCCTAGTTCCAGAAGATATGGTGGAACATTGAAGTTAACATTCTAAAGTTTTTAATCCTTTAAGAGTATTAGTAATGAGAAAAATCAAAAATTATATAAAAATATTTTCGTTGTTGTCACTGCTTATGGTAGGTGCCTGCGAAAGTACAGAACTGGATTTAACGCAAGATCCAAATGCGTTGAAGCCTGATGAAGCCAGTACAGACTTTTTCATCAATGCAATCCAGGAAGAGTTTGGAAGATTGATCGCTTCTTTAGAAGTAGAAGCTTCTGAAACGGTCAGAATTCTGAATATGGATGGCAGAAACTATCGTAACGCATTTGCACCAACACGGTTTGATGAAGAATGGGAGCAGGCATATCAAATGATCCTGAACGACATCAGAACGATGACGCCATTGTCAGAAGAAGCGGGTGAGGTGTATCATATTGGTATGGCACAGGTGATTGAAGCCTATACTTTAATGACCTTAGTCGATTTATTCGGTGATGTACCTTATTCTGAAGCATTGCAGGGTAGAGATAACTTAAACCCTACTGTAGATCCCGGGGCTAATGTATATGCCGCTGCTGAAACATTATTGACTGACGCCATTACCAATTTTAAGGTGGATGAAGATGATGTTCTGACGGTTCCTTCTCAGGACCTGTTCTACCAGGGAGATTGGGAGAATTGGATCAAGGCAGCTAATTCACTACTATTGAAAGTTTATATAACCACCAGGTTAGTAGATGATGCTGCTGATACAAAATTCAATGAGATTATTGCTGCGGGAGATTACATCACCTCAAATGATGAGGACTTTGAATTCCCATGGGCTACTTCGTTTAACAATCCGGATGCCCGACATCCTGAATATGTAGATGCTTATACACCGGGAGGTACAAATACCTATATGTCTAACTGGTTGATGGACTATATGCAAAATGGCAAAGTAGGTAATGCATCAGGCACATTTGAGGCAGCTGACCCTCGTATGAAGTATTACTTCTACCGTCAGTCAAGCACAGTTCCTCAGGACAATCCTAACCTGATCAATTGTGTCGCGGAAACGGCTCCACCACATTATACAACAGCCGGCACGGTATTTTGTAGTCTGGCTGAAGGATATTGGGGTAGAGACCATGGGGATGATGACGGTATTCCTCCGGATGGACAGTTGCGGACTGCTTACGGTGTTTATCCGGTAGGCGGAAAATTTGATGACAACTCTTTCGATGTAATAGCAAGTATTACATTGGGAGCTGGTGGTGGTGGTATTACACCTATCATGCTGGCATCGTGGGTAGATATTATGCGGGCGGAAATGGCGCTTTTAGACAATCAAAATACGGTGGCCAGAAACCTTTTACAAAGTGGCGTTAGCAAGTCTTTTGAAAAAGTGAGAAATTTCGGATCGCGAGATGCAACTGCTGATATGACTACAGCTCCTGATGACGCCTTAGATGCAGCATATGTAACAGAGCTTGGAGAATTATTTGATGCGGCTTCTGATGGTGAGAAAATGGACTTGCTTGGTTCTGAATATTTTGTAGCACTATTTGGAAATGGTATTGATGCTTTCAATTTCTACAGAAGAACAGGAAGACCATCTACGTTACAACCGAACCTTGAGCCTGTACCAGGTGATTTTTTCCGATCTTTCTTTTATCCTCCTGTATTTGTAGAGCGTAACAACTCACAGGGTCAAAAGGACGGCATAACCACCCAGGTGTTCTGGGATACAGGTGTAGAATTACTTGCTAACTAAATATCAAATTTGAATAGTATGAAGACATTATTTAATATATTTTGTGGCACAGTAGTGATACTTTTAGCTGTGTCTTGTGAAGAAGAACTATTGGTGGATGAGACGCTGGACGGAGTGGTCAGTGGTGGCATACTCAGAGTCCTTGAAGTCAATAACAATCTGGATAGCTCTGATTTGAGTTCTACGTACAGTATTTTATTGGAAGCTCAGGATAATCAAGCGGGAAGATTACTTTCGGAAGTAAGGGTCAACGTAGGTTTTAACGATGTGGATGATACGGGTACAGACACTGTGGCTTTAAGCTCATTCAGTACTATTTCGGCGTCTGCGTTTACTGAAACAAGCCCGACGACCAATGGCTTGCCTGTAGGTAGATTTTCTGTTTCTCTTGAAGAGTTGGAAAATCATGTAAACACTACACGTGGTCAATATAGTCTTAGCAATGCAGGTGACAAAGCGGATAATTTTGTTATCGATTTTGAAATGGTACTAACCGATGGTCGTGTTTTCAACTCATCGAATGCTACTCTTGATGTGACAAGGACGGGCCGTTTTTCTTATTTCAACGCACAATTCCGTTATCCGATCGCGGTTGGTGATCCTAAAAGGCTGACCGTTGATAACCTGGCCATCTCCGGAGAAAGTGATGTCCTGTTGAAGGAGGATACCAGGGATACCGTGTTTGTTACTTTTGATCGTGGTCGTAGTGATATCACAACACTTCCGACCGTCGAGATCATTACTTCCGAAGGTAGCACGGATGGTGCGGTAAGTGCTCTTACGTTTTGGGAAGATGAAGAAGATAATGAGGATGAAGAGATCTATTTCTTCCTGTTTACAGCAGGGGCGGCACCTACGGATACCATTTCTTTTAAGCTGTCAGGAGGGGTGGCTAATGATAATACTAGTTTCCCATCTTACGCTAAAACATTAAAAAAGGCATTTATTGTTGATAATGATATAAGTCCTGATGTAACAAGTGTCGCAGTCATTGAAAATAATACGTTTGATGAATTGCAATTGACGTTTGATTTTGGTGAAAGTTTAGTCGCTGATTCTATCACATACGCTGTCGAGGGGTTGGGTCAATTTGATGACTTTACCGTTAAACAGGCCGTTGCTAAAGGTGACAAAAGTACTAAGCTTGTTTTTACTCCAATGTCAGGAGGAGCTGTCATAAATGCTCAGGATATTGATTTTGATGTAACACTTACAGGAGCTAAAGACGTTGCCGGTAATGTGGTAGATGAGACAGTAAATGTACTGATACTATAATTACTATTATTTTGTATTAAAAGGCCGTCCGGGATTTTCCCGGACGGTTTTTTTGTACACTTTACATTCTCATGATTAGGTAAGTGTTCTTGTGTATTCATTTGATTTATAGTTAATTGCAAAGTGATTTTGAAGTTGATGGAGTTTTGTGTCACCCCTTTGCTTAAAAGTATAGTCTTACTGCTTCTATGTATTTTAATGGGGTGTTCTTCTGAACATAAAGAGCAGGCTGAAGATCAAAATAAGATACAACCGGTTTTTGAAAAATTAGAAAGCAATCAAACGAATGTTACTTTTTCTAATACCATAACAGAAAATGTAAGTACCAAAGAAAACATCTTCGATTTCGATTATTTCTATAATGGTGCAGGTGTAGGGATAGCAGATATCAATAATGATGGACTCAAGGACGTCTTTTTCTGCGGTAATCAAGTGCCCAATCGCTTATATCTGAACAAAGGTGATCTCACTTTCGAAGACATTACAGAGAGGTCTTTGATAAATGCTAAAAAGGGTTGGTCCAATGGAGTAACCTTTGTAGATATCAACAACGACAACTGGCTGGATATCTATATAAGCCAGGGTGGTCCTTATTCTGGAGGGGCGCGGGAAAATCTATTATATATCAATCAACATAACCTGACTTTTGTAGAAAGTGGAGAGACTTATGGTCTGAATGACCCATCCATTAGCATGCAGACTGTCTTTTTTGATTATGATAAGGACAATGACATGGATTGTGTTGTGATGAATGAAAACCCATTGTATGGATTTGATCCGGTGTCTTTTAACGAGAAGCTAGCGAATGACGAAACCTTGCTTCATGAAAGTAGCAGTCATTTTTACGAAAATATAGATGGCCGGTACGAAGACGTCACCCGGGAAGTAGGGCTTTTAAAGCCGACATTTGGCTTGGGGCTGGTAGTGAGTGATATCAATGATGATCAGTGGCTGGACGTTTATATGACTAACGATTATTATATCCCTGATCTGATATTTATTAATCAAAAGGATAAAACATTTCGGGATCAATCTAAAGTGCTTACCAGTCAACTATCTTTTTTTGGTATGGGGGCAGATATTGCAGACATCAACAATGATCATTTTAAGGATATTTTTGTGCTGGATATGGCATCAGCAGATCATTACAGGGCTAAAACACTGATGGCTTCTATGGATACACAAGGATTTGACCTATTGGTGAACCAACTGGGGTATCAATACCAATACATGTTTAATTCACTTCAATTGAATACGGGTAATAATACCTTTAAAAATATTGCTCAACTTGCCGGGTTGGCCAAGACAGATTGGAGCTGGGCGGTTTTGATGACTGACTTTAATAATGATCCGAAGAAGGATATTTTTATTACCAATGGATACCGAAGATATGCACTGAATAATGATACACGTATGAATATAATTCAGGCCAGGCGGGCATACCAAAATGTACCTGAAGCGGTGAAAAAACAGATTTATTACTCCATGCCTACAGAAAAATTGCCCAACCTGATGTTCCAAAATGATGGTGATCTTTCTTTCACTGATCAAACCAAAAGCTGGGGACTATCTGATCCCTCCTATTCCAACGGTGCTGCTTATGCTGACCTGGATAATGACGGCGACCTGGAACTGGTAGTTAACAATATTGATGAACAGGCTTTTATTTATAAAAATATGTCTGTTGAGACTGGTTTAGGTAATTTTCTCAACATTGAAACAACAGGTGAGCTCAGTGAGTCATTTCCTAAAGTGATAATAAGTCACAATGGAACCACTCAAATATTTGAAAATAAGCGTGTCAGGGGGTATTTGTCTTCTGTAGATCTTACGGCACATTTTGGTTTGGGAGATGTAGCCATGGTAGATACCGTAAGAGTAGAATGGCCGTCAGGTAAGTGGGAAGAAAGATATGATGTGAGGGCTAATAATGTGATATACTTTAATGAACGTGAAGCATTATCAGGAGTAATACAAAATGAAACGTTACCGCTTGCTGCTTTAAGTTCAGTAGATCCGATGACACAAGGTTTGAGTTTTAGTCATGATGAAAATGATTATGACGACTTTGTTAAAGAGGTATTATTACCCTATAAACAGTCTACACTAGGTCCATATATTGCCAGTGCGGATGTGAATGGAGATAGGCGCAAAGACATATACATTGGTGGCGCTTCAGGGCAGGCCGGACGTCTTTTTCTGGCAAAGGAAGTTGGGTTTGAAGAACAGCGGTTGGACGATTTTGAAAAAGACAGGCATTTCGAAGATATGGAATCAGTCTTTTTTGATTATGATGGTGACAAGGATCTTGATCTTTATGTGGTAAGTGGCGGTAACGAGCAAGAGGGTAAGAACATGTATACCGATCGTTTATATCTTAATGATGGTAACGGAAGATTTAGCAAGGCAACGAATATTCTCTTTAACGGGTTTGCGGAAGTTGGTAAAACCGTCTGTAGTTTAGACTATGATAATGATGGTGACGCTGATCTTGTGGTGGGCAATCGTATTACAGCACAACATTATCCTGTAGCGGCTCCTTCCTACATTTTTGAAAACAGGGAAAATACATTTGTAAATGTTACCGATGAAGTGCTGCCGGAGTTAAACTCATTTGGTGTTATTAATAAGGTTATAGCCAGTGATTTTGATAACGACGGATGGATGGACCTGGTCATAGCAGGGGAGTGGACGGCCATCGGCTTGTTTAAAAATGTTAATGGTAAGTTCAGGAATTTGGCAAAGGAGAATGATTTGCTACTCAAGAAAGGCTGGTGGTTTTCTATCCAGGAGACCGATGTTAATGACGACGGCCTTCCTGACTTTGTTATTGGAAATGTTGGATTGAATACGAAGTACAAAGCGTCTATGGATAAACCGCTAAAAGTGTTTGCCAGCGATTTTGACAATAACGGGACGTTTGATCTGGTATTAAGTTCGAAATACAAAGATAAGTATGTTCCCTTGAGAGGTCGCGAGTGTTCTTCGCAACAGATGCCCTTTATTGCTAAAAAATATCCTACGTTTGACGGTTTTGCAAAAGCGTCTTTAATCGATGTTTATGGTGATCAGTTGAATAGATCTTACCAAAAAGAGGCCACTTTCTTTGAGTCAGTTTTATTGATTAATGGCGGAAATGGCCACTTTAAGGTGAAGCCACTTCCGGTAGAAGCACAGTTTTTTCCAATATTGGACATGGAGACCTATGACTTTAACAAAGACGGTTATCAAGACCTGCTACTGGTAGGTGGTATATACGATACGGAAGTTGAGACACCACGATTTGATGCCGGTACGGGTTTGATGATGTTTTCCAACCAAAAAGACAACTATCATCCCGTGCCTATCAGTAAAAGCGGCTTTTATTTTAGAGGCGCCTCAAAGTCCGTAAGTATTGTTGATGACTTAGTAGTAGTAGGGATTAATAATGCCCCTTTGTCTACTTTTAAGATCAACTGATTTTAGAAACACCCAGGCCACTGGCCGAGGTTATACTCATCCACCCATCTTTTATATCAAAGCCACCCTTCACCACATCTTCCACCAGGTCCAGGCTGCCGTCAAGGTCTAAATATTTTGTGTTGGAAAATCCTAAGGCAGCATGTAAAGCCGCGCTGATACTGATGGCGCTTTCATCATTGCAACCCCACATCAACTCTGTTCCGGACGACTGTGCGATAACGGCAATTTGACGCCCGGGATGAATGCCTCCTGACTTCATAAGCTTGATATTAAAAATACGGCTTGCGGCCGGGGGCGAGGCCAGTGTGAATGCATCCATGGGGGAGATCAGGCTTTCATCTGCGGCAACTAGTCGTTTTATTTCTTCCGGAAGAGCTTTTAACTCATTTACAGCCTTAGCCGGTATTGGTTGTTCTATCAGTTCTATTTTTTCACTTTCCGTTTCTTTATAGAACTTCGTTAGCAATGCTACGTCATAACCCTGGTTGGCATCTACCCGTATGGTGAGGTCATTGCCATAGTTTTCTCTCAGCTTCTTCATACGTTCAATGTCTTCGTCCACATCTTTACCTGTTTTTACTTTGAGTACTCTGAAACCCATTTCATAGTATTCTTTAGCTTCTTCCAATGTATCTTGTACATTTTTTATTCCGATGGTAACGGATGTGGGTAATGACTTGATCTTTTGGCCTAAAAATACGGCAAGTGGTACATCTATATATTTTGTAAAAGCATCATGAACAGCTATGTCCAAAGCAGCCCGGGCAGCTGGGTTTTCAGGGAGCTGAAGCTGTATTTCATCCAGCAGAGAATAAAGGTCGCGAATATCACGATGGATGAGAAAGTCCAGTTTGCCGTTGTTAAGTACGGAAAGTGTAGAGGTTAACGATTCACCTACTACATATTCACTGGGGTTACCTGAGCCCAACCCTACTATGCCATTTTCAAGTTCTATTTCGGCAAAGGCGTTATATACTTCATCTACTGTTTTAAATGCGATAGTGTATGGACGAGTGTTTCCAAGGTCTTTTTTATAAATTCTTACCTCTTTTATTTTCATAATTGTACCTTTTATAGGTCTTCTTTTGGCTTGTTATTAGGAGAAATATCTTTTGTCAAAGCGATCTGGTTATATTCTGCCGGATTAAGGTGTTTTAAATGATATCCTGATAATCAATCAGGGTCTTGTTACCGGTACCACATCTTTTTTCTTATGCATCATTTGTTTTATGGTAGCGGCGCATCGGTTCATGCCTTCTTCCAGGGGAAGGACTGTGGGAATGCCCAGTTCCTGCTCTATCTTATTTTTAATGTTTTGTGCCTCTTTAGGTGTAAGGCCTTCCGAATTTAGTGTGATGCAGATGGTATCCGTCCCGAGCATTTTTATCAGCGCTATTTCTTCTTCAATGGTTGGAATAGGTTTGCCATATTTTTCCAACCCGTTAAAATAGGTTCTTCCCGGGGCATGCTGTAATATAACACCGTCCAACTCACAAGAGATAATATACTCGGAGCCACAAGGGCCGCTTGGGTTGCGTAAAGATGACTGTCCTTCCAACAGGATCACATCGGGATCCTCTTTTTCCCAACATTGGCATACTGAGTGCTCCAACTCTCCGGATATAAAGTCATTAGGTGTAGCGTCGAATACAAATCCGTATTGTCCCCCCTGTAACCATCCCGTTTGACCGGTATAGACCATATGAGCGTCACAACCATGTTCTTTTAATTCGTTCACCAAAAATTTGGTGGTGGTTCGTTTCCCAAGAGCACAGTCAGTGCCTAGGACGGCCAGTTTTAATGCTTTTACCTCTTTAATTTTTCCTGTCCAAAAGTGCAGATCTTTAAAACCTTTGGGCTTTCTGATATCCAAAATACGTGACTGACCTTGTTTAGCCACGGCAGAAAATTCTTCGATATCACCAATGGTTTCATGCAAACCATTCACCAGGCTTATTCCCATTTCAAGGGTTTGCTTCACCAGGGGGTAAAGCTCTTCCGGTAGCACGCCACCTTTAGTAGCCATTCCTATGATGGCGTAATCCGGTTTTTGGCCACAGTGCCCGATCAGTTGTTCTATAGTGTGAAAGACCGGGATATTTCTATGTTTACCGTCCAGTAACATTCCGGCATCCTCCCCGGCTGAGATGTGATCAAGAACTCCTAAAATTTGAAATCGATCAGATTGCCTGATGAGTCCATGGGCCGTTTTGGCATGAACGTCATTCAGCAGGCCTCCCGTGATGATACACGCAGTACCGGTCACAGCGTTTTGGTTTAATTTATCGGTCATAACTAAGCTCAAATTTTGAAAGGTCAGGTTGATGTGACCTTTTTCTTGTTAATTCATAGGTATAGACGGCTTGGCCCAGGGCTTTCATAAAAGGCAAGCCAATGGTTTCATACTCATAATTACCATCATTATACGTTTCATTATCATTTACATGGATCACCGCCGATAGCAGAAACTCTACCTTTTTATCCAGGTCAACGATGTAGGCATTGTCAATCAGGTAGCCATAGGCCTGTCCGATTTTATTGAATATGCGAATGTGCTCAGGTATATGTTTGTCATCTCCGTACATTAAAAATTTACAGTAAGCATCATAATATTCGTTGCTGCTATAGTCAGGGTAGGTAGTTTCTCTCGGTAACTGGGACATGTATTGATAAAGAAAAGAATAATCTGCTTCCGTTAACTTGAATTTATCTGAAACCCCGGGAAATAATACGGCCTTCAGCATGTCTTGTAATTCACCAAGCGGGATGAAGTTTTTATAAGAAAAGTCAAAAGGAGCTTGTATCAGGCTATCGTTGTTATCCATATGTGCTTTGCCTTTTAGAATTTGCCTGGATAACGAATGGTCCGCAGAGCTTTTGACCAATTCCTGTGAATAGATAAGAGAATCGCTTTGATAAAACCTTACCGGGTTAGTGTGTTGATTTTGCTCTTGCGATAGTGGTATAGATAAACGGTGGAGCAGCCGGGTGTTTATAAAGCCTTTTTGGTGAAGGGACTTATTGATGGCTTCCTGACCCAGGAATTCATACAGTCGATTATAAGCGTCATTGTCACTTACTACGAATATTTTTTTGATATAATGTGCTACACTTGGGAGCCTATTGGCAGATGTGGTGTCTTCTGTGACAGAACTTTGCCCCGAATAAGCGCTATCTGTTAAAAAAGTAGTGTGCTTATTGAGTCCTTCCACATGCAGCACATTAAGCTTTTCAAGTGCAAGGAACGCTGCCGGCATTTTAACGGTACTAGCCGAGTAGAAATACCTTTCGGGATCAACATTAAATGAAAAAGACTTGAAATAAGGTTCATTTTGTTCGTTTCTGTTGATCTGTGTGTAAATAACCTGTAGCTCAAACTTATCTTTTGCATTCAACACTTTTTCTAACAGCCCTCCGCTACGTTTCATAAGATTTTCTACCAGGAACTCATCTTCGTTCAACGGCTTTTCGCATCCGCTAATTACCAGCATAGAACAGATCAGGATCATGAGGTTTTTCATGTCTATTAAAGGCCCGGGGCCGGTTTAAGCTTTTTATCAATAGAATAATGTAGTTTTTGAATGAATTCAGGCCCCACATCAGTCTTTTCTGTCAAATAGTTAGCATCTTTTTCTTTCCACAGAGGATGGCCGATGAATTGTTTATACTGATCGTGGCCAATCAAATACTCAAGCGGATACTTTTCAGCCAGATGGTTGATCAATTTAACATTAGCTTCGAACTGCTTTTCTGTTAAAGGCAGTTCTTTTCCATCGGCTACGTTTTCAATACCTATAGCACAATGGTTAAGTCCTATCACATGCCTGGCAAAAGTGGTTTCAGGCAATAATTGGTAAACCGTTCCATCACGGTCCACCAGGAAATGCGCAGAAACATTTAAATTACCGGCATTTTTTATGGCGGTACGGTGTCCTGGTAACTCAGAAGGATTAAAAGCAGCAAATGACCTTTCCAAAGTAGGTATGACCGTCCAGTGCACTACAACCATCTTTGGGTCTATTTCAGCTTTGGCTTTTTCTATACCGTAATGTTCTCGCATGTATTCAAGAGAAAGCTGTTCACGGGTAGTGTCAAAGGTGATGGGTCTGTCTATGATCCGACCTGTACTGCTACAGCTGCTAACAGCAAGAACAAAAGTAAACAAAAGTATTTTTGGAAGACTATTCATTCAATGCAGACGTTACAAGTTGGAACATACCTTTGTTTGCGTTTAATTCCGCTTCCACACCGATCGGCACAGTAAATTTCGATTGGATATGACCGATCATCGATCCGCTGAAAGCTGGAATTTTTAATGGTTTGATGTAGTGATCAATGATTTCATCAAATGTCAATGAGCCATAACCTCTGTCAGGATCACATCGTGTACATTTTCCGAATATAAAGCCTTTAATATCTTTCAAAATGCCAGATAAGTATAGTTGGGACATCAAACGGTCCACACGATATAACGCTTCATTCACTTCCTCTAAAAACAGGATACTACCTTTAAAACCGGGCACGTAGTCTGAGCCTAATAGCCCGCATAATACGGACAGGTTACCCCCTATTAGCCTTCCCCGGACGGTCCCCGGATGGATCACACGGATCCGGTTTTCCGTCTGCACCCATTGATGCTCCGGTTTTTCCGGGTTTTTAAATTCCATCAGCTCATTATCGAACAGCAGTTGTGTAAAATAGGAGCGAGAGAACTCATCCCATGAAGACAACCCTACCGGCCCGTGGAAAGTTACTAATCCGGTCTTTTTATAAATTGCTAATTGTAGCGCTGTAATGTCACTGTAACCAATGAAAACCTTCGGGTTCTTTCGGATGGTATTGTAATCCAATTTGTCAAGTATACGCGCTGCTCCAGAACCTCCTCGTAAGCAGATAATACCATGGATGGCCGTATTGTCAAACATTTCATTTACTTCAGCTGCCCGTTCTTCATCCGTACCGGCCAGGTGACCGTACCGGCTTTTCAGAAACTTACTGACCTGAACTTTGAGTCCGAATTTTTCCAGCGCTTCAATGGCAATGTTGATAGGTTCATGATTAAAAACAGCGCCTGAGGGGCTTATGAGGGCTATGGTATTGCCATGAGTTAGTTTTTTTGGTTTTTGATTTTTAGCTGAATGGGTGTTATTAAAAGCATTGTATTTCAAAACTGGCAGTACGGCCAGACTTTGACCTGATTGAGTCAAGAATTTTCTTCTATTGAGCGTCATGTATTAAGTAGGAGATTGCAGATACATCAGCTTTGTAAATCATGATGTATCTGCAATTAGTGATTATAATTCAATTAATGGTGAAATCCAATGACCTGGAATTGGTTAATCTATTTTATTGTTTAACGAGTATGGTTGTGCCTGAGTCACCTGAGTCGTTGGAAAAGTTAATAGTAATTGAGCCAATACCGTCTATAACACCCGTTGCGTCCAGAAAATTATCGCCAAAAGATCCTTGAAAGCCTGGATCTTCTGGGACATCGTCTGCGGATACTTCACATGAATTTCTATCAAGCACGGCTGGAAGTGATACTACACCCAAATTTGAATAGATGTCAGCATAAAATTCACCATAAAGACCTCCTGTAATATCTGTGATGCCAAATGTGCCATTATCATTATCCGTTATTACTACTTCAAAAGGACTTCCGGTATTGTCATAAGGACCATCAAATGGGGTTTGAGCCGTGGTTACAGCTAAATATGTACCTTCTAGGGAGGCAGAGGGACAATCTGAGACTACTGCTGAAAATGCTGGATTCCTGATTAATCCATTGGCAGCAATAGCTCTTACTTCTATAATGATTTCATCACCTGGTTCTGCGGACATTGGAGGAGTATAGGCGAATGACCGAACTTGTGAGCCAAATCTATTGAAATTGCTGAAAAGTTCAGCTTCCAGAATTGTTTCAGCCCCATCTCCAATGGTTTCGACAAGTTCCAAAGAGGTTATATCGATACTTGGAGAATAAAAAAGGACATCAATGTTATATGTTGCTCCCAGGTCCAATGCGGTAGGTGTGTCACTGGTTATAATCACCGTTGGTAAGGCACCAATAACTCTGTATTCCAAATCCTCCTGGTCTTCTTCACAGGCAGTCTGAACTATAACAGCCAATGCTAATAATACATATATAAATTTTCTCATGGTTCAATTATTAATAACTTCTTTGACTAAAAATTTATTCCTCATCAGTGCTAAACCAAATCGGTTTTGTATGATAATCTAATTCAAGACCCCCTATTTTCTCTAAGGCGTCGCTGTTCCAGTCGTATTCGGAGAAGCGTCTTAAAAGCCACCTTTGGGCCGGTTTACCATTATTGTCTGCGGCAAATTCACTCGGAAGTGTAAAACCGAGATACACGGTATTATCATATTGATACCTTCTCAGGTCTGACCATGTTTCATTGTTCGAGTAGAGAGAGATATACTTTTGCATCATAATATGATTTAGTTCAAGATCACTTGCGTCTTGAGGAATGGCTGTAGACAAATATTGAGTTGCTTCTGCCGGGGATACACCTGTAAAGTCCATATGTGCTTGAATAGCTTTGAGAAAAGCATCATAAGCCAGGGGTAAATTATTTTGTATAAAAGCAGCTTCCGACTTTATGAACTGAAGTTCCGAATAGGTGATCAATGGATAGGGGGCAGCATCTGTGAAGATGTACTTTCCATATAATCTAGGCACACGAATGTTTGTAGTGGTATCTCCCAAAGTAGGAACTACTCCTATGTAGTTCTGTGTGGAGTCCGTATCAGAATTGAGCATTAAAGATAATCTTGGATCAGTCACACCATTGAAATATGTGCCATCGAGATAGCTTACAATCAATTGGGTTCTTAAACGGCTATTAAAGTTACCTCTGGAGGGTCCCATAAAACTACTTGTGGCGGAACTCTCAGCATCAAAGGGCACCTCTGCATTATCCTCGTTGCTTTCGAAAGAGTTATCCACAAAGTTGATTACTGCTGCAGGATCATATGAGCTTTTATTTGAAATATGATGTGCATTTCGGGCCTTTATAGCATAAGCGAACTTAATCCATTTACTTACGTCTCCATTGTAAAGCTTCTCCATGTCTGCCAATTTTGGATCAGTTTGACCTGTTGGATTATTTAATAATTCAATACCCTGGTTACATAATTCATGGATGCCTGCATAAATATCCTTTTGAGGATCATAATCGAAGCTAGTACGTGTATTGTCCCAGGCCTGACGGAATGGGAGTTCGCCATGGTGATCCGTAACTATTTGCCAACTCCAGGCGCGTATAATATTGACAATACCTGAGTAATCAGCCAGCCCAAGCTCTTCTGCCTGTTCGGCTACTTCATTTAGATTTGAACCTATTGACCAATAATGATCTCTAAATTTTTGTGTTCCACTGCTATTACTTGAAGCATGACGATCAAAACCATTATTGGCATTTACCCATGCCCAGTTCTGTGTAATTGCTCCTACGTAGCGGCTATCAAACATTTCACCTTCAGCCATAGAATAGACGATCTGCGGCAAGTATAGGTCTGGTGTAGCTGTTTGAGGAAGAAATGGATCGTCATTAATATCCAGGTAATCTTCACAAGACATTATAACAAGTGCCAGGGTTATGTATAAAAGTTTTATTTTTTTCATAATTACTAAGTTTTAAATGATCAAAAACTTAAAAGCCAACACGAAGCCCAATGGCTAATGTGCTGGGATTGGGTACAGAGAAATGGTCAAAACCAACAGCATTACTGCCACCGGCTGAAGCGTTTAATCCATTAAGGCTTGGATCAGCACCATCATAGTTTGACCATAGGATCAGGTTCGTACCTGTAACGTTGACCTGAAGACTATTAATAAATACATTACTTAATAAGGAAGAAGGTAGCTGGTAACTTAATGTGATATCCATTAATCGAAACCAATTAATATCTTTTTCCACAAATAAGGACTCCGTTCTACCACGGCTTGAAGTATAGAAATCCTCATCCAGTAATACTTCCTGGGTGTTTCTTTCCCCGCTTTCAAGCACACCATCAAATACCACTCTTGTTTGACGATTGGCTGTACGTTGGCTCAAACCTGAAAATGTAAGTGATCGTTCTGTTGAGTTATATATATCTCCTCCTTTTCGCATATCCATGAGAAAAGAAAGTGTAAAACCTTTATAAGTCAGCGTATTAGTAAGTCCTATACTAAAATCTGATTCACGATTACCAATCTCTGTAAAAGTAGCATCTACTATTGGGTATCCGTCCGTTCCAATCAGGAGTTCTCCGTTGTCATTTCTTTCATAAGAATAACCAGTAATGGTCATAAAGGATTTACCAGGAACGTATCCGGCTCTGGCATTACCTGCCAACCAGGTATCAGACAGATAGAATTCTTCTTGATCACCAGGAAGCGATATCACTTTGTTTCGATTAAGAGAAAAATTGGCATTAACGCTCCAGTTGAATGCACTATTTGCTATCACCTGACCGTTGATCATTATCTCAAGCCCTTGATTTTCTATCTCACCTGCATTGACCAATTGGAGAATATACCCAGTTGCATAACTTAATCTTGGGTCTACTATCTGATCCCTGCTTCGGACATTGTAGTAAGTGAAGTCCAGGCCTATTCTGTTCTGTAAGAAACGAATATCAAGCCCTGCTTCATAGGATACTGTTGTCTCTGGCTTTATATTGTCATTAGGACCAAAAAAACCAACGTTAAATCCGCCTCCGGATCGTGTGAATTCCTGAAGAGCTGGTTGAATACGATGAGGCGGGGCATCTTTACCTACTTGTGCAAAAGATGCTCTGATTTTCCCAAATGATATGGGTGAGTTCGTATCTAGATTGAAAGCTTCAGAAAAAACAAAACTTGTACTCACAGAAGGATAAAAGAAACTGTTGTTTTGATCGGGTAAGGTGGAAGACCAGTCATTTCTACCAGTTATACTTAGAAACAACATGTTTTTATAGTCGATCTTTGCTTCTCCAAATACTCCGATTAATCTTCTTCGCGAGCCACGTACTCCTACCTCACGTGAATCTGGATCAGTGTTGATAATACTATATAGACCAGGCACCAATATGTTTTCACCATACCTGGAATCTACGCGATAATCCCTGTCTTCAATATTGTTGCCTAATGTGACTCCAATATTAAAGTCACCGAATGATTTGTTGGCGTTAATCAATATAAAAGAGTTTAATAATTGACTGTAAGCTTCATATTCCGCCATCAAACCATTGACCTCTTGAGCGATACTTCTGCCAGGATATCTTTGTATTGATTCGGGGCTGTAGGTGGTCAGTCCTCTTGTGGTGTAAACGTCGGTACCAATTCGTCCGGTTACACTTAACCAATCGAAAATATCGTAAGTCAAACTTCCGTTTAATAAAATTCTATCTGTTTCATCAGTTATACTATTATTTTTAACCGTGAAAAGTGGATTTTCAATTTCATCATCACTTAAATTCCCTTGTGCTCTGATGTCATTAGTAATAGGCCACCTTAATATATTTGCGTATATACTTCCGGTACCTTTTGAGATACGCTCTGATTCGGTACGTATATAGCTGGTTGAGGTGGTCAGCTTTAGCTTAGGATTCAGCTTTGCCGTTAGGTTGACCCTGTAGGTGTTTTTGTCGTACCCTGTACTTGGGACTGATCCATCCTGTCTTGTAAAATTGGCGGAAGCCATGTAGGTAAGGTTTTCCGAACCACCACTTACATTGACCCCATGAAGTTGTGTAAAACCAGTTTCAAAAAAGTTTTCAACATTGTCAAATACCTGATTGTCAGGACCTATTGGTTCTCCCCAGTGAACAAAAGCTTCAGGATCATTGACTCCTTCTGTTCCGGTATTATATTGCTTTAGCAAATCAGGAAATCGATTTACCTTTTCCCACCTAAAGTTATTGGTGTAACTGATTTTGGCTTTACCTGCTTCACCACTTTTAGTGGTAATAATAATAGCCCCATTGGCAGCGTCAATGCCATACAACGCGGCAGCGGCAGGGCCTTTTAATACAGTAATACTTTCAACGTCATTAGGATCAATGTCCGTCGCCCGGCTTGAATAGTCGGATTGACGATTAGGGGCTGAATTGAGAAGGTCGCCCTCATCGAGGGTGGTGTTATCGATAGGAATTCCATCAACAATAAAAAGAGGTTGATTACTTCCACCTAAAGAGGATCCTCCTCTTATCACAATAGAAGAAGATGATCCGGGTAAGCCACTCGTGGTTCCTACTGAAACTCCCGCAATTCGTCCTTGTAATGCATTGATCAGGTTTGGGCGCGTAGTTTTTGATATATCTTCTCCTCCCACTTCCTGAATGGCATAACCAAGTGCTTTCTTTTCTTTTTTTATTCCAAATGATGTTACGACTACTTCAGTGAGTTGAGTTACGTCTGTTTTCATTTGAACATTAATGACATTACGACCTCCAATGGAGACTTCAACACTTTCATAACCGATAAAAGAAAAGATAATAGTCTGTGCAGAAGAAGGTGCAGCTAATGTATAGTTGCCGTCAATGTCAGTCACAGTACCTATAGTAGTACCTTTCATCAAAACGGAAACACCGGGTAGAGTCTCATCAGACTCTGATGTTACTGTACCCCTGATAGTTTGCTGGGCAAGACCATCCATTGACATCAAGGAAGCACATATTAGGATTAAACATGTAAAAATTTTCTTCATAAGCTTAATAAGGTTTTTTGAGCGTATCTATATTAGATAAGTCAGAAGGAAACTAAAATGTGTCAGATTTTTTTTGATGAAATCGTAATTAACTCATTTGCAGTAGTTTGAGTTTTTATGTAGTATTGAATCTGTCACATCTAAGTCAAAACTTTGTAACCCTGCGGTTCGAAGCTTTATTAAATATGATTTTAGCGTTGAATGATACCTGATAAAATAAAGTATGCTATAGAAAACTCTAATCTTTCCGGCGTTGTAGACCGGCGAAAGTATGGATTGGATTGGACTAAATATACCCGCACGGTGTTTGACCAATTTGCCAGGAGAATAAACTTTAAAGTGACTCAGGAAGTGATAGATCACCCTTATTTGGTGAGCGGTTTACTACTTGTCGGTAAAGAAGAATTAGAGAATGTCCTATTCAAATATAGATTAAATAGTATTGACGATTTCATTACTCACTTGAAAGGGCTTAATGATTACAATCCGCATCACTGGATCAGTGGTAAAACACTGTATTTGTATTGGCAGAATGGAAATGCCAAGGACAAGAAACTAAACGTGTTGCTTACTTTTCTTGAAATTGACATGGGCCGTTGGGACGACTGGAAGAAGTCAGATGCACCGGATCAAACATCACTAAAGTCTAAGCTTAAAGGGAAAGAAGGTCTTTTGAAAAACCACTATCAAGGGTGTTACTTCCGATACTATCAAAAGACGGATGGAAGTCGTGTGTTGGTAAAGGCTCCTTTCCAGATCAAAGAGGACCCAAATCAAGGAATAATAGGTATAACTAAGACCGTGGGTCATTATTATAAAAGCTCAAGTGTGGCCATTCGGGATGGAGCGCTATATATAGAATGTGAAAATATTAACTGGAATGAAAAGGAAAGCCATGTTTTCAATGTAGGTTTTGAAACTAATCCACAACTGTTAATAGGTGTTTCCACTACGTTAAGCAGGAGAGGACATGCGTTGGGGATCAAAAATGTATTGGTCAGACAGGCAAAGCCTTATGACTACGATAAAACCGATGCGGAAGAAATACCTTTTGATACTGTATTTGATGAACCCTGTGAAGAGTCACAAATGGTAGATTTTTTCAAACGAAGTGCACATAATCTCATTACCACTTCATTAGTACACAGCTTTCATGAATTGCCGGGTTTTCCCGAAAAAGCATTAAAATAAGCTGGTGAAAGATGATATGACAGTAGGGTAAAGTTACTTTCCATATTTTTCGAGTAGTAACTCCATAATGATCTGTGCAGATACTTTTCCTTTTTCCTCTACAAAGGCCCGGGGAGTATCATCACCTACTTCATACGTCACGGATTCTGCTTTGAATTCATTTAAAAACCAGTTTTTGGAAACGGGCGATTCAGCGCCACCGTCTTCTTCCGTAATCGTTTCCCGCGGAAAAGCTTGTCTTAACCTGCTGATCCAGTTTTTTACGATGCCCTTACTTTCAGGAAAAGTCTCGTTGTTAAACGTATAAAGCAAATCTTCATGGGTGGAATGAAAATCCAGCCCCAGGGCTACGCTGTGGTCCCCGTTTTTTACTTGTTGATGGACATACTTTTGAAACTGATCAATTTCAGGTTGGTTAAAATATTGCCAGTCGCGGTTAAGATCTACCCCACCTGCATTGTGCCTCCAGTGACCGTTGTCTACTCCATCCGGATTCATCATAGGTACTAACACAGTGCCGAATTGCGCTCTGAATTTTTTAGAGAGTTCCGTATCAGCTGTGATTTCCTTCATAAACGCTTTCATGGCAATATAACCTGTCAGCTCCGGCGGATGCTGACGGCTTATGACCACTAATAAAGGTTGTTTTTTATCCACTGCTATTTTAAGAGCGCTGATCGTGATACCATTTCTACTGGTGCCAATGGATTGTTTCGTTACAAAACCCAATGCTGACACTTCATTTACCCAGCTTTCATTGTGTTTTGAGGTCATGAGCTCTTGCGCTGAGATCCATTGATACTGCGTTGATAGATCAAGTTTCAATATAACGCTGTCATTTTCCTGCAGCATATACCTTGTGCTATCAAAGGGTTGCCAGTCCATACCATTCCGGCTGATGTCCGGATAGTAGCGGTGCTTACCATCCTTATAGCTGAGATGAAGATAGACCTCTTTGTCTACCTCAGCTTTAATTTTGAAAGAATACCAGGGACTCATATTAATGGGGGCGTTTTCAGGATGGATGCTTATCTGGTATAGCGTATCGTTGATCTTTGTAAATCCATTCATCCTTGCACCATCGAATTCATTGCTTACGGTAATCCCATCTATAGAGAAAGCACCTTTTTTCTGGGTTTCAATGGGTTTGGTTTTTGTGTTGGTTGATCCTGGAGGGTCATAAGACAAAGGAGCGGCTGTTTTTTTGGTAGAGGAGCAGGCGGCTGCGAGATATAGGAAAAAAAGGAATACGATAGTATGGAAGTGCATGGGCACGTGAGGTTTGTTTCGAGGGATTAAAAATAGGAAATAATTATATTGTTCATTGCCAGGTTGGTGCGATATAACTTTTGAATAGCTGATGTTAAGCCCAGATTCTCTACTTCTGACCGTGTCTATTAAGGGGAGGAGGTCATTAGCAGCTATACTTAAATCTTTGTACGCCCTGCGATTCAGGTCGATAACTTGAATTGTTTAGCACTTCATATGTCCTTCCTTAGGTATGCTATGCGATTAGACCTCGTGTGAACTCAACCTGGAAAACCAAGGGTAATACAAATCTTCGTTACATTGAGTCAGTACTTTTCACTCAGCTTGACTAAGAACGCACATCAATGTCTCCGATCCATACTTTTAGTATTGAGAGGGTCTGATGGTTTTTATATTGACAGGTTATAATTCCGTAGAGTCTTTAGGGTTTGCCCAAAGTCTCAATAAATTGATTTTATCGTTATCATAGGAATAGAAAATAGTTGTTTGAGGAGAATGTTGGTATTCCTTAGTACCTGGCTTACGTAATGAATCTTTTGATCTGTGCGGGGCTTTTTGAATATGAGCTAAACATTTTTCAAGGCGATTAAAAAATTTACTTATCTCTCTATCGGTCCACCGACTTTCTAAGTATTCAATAATATTATCTAAATCTTTTTTGGCTTCATCGGTCCAGAAAATTTCTAAAGCCATCTTTCATATTTTTTCCTCACTTCACTATGAGGTGTCACTTTTCCTTCTTGTACTTGTTGCAACGCTTGATCCAATGAAGATGACAATTTTGATTCTTCCTCTAAAAATGCCTCTATTTTCCTCAATTCATTTTCATTGAATTGCATTACACGTTCAATTAAATGATATTTTCTCTTTTCAATATTCATAAGCAGTAAACTTAATTACCTAATAGTAAATATAACGTTTTCGTTGGTTATTTAGGTTGCATAAGGCAAATGTGAGAACACAGGCAATTCAGTCTTTATTAAATACACGGTTAAAAATATAACAATTACTGAAACCATATTGGAAACAAGTAACCTTAATAAAAAGTGTATAGCCTTAAAACATGTACTTTACCGCACGCTTAAAAACGGGACTTCTACCAGCCTTTCCATTAATCTTTTGTAGTCATGACCCATCTCGGCTTGAGGCTTATTTGATAATCGTCATTCAGAGGCCCGGGTGGCTCGGATAAATATTCTTCTGGTAATGCAAAAAGTCACCGTCGAATAACCAAAGCATTGGCGACTTCCCGCTCGCCTTCATGATCAAAACTTTTGTTGTCAGAAGGGAAATTTACCACTCCTTTACTTTTAGTCCATAGGGTGGTAGAGCCTCCACCGTCCAGGTTTAAGGCATCCATGCAACCCAGCGCTTTCATGAATTCTGCTAACTCTTTGGTAGACAAGCCTGCAGCTTCGGCATTTCTTCCGTCTGCTGTCAAAAGCACCAGGTGATTGTCGTCCGTTATGCCCACCGCTGTTCTGGGATGTCTGTTCAAATTGAATTTATCCTGGACCAGTTCCATGAATGCTCCATTTTGTAATAAGAGTGGGCCGGAAGACATGACTTCCTGAAAACTTTTTAGACTTTCAGTACCTCCTTCTGGCGTAGCAATGACAGATACCTTTTTGTTGCTATCCATGGCTATGATCCCATTCCCATGTTGCGGGTTTAAAGCTGGGTCGTTGACATTGATAATCTTGGAGTTAGCCATCAAAAGACAGACGGAGCCTCCCTCTTTTATGTTAAAAAAAGTACCATTTATGGCGGCTAACGCGTCGTTTTGTTCCCCAAAAACACTCGTTTTTTGAAGCCCTGAGTCCAGGTAGACTACTTTCATTTCAAGTGAATGTGCCAGGTCAATTTCCAGGATGTTAATGCTTTGCTTAGACTGAAACAGACTATCAAAGTGCTTGTATTTCCAGGTCAGGCCAGGTGTCAGCTGCTCGGTCAGCCATGAGTCTGTGTCTATGAGTGCCGGATTGATCTCTTCCTGGGCAAGTCCTGTCCTGAACGGTAGGATGAATAGCAGCAGTATATTTAGAAAATACAAACGTTGGAACTGGAATAGTTTCATTTGGGTGTAGTGGTGATTTTTGAAGTTGTGAAAACGCATTGATCATTCCTCGCTGTTGACATTCATAAGGTCATATATGGTCTGGTGTAGCCTTGGCCTGATATTCATGTTATACAGCTTTCGGTTTTCCCGTGTGGGGTAGACCCTGTTCGAAAGAAAAATAAAAAGCAAATTGTACTCGGGATCAGCCCAAACCATGGTGCCTGTATATCCGGAATGTCCGAAACTCCTGGGGCTGGCAGAAGGCGCAACATAACCTTTTTCAGGGTTTTTTAGCAAGGGTTTGTCAAAACCGAGCCCTCTTCTATTGCCTTGCTCGCAATACTGACAGGAAGTAAACTTATTGAACGTGGAGTTCGTAATGTATTCATCCCCGCCATAGCTGCCCAGGTTCAGGTACATTTGCATCAGTTTTGCCAGGTCGTTGGCATTGCCGAACAGGCCTGCATTTCCGGATATACCCCCCATCATAATAGCGCCTTCATCGTGTACCGTGCCGTGGATCTGCTCTTTTCTGAAGAAAGTGTCTAATTCCGTGGGTACGATCTTATGTTTCGGATAAAACCATAATGGGTTATACGTCAGTGAATGGGCGCCAAGAGGTAAGAAAAAGTTTTCCTTTGTATAAGATTCATAATGCTCGCCGGTCATATCTTCTATCATTTTCGGATACAGGTAAAAGGACAGACCCGAATATAAATAGCCGGCATTTTTATTGAGTTTGGTTTTTTTGATGGCCTTGTAGATCTTGTCCTTATAATTCTTGTGTTCGTATAATGTTGAGGTGATTTTTATCGGATAGCTCTCTGAAGAATCAGACTGTAACGTATTCGATTTAAATCGGCCATTTTTTCTTATCGTGGTACGCCAATACGGGATCCAGGCTTTGAGTCTGGCATTATGTGCCAGTACATTGCGCCAGGTGATGTTTGCTTTGTTTGATCTCTTGAATGCAGGCCAGTACAGCTTTAATGGAGCATCGAGGTCAAATTTCGTTTCGTCATGCAGTTTCATGAGCGGAGGAAGAGGCCCGGTTACTTTTGTCACCGATGCGAGGTCATACAGGTCGTCTTTACGCACTTGTTTGGTGCTATCATATGTGTGAAATCCGAAAGCCTCATAGAAGATCACGTTCTGGTCCTTAGCAATGAGGAGTTGACAACCGGGGAAGGCGCCTGCGCCAATGGCTTCAGTTATGATGGAGTCTATTCTTGAATGAAGTGAATGAGTATTGATGCCCGTTTCCTCCGGTAAAGTGTATTTTAACCTTAACCCTCCTTTAGTCACTATCCCATCACGTAAAGCAAAGTGTTGATTTATGGTAATAGGTAATTTTCCCTGTGCTCCGATGGCACCAAAAATCAAATGAGCTGCTGTTCTCTCCGTTATTTCAGAATCCTGATAAGTTATTAAAAGAGCTGATGACCGGTGGAGTCCGGAGAAATGATCCAGTGTATAAGGGTTAAGAAATGATGTTACTACAACATTATTCTTTTGTGTTAGCTCATTGACGAAGGAAGCTACTTCACCCGTATAACCATGGTTTATATTAGGTCTTTTAAACACCTCATGGAGGCTGACTATTATAAGGTTGTGTTCGCTGATGTGGTTCCTGGCTACCTGGATCTGAGTAGGTGTGGCATCTTTAGGCAAGTTTACCTGATTTATTTTGGTGTAGTTAGATAGCATTTTTTGGAAAGTACTCAGACTGTCAGCCCCAATAGAAACACTCACTACATTCAATGTATCTAATCTACGGAGTGGTAGTAGGTCATTTTCATTTCTTAATAATGTGATAGAAGCTTCGGCCAGTTGTTGATTCAATAGCCTGGCTTCCGGGGAGTTAAGTGTTTTAACCAGGTGATCCGTGTCTATTTTTTGTGGCTTTGACAGCCCCATGAAATATTTGTACATCAGTATCTTCCTGCATTTCTGATCAATTAGTGCCGGGGTGATGATCTTACGGTTAACAGCTTCTTTCACTTCATCGATGGCCTGAGGTGCACCTTCTGGAACGAGTAGAATGTCGTTACCTGCTAAAATGGCCTGAATAGCTGCCTTGCCTACCGAATAGTGTTGTGTGACGCCCTGCATCGTCATAGCATCGGTAAAAACGAGGCCTTCAAAACCAAGTTTTTCCTGTAACAGCCCGGTTATGATAGGTTTGGAAAGGGTAGAGGGAATATTCTCTTCCGGGTCCAGCGCTGGAATATGCAAGTGACCCACCATCACACCACCCACGCCATTTTTGAGCAATGATTTGAATGGATGAAGCTCCAAACTATCGAGGCCTTCTTTACTCTTTGTAATGGAAGGTAAGGCTTTATGTGAATCAGTGTTAGTATCACCATGTCCTGGAAAATGCTTTGCAACAGCTAGTACACCATTATCCTGAAGCCCTCTCATATAGGCTGTACCTTTGTGTGTCACATTCCGTTTTTCTTCTCCAAAAGACCGATACCCTATCACGGGATTATCCGGGTTATTATTGATATCGACTACAGGTGCGAAATTAATCTGCACACCCACCCGGCTAAGGTGCTCCGCAATTTGACGCCCCATTTGGTAAATGAGTTGGTCATCATCAATTGCTCCTAATGTCATTTGATAAGGGAAATTCATTGTACTGTCCAGCCGCATGCCCAAGCCCCATTCTGCATCTGTAGCAATTAACATGGGAGTTTTGGCTAAGCCCTGGTATTTATTTAATAATCGGGCGTGTCTAATAGGACCTCCCTGGGCTGTGACCAACCCTCCAATATGATAGGAGCGGATGATCCTGTCCATTTCATCCTCGTATCGCTTGTCACGGTTAGAATATAACCTTGTCATAAATAATTGTCCGACCTTTTGGTCTGGGGAGAGCGTATTGAAGACAGAGTCTACCCAGTGGGCCATATGACTATGAGATAGATCAGTCATTAGGTTTGAATTCTGACCAAAACCTGCGAGTGAGGTAAGTAGCATGAGTGATAATAAAATCGCTGATCCGGAAACTGTTTTTTGCAACATAACGACGTGTTGAATTGGGCCTTTGAACTTAACAAAAAATTGAATGGTAACTGTTATAGGTGCATGAATAGTAGGCGATCGATAGCATAGGATGCACAATTTCCTCACACTAAAGTCATTAATTGGTGATTTGGAAAGCCAACTTGACTATTTTTGCCGCAATTTTGATGAATTGCCCTGCAGTTTTTCTATGAAGCAATTGATCTAATAACTATATTAACCAGTTGTTTACATATTAATCTGTAACCAGGTATAAATATTGGCCAATAGAACGTTTAGTACTAACTAATGAGTCACAAACCACATCGAAAAGCAGGCGGAGGAAATTGAAAAGTGAATTCTGAAATTGATAGCATAACATACATTAAGAAAGCAAAAAATGAACCTTGAATTTGTTAACCCCCTGGTATGGGGAACACCATGTTTTATAGCATTGGTACTGTTAGAACTTACCTACAGCAAAACTCATGATAATCAAAAGCTATATAAGTGGAAAGACCTGTTAGCCAGTAGTACTATGGGACTTGGAGCGGTATTGATCACTCCCTTGATAAAAATAATTTCCGCAGCTACCATTTTTTATGTTGTGTACGAAGTGTTTAATCCTGAGGTGAACGGTGTTCGTATGAATATCATGGGCTATGAATCCTTTGGGTGGGCATGGTATGTATGGCTGATCTGTCAGTTTCTCGATGATTTTAGCTACTACTGGTTGCATCGCTTTAACCATACCGTACGATTCATGTGGGCGGCACATATTGTTCACCATTCATCCAATCACTATAATTTAGGTACCGGATTGAGAAATGGTTGGTTCACCATTTTGTATAAGCCTCTTTTCTATATGTGGTTACCGGCTATAGGCTTTCATCCGGAAATGGTACTGGTATGCCTGGGAATTGAGGCGCTTTGGCAATTTCAATTACACACTCAATATGTGCCCAAGCTTGGGTTCCTGGATAAGTTTTTAAATACTCATACGCAACACCAAGTCCATCATGCCAAAAATGTGGAATACCTGGATAAAAACCATGGTGGTTACCTGAACATCTTCGATAAGATCTTTGGAACATGGAAGGAACTTGATGAAAAAATTGATATCGAATATGGTGTAGTCCATGATCCTAAGTCGCACAATCCACTGGTTATCGTGACACATGAATACAAGAACATCTGGAAGGATGTGAAAGGTGCCAAGAATTTATATGAGGCTTTCATGTATATCTTTGGTGAACCAGGCTGGAGTCCTAACGGTGATTCCCTTACGGTGAAACAACTGCAAAGGCAGCTAAAAGAAGAACAGCAATTGGCAACTGCGAGCTGATAACGTTTTAACTGGGTGAAATGGCAGGTAAGGAGTTATGACGTCATCCAAGTAACAATAAATATCCGGACACAGGAATTTAGGTTTCGATAGTTGATCAGAAAAGGCAATGCCACTATGATCTGACTAAAAAAAGCTCAAGTATTTCAATTGTTCCAGAAAGTGAAGGATTACGCCCGGAATGGTGAGTAATGTAAATATTACACCAAACAACCCGCCATACAAGTGTGCGTCATGGTTTACATTATCCACTTGACGTTTACTCATATAATAAGAGTATATCATGTAGAGCAGTGCCCATACTATTCCTGGCAGACCAATAATGCCATACAAATACAGTTTATTGGAAGGGTCAAACAGAATGTAGCTGAACAGGATGGAGGACACCCCTCCTGAGGCGCCAAGTGCATTATAATGTGGTGTGTCCTTGTGTTTGGCGAATGTAGGGATGTCGGATACGATTATGCCCAACAGGTATAAAGCACTGAAAACGACCTTGCCAAAGTCACCATAAATACTTTTGAACACTTCTTCCACCTGTTCACCAAACATGTACAATACCAGCATGTTGAACAAGAGGTGAACAATTCCTCCATGCAAAAAACCTGACGTAATAAAGCGATAATACTGTCGGCGGTGCTTTACTGCGTACGGGTTAAAGATCCATTTTTGGGTAATTGATTCATTATTCCACGCATAGATGCTGATGAGTACGGTGACAATGACAAATATGAGTGTGATAGACATAATTGATTATTTGTGGAACTCAAAGATATGTGACAGGCATGCCATAATGCCTGCCTGGGCCTTAATTTGAGATCACATATGTATTGGTCTGTTTTCCGTAGCTGCCAGGCACGCTTCTTTCATAGCTTCCATATAGGTGGGATGCGCATGTGACATACGAGAAACGTCTTCTGCCGAGGCGCGGTATTCCATGGCAGTAACTGCTGATGCAATCATATCTGCGGCTCTCGCTCCCACAATATGTACACCCAATATTTCATCCGTTTCCTTATCGGCCAATACTTTCACCTGTCCGTCCAGGTCCATGCTGGCTCGGGCGCGGCCTAGTGCCTTGAAAGGAAATGATCCTGTTTTATAGCTTTTTCCGGCTTCTTTAAGTTCTTCTTCCGTATAGCCTACACTGGCAACTTCGGGCCAGGTATAAACCACACCTGGTATAAGTTTGTAGTTAATGTGTGGCTTTTGACCTGCCATCTGCTCAGCTACCAGGGCTCCTTCTTCTTCTGCCTTGTGGGCCAGCATAGCTCCTTTCACCACATCACCAATAGCATATATGGTGTCTACAGATGTTTTGAGATGTTCATCCACTTCTATTCTACCACGATCATCTGTTTTAATGCCTACGTTGTCAAGACCTAAACCGTCCGTATAGGCTTTTCTTCCAATGGCTATGAGGCAATAGTCAGCTTTAAGTTCTACTTCATTGCCCTTCTTATCTTCCGCTTTTACCACCACCTCTTTGCCAGTATTCTCGACAGCAGTTACCTTATGGCTTAGCTTGAAATCTATTCCTATTTTCTTGGTAGAACGCATGAGTTCTTTACCCATTGTGCTGTCCATGGTAGGAATGATCCTGTCCATATATTCTACTACGGTCACTTTTGAGCCGATACGAGCATATACGGAGCCTAACTCCATACCAATTACGCCACCACCTATCACAATCAGGTGTTTTGGCAACTCTTTGAGTTCTAAGGATTCCGTACTGCTGATCACCCTCTTTTTATCGATCCTGGCAAAAGGCAGATCGGCCGGCTTGGAACCTGTCGCGATAATAACTTTATCCGTTTTGACCTCAGTGGCTTCTCCTTTTTCCGGAGTTACTTTAATCGTGTTTTTGTCAATAAAGGAGCCTACACCCTGGTGTACGTCGATTTTATTTTTCTTCATCAGAAAAGCTATGCCATCCACATTTTGCTTGACCACATCGGCCTTACGGGCTATCATCTGCTTGAAGTTGACTTTCGGTTTGTTGATGTCAATACCATGCTCCTTGAAATGTGTTAAGGCATTATGATAGTGTTCTGAAGAATCCAGCAGAGCTTTGGATGGAATACACCCTACATTAAGGCAAGTGCCGCCTAGTGTACTATACTTTTCAATAATGGCGGTTTTAAACCCCAGTTGTGCACAGCGAATGGCTGCTACATAACCCCCTGGTCCTGATCCTATGACTGTTACATCGTATTGCATAATTTAAAATTTATATCCCATTTTTAAACTCCAACCAATTGTGGTCCGATGGTTTCTTTCGCGGTCACCCAGAAAATTCGTGAGTCCTGCTCCCGGCACACGAAATACTGGGAATTCCGGCTGATCGAAATCACCAAGTATATGCGCCAGGCGCCAGGAAGCATCCATCACAAAATGCTCGCCTATCAAAGTTTTGTAACTGAATAGCCAGGCAACACTGGTTGAAATATTTTCCTGTGTTAATCTGGCCTGGTTATCACCAAAATAACTGCCGGGAAATTCCAGTTTGCCAGTCTCTTCGTAATCGGAAACATTCACATGAAATCCCATAAAAAAACCTCGAAGATGCTCGTCTCCTCCTTCAGTGACCCGAAATTGCACACCCCCTTGTAAATAGGTGCCTTTATTTGTATAATCAAGCTCCCTGTAAATCTCATTATTGACCCTGGAGAGGCCAATGGTTAAATTATAGGCGACCCTGTTCCGATGATAGGAAAACTGTGGTTCGAACACATATCCCAGATTAGATACTGCTCCAAGCAGTTTTAACATTTCCAATTTGGCAACGAAAGACTTTTGAGGTTCCGTTTTTTCCTGTCCATTCACATAAAAACTTGTAATGAAGAGTATAGTTAGGAGTAATACTTTTTTCATTGTATTACGATATTATTTTGGTCATTAATTTGTGCTGAACGGAATGTTGTATTAGCGCCCAATTCGAGTTTCTCCAGTTTCTGAGTAAATCCACACCTTTTTGATTCAAAACTCACGTCAATCTCATATAATACTTCCAGTGTGTCTGTTTTATCAGCACTCTCAAAAATGTAAGTAGTCTTGCTGTTACTTGCGTCTACAGGTAATATATAAGAGTCATTGCTGTCTGGTGAAATAGGTTCGATAGTAGATTTCAGACCATATACACGGGTGAACTGCGTATTTTCAAAAAACTCTACGATCAGCTCCGGTTCCGTTTTAAGTCCGTCACAATCCAGACAGCCGGACAGGGTAAGGCTAAAAGTGAGAATAAGTACCGAGACAAGTAGTAGGCTGAGTTTTTGAAATTTCTTCGTCATACACCCAGCATTAACCGTGCAGGATCTTCCAAAAGTTCCTTCACCCGGTATAAAAAGCTTACTGATTCTTTTCCATCGATGATGCGATGATCGTAAGACAAAGCAACATACATAATGGGCCGTACTACGATTTCTCCATTTTCTGCCACAGGCCTTTCTACAATGTTATGCATACCTAAAATGGCTGATTGCGGGGCATTAATGATGGGAGTGGAGAGCATAGAACCAAATATACCACCATTAGTGATGGTAAAGGTGCCTCCCGTCATTTCCTCTATGGAGAGTTTGCCATCTCTTGCTTTAATGGCCAGTCGCACCACTTCACTTTCAATGCCCTGAAAATCCAATGCTTCGGCATTTCTTATAACCGGTACCACTAAGCCACGAGGAGAAGAAACGGCGATTGAAACATCACAATAGTCGTGGTAGACCAATTCGTTTCCGTCAATCCCGGCGTTTACGGCGGGCCATTCCTGAAGCGCCTGGCAGCATGCTTTGGTAAAGAAGGACATGAAGCCAAGTCCAACACCATGTTTTTCTTTAAACTGCTCTTTGTATTTTTTCCTGAGGTCCATGATAGGTTTCATGTTCACCTCATTAAATGTGGTGAGCATAGCCGTTTCATTCTTCACAGACACCAGCCTCCTGGAAATTGTTTTCCTCAGGCTTGTCATTTTTTCTCTTCTTTCACCACGGATTTGTCCGTTTGAAGAGGCTGCAGGAATCTCTTCTGATGCCTGGCTGGCAGCTTTTTCGGCAGGCCTGGAACTGGCTTTGACAGCGTCTTCTTTTGTGATACGCCCATCTACTCCTGTTCCGTTTACGTCTGAAGGTGGTATGCCTTTTTCATCAAGGATTTTAGCTGCCGCAGGTGACGCATGACCGGTGGCATAGGTTTTTTGCGCACTCGCATCAGAAGAGGTCATTGTTGCAGGTGGTGTTTTAGCACTTGGGGCTGGAGTGCTGGCAGGAGCTCCGCCTTCCATTATTTCTATCTTGCAGATAAGTGCTCCAATTTCAAGGGTATCGTCTTCCTTTGCTACGATAGATAAGATGCCATTAGCTTCTGCGGGTAATTCAAAAGTGGCTTTATCGGATTCAACTTCAGCAATGATCTCATCCAGTTCTACGTAATCACCTTCTTCTTTCAGCCAGCTTGAAATGGTCACTTCCGTAATGGATTCACCAACAGTAGGTACGATCATTTCTTTTACTTCCCCGGTTTTCTTTGGTCCATCCGCTTTGGTAGCTTCAGGAGTAGCAGGTGCCGCGGGGGCTTCCTCAGAGGATGCCGGACCTTTAGCGTCCGTATCAATTTCGCAGATCACCACACCCACGTCAACCGTTTCACCTTCTTCCGTTTTTATTTTTAGTACGCCGGCAGCTTCAGCAGGTAACTCGAAAGTAGCTTTATCGGATTCTAATTCTGCAATGATTTCGTCTTGTTCCACATAGTCACCATCCTGTTTTGTCCAGGCGGATATCGTCACTTCGGTGATGGATTCACCTACTTCAGGAACTTTTATTTCTAAACTCATTCTATGCTGGTTTTTATAATGTTAATGCTTGACTTACAATACTGGCCTGTTCTTCCTTATGGACTTTTGCATATCCTGTGGCAGGGGAAGCGCTCGCTTTTCGTGCGATTACTTTTACATCAGAGGTGGGCATTATACGTTGTATGAAAGACCAATAACCCATATTAGAAGGCTCTTCCTGTACCCAAATGAGTTCAGGCGAACTGTATTTTTTCAACAGTGCCGTTAACTGTTTTTCAGGGAAAGGATAAAGCTGTTCTATTCTTACCAGGGCTACATTCTTGATCTTTTTTGCTTGTTGTTCTTCCAAAAGGTCATAATAGACTTTGCCCGAACATAATACAACACGTTTAGTGCTTTTCTTGGTGACATAGCTGTCATCAATGATCTCCTGGAACTTTCCTTTCGTGAAGTCGGAGGTTGGCGATACCACTTTCGGGTGTCTCAAAAGTGATTTAGGAGAAAACACAATAGCAGGTTTTCTGAACGGCCAGGTTACCTGTCTTCTTAATAAATGAAAAATATTGGCAGGAGTGGTTAAGTTGGCTGCAATCAAGTTATCTTCTGCAGCCAGTTGCAAGAACCGCTCAGGCCTGGCGTTAGAGTGTTCCGGCCCCTGACCTTCGTATCCATGAGGTAGTAGCATCACTAATCCATTCATACGCTGCCACTTTGATTCTGCACTTGCGATGAATTGATCAATCATGACCTGGGCTCCGTTAACAAAGTCCCCGAACTGGGCTTCCCATACTACTAACGCATTGGGAGTTGCCATTGCGTAACCATATTCAAATCCCAAAACACCGAATTCCGATAACAATGAGTTGTATATTCTTAATTCTTTTTGCCCTTCCTGAATATGGTCCAGGTTACAATAGGGGGCATTGGTATTGGCGTCAAAAATATAAGCATGACGGTGTGAGAACGTCCCTCTTTTCACGTCCTGACCTGACATCCTTACGATGATATTTTCCGTCAATAAAGATCCATAAGCTAATAACTCAGCATCCGCCCAATTCAATGATTTCTTCTCGTAAAAGTTGGTATTACGATCTTTTAAAAGTTTTTCAATCTGCTTAATGGGCTTAAAACCCTCCGGAATGGTAGTAAGAGCCTTGGCTACTTTATCCAGCGATTGTTGTGTGATACTGGTGTCCGGAGACTTTTCAAAATCTTTGAATTCAGAGCGACGCAATGCTTTCCACTCTTCCTCCAGTTTTTGTGGTTTGTAAGGAAGGGGTTTTTGTTTTACCTCGTTTAACCTGTCCTGGAGTGTACTTCTGAATTCTTTATCCAGCAAAGTGGCTCTTTTTTCATCTATATCTCCTCGGGTGACCAATTGTTTAACGTAGATCTCCCTGGGATTTGGGTGCTTCGCGATCAGACTATAAAGTTTGGGCTGAGTGAACTTTGGTTCGTCACTCTCATTATGTCCATGTCTGCGGTAACATAACAGGTCAATAAAAATGTCCTTACCAAAAGTTTGATTATATTCTACGGCCAGATTAGACGCAAAAACAACGGCTTCAGGATCATCTCCGTTTACATGTAGTACCGGAGCATCGATTATTTTTGCCACATCCGTACAATAAATGCTTGATCGTGCATCATCATAGTCAGTAGTGAACCCAACCTGGTTATTGATCACGAAATGAATGGTCCCCCCTGTTCGATAACCAGGGAGCTGAGACATTTGAACCACTTCATAAACAATACCCTGACCGGCAAGCGCCGCATCTCCATGTATAAGTACTGAAATAGCTTTTTTCAGTTTACCATCATACTCGTCATCAATTTGGCCACGGGTATAACCGAGTACCAGCGGGTCTACCGCTTCCAGATGCGAGGGATTTGGAGTGAGTTTGACATAGATGTTTTTGTCGGTAGTGGTTTTAATCCTACTCGAATATCCCAGGTGGTATTTCACATCACCATCTCCCATGGTCAGGTCAGGGTCAGTGGTGCCTTCAAATTCACTGAAAATTTCCTCATAGGTTTTACCCATTATGTTAGCTAAAACATTGAGACGCCCTCTATGGGCCATGCCAATTATGACTTCCTTGACATCAAATTCCGTGGCTTTGTTGATAATAGCATCCAGAGCAGGAATGGTATTCTCTCCTCCTTCAAGTGAAAAGCGTTTTTGTCCGAGAAATTTTGTGTGAAGAAAATTCTCAAATACTACCGCCTCATTGAGTTTTTGTAATATTCGTTTTTTGGTATCAATATCCAAATTGATATTTGATCCTTCTTTTTCACATTTCCGTTTAAACCAATCTAATACATCTACGTCGCGTATGTGCATATACTCATACCCAATGGTGCCGAGGTAAGTCTTTTCAAGGACAGCAACAATGTCTTTGAGTTTGGCCTTACCTAAACCAATTTCATTGCCTACTACAAATTCAGTTTCGAAGTCCTCCTTTTGCAGTCCAAATTCGCCGGCGGTAAGTCTCACATTATGATCTCGTCGCTGACGCACAGGATTGGTAACGGATTTTAAATGACCTCGTGACCGGTAGGCATGTATCAGGTTTCGGACCTGTGTATCTTTGGTAGACACAGCGTCACTTTCGTCGGCGTGGCCGTTTTCCCCGTATTTTTGCAGGGAAAATTCAAATCCCTCAAAAAACTTTTGCCAGGAATCGTCTACTGAAGATGGGTCTTTTTTGTAACTAGCATAAAGCTCATCAAGGTAGCTGCCATGAGCATTTGCTATGTAGGAGTATTTATCCATGATCTAAGGTTGAATCATATTTGAATCAAAAGTAGTTAAGTTGAAGAAGATAATAAAATTGTATATTCGTTTATTAGGTTATAATGTTTTTAAGTCTGATAATGAAGTCTTTGGAAAAGTTTAGGTTTCGTTCTTTTTTTTGACAAAAACAACTAACTTTGCGCCTCCAAAAAAATGAAAACGTGGACGAGTTCCACAAAAGCTATTAACTAATATAAAATGTCAGTTAAAATCAGATTAGCCCGAAGAGGTAGAAAAAGAAGAGCAATTTACGACGTGGTCGTAGCAGATGCTCGTGCGCCACGAGATGGCCGGTTTATTGAAAAAATTGGTAAGTATAATCCCAATACAGATCCAGCTACTATTGAGTTGGATGACACCAAAGCATTTGACTGGATAATGAAAGGCGCTCAGCCTACAGATACGGTTAGGGCGATGTTGTCTTACAGGGGTATCATGCTCAAAAAACACTTACAAATAGGTGTGAATAAAGGAGCTATTACACAGGAGGATGCCGACAAGAAATTTGAAGCATGGCTTGCTGATAAAGAAACCAAGATCCAGGCTAAGAGAGAGCAGATAGCCAGTAAGGTAGCTACCAGTGCAAAAGCCAGAAAAGAGGCAGAGGCTAAAGTGAAAGAAGCAAGAGCGGAAAGCCTGAGAAAAAAAGCAGAAGTAGATGCTCCCCAGCAAGAAGTAACTGAAACAGCAGAAGCTCCTGCTGAAGAGGTAAAAACAGAAGAAGCATCAGCTCCGGTTGAAGAAACAAAGGCTACTGAGGAAGTTGTGGCGGAAGCACCTGCTGAGGAAAAAGCAGCTAAAGCAGAAGAGAAAGCTCCTGAAGCTAAAGCTCCTGCGGAAGCGCCGGCACCTGTTGAAGAAGCGCCGGCTACTGAGGAAGTTGCAAAAGAAGCACCTACAGAGGAAAAAGCTCCTGAGGCGGAGGTAAAAGAAGAAAAACCTGCGGCTGTAGAAGAGCCTGAAGCGGAAGCTCCGGTAGCAGAAGCTCCTGCTGAAGAGGAAAAGGATAAAAAAGCAGAATAGTCGATGAAAATTGATGAGTGTTACCAGCTAGGTTACGTCATCAAAAAGCATGGACTGAAAGGAGAAGTCAATGTTCTTTTAGACGTTGATCACCCTTTGGAATATTCAAATTTGGAATCAGTTTTTGTAGAGATCAATCAAAAACTGGTTCCTTTTTTTGTGGAATACATCCAGATCAAGCAGAACAAGGCACTGATCAAATTTGAGGATATTAATTCTATAGAGCAGGCGGAAGACTTGCGTTCATGCGCTTTGTATCTGCCGTTAACCTTCCTGCCCGAACTCGACAGCAATCAGTTTTATTACCATGAGATCATTGGCTATGCGATAAATGATGATCAACATGGTTCTATTGGCAGGATAAAAGATGTTTACACTTCCGGAAAGCAAGATTTATTAGCGATCGAGTTTAAGGCTAAAGAGATACTTGTTCCTATAACGGATGAGGTGATCAGGAAAGTGGATCACGAGCGGAATGTACTGGAAGTAGCATTACCTGACGGCTTATTGGAAATTTACCTGGATTGATACTATGCGTATTGATATTATCACTTGCCTACCGCGTCTCATAGAATCTCCTTTTTCAGATTCTATACTCAAGCGTGCACAACAAAAAGGATTGGTAGAGGTGCATCTTAATGATTTGAGAAAGTACGCCATAGACAAACACCAGCGTGTAGACGACTACGCCTATGGCGGCGGCGCGGGTATGGTGATGATGATAGAGCCCATTGTCAGATGTATCAGGGCTTTGCAAAAGGAAAGGCCCTATGATGATATCATTTACACCAGTCCGGATGGCGTGACCTTTGATCAGTCTACGGCCAACGAATTGTCGCTAAAACAAAATATAATCATTCTTTGTGGGCACTATAAAGGTATTGATGAAAGGGTCAGACAACATTTTATCACACGTGAAATAAGCATTGGTGATTTTGTGCTTTCCGGTGGTGAGTTAGCTGCTGCTGTTATCTCCGATGCGGTGATCAGATTAATACCGGGTGTTCTTTCCGATGAGACATCGGCATTAACAGACTCTTTTCAGGATGGATTGGTGGCACCACCGGTCTACACCCGCCCTTCCGATTTTGAAGGGCTTAAGGTGCCGGAAATCCTGACTTCAGGTCATGAAAAGAATATTGAGAAGTGGAGGTTTGAACAATCTGTTGAACGAACCAGGAAGAGAAGGCCAGGATTGTTGGACCAATGATGTAATCGGGGGTGTGAGGGTGCTTGGCTCAGCTTTATTGATAATTACAACGCATTAGAGGATGGACCGTGGAAGTTGCTAAAATCCATTTAGACAATCAATAACTTAATTCTCAAAGGTACTTCGACTATTAGGAAAATATTTTTATATTTGCAGTCCGTTTTTTAGAAAGCGATTTATATCTATAGAATCATGAATGAGATCATAAAAGAGTTAGAGGCCGAAAATAATGAGCGGAGAGCATCTTTCCCTGCCTTCAAAGCCGGAGATACTGTTAACGTACATGTTAAGATCAAAGAAGGTAATAAAGAAAGGATTCAGCAATATCAGGGTACGGTGATACAACGCAAGAACCCGGGTACTAATGGTGAAACGTTTACTGTAAGAAAAGTAACCAATGGGATTGGAGTAGAAAGAATTTTCCCGCTTCTGTCACCTAATATTGAAAAAATAGAACTTATTAGAAGAGGAAAGGTAAGAAGAGCGCGGTTGTACTATCTACGTGGTAGACAAGGTAAAGCTGCAAGGATCAAAGAAAAACTCTGATCTCTTTCACCTGGAGAGTTATTACTAAGGGCGGTTATTCAACGGCCCTTTTTTAATGCGCAATATCCAATAAAAAAAGCCCTGGTCATGCCAGGGCCCTTTTATAGTAGAATACAGGCGTATGATTTACGCCATATTAAGCCAGTGTACCTATGTTGTTAAGATCTTCACAAGCTTTTATCAAACGGACTTTGAAAGACTCCTCTGCTTTACGAAGCCAGGTACGAGGATCGTAATACTTTTTGTTTGGAGAGTCATCTCCTTCAGGATTGCCTATCTGACCTTGCAGATACCCCTCTTTACTTTTGTAATAATCCAAAATGCCATCCCAGAACGCCCATTGCAGGTCCGTATCTATATTCATTTTTATTACCCCGTATGAGATAGCTTCGCGTATTTCCTCCACGGTGGAGCCTGAACCTCCGTGAAATACAAAATCAACAGGTTGTGCACCCGTATTATAATTCTCTATGATATAATCCTGACTGTTTTTGAGGATTTTTGGTGTCAGCTTTACATTACCTGGTTTATAAACACCATGTACGTTACCAAATGCAGCTGCAATAGTGAATCTGTCACTTACTTTTTTTAGTTCTTCATAAGCATAAGCTACTTCTTCCGGCTGGGTGTAAAGCTTTGAACTGTCAATGTCGGTATTATCCACCCCGTCTTCTTCTCCACCTGTGACGCCCAGCTCTATTTCCAGCGTCATGTCCATTTTACTCATGCGTTCCAGATACCTCTTGCATGTTTCTATGTTTTCTTCCAGCGGCTCCTCTGACAGGTCGATCATATGAGAGCTGAAAAGTGACTTGCCGTGCACTTTGTAAAAGTCTTCACCGGCTGTAAGCATACCATCTATCCATGGCAGTAGCTTTTTTGCAGCGTGATCTGTATGTAATACTACGGTAGCTCCATATTTTTCAGCAAGACTGTGGACGTGATGCGCACCGGACACAGCTCCTGCTGTAGCTCCGGCCTGCCCTTCATTGGAAAGACTCTTGCCTGCAAAGAAAACCGCGCCACCATTAGAAAACTGTATCATGATGGGTGATTTGATCTCCGCAGCGGTCTCCAATACGGCATTTACACTGTTAGTACCAATTGTGTTGACGGCGGGCATAGCAAAACCTTTTTCTTTTGCATATGCGAAAAGTTTTTGTACTTCTGAACCGGTGACAACTCCCGGTTTAAACTCTGAACCTGACATATTTATGGCGTTATTGATATAATAATAAAAAGAACTCTGTTACATTGTAGGGATGCAAAGAAAGCAAATTTTCCACCCCTTCACATTCTTTTTTTTGAAAGATGAATGATACTATAGATATTTGTAGCCCTCATTAACAAACTTATTCTTTATGAGCTGGTTCCACCGCAAGGACAAAGGCATACAAACCCCTACTGAAGCAAAAAAGGAAGCCCCTGACGGACTTTGGTTTAAGACACCTTCGGGTAAAATTATCCACACCCGAGAGCTAAAATCCAATAGTTATGTGAGCCCTGAAGATGGGTATCATGTTCGTATAGGCTCGCAGGAATATTTCGAGATCTTATTTGATGACAATGAGTTCACAGAGCTGGATGCTCAAATGCAATCGGCTGACCCGTTGCAATTCAACGATTCTAAACCATATCCTTCGCGTATTGCTGCTTCTCAAAAGAAATCTGGTTTGAAGGATGCTGTGAGAACCGGCTACGGTAAAATAAATGGTATCAATATTACCATAGCCTGCATGGACTTTAGCTTTATTGGTGGGTCTATGGGTTCCGTCGTGGGAGAGAAGATTGCACGCGCTATAGATCACAGCATCAAAAAGAAATGCCCTTTTCTGATGATATCAAAGTCGGGAGGAGCACGTATGATGGAAGCAGGACTTTCACTTATGCAAATGGCTAAGACCTCGGCAAAGCTGGCGCTTCTTAGCGAGGCAAAACTTCCATATATCAGTCTTTTAACAGACCCAACTACAGGTGGAGTTACTGCTTCCTATGCTATGCTCGGTGATTTTAACATTGCAGAGCCGGGCGCGTTGATCGGTTTCGCAGGGCCACGTGTTATTCGTGAGACAATTGGAAAAGACCTTCCTAAAGGGTTTCAAAGTGCGGAGTTTGTCTTAGATCACGGTTTTCTGGATTTTATAGTAGATAGGCGTAACCTGAAAGCTAAGCTTACCACGCTGCTTAAAATGTTGAAGTAGTAAGTCATACGCAACCGGTTGTTTGTCCTGCTGTAAGTAACCTTATTAGGTGAGTTTAGGTATAACTTTAGATAATCCTAAATGTTGAACCTATGTTACACAACTACCTGCGAATTGGTTTCAGAAGCCTTTTAAAGAATAAAGTTTATACCCTGATCAACATCATTGGGCTGGCTACAGGCATTGCCAGTTGTTTACTTATCCTCATTTATGTGGAAAATGAGCTGTCATATGACAAGTTTCACACTAAATCGTCGGACCTGTACAAAATGGTGCTGGAGCGTATTTACCCGGACCATGTCACTAATTATGCATTTGTTCCACACTCTTTTTCAAGCATCATGGTCCAGGATTTTCCAGAGGTCAAAAATGCTACACGCGTGTTTGGCACAGGTAATAATCCGGTCATAGCACGTTACGTAGATGAAAGGGAAGAAGAAAAAGTATTTGAAGAAACACGGTTTTTTGCAGCTGATTCCAATTTCTTTGACCTATTCAGTTTTGAGATCATTAAAGGTGATAAGACCAGTCCGCTATCAGGGATACAGGACGTAGTGATCACAGAAGCTACTGCCAGCAAATATTTTGGAGATGATGATCCTATAAATAAGACCATTAAGACAGATTTTGGAGATTTTACCGTAAAAGCGGTATGCCGAAATGTACCTGAAAACTCACATTTTCAGTTTGATTTTATGGCGTCAATCCGGAGCATCCCGTTTATTCAACAGGAAAATTTTATAGCTTTTTCTGTTCATATATATATCGAAAAAGATCCGGAGGCTTCTTTAGAATCATTAAAGGCCAAATTTCCTGAAATGGTAGATACTTATGCCGCTCCTCAGATAGAACAGACACTTAATATCTCTTACACAGATTATACCGCATCAGGAAACGGTTATAACTATACATTTATACCTCTTGAAGATCTTTATTTATATCCCACGAAATACCAGGGTAGTTTCAAAGCAGGGGGTGATATAAATGACATTTATATTTTCATTTCCATAGCATTTCTCATCGTTATCATTGCTTGCATTAATTTTATGAACCTGGCCACGGCAAGGTCTACCGAGCGGGCAAGAGAGGTTGGAGTGCGTAAAACCTTAGGTTCTCCCAAAAAGCAACTGATAGGCCAATTTTTAACCGAATCGGTTATTTTAAGCTGTGTTGCTACGGTAGTAGCAGTGGCAATGGTCTATTTGGCTTTACCATACTTTAACTCACTTACCGATAAAAACCTGACCTTTGGTGCGCCTGGGTCTATGGCCGTACCTATGACAATAGCACTCGCACTTTTAGTAGGTCTTTTGGCAGGTATTTATCCGGCGTTTTTTCTTTCCGCTTTTAGCCCCGTAAGTGTACTTAAAGGAAACATGCAAACGAAGAAAAGCAGCCAACTTTTAAGAAATGGTTTGGTCATTTGTCAATTTGCAATTTCTATTATCCTTATAGCTAGTACCTTAACCGTAAGAGATCAGATATCTTATATCCAAAATAAGGGTATGGGATATGAGAAAAATAAAATGCTGGTGATTGAGCGTGCGGATGTGCTTAATGATCAACGGGAAAGTTTTATGAAAGAGCTTCGCAAAATGCCGCAAATGGCAGGAGTGGGTGGCTCAGGAAGCATTCCGGTGAGCCAATACTTTGGCAGGCAATTCATGCCACCTGGCAGTAGCGAAGTATTGACGGTAAATGCTATGACTATGGATGATCATTATATGGAGGCGATGAATTTTGAACTACTGGAGGGCCGCACTTTTTCAGAAGACTTTAATGACTCACTTGCCATCATCATAAATCAAAAAACGGCCGAACTTCTGGATACGGATAATCCTATTGGATTGAAACTGTCACACACCGACCAGGCAGACCCTGGTTTGACACGTGAATTCGAAATTATAGGTATCGTCAAAGATTTCCATTACATGTCACTTCGGGAAGAAATAAGTCCTTTTGTTTTAATGAGTACAGAAGGGCCTATGCCTAATACACCATTTATTACAGCCAGGATCAGTGGTGATATTGCTACTACCATTGCGCAGGTCGAAGACCTATGGCAAACGCTCGCTCCTCAGGAACCTTTCAAATATAAATTTCTGGATGAAGAGCTTCAGGAGCAATACAACGCTGAACAAAACTCTGGAGGTATATTTACCTTATTTGCCTTTCTGGCCATTATCATTGCCTGTGTTGGCCTTTTCGGTCTGGCAGCCTACATGGCTGGCTTACGTACCAAGGAGATAGGAGTAAGGAAAGTAATGGGTGCTTCAGTGGTGAGTGTCGTGCTGTTATTGTCTTATGATTTTACAAAACTCATATTTATAGCATTAGTATTGGCCGTTCCTGTTTCCTGGTATTTTATGGATCAATGGTTGAACAGTTTCGCTTATAAAACGAATATTTCGGCTTCTACTTTCATCGTGTCAGGTGCCATAGCACTAGGTATTGCTATACTTACGGTAAGCTATCAATCCGTAAAAGCAGCTGTAGTGAACCCTGTAAAATCGTTAAAAGATCAATAGTTAGGGCAATTGGCTCATGTCCATGGCTTTCAAGATATCAAGAACCGCTTGTTTGTTGCTGACACCTGTGAGATCAATCTCTATCAGGTAACGGCTTTTATATCCACCTACCAACCTGGTTTGCGATTTTTTTTATGTATTTCTATGATACCACTGAAGTCACCCTCGCTGAAGCCTTCTACTTTTGAGTCATCATCTTCAAACTGCATGTTCATACTCCAGGCCATGGCAGCTGAATTGTATAGTGTAGCAGCACCGTGGTAATCAACCATGGTAATATTGAGTTTGTGACTGCCTTTTTTATAAGTACGTTCGGCAGTGGAAAAGGACATGCCATTCATAGACATGGTCTTGCCATCCGGCGCGCCATCCCCTGTGAACCCTGCAAGATTGGCAGGGATAACTTTTTGCAATTCTTTGTAATGTATTACCTCTGCATCTTGTGCGGATACATGCAATAACAAGAAAAATGTCAATAACGTCAGTAAGAATTCTTTCATTGTAAAGTGTTTACAATCAGAAATATACTGAAATATTTATCTTATTTCCAAGCTGTATTCTTTTACTACGTTAACAAAATGCTTTACTTTTTCCGGTGATATATCAGGGTAAACACCGTGTCCCAGGTTGGCAATGTGATGGCGTGTACCAAAAGCTTTGAGCATTTGCTGTGTTCGTCGCGTTATCTGCTTATTTTCTGAATATAAAATACATGGATCCAGGTTTCCCTGAAGCACTTTTCCTTCCATTAAACTACGTGATTCGCTAATGTCCATGCACCAGTCCAATCCTACCGTTTGACAGTCTACTTTATTCATCCACTGCCGTGCAAAATAGGCATCTTTTGCAAATACGGTTTTTGGCACTTCCTGGATAGCATCGCATATCTGAGAGATATAAGGCAGGCTAAATTCTTCATATTGAAAAGGAGGTAAAATACCTGCCCATGAATCGAATACCTGTACAAGGTCTGCCCCGGCTTCTATTTGACCTTTTAGGTAGTTAATGGTACTCTCTGTTATCATCTGAAGCAGTTCATGGGCCAATGCAGGTTGTGTGTAAAGGAGTCCTCTGGCCCTGGAAAAAGTTTTACTTCCACCCCCCTCTACCATATAAGCTAAAATGGTCCATGGGGCACCGGCAAAACCGATCAATGGTACCCTGTCGTTCAATTCTTTTTTTGTGATCTTAATGGCATCAATAGTATATTGGACCTCTTCTGCCTGTGCTACGTGAAGATTGGCCAGGTCAGACGCTTGACGGATGGTTTCAGGGAAAAAGGGGCCTTTTTTTTCTACCATTTCATACTTCAGGCCCATAGCTTCCGGGATCACCAATATATCAGAGAAAATAATAGCGGCATCTACCTCCAGAATATCTACCGGCTGGATCGTTACCTCGGCAGCTAACTCCGGTGTTTCTACCAATTCTTTAAAACCACTTACGGAACTTCTTACTTTTCTATACTCAGGCAGTATTCGACCAGCCTGACGCATTAGCCATACAGGTGTTCTCTCGGTTTTCTCTTTGCGGATAGTCCGCAGGATCAGATCATTTTTCAAAGGCATGCGCAAAGATAATAGGCAAATGCAAATTATGACTGTGTCTTCTAAAGGTTTTGTCCGGTACCTGCTTTATGGGGTTATTATGTTTGAGTTGATAAAGCTAACTTAGACTTATGAAATTCATACCACTTATATTTCTGTTACTGATGCTCACCAACCTGACACATATTAAATGTACGGGAGTGTCTGTAACAGAGATAGATAGTGCACTTATGGACTATGACCATGTTCAAGTGCCTCATCGGTTTTATGACCCTTTAACCGTACATAAGCTTCATTATGATCTGGAAGAAATATCAGGACTCACTTATTTTAAAGATGACCTATTAGGAGCTGTTCAGGATGAAAGTGGATGGCTTTTTCTATTGGATACCAAATCAGGCGCTATCACCAGGAAAATAAAATTTGCGAAATCCGGAGATTACGAATGTATTGAAAGCCTGGGGGATAAGGTATACATTATGCAAAGTGACGGAGACCTTTATTCCTTTACTGTACCGGAACCTGAAACTGATAGGGTGGAAGCAAAAAAGACATCGACCAACTTCACGATTAAAAATGACGTTGAAGGGATGACCATGTATGATGGGCAACTTTTGATCATGACAAAATCATCGGGCGACGTCAAAGAAAATAAGCTTAAAGGTAAAGGAGCGTACCTCTATGATCTGGTCAAGGATGAACTGGCTAAGAAGGAGCTGATACAGTTAAAAAAAGGAGATATTCAGGATTTCCTTACTGGTAAAAGGCATTTTTCAAAACTCAAAGATTTTGACCCTTCAGGGCTGGCAGTACATCCTGTATTGAATGATATCTATATTATTTCCGCGGACAGGGCAATTGTAATTCTCAATAGGGAATTTGAGATAAAAGAGATAGTCAAGTTGGACCCAGGGATATATATTCAGCCCGAAGGAATATGTTTTTCACCGGACGGTACCTTGTACATAGCCAGTGAAGGTGCTGGTGGCAGGGGTAGACTGATTGAATTACCCCATCAAATACATTGATTTTATTTAACTTGTATTATGATTTTGAATAAGACATTCTATATACTAACACTGGTTTTTGTCTTTTTTTTCCTCTCCCCATTATTCCTGACAGCTCAGAATGGCCCTACTTATACACTCTACCTTATCGGGGATGCCGGTGCACGGACAGAGGGTCAGACAGCTACTTTTCAAGTGGCAAGGCGGCAGATGGAAAGTACCGCCGGGGACATGGGACTCATATTCCTTGGAGATAACATTTACCAGAAGGGCATGCCACTTCGAGGACATTTGGAACGGGAGGAGTCTGAAAAGGTCATTGAAGAGCACATAAAAGTTGCGGCGGGATTAAAAGGTGATTTTTACTTTATCCCGGGGAATCACGATTGGGCACAAGGCAGGACCTATGGATGGGAACAGGTGAAACGGCAAGAAGCTTTTGTTGAAAATTACTTTGATTCAACAGATGTTTTTCTGCCAAGCGCCGGCTGCCCGGGTCCGGTTGAAGTTTCACTTAATGAAGAGATTACCCTGATCATTTTGGATACCCAGTGGTTCTTACATGGGTGGGACAAACCAAATAAAGAGCAAGGGAGCTGTGATCCAGCTCATCCTTTGGAAGTGCTTCAGGCATTGGATAATATAATGTCTCGTAATGCCCATAAAAAAATGGTGGTAGCCACCCATCATCCTATGTATACTTATGGCAGCCATGGGGGAAGGACAAAGGCTTCCATACATGTATCACCCCCTGTACTGGGTACTGTCTATGCCCTATACCGTAAAGCCATAGGTAGTGTTCAGGACACTTCTCACCCAAAGTATAAAGCCATGCGCAATGCGCTGGTCAGCATATTCGAAAAATATGATAACGTAATTCATGTGGCAGGTCACGAGCATTCTCTTCAATATTCTTTTAAAGAAGATACACATTACATTGTGAGTGGGTCCGGTGCAAAAAAAACATTTGTTAAGAAAAAGGGATTTGCGGAATATGCAGAATCCACCAACGGGCTAGCCAAAATTCTTTTTTATGCGGATGGAAAGGTAGATGTGGAATTCTGGAAGTCAGATGGTACCCGGTCTTTTCATAAAGAACTGATGCATAAGCCTTATGATCCTCCTTTGAGTAAAAAGGAATTCGTAAAAGAGGTGGACCTGTCTGATAGTATGGTTGTTGCTTCTGCCAGTGCTCAATATAAGGCAGGAAAACTAAAGAAAAAACTTCTGGGGACTAACTATCGTGACGTTTGGTTGCAAGAGAACAAAGTACCTGTCTTTGATATAGGCAATGAGCACGGTGGTCTTGAGATTGTGCAGCGCGGTGGAGGTATGCAGACCAAATCGTTACGACTGGAGGCAGAAAATGGAAAGCAATATGTATTGCGATCCATAGAAAAGTATGCGGCAGGTGCTGTACCGGCCATGTTTCAGAACACATTTGCCGTAGACCTGGTCCAGGACCAGATATCAGCCTCACACCCATATGGAGCGTTTGTGGTGCCTTATCTGGCAAAAGAGGCAGGCATATACCATACCAACCCCAAGTTGGTATTTATTCCTGATGATCCCCGGTTTGGAGAACATCAGAAAGATTTTGCGAATACATTGGCCTTATATGAAGAACGCCCGGCGAAAGATTGGTCTGATGCAGACCACTTTGGCAATTCGGAAAAGATCGTGAATACAGCAAAGGTCCTTGAAAAACTGGCAGATGATAATGACAACTTTGTGGATCAGGAATGGGTGGTAAAGTCCCGGTTGTTTGACCTGGTGATCGGCGACTGGGACCGCCATGATGATCAATGGCGTTGGGCTTCTTTTAAAGAGAGTAAAAAGAAAATTTATCGTCCTATACCGAGGGACCGCGATCAGGCTTTTTTCGTAAATACAGGTCTTTTTCCGGCCATATGGAGTCGGAAGTGGGGGTTGCCTAAATTTGAAGGCTTTGATCACGAGGTGCGTTGGCCCAGTGGGCTCATGTTTAATGCGCGCTATTTCGATCGGTCGTTCCTCACCGGCCTGTCCAGGGAAGATTGGATAAAGGCCGTAGAAGATTTGCAGACCCGTTTAACCGATGACGTCATTGAAGCAGCAATAAAAAAGTGGCCTGAGGCTATTTATAAATTACATGGCGATGAAATCACAAAAAAAATCAAATCCCGTAGAGATGGCCTGAAGCAGTATGCTCTGGAACATTACGAATTTTTAGCCAAAGAAGTAGATGTGATCGGGAGTAATAAACATGAGCATTTTAAAGCCACTCGTTTGCCGGGGGGAGATGTGCACGTAGTGGTGAAAAAGGTGGCAAAGGACGGCGATAAGAAAGGGGTTATTTACGACCGGCTATTTAAGCATGGAGAAACCAAAGAAATACGACTTTATGGATTGGACGGGAAGGATGAGTTCGAAATAGAAGGTGAATCTAATAAAAGTATACGTATCAGGGTGATCGGAGGAGATGATGAGGATGAACTCGATGACGACTCAAGGGTAGCGGGCTTAGGTAAGAAAACGATTTTTTATGATACAAAGGAAGGCAACAAGTTAAAACTGAATAAAGAAAGCAGAAACAGACTCTCGACAGCTCCAACAGTCAATGCGTATGATCGAAAGGCTTTTAAATACAATATATTGATGCCCTTAGTTACAGCAGCGTTCAATCCTGACGATGGTATATTTATTGGGGGTGGGTTTCAATATACACATCATGGTTTTAGGAAAAAGCCCTTTCAGTCGCAACATAAATTAATGGCCAGTTATGCCGCTAATACATCATCCTATAACTTCGAATACCAGGGTGCATTTACCGATGTTTTAGGTCCCTGGGACCTTGAAACTTTCACCGATGTACGCTTTCCTGATTTTACTAATTTCTTCTTTGGGTTGGGGAATGAATCCGAATTCAATCAGAATATTGATCAGATCAGGAATGTCGATAAGGCCATCCGGTTTTATAGGTTACGCTTTGAGCAACTGTCTTATGAATTAGGGTTATTCAGGCCGCTTGGTGCATTTGCGAAGGTTGGGATCACCCATGACTTTTTTCAATGGGAACTGGAAAGCTTTTCTGATGGTGATCGTTTCGTGCAGGAGTTTGTTGCACAAAACAACCTGGACATTGAAGAAAAGTCTTTTACCTATCTAGGGGGCGGCATACACCTGGATGTAGATACACGTAAGAATAAGGCCATGCCAACAAATGGTATCCTATGGGAAAATAAGATCAGCACTTTATGGGGAATAAATAACGATTCGGATGATTTTCATCAATTGAACACCAGTTTCTCTTTTTATCATAGTTTTCGTCTTCCCGCACGCCTTACTTTCGCATCAAGAATAGGGTATGGTAAGAATTTTGGAACGGTAGGAGAGGATTATCCTTTCTTCCTTTCGCAAACGCTAGGCGGACGCGCCAATCTTCGGGGGTATCGGATCACCCGTTTTTATGGGGAACAAGCGTTTTACAACAATTTTGAACTGCGCCTTAAGCTGTTTACATTCAGAACCTACCTTTTACCTGCGGCGTTTGGTATTATGGCATTTCATGATACAGGCAGGGTATGGTTGGACGGAGAAGATTCGGATAAATGGCATCGGGGAGTAGGTGGAGGGCTTTGGTTTGCTCCTTTTAACGCCGCTGTGATCTCAACAGAAATCGGTGCTTCAGAAGAAGATACTTTGTTTTATTTCCGATTTGGTTTTTTGTTCTAGTCTACTCTACTCATTCGGTTTCTCTATCTACGATGAAAATGTATGCTGTTGGTAATTGGCTCCTTCATATCCCAGGTTCCTCACAAATTTTACTACTAACAATAACAATGAAAGAGCCAATGTTTCTACAAAAACATCCCACCGGAAGCCTCTATTCGTTGGGCATTGATCCAGCGAGCGTGCTCCGTACATAAGAAGGCTACAATGCCACCCACATCATCCGGCATCCCTACTCTACCTAAGGCAGTCTGTGCGGCCAATGTATCTTTTAGCTGTGGATTGGCATGGAAGGCGGGTGCATTAAAATCGGTTTCTATAGCCCCTGGTGCTATTACATTTGCCGTGATACTTCGATGGCCTAATTCCTTTGCGAGGTAACGTGTAAAAACTTCAATAGCACCTTTCATAGCCGCGTATGCACTGTAACCAGGTATCGTAAATCGTGCTAACCCAGTGCTGGTATTAATGATACGTCCACCGTCATTCATAAAAGCAAGTGCCTTCTGAGTGAAAAAAAAGGTTCCTTTTAAATGAACATTATATAAGTCATCAAAAGCTTTTTCTGTAAACTGGCTGAATAGAGAAGAGTTGTCAATCCCGGCATTATTTACCAGGAAGTCAAATTTATCTTTACCCCATTTTTCTTTTAGTTGGGTGATAAGATCCTCAAAAAAATGGTCGAAACTATCCGTTTGTGAAACATCAAGCTGTAATGCCAGCGCTTTTCTTCCTTGTGATTCGATTTCATTTACTACTTGTTGGGCTTCCTCCTTTTGACTTCTGAAGGTGATGATAACGTCACTTCCAAGTTCCGCTAGCTTCAGGGCTTCATTTTTACCCAGACCCCGGCTGCCACCTGTTACTAACGCTATTTTGTTGCTTAATAGATCTTTCATTTTTGTAATGTTTAAAATGCTTATGTTTTATTTACATTACAAAGTAAGAGGAGTACGAAGGGTGAATAACGACGTATTTCTAAGGGGAAATGACAAATTCCTAAGATACGACTACAAAAGTCTTTTTCGATAAGCGTTAGGCGTCGCGTCAGTATGTTTTTTAAAGTAACTGCTGAAGTGTGTAGGTTCGGAAAAGCCAAGAATGTAACTTATTTCTTTAACCGTTTTGTTTGTGTTTTTAAGCAGTGATTGTGCTTCGCCAATGGTCTTTTCGGTAACCCAGGTAGTGACAGATTTGCCTGTTTTACTCTTAATAACGTTGCTGAGGTAATTAGGATGTAGATGTTGAAGGTGTGCGTAATCCTGTACCTGGTATAAGGCTTTTTCTTTCCCTGCAGCAAGCTCGCGGTAATGTCTCTCAAGTGCCTGCTTGAAAGATTTGACAATTTGAGAGCTTCTGTCTCCTTCCTGCAATGGATTATAGGTTTTCCAAAAAGTGGCTTTGATTTTTAAAAGTAAGACCACAAACAAGTTTCCGATGATCTTGTATTTATAGGGGCCTGTCTTTTGGTATTCGTCGTACAGCTGCAGGTACAATTTCTCAAAGGGTTCAAAATCTTCCGGAGCTAAAGTACTTGGAGGCACGGTTTCAGCCAATAGAAATGGGAACTCTTCAAAAATATTCCGGTGAACCTGCTCTTTTAAAAATGATTCTGTTAGTGTGATGATGTACGCATCCCTTAGCACGTCCAGTTTAAAAGCTTTAACATGCCCGGGGTTTGTAAAATAAATGGTGTAGGGCTTGGTTTCAAATACCTGTTCGTCTGTAGTGTAGGTGCCAAAACCATCTTTAACAAAAACAAAAGAATAATAATTGGCCCTGAAAGTAGGTGAGGTGAAGGGAACCTTAGGATGAATATCCGGCAAAAAATGAATGGTAAAATCCATCTCTTGTTCCATTGGAAGGTTCAGTGAGGTGTACAGGTCAGAAATACTATGGTGAATAACAAGTTCTTTCATCCCAACAAAAATACTTTTTTGAAATCAAAGTATTCAGCCACGTATGCTCACAAAAGTATTCAACGAATATCTTTGCCTATCTTTATGAGGTCGTAATCGTTAAACAGATTTAATGCAGCAACCATCATTGATATTTGAACACTCTCCGCTTTTCTTGCTACTCGCCATTCTTGCCGGTTTAGGGTATGCCTTATTGCTCTATAAAAAAACAGGCCCCTGGGGAGTTAGCTGGAACAAAGTGCTTTTTGCATTGCGATGGCTGACAGTATCATGTATAGCAATTCTCCTAATATCTCCAATTTTGAAACAGATACAAAACGAGATTGAACCGGCTACTTTCATTATCGCAGTGGACAATTCCAGTTCTATGACAGAGGCCATGGATAGCGCCAAATGGGAGCAGCTATCGGATGAGTTGAGGGCCCGGGCTGACCAATTGCGTGAGCGTGATTTTGCTGTAGAATATCGTTCTATTTCCAATAAAAGGATACCAGACCCGGCTGAGATAACTTTTCAAGAGCAGAGTACGGATCTGAACCAGCTAATGAGAGGGATCCAGATGGATTATGAAGGTCGTAATCTTGGGGGTGTTTTGCTACTTTCTGATGGAATACATAACAATGGCCGATTGCCTACCTACGCTGATTTTGGTCAAAAGATCTACTCTCTTGGCATCGGAGATACCGTGCCCAAGTCGGACATCATTTTAAAATCACTGAAATACAATAAAATATCTTATCAGGGTAATAAGTTCCCATTGGTAGTTCAAGTTCTCCAAAAAGGTTTCACGGGTCAGCAAGTAACAGTATCAGTTCAAAAAGGAGCTAAGGTAATGGCATCTAAATCCGTCAAGCTTACCGGCGAGGATCAACTGAATGAAATCAGCTTTTATGTAGAAGCAGCACAAAAGGGTTATCAATCATTTACAGTTGTGGTGAGTTCTAAATCTAATGAGTTCAACTTTGAGAACAATGAGAAAAAAGCTTACGTCGAGGTGATTGAAGGCAGAGAAAAGATAGCTCTGGTAGCCGCAGCACCGCACCCGGATGTGAAAGCGATCCGCTCCGCTATTGAGAGCAATGAAAACTACTCTTTTGAGCAATATATCCTTTCCATACCCGGTGATGTAGAGAAGTTGTCTGCTAATAAGGCCAGGTTTGATCTGGTTATTTTACATCAGATCCCTGGAAGGAACAGGAGAGCATCGGCATTTGTACAGCGGTTTAAAGAGACCAAAACGCCGTTGCTGTGGACCTATGGTGGTTTGACCGATATGAGTCAGTTCAACAGGTCCAATGGCCTGCTTAATATTAAGGTGATCCCCAGTGAGTACGATGAAGTCACTGCTGCATTCAACCCTGCGTTTGGAAGCTTTTCACTGACTCAGGATCTACAGGAAGCTTTTGATGACTTCCCTCCGCTTGTCGTACCCTTTGGCAGGATATCTTTGGATCAGGAAGTTAATGTTATGCTTTACCAACGGGTAGGTACTTTAACCACAAACAAACCTCTCGTGGCCATATCGGACCGTAATGGTGAGCGGTCCGGTGTAGTGCTGGGTAGTGGGCTCTGGCGGTGGAAGCTTACAGACTATGCTCGACAAGGGAATAATAAATATTTTAATGAGTTGATAAGCAAGTTGGTTCAGTTCTTGTCTTCCAAAGAGGATAAGCGCAAATTCAAGGCTTACCCTGTGAAAAATGAGTTTCGTACCAGTGAACCGGTCATTTTTGAATCCGAAACCTACAACGATCTTTACGAACGGATATATGGAAACAGGATTGACCTTATTTTGACGGATGAGCAGGGCAAGTCAACTAATTACACCTACGTACCTGCGGAAGGCAACACACAATATGCTATAAACGGACTTGGTGAAGGCGTTTATAGTTATTCAGCTACTACTTCCAGCAATGGTGAGAAAACCACGGTAAAGGGGGAGTTTCTTGTGGAAGAAGTACAGTTAGAGGACCTTAATCTCACGGCAGATTATAATTTACTAAGAAAGCTGTCAAAAAAGTCAGGAGGTGATTTTTTTAGCGTAGATGAAATGGACCGGTTAACCGTCCGTATGGCCGAAGAAAAAGGCCAGGGAGTGATTCATAGCGATGAAAAATACCTTCCTTTTATCAACCTTAAATGGATATTTTTCCTTTTGCTGGCATTGATCTCTTCAGAATGGTTCATCCGAAAATATAATGGTTCATATTAATTAAACGGTAATTGCTGTCCTATCCAAATAACTGGGAACCTTTTGGGTGAGCAATCGTTATAACTAATTTTATAGTTATGATGGATCGCCTATTAATCTTAACATTTTTTCTATTGATGTTTTGTTCTTGCTCCACCCACTTAGGGCAAGGGGAGACCTATTTTGAAGAAGGTGATTATGAAAAGGCAGAATACCATTTTACAGAGGCGCTAAAAATGGACGCCAATAACTGGAAGATCATTTATAATCTGGCGAGGTGTAAGGAAGAGTTAGGAAAATACGAAGAGGCTGTTGCCTTATATACCCGTAGTATGGATTGGAAAGTAACGGTAGCTTCACATATAGGGCGGGCCAGGTGCTTTGAGAAACAAGATTATACGGAGGGCGCCATTATGGATTATAACAGCGCATTAAAGATCAACCGGACAGATAACTTCGAGGCCTATTATGGAAGAGGGAGGTGTTATATTAAAGAGTTTAAATACCACAAAGCTTACATTGACATGGATCGGGCCATAAAAATAAGACCTGATTATGTTAATGCCTACTATCACCGCTCCATAGCAAGGTCTCAACTAAGAAATAACTATGGTGCGTTAAAGGATATGGATTATGTATTGAAACATAAAAAAGACTTTGGCCAGGCATATTTTAACCGTGGTATTATCCTTCAGCGTATGGGTAAATACCAAAAAGCTAAAGCTGATTTCAATAAAGCAATTGATCTGAAACTCAGGTCGAGCGATGTTTTTATAAGAAGGGGACTCTGTTATTATGAACTGGGAGACCGGGTTAAAGCCTGTAAAGATTTTTCTTATGCCACCAGGTATAATGAAGATCATGCCAAGAGAGTGATCCGTAAATACTGCGATTAGTACCTGCTAACCGGCCATAAAAAAAGCGGCCCATGGGCCGCTTTCTCCTTTATATTGCTATTTCATTTCAGGGGTTATTCTCCTCTCTCTTTACTTTCCTTTTTTGTTTGTTTCCCCTGGGCTTTGGTCTTAATCTTAAGGTGCTCACTCTTACCATCATAATCAGCCAGAATGGTAGTCCCTTCTGCCATTTCACCCTTGAGGATCTCTTCCGCTACAGGATCTTCCAGGTATTTCTGGATAGCTCTGTTCAGCGGCCTCGCTCCGTATTGTGGATCATAGCCCTTTTCTGATAAGAAGTCTTTGGCCTTTTCTGTAAGTTCTACATTAAAGCCTAAGGCATTAATTCTTTCAAACAGTTTGCCAAGGGTAATATCAATGATCTTATGTATGTCTTCTCTTTGTAGCGAATTAAAGACAATAACATCATCCAGTCTGTTTAGGAATTCAGGGCTGAAAGCTTTTTTCAAAGCGCTCTGAATGGTAGACTTCATTATTTCGTCCTCATTATTTTGCTTGGATTGTGTGGAGAACCCTATACCTGCTCCAAAGTCTTTCAGATCCCTGACCCCGATGTTAGAAGTCATAATAATGATTGTATTCCTGAAATCTACTCTTCTTCCCAGACCATCAGTAAGAATACCATCGTCGAGAACCTGGAGTAATAGATTAAATACATCCGGATGTGCTTTTTCTATTTCGTCCAATAGCACGACGCTGTAAGGCTTACGCCTGACTTTTTCTGTTAGCTGGCCACCTTCTTCATATCCCACATAGCCCGGAGGCGCTCCCACCAAACGTGATACGGAGAATTTCTCCATGTATTCACTCATGTCAATCCTGACAAGCGAATCTTCCTTATCAAAAAGGTAAGCAGAAAGCATTTTAGCCATCTCTGTTTTACCCACACCCGTAGGTCCAAGGAAGATGAATGAACCAATCGGCTTTTTAGGGTCTTTAAGCCCAACTCTTGTTCGCTGGATTGCCTTTGTCAATTTTACAATAGCTTCATCCTGCCCTATAACCTTGGTGCTCAGCTCTTCTTTCATACCGAGCAATTTATTACTTTCTTTTTGTGCTATACGCTTGGTAGGTATGCCAGTCATCATAGCGATAACATCTGCTACGTTGTCTTCTTCTACCGCATATCGCTTACTTTTTGTTTCTTCTTCCCAGTTTACTTTGGCTGCTTCAAGTTGTTCAAGTAGCTTCTTTTCCTTGTCTCTTAACTGGGCAGCTTCTTCGTATTTCTGACTTTTTACTACCAGATTTTTTTCTTCCTTAATATCTTCAATAGCAGCCTCTAGCTTCACAATCTCATCCGGGACATGGATATTATTAATATGTACCCGAGCCCCAGCCTCATCCAGTACGTCTATGGCCTTATCTGGTAAGAATCGATCGCTGATATACCTGTCGGAAAGCTTTACACAAGCTTCAATGGCTTCTTTCGTATAATTTACATGGTGATGCTCCTCGTATTTCTCTTTGATGTTATCGAGTATCTGTATGGTTTCTTCAGGTGTGGTAGCATCTACCATTACCATTTGGAACCTTCTGGCGAGTGCTCCGTCCTTTTCGATGTATTGACGGTATTCATCTAAGGTAGTAGCACCGATGCATTGTATTTCACCTCGCGCTAAGGCGGGTTTGAACATATTCGAAGCATCAAGAGAACCTGATGCCCCTCCTGCGCCTACTATAGTATGTAATTCGTCGATAAACAGAATCACTTCCGGTGATTTTTCAAGCTCATTCATGACCGCTTTCATGCGCTCTTCAAACTGGCCGCGGTATTTGGTACCAGCTACAAGAGAAGCCAGATCCAACGTTACTACTCGCTTACCAAAAAGTACACGCGACACTTTTTTCTGAACGATCCGAAGTGCGAGACCTTCAGCTATGGCCGTTTTACCTACACCGGGTTCTCCTATCAAAATAGGATTATTCTTCTTTCTTCTACTCAATATTTGAGCTACGCGCTCTATTTCTTTTTCTCTTCCAACAATAGGGTCAAGACGATTGTCTTCTGCCATTTTAGTCAGATCTCTTCCAAAATTGTCCAGAACAGGCGTCCTTGACTTTTCAGATCCCTTCTTTTCCTTTCCACCTCCGGAGCCTGAACCACCACTACCAAAGATCTTGGAGGAATCTTCATCCGGGTCATCCGTATCTGATGATGACATTGGATGCTCTGTTTGATATTCCAACAATTCCTTTACCACATCATAATTAACGTCAAATTTTTCCAATATCTGAGTGGCTATATTGTCTTCATCTCTCAGTATGGAAAGTAGCAGATGTTCGGTACCTATTAGTTGGCTTTTGAATATTTTGGCTTCTAAGTAAGTTATTTTCAGCACTTTCTCTGATTGCCGGGTGAGTGGTATATTCGCCAGGTTTTTCACATCATGAGAGGCTGTTCCTTTCGAAACTTTCTCTACAGCGCCTCTGAGCTCTTCCAGGGCAATGCCCAGTTTTTTTAATAAACTCACGGCTACTCCTTCCCCCTCTCTGATCATACCGAGTAACAGATGTTCTGTACCTATATAATCATGCCCCAATCTTAGCGCTTCTTCTCTACTCAGGGAAATTACTTCTTTTACTCTATTTGAAAATTTTGCTTCCATATTTAAGCAATTGTACGTGACTATTGTAAATCTAATGATTTCTTAAAAAGAATTACCATGATTGATGACGGTAATTGCCATTCTTTACAAAACGAAAAAACCTCTTCAAATGTTCATAATGCCAACGTCGAATTGCTGACAATAGTGTTAGAATTAGGTCCTTCACACAGTAATAAATCCAAGATGCTTAAAGCCGGTACAAAGTCTTTGCCAAAAAGTTGTGGGTAGGGTGAAGGTTGATAAAAAGTCCTGTTGGCAAAAGCTGTTTTTGGATGGATTAAAGATCGAAAGTCACTCCAGGAGCTGTCTGGGCACTTTTCATATTTTTCTGTGAACACTACTTTTTTTTTCAGACCAAGGAGATCAAGACATAATGTCAGTAGCTTGAAATTAAGATCTACCAGGTACTTTTCTCTTGTATGAAAAGCTTTTTCGAAATAATCTATATAAAATTCATAAAAAGGGGCTTTCCCATAAGCGGATTGAATGGCACGCCAGTGGTTGTTTAACCATTTTTGATCATGATCTATCTGTAAGTCCTTCATAATCACCTTGCGGCGTCCTCCCAGTACAGGTACGTACAGTGGTAAAATACCGTTTGCTCCAAGTATGTAACAACGGTTGCGGAAAGTTTGCTTGACGAAGTACTCATTCACTTCCAGGATGATGCAGTCAAACTGACGTATATTTACGATGTATTCGATTCCTGGCAGATAATGCAGGTCGATCAGAAGCGTATCCGATTCAGATGACTTCATGAATATTGCCGAGTCCTTCCCTGATTAGGTTAAATTCTGTGTCAGTATATTCTACCACCGTGGAAGGTATGTTGCCACCATAACCACCATCTATTACCGCATCCACCAGGTTTTTATATTCATCGTAAATAACTTCAGGATCGGTGGTATATTCAAGTATTTCATCTTCTGCCTTGATGGAAGTGGTCACAATGGGGTGGCCCAGCACTTCCACGATCATTTTTGGAATGTTATTGTCCGGTATCCTGACCCCAACGGTTTTTTTATTGGTATCCAACAATTTTGATACTTTGCTGCTGGACTCGAGAATAAAAGTGAATGGTCCGGGAAATGCTTTTTTCATTACTCTGAAGGTGGCGTTGTCAATACGTCTGACGTATTCGGCTATTTGGCTGATGTCTTCACAGAGAAAGGATAAATTGAAATTCTTGGGTTTGATCCCTTTGATCCTGCATACTTTGTCTATTGCTTTTTTATTAAAAAGATCGCAACCTAAGCCATAGATCGTATCCGTCGGGTAGATGATCACTCCACCGCGGCTTAATAACTGAACAATATGCTCGATTTTGATTTTTTGTGGGTTTTCTTCGTAAAGCTTGATGAATTCTGCAGGCATTGCTGCAAAGCTATTTAAAAAAGCCATTGCCTTAGCCTATTCAGCTTTAATTATGTTATGGACTAAGTCAGATACCCGCTTTTATTGGTTAATGTTTAACTTTGCTATTTATATTGAATGAAGGGATGAGAAATCGAAAACTGCTGATTATTTTTTTGCTGGTTTCTACCATGCTAATGTCTTCTTTTGCTTTCTATGGCTATCAAATGTTGTATTCTCCTAATTTACAGGTGGAAAAAGAAGATCGACTATTGAAAATCGATAAAAATGAAACTTTTAAATCACTCCAGGATAAGCTCTATGACGGATATTACGTCCAGGATTTAGTGGCTTTTAGCTTTCTGGCCAGGTTGATGGAGTATGACAAAGCCGTTAAACCTGGCAAATACGTGATCAAAAAAGACATGACTAATCTGGAAGCGATACGTCTGCTTAGATTAGGACAGCAACGCACTGTCAATGTCACATTTACACATGTCAGGCTAAAACAAGACCTGGCGGAGAAGGTGACGGCTAACCTCGATATGACCAAAGCTGAATTTGACAGTGCCTTAGTAGAATTCATTGTTAACAATGACTATGGATTTAATGATTACAATATCATCAGCATGTTCATACCTAATACCTATGAGGTTTATGCAGATATATCCGCTCCGGGGTTACTTGACAGATTATATTCAGAGTATAAGAAGTTTTGGAATGATGACCGCCAAGCCAAAGCAGAGAGCATCGGACTTTCTCTGTTAGAGGTTTCCGTTTTGGCCTCCATTGTCCAGGCAGAGAGTGTCAAAGCAGATGAGAGTAAACGTATAGCCGGGTTGTATATGAACCGTTTGAAGAAAGGTATCGCACTACAGGCTGATCCTACGTTAGTATTTGCCTCCGGGGATTTCGCTTTGAAACGTGTGTTGAATAAACATAAAGAGATCAGGTCACCTTATAACACTTATATGAACAGAGGGCTGCCTCCCGGGCCAATTAATATGCCTGCCATTCGATCTATTGATGCCGTTTTGAACTACGAGGACCATAAGTATTTATACATGTGTGCAAAAGAAGATTTTTCCGGCTACCATAACTTCGCTGAAAATCTCAGGGACCATACCAATAATGCCAGACGATATCAACGGCAACTGTCCATTGAACAACGAAAGGCAAGAGCGAATAGCAAATAATGTATCAGCACGAAGTTAAAATACGAGTAAGGTATGCCGATACAGACCAGATGGGATATGTCTATTATGGGAATTATGCTACCTACTATGAGGTGGCCCGTGTGGAGAGCCTGAGGTCCTTAGGACTTACTTATAAGCAACTGGAAGAAGGTGGGGTGATGATGCCCGTATTGGAGAATACATCCAAATTCATAGCCCCGGGGCGATATGATGAACTGTTAACTGTCAGGGTCACTATCAAAGAAATGCCAGGAGTCCGTATTACTTTTCACTATGAAATATATGATGAATCCGATAAGCTGATACACGAAGGGCATACGTTATTGGTGTTTGTAAAAATGGATACCGGACGCCCCTGCAGAATGCCGGAAAAGATGACCCAGCTTTTAGAACCCTTTTTTGAGAAATGAAGAAGCGGATACAGAACTATATTCTCAAAACAGAGGTGTACAAGAGCCTTGTGGTAGTGTTGAAAAGCATAAAGTTTACCAGGTACGAAGGACTGAGCCTTTATGAGATCATAGGTGTATTTATAGAGAAGATCACCCGTGACTCCATTATTGAAAGAGCGGAGGCAGTAGCCTACAATTTCACCCTGGCTATATTCCCGGCTATTATTTTCCTTTTTACCCTTACGCCGTACATCCATGAATTTATTCCCGATGTAAGCCGAACCACCATCCTGGAATTTATAGGAGAGTTTATGCCGGAAAACATGTACGAGGTAACGAGTACTACTATTGAAGATATTGTAGGTAATCAACGCGGAGGACTCCTGACATTTGGCGCTGTTTTTTCCCTTTTTTTAGCCACTAACGGCATGCTCTCACTTATGAAAGCTTTCAATGCCTGTTACAAGACCATGGACAAACGGGGCTTTATAAAAACCAGGCTGGTGGCCACGGGGCTGACTTTTATGTTAGCGCTGGTCTTGATCCTGGCTATTATCCTGCTGGTGATCGGTAACTTTCTTATCGACTTCATTAACCAGATCGAATGGTTGGATATAGAGGATTTTCTTATTTACCTTTTTTTGGTACTACGTTTTCTGGTCATTTTTATCGTTTTCTTTCTGGCCATATCCTTTATCTATTATTTCGGTCCGGCGGTACATTATAACTGGCGCTTTTTCTCCATAGGTTCGTTGATCTCTACGATCCTATGCCTGGCGGTTTCCTATGGTTTTTCTTACTATGTGGCCAATTTTGCCACCTACAATAAGCTTTATGGATCTATCGGGGTATTGATCGCACTCATGATCTGGCAATTCATCCTTACCATTGTACTTTTGGTAGGCTATGAAATTAATGCCAGTATTCACCAGGCCTACCGTATCAAAGCCTGAGATGACAGCAAAAAAATCAACATTGCACTTGCTGAAATTAAATTATACTTTAGATTTGCAGACCAATTAGTGATCTGACCCAGAGGAGTGGCAGAGTGGTCGAATGCACTGGTCTTGAAAACCAGCGTACCGCGAGGTACCGGGGGTTCGAATCCCTCCTCCTCTGCTTGATTAAATTAAAGAGCCTGTAAACAATGATTTGCAGGCTTTTTTTACTTTTGGGAGTTTCCAAAGTGGCACACATTCAAAGAATATAGGGAATCCGATCAACCTTATGACTATTTCGTAGAGGCATGGGTGCTTCAATAAGAAAATTGATCTTTTCAATAAGCTCTATCTCTTCTTTTATCAGGCTGATTTTAAACCAGGTTGGCTACTTTTTGATCATAATAAATATTCGGAAAAAATTCAGGACCTGAAGTAATGGTCAGGTCTGTGCGAATTAAATAAAGCAATATGATTTAGGTTCCTATCCGAGTAAGTAAAGGCAGGGAGGCATAGTGCAAAATTGTTAAGGCAAACCACCCGGTGAAAATCCCTTATTGGGAAGTACATGGTAGATTGACTCATTAGTCCAGCATCACAAGCTTTTAATGACGGTCTTTAAGTGTTACAGTGCATATTTCCAAAGCTGGGAGTAGAGTATCATAAAACGGTAGTCTCAAAAGACTAATGAAACAAGCCAATAACATTAACTATTCCTTCAGCAACCTCACTTCTCTGAATCGCTCATCCCGCATCCGGTAGGCATTCATGGCCGTTTTTCCGAGTTTATTGGTGAGCTTGTGATTCACAAATGCTCCGGCTATGGCACCTACTCCGGGTAACAGCTGTAGAAGTTTGGCAAGATCGATATAGTCACGATATTCCAACTGAAACGTACGCCAGTCGAAGGCATTGAGATCATCAGGCAATTGTTCTTTTTTTACCTCCCAGTTTTCCATTATTTTGAAGACCTCATTTCGGTGTTCCTGACTTGAGAAGGTCAACTGAAAGATATAGAGAATGTACACCCGCTCTTTGTAATCTTTCGTGTCATAACCATAACGAGAGGCTATCTCGAACAGCATTTTCATTTTCAAAGTCAGCCATAGCGGGAAGTCGGCAAGACTTAGTAAGAAACCGCCAAAACCGGTAGCGGCACCTTCCACCGCAGCAGAAGAGGAGTAAAAATTGATACGTTCTTTCACCTTGATCTCGGTTTCTTCGAGTGTCTTTATCTCCTTCCGATTGCGAGTGGTGAACTTTGATCCGAAAATCACCACACGAGTGATCTCTTTGATTGCTTTAGTAATTGCTTTGTGGATCTTCTCCGGAATGACACTATTGACTTTCCTCTGAACCTTTTTGGTGGTTCTGTTCCAGAAGTTAGGAGGCCTGCGCATGGCCGATTGCCATTGTTTCAGTTCCAGGGTGATGAGATCGTGATAGATCGAATTAGTATTTCTAGTGTGCATTCACAACCTTATACGGCTTTTCTCCTTTCAGGATTTCTTAGCCTGACTTCCTTTTAGTTACCTCACAAAAAGTTGGAAAAACGGTTGGTGCTTTTTACAGAACAATTGATACTGAAACCGGATCTGTCTCTGTTCCAAAGCTTTTGGTTGGAGGAAGGTACATTACAAATCAGAATTTTACGGTTGCTCCAAACAGCAAGAATATTGTTTTGATGACGACTAATCGATTAATGCTGGTTTCAAAGTATATTCTTAGATCTGTAATTCTTAACTAGAGTCAGGTAAACAATCCCGTCAACTGACCTGTTTCGAAAGCGTACATCATACACACCTATGCAATCCCGGTGAATTTATTTCCATTGAAGCGTTTGCATGGCATGTGCAGGTATTTTGACAGTGGTTTGATGACCTTCGATGAATAGATTGTAGCTGATGTTTTCAGCGCTCTGGTTCATCACCACCACTATCAGGCTGTTATCCATGTTTAAGAAGGAGGTGGTAAGCAAGTGGCTTCTGCTACTGACCGCACTTATCCTTTTCGCTCCTGGCCGGATAAACCGGGAGAAATGACCAATATAGTAATAGGCGGGAGTGTATATCAATTCTCCTTTCTCTGTATCAGCGTGAACAGGTGCGAAGCAAAAATTACCAACGTGATTAGGACCACCATTATGATCTAGTAATATGTTCCAGTCTGTCCATCCGACGGTTCCTTTGTTAAAGTCATTGATCATAGATCGCCCATACCTTTCTGCATTTGGCCAGTACTGGTATTTCTCAGGATCAAACTTTTCATTGCAACCTTCTGTGAACAGCAGTTTCTTGTCAGGATAGGCTTCTTGTACGTGCCCGAGGTTATCAAACATGGGTTCTCCTCCGGCCCAGGTCTCATACCAGTGAAAACCGGTCCCCCAGGCATATTTAGCCGCCTCTGGGTCGTCAAAAATAGTGTTGGCCCTGTTGTTGATCAGGTCCCGGTTGTGATCCCAGACTACAATCTTTTTATCTCCAAGCCCCTCCTGCTCCATGATGGGGCCAAGGTGGTTTTTCAGGAAGTCACGTTCCTCCTCAGCCGTAAAAATGCAGGATTCCCACCGTTGTGTGGCCATAGGCTCGTTTTGGATGCTTATCCCCCAAATAGGCATACCTTGATTTTCGTACGCTTTGATAAATTTAGTATAATACCTGGCCCATGAGTCGTAGTACTCAGGAAGTAACTTTCCGCCTCGCAGCATATTGTTATTGTCCTTCATAAAGGCAGGCGGGCTCCACGGGCTGGCGTATAGCAATAATTCTCCACCCGCTGCAGCAATGGCCCTTTGGATCATGGGGATTCTATATTCCAGGTCATGGCTTATATCAAAAGAGTTTAATGCCTTATCCTTGTCGCTCACATAAGTATAACTTTTGGTACTGAAATCGCAGCTATGGATGGTCGTTCGGGTTAGCGAGTAACCGATCCCTTCTTTCTCACTGTAATAGGCATTGAGCAATTCTTCTTGTTTGTCATCCGGAAGCCGGGCAAAAACCTCAGCTGAAGCATCAGTAATGGCGCCTCCTATTCCAATAAACTCCTGGAACGTTTTGTTTGGATTAACGAAAATAGACACTTCGGATTCGAGAGGCTGTCTGGCAGGTTTAAATTCCAGGTTCCCGGTGTTTTGTAGCCTGAGATCAGTTTGATTCGCTGTGGTGAATATAGTCAATTCCTTTTCACGGGCAGAAAATGAGACTTCCGTCGATGGTGGGGGAGTCTCATTTTCGTTGGTACATTGAAAGAAACTAATCGTGATGATCAAAAATATTTTGAGATAGTTCATTGTTCAAATTACTGTTTTACAAAACTGTAAGTCCCGGTCATAAAATCGGTGGATAATGTGATATTCACTTTGTAGGTACCATCTTCGTTGACATTCATGAAGTTGCTACCACCACCGGTAACCATAGTGCCTGTCAACTCTGTCGGGTTTTCTGAACCAAAATCATAATCCCAGGGAGATATGAACTTCGAATTATAACTGGCGGTCAGGGGTTCTGTTATCTCCCAGGTATAATTTCCCTGATAGGTCATTCTTAACTCACTTCTTGTATCCCAATCATTCCAATGAAAGAGTTTGAAGTTATAATAGTCCCAGGTTAGCGTGGCTGTGCTAAAGTCGAAGGAAAGTCGGTATGCCTGGTTTTCGTCAATGCCGATGGGTAAGCCTGATGTACTTATGCCTGCGGTTCCGATTACCCTGTCATTTTCTGAATCCGGCTGGCCGAGAGAACCAAGGATGGAAAATGTGTTTCCTGAGCCATCTTGTGCTTCGTTGAGCGTATAATTTACCTCGGGTTTCATATCCAGGAAACCATAAGAAAAAATATCCCCATCTTTCTGTAGTTCAGTGACAAGAGTGCCGTCGGCAAAGAGATATAGCGCTGAAGGTGTTTCTGTTGGCGCCGAATTATCTTCACTAATAATATAGGTAGGAGTGGGGGCTGAAAGGTCTAATGTTATATGCCACCTTCCCAGTTCAGCTACGGGGACATCTTCAAGACCATAGCCATTGTCATTACCAAACGACTCCGATATCAATTCATTCGTACTGCCCTGAATACGTTTGAGCACTACATCCCAATCGCCATTTGCGCGGAAAATAAAACGTTTGTCAGCCTCTCCCGGCTCTGCATCTACCAGGGTCACTGAAGAACTCCATACACTATTTCCCTGGTACTGCAATGGAACGTCACCACCCCAGCCTCCATCGATCACATTTCCTACTATACTCCACTTGTCAATTTTAAGGAATTCATACGTTGAGTTGTTAAAATCTGCTCTGATACGATATTCCCCCGTTTCAGGGGCAGCAATTGGATTGCCGGCGTTTAACAACTCTCCACTATTTCCTCCAAAGAAACGTGCTCCCGCATCCTGTTCGGTATAAAAGTTAAAACTCTCTCCTGACTCCAGTGAGGTATGTATTTCAAAAATGTTTGTTCTTGCTCCATCTGCCCCGCGTAATTCAATCATGGGGATGGCACTTGAAGGGGCATCACCGACTTCTGTAGCAGAACCTGAAATGAATAAGGCATCAGGTACTGTTTCGGTTTCGAAACGGGTAACTGTAAGAGATTGACTTGCTATTTCGGATTTGCTGAGTGCGTTGGCCTTTACAGCCCACTTCAAATGGATGGACTCACTTACCTGCAGTCCCAGGTCTGCCAAAAGCTGGTCCATGGTCAGGTGAGTGATACCGGCCTGAAGTCCGGTTCCTTCACTGTCAGATGCCTGGGACAGTAATGGGGCACTAAAATCACCTTCTGTCCGGTCCAGTATCAACTTATACGTTATTAAATAATCCTGGTCATTGCTGGCGGCATCCCAGCGGAAATTAATGAGTTCAGAGGGATTTTCGTCGTCCAGCACTACCGAGAAATTGTCAGCAGGTGCTGTAATGCTGGCGCCCTGGAGTTCCCAGTTTCCAGTAGCAGTCACATTCTCTTCTTCTTCACAAGAAAATGTTAGAAGTATCAAGAGAATTGAAAAGAGTTTATCAAAATTCTTCATGTTCTTAATTATCTATTAGCTTATTATCTTTTTTCATAGGGTGGTATCCCACCTCAAGGTGACCAGTGAATTTGCCGGTAGAGTATATCCAAAACTTCCGGAACCTATGTTTACCTGTATCTGCTTATCGTCCGCATTAGAAGTGTTGAGTAATACCAGGACCTTGGAGCCGTCTGAGTTTTCAAAAGCAATATTTTCGAATTGCCCTTTGAAATCGGCTGTTTTTAATCGCATTGCACCTGGCTTTACGAATCGCGAAAAATGGCCTAACAGATAGTATTCCGGGTTTTTAACAATGTTTTTGGTACTGGTTATTGTAATAACCCCTCTGCAGGTTTGGCAGCCATTATTTTTCGGGCCGTTATTTTCATCCAGGGCCAGATTCCATAGAAGGATTGATTTAGCTCCTCGCCGTAGCATCGGAGCAAATACATTTTCCATAAACCAGACGATTTCACCTTTAAAAGAGGTTTGTTCCCCGATAATGCCGGATTGTTCAGTAAAATGGATTTCCGCATCGGGAAATTGAGTAAGGAGCAGATCAATATCGGAAGCCGCTCCCCCGTACGCATGATATGCTACACCCTTGGCATATATACCTGCCTTAGTATCCTGAAGTACAGTTATGGGATAGTCGGGATCTTCTTCCACATAGAAATTATGATCGTAAGCTATAATATCAGTGGATAAGTTGGCGGCCTCAAGCTTTGGCCCCAGATGGTTCCCGATGAAATCAGCCTGCTCTAAAGCGCTCATTTTCATCCCGGGATAGGTCTTTGGCTCATGAAGGGGTTCATTTTGTACGGTGATAGCTCCCACCGGTATTCCTTCTGCTGCATAAGCTTGAAGGTATTTGATAAAGTAATCGGCATAAACGCCGTAGTAGGCTTTGAGCAGGCTACCCCCAATGTATGATTTGCTGGACTTCATCCACGGCGGGGGAGTCCATGGGGAAGCCATTATAGAAACCTCGCTATTTGCAGCCAAAATGGCCTGAGCCACGGGAATCATCGGATTATCACTTGCCTTATCCTCTGCTATAGAGAATTGAGACAAGCTCAGGTCTTCTGCCTCATTAATATCATTATACGAATAGCTTCCGTTTTTATTAAAGTCAGAGGCCCCCATTGTTAGCCTTAGGTAACTTAAACTAATACCCTCTTCACTGAACAGGTCTTTGATGGCTGCTTCATTGTTATGCATCAGGTAAGCAGAAGAACCTGTCAATGCAGCGCCAAAGCCGTCAATGGCAGGGCCTTGTTCTGTTTCGGATATTTCTACCAGTGTACCTGACAAAGCCTCTTTGGAAAAGTTGAGTTTTGTAGGCAGTTGCCTGAGAAGTGAAGAGCCATCTAGTGAAGTAATATGTACTTCCACCTCTCCATCGGTAGCTTTTTTGGTTCCTGCCTCTTCGTTATCCTCACAGCCCGACATAGAAGTGAGTGATAGTATTAGCCCTATTATGTATTCCATTTTCATATTTCTAAATGCGCTAGTTATCTAAATTGCTGTTCCTGTCTATTTCTTCCTGTGGAATTGAAAATTCCATTTGGTTTTCCGTGATGGTGATCCCCTTTGCCGCCAGAATAGCGTCTCTGGTAAACTGAAAACCTTTTCGCTTCAAATCAAACCAGCGATGGCCTTCATACATGAGTTCTACTCTTCGTTCCTGTAAAATGGCAGTATCCACTGCTTCTTTGGATTGATCTCCTGTATACGGAGTTAAGCCCGCACGATGGCGTATTTGATCCAATAGAATAATGGCTTCCGTTGTCCGGTCCTCTTGATTGAGCGCTTCTGCCCGCATGAGTAGCACATCAGCATAGCGCATAATGATATTATGATCTGCTGAGGCAAAGGCGTCCCCGTTTCTCCATTTGAAAAGGTAAGGAGTGCCACTTCGTTCCACAAAAGCGGTGGAAGCCCTTACATCTCCTGCTTCGAATTGAGCAAGGCTATTCGGCGTAGGTGTATGGAACTTTATAAATTCGAAGGAAGCCTCAGGAGTAGGTAATACCAATTCCGGGAACGGATTACCCTCAGCCGCTCCGATATATTGTACACTCAGTATCACTTCTGCATTGTTCTTATGTTCCTGGTCGAATAAATGGTCGTAGGTGGTCAGCAGTTCATAGCCTCTTCCCATTACGGCTTCTGTCCAGGTAATTACATCTGTGTAATTTGATTGTGTTAATGCCACTTTGGCTAAAAAGGCTTCAGCGGCACCTTTTGATAGTCGGCCACCGGCCGGTGCCTGGGTGGGGAGTAGTTCCCGGGCCAGTTCAAAATCATTGATTATTTGGGTATAAACTTCTGCTGCATCCGCTTTACTTACTTTTATGTTATCCGGGTCGAGTGATGTGGTTTCCGTAAGTACCAGCGGAACATTACCCCAAAGTCTGACGAGATTAAAATAGTGAAAGGCCCTCAAAAAGTAAGCTTCCCCCATAATTTGTTCTTTTTTAGCCTCTTCAAATAGATCGTCCTCCATTCCGTTTACGCGATTGAGCACGGTGTTGGTCCGTCCTATGGCAAAGTATAGCTGCCTCCAGCTTCGGGTAATATTGGCATTGGTAGGGTTTTCAGTGAAGTTGTCAATAGCGAAATTATTTGGGTTGTCACCGCCTGCAAAACAGTTGTCAGAACGTACCTCGCCGTAGGTGTAAAGATCAAATCCAAAGTAAGAGTCCGGTTGTAGGGCATCATAACACCCAATAATACCAGCCTCGGCATCTTCTTGTGTCTGCCAGTAGTTGGCTGAAGATATTTCTGTGACAGGTGAAAGGTCCAAAAAATCATTGCATGAAACCAAAAGGCCCCCTACGATGATATAATAAATCTTGCTGGATATATTTTTCATGAGAAATCGTTTAAAAACTAATGTTTAATCCTACTAAAAAAGACTGCACTTGCGGGTAGGTGCCATAGTCTATGTTGGGCGAGATGGTACTGCCACCATCTCTACTTACTTCAGGGTCATATCCACTGTAATCGGTGAGTGTGTAGAAATTCCTTCCCTGTACATAAACCTTGGCATTTTGCATTCCAAATTTTTCAGATAAGGACGAAGGCAGGTTATAGGCTAGCGTGAGTTCTCTTATTTTCAAGAAGGACCCATCCTCCACCCAACGTGTTGATATTCGGTCATTATCGCCGGGGTCTCCAAATACAGCTTGTGGCAGGCTTCCTTCCGTGTTTTCAGGGGTCCATCGGTCCAGCACTGCTGTGGATTGGTTTTTAAAAGAGGACATGGATTCCATTTCAAACCGTGTGGCATTATAGATGTCCTGGCCTTGTACTCCCTGCAAGAAAATGGTTAGCTCAATGCCACCATAAGCGAGTCTGTTGGTAATACCCCATGTAAAGTCTGGCAGTGCATTACCTATGATCTGACGATCTTCATCATTAATAATACCGTTTTCTATACGATCAAGGAATACGATATTGCCGGTCTCGTTGTCCACGCCCTGGGCCACCCAGCCATAGAAATTACCTATAGGTTGGCCTTCCTGGAGTATACTAACATTTCCCTGGTCAGGAATGCCACCACCAAAGATAGGGTCAGGCCCTATCTCCAATACTTTGGATCGGTTAAAGCTGATATTGGCATCTACATTCCAGGTGAAAAGACCGCTGGAGACAGGTTGCGCATTTAAACCAATTTCCAGCCCCTTATTCTCCAGGGAGCCTATGTTTTGTAGTGAACCGGGATATCCTGTAGTGTTTGGTAGTTGGTTAAACAACAGCATATCAGATGTTCTTTTGTGGTATACATCTATCTTGGCACTAATCCGTCCGCCGAAAAGATCCGCATCTACCCCAATATTATGCTGCGTGGTACTTTCCCACCTTAAATCCTCATTGTTTACCTGGTCTGGAAAAATGCCTGGCGATATTTCTCCGTCAAACGGGTAGTTAGCGCCTGAACCGTAGGTGCCGAAAGAGCTGTAATTACCAATGTTCTGATTTCCTGTAATACCGAAGCTATACCTTAGTTTTAGGTTGTTCAGCCATGAAATGTCGTCTAAAAAGTCTTCTTCCGAAATATTCCATCCTACGGAAGCAGATGGAAAATATCCGTATCTGTTACCATCACCAAATCGGGAAGAACCATCGGCCCTCATGGATGCTGACAACAGGTATTTGTTCTTATAGTTATAGGTACCTCTGATAAAATGTGAAACCAGTGACCATTCGGCTATCCGCGCATCGACGTCAATCGGCTCTGATGCTGCCGCAGCCGTTGGTATAGACCCATTGGCAAAACCCCGGGCAAGCAGATAGGTGCTTTCCCACTTAGACTGCTGAAAGGAGGTTCCCAGTAGTAAATCTATGTTGTGTCCCTCTCCGAAATCTCTGTGGTAGTTTAACGTGTTTTCCCAAACCCAAATCAGTTCATTGAAGGTTTCATTTGAAGCCTCCCCTTCCTGTGCACGTCCATTTCCCGTGGTGAATGGGTCTACAAAACGATCTGCTTTTGAATTGTTATAATCTACAGCAACAGAAGACTTAAAAAGGACATCCATGGGGAGTGTATATTCGGCATAAACATTGGCGAGTACTTTATTGGTAAAAGAAGTTTGCTGCTGGCCTCTGACCAAGGCAATTGGATTTTCCCAGGCTTGATAGGGATTTAAAGGATAGGTGCCGTCTGCATTTCGGACCGGGATAATAGGTGGGGTAGTCAATGCGCTAAGTACTACGCCTCCGTTGTTGACCCTTTGATTGTCGCTTATAGCATCAAACGTGGTATGACTTAAAGCTATACTATTACCTACCTTCAGGTTGGATAGTAGTTTCCTGTCCTGGTTGAACCTAACGGAAAATCGTTCGAAATCAGAAGGAGCGATGACACCTTCCTGATTCTGATATCCCGCAGATACGAAAAAAGTACCGTCTTCACTGCCACCGGAAAATGCTAACTGATAGTTTTGGATAGAGGCCGGGTCATATAATTCCTGCTGCCAGTCGGTATTAAATTCGAAGTCAAAAGGATTGTCCAATACGGATAGGCCCGCATTCAGACGCGCTGTATTAAGAAGGTCCATATACTGTTCGGAGTTCAGCACCGGAATGGTATTAGTTACGCTTTCGAATCCGACATAGCTGGAAAAATTCAAAGTTGGTTTGGTAGCATTACCCCTTTTGGTGGTGATGAGTACTACTCCATTGGCTGCCCGTGCTCCATAGATAGATGCGGAAGCCGCATCTTTCAATATATCAATGGATTCTACATCTGACGGGTTAATACCTTCGGTGTTTAAAACCGGTACTCCATCTACTACATAAAGAGGTTCATTCCCACCGGTAACGGATGTTGCTCCCCGGATTCTGATCGATATTCCTGCTCCGGGACGACCGGATGGTTGAATGACCTGAACGCCAGGCGCCTTGCCGTTAATGGATTGTTCAATATTCACAAAAGGTTTGTTTTCAATGATCTGTGCATCCAGCGAAGTGACCGCCGTGGTAAGCTTTTTTTCAGATGTTTCTCCGTAACCAATGACAACGACTTCCGACAGGGATACGATGTCCGGATCGAGGTTTACACTGAGTGAGGTTTGGTTGCCAACCTTTATTTCTACGGGGTTATAACCTACAAAAGAGAAAACCAGGATATCATCAGGGTTTGCCGGGATGCTGAAATTCCCGTCAAAATCAGATACCGTGCCTTGACTTGAATCCTTTATTAGAATATTTACTCCGGGCAAAGGACCGTCGTCATCAGAAGAATAAACCCTACCACTGATTATATTGGCTTGCCCAAAAGCCCAGATTGTGGTAGAAAAAAAAAGTAAAAACAGTAATTGTGTTTTCATAGGTGCTTAGTTTGCATTAAATAAAAAGGTGTGATGGTTCAGCTTTGCGGGGCTGTAAAATCAGTGACTGAATTCATCGCACAGTGAAGTTTTGATAAAGGGCAGACAAGATCAAAAAAACGATCGGAGAATCTCGCAATCGATTGCAAATAGTGGAGGATATGAGCCGGTTATATACGCATTACTATCAGTGAAATTCCATCGTATTGGCCTAAAAAGTGGTTTATCCCAAAATATGAATACGCATTATTATCAATAATCGAAAAAAACGATAATATCTTGGTTTTTGAGGGTTTCCTTGTGGTCATTTCCGCTCAACGCTTTTCTAAGTTTTTCACGAAAAGCCGAACAGGTGGCAACTCTAAGTTTCAATATTCTTGACAATTCTACTGTGGTAATTTTCGTTCCCGTAAGTTCAAGGTGGGAGATATAGAAAGCTTTCTGTAGAGGGAATTTAACATTATGAAATACGGTGTGCGAAGTGGCGGATTCAATGTATCCGCAGCGGGAGCACCTCCTGGAATGATGTTTTTGCTGATTCCCATTTGTATGACCACACTTTTTACATTCGAAACCCTGGCTCCATTTAACATCAGCCAGGTACTGATAGCATATCATATCATCCGGAAAGATCTTTATGAATTCAGCGTAATTAACCCCTCGTGAAAGCAATTTCTTTCGGATCTCTTGCTTCGATTCTTTTTTGATCTTCCAATTGTCAATGTCCAGCATGGCATTCATCTTATTGATCTCAGCGGCTTGTTCTGCCATTTGGTCATGGGTTTTTTTCAGCTCTTCGTTTTTAATGTTTAGCTCTAACGTACGTTCCCTGACTCTTTGCTCCAACTCCCTGTTTACTTTGGTCTGAAGCCTGCTATTGATTTCGTGTTGCTTAACTATTCGCCTCATAGCCCTGTCTTTTTTGTTTTTCAGGATCCTGACTTTGTCGCCAAGGGCAAAGGAAAGTGCAATTAATTGCAGGAGAAAAGCCATGTTTAGCGCATAGTAATTAATTACACCCGAGCCAATGTTACCGATCCCAGTCGCTAACAACAGCTTCGTAATGGAACCTATCAGTAAAAAGAAGAAAGCCAATGTAGCCAGTCGTGCAGGCTTATACCCTCGCCAAAGAAAGTAGGTACTAATCGCCAATACAAAAACAAGTGGTACGATATCTATGTATAAATGATCAAACCAGGTCTTATCGAAAAATAAGCAGCTGAAAAAATAAACGCTTCTCAGTGCCAGTACCCCATTTAACATTGTGTTCAGTTTGGGCGCTTTATACTTTAAGTGTAAAAAGTGTTTGGTAAAGAATATACCAAATACGGAAATGAAAAACATGAATACCCCGTAGGCTATCTCATTCCAAAACGGCCAGTGCGACCATAAATACTGGTAAGAAAACCCGTCTGAGCTACTGAAAAAAAGTGCTACGCTGTAGGCATACAATACAAAGTGGAGATAGGGCGTCTCCCTGATGGTGAAATAAAGCAACAGGTTATATAGTCCTATCAATATGATCAATCCATAGAAAATACCGAATAAGAAGTACTCATTAAGTGAGTAGAAGGAAAAGAAATCATAGGATCTCACTACTAAAATGATATCGATAGGATGGGATGCCTTCACTTTGAAATAGTAGGTGAGCTCCTTGTTATGATCATTTTCTATGGGGATTATAAAGTTTTTATGTTTGATACGCCTCATAGAAAATGGTGCAGCATCTCCTAATAAAATAGTATCATACCTGTTATTGGGTTTTGGAATAAAGGCAAAGATGCTATCGATGGTTTGATCAAAGAACTCTAAGAGCCATTGCTTTTGAGAATTACTGTGATGGTTGATCTTTATCCTGACCCAGTAAGCAGAATGAATGTTGTAGTTCTTAGGGGCAAAATCCGTATTTGGCTTAAAAGTATGATCATGATGACCATCCAGAATGTTTTTCAGGGTGATACTGTCTTTTGGGTCTTCCAGGTATTCGATAAAATCATAGACAAAAATGTGTTGGTCTGTAGAATCGGCGATATCGTAAGTGTGTTGACCATAGAGGCTGGTGGTAGCCACTAGCAACAAAGGAAGGGAATATTTTATCAGTTTTGTAATCAATTGAATATCAACAAGTTATTATAAATTATTGAATTGGACCTCGATTTTTTTATTGAAAAATCCATCAGCCGGCCGGGGGTTGAGAATAGAAGAGTTATTGTTTATTATAATTCAGGCTCACCAAATGGGTAATGAAGTTACTATAAAATCAGTTTATGACCATATGACCTTTGATCTGGTTTTTCAAAGCTTTTGAGAGAAGTCAGGCTCGGTAATGTTCTGAGAAAGCGGCGCCATCGTTGTGGCTAAAGTGTTATCTTAGCCTTGATGAACATAAGGATCTCGATTGTCCTGTTATTTTTTTCGGCTCAGCTGTAAGCTATAGTTTTTATACTTTCCTTACATTCAAATGGTTTCTCAAAAATAGATCTGTAACGTGGTGTCAAAAACGCTTAAACTTGAAAAAAAGAACTTTTGCCATGAAAAAAGGATTTAGATGGAGTTTTTTATTGGTGCTATTGCTCTGGAGTTGTGGAGATGATGACGAAGGTCAGTTGTTGGATGTACATAACCCACTGGAAAACCCGGCAGATGGCCCTGCTGCAGGTAATCCGGAGGGTAACAGTCCCATTCCTGCTGAAGCTGCTACAGAAGATGTGTCCTCTCCGGACCAGGTAGTTGGCACCGGAACTGCTGAAAGTTGTACCTGTGATGCTTTTGTGGATGCCGTAGCCAAAGGGGGTACGATCACCTTTGATTGTGGACCGGACCCAGTAGTGATCCGTATGGATAAGCCTGCTAAAGTATTCAATGATGCGGATCCGGATGTTGTCATAGATGGAGGAGGTCTCGTTACCTTAAGTGGTGACGGAAAAACACGTATTTTATATATGAATACCTGTGACCAGGATCAGAACTGGACTACCTCACACTGTCAGAACCAGGACCACCCGAGATTGACCGTTCAGAATATAACATTTGCCGATGGGAACTCTACTGCTGAATCGGAATATGATGGAGGCGGAGCAATTTGGGTGCGTGGAGGAAGGTTTAAGATGGTTAATTGCCGGTTTTTTAATAATGTATGTGCTGCTTTAGGCCCTGACGTGGGAGGTGGCGCTGTACGTGTATTCAGCCAATACAATAACCAGCCTGTCTATGTGGTCAACACCACTTTTGGAGGAGCTGAAGGGTATGGGAACACAGGTTCAAATGGTGGGGCAATTAGTAGTATAGGTGTGTCATGGACCATTATCAACAGTTTTTTTTCTCACAACAAAGCCATTGGGAATGGTGGTAATCCTGCTTCTGACAATACTCGGGGAGGGGGAAGTGGAGGAGCCATTTATAATGATGGGAATACCATGACGCTTACTGTGCTCGGTTCAAAAATTGAAGAGAATGAAGTCAATTCTTTTGGTTCGGCTATATTTTTTGTCTCTAATGACCATTCAGGAAATATCAGGATCGATAACTCTACCATACAAAACAATATAGGCGGTTCCTGGTATCCTGTTTATCCGTCTATTTCCATGCATAGTGATACTCCAATAGAAGTCAGTAATTCAATAATTCAATAGCTCTTTTCCTTATTGACTATTTTTTTTATAGAGTGGATAAGCTGAAGGTCAGTTCAGGTTTTGTAAGAAATAACTGAAATATAAAAACGAAGGCGTCTCAAATAGGACGCCTTTTGCACGGTTGCTGTTCCAGTTTATCTATCAGGCCTCTTCATTCAAACCGGTGAATGGATGGGGTGATGTAGTTTTTGTCAGTTATTAAAAAGGAATTCATGACAAATGTCTCTTAAAAGGTAATTTGGGGATTATTCTAATGTCAGGCGGAATGTTCATCGAAAAGTGTTAAGTAATTGATAAACAGATGTTTAATTTGTTTCAATACACCTATTTGACACTGGTAAAATACTTTTAGCAGTCAACGAAATGAAAAATCCTTTGCTTATGGCTAATGAAGAGCCATGGAAAGCAAGCAGATTTTGCCGAAAATTCAATAATTTAACAACTGATCGCTAGAATTTTAAGATATCAGAAATTCTAGCTCTTGTTTTTCCATGTATCCAATAGGTTTTGAGTCCATGTTTTGTCCGAAGTGTGGGGTTTCTGAACCTCCATATCGTCACCTAAAATGAAAGAAAAAGGAATTTCACGAAGAAACTTTTTATCGGCAGGAATGCTGTTAACAGGGGGAGTTGTGCTCTCTGACCCGGTAAGTATATTGAAATCATCTTATAACGATTCGCCCCTTGGGATCGGAATTATAGGCACGGGTAGTCGTGGAAAGGGATTGGCATCACTGCTGAAGGACGTACCTTCTATCAAGTTGGTAGCCTGCAGTGATATCTTACCGTTTCACTTGAAAGAAGCTATGCAGTATGGGGATGCCGATACCAGGGCATATGAGGATTATCATGCATTACTTGATGACAAGAAGGTAGACGCCGTAATTATTGCCACGCCATTTGGCACACATGCAGAAATAGCGTTAAAAGCCCTGGAGGCGGATAAGCATGTCTTTTGCGAAAAAACAATGAGCTATGGTTTTGGTCCTACCAAAGAACTTGTTCAAAAGTCCAGGTCATCCGGTAAAATTTTTCAAACAGGTCATCAATATCATAGTTCAAAATTGTACCATCATGTTCATAACCTCATTAAAAGTGGATACATTGGTGAAGTAGCCCATATTGAAAGTCAATGGAATAGAAACGGTGATTGGCGAAGGAAAGTGCCGGACCCTAAATGGGAAAAACTGGTCAACTGGCGCATGTATCGTGACATGTCCGGAGGGCTGACGGCAGAACTCTGTTCTCATCAGATTGATTTTGTGAATTGGATTACAGACGCTCACCCTGTAAAAGTAGCCGGTTTTGGTGGCATTGATTATTGGAAAGATGGCAGGGAAACTTACGATAACGTACATCTGGTCACTGAATATCCCAATGGTTTGAAGGCTACTTTTACTTCTCTAACTACGAACGCCAAAGATGATTATCTCATCACCGTCAGAGGTAATAAGGGTACCATCGTCCTGGATTATACGAAAGCCTGGCTCTATGCCGAACACAAACGACTATCGGAACTGGGGATAGTAGATGGAGTGAGCGGTGCCACACGGAAAGCATGGCAAAGCGGAGAAGGATCACCTATCAACGTGACCCACGCAGATCCCAGTTTACAGGCATTGCTGGATTTTGAAGAAAATATCCGCAAGAATAAAACACCCCTTTCCAATGCAGAAACAGGAGCAAAAGTATCTGTGGTAGTGCAAATGGCGCTGAATGCAATGGATAATAACACGGTTGAATACTGGAAAGAGGAATACAATTTTTAAAACGAACATCGTGAGAATTAACTGGATAATCATTCTACTTTTACTACCCGGCCTATCTGTTTTAGCACAGGAAAGGGAAAACTGGGAAATGCTCTTCAATGGTAAAAACCTCGACGGATGGGAGAGACTTAATGGCAAAGCTCCTTATACGATTGAAGGAGATATTGTCGTGGGCACTACGGTAAAGAATACGCCAAATACTTTCCTGGCAACTAAGAAAACGTATTCGGATTTTATATTGGAGTATGAGGTGCTGGCAGATAATCGATTAAATTCCGGTGTTCAGATCAGAAGTAATAGTTTTAAAGCATATAAAGACGGGCGTGCACATGGCTATCAGGTAGAAATTGATCCAAGCTCCCGGTCATACAGCGGAGGTATCTATGATGAGGCTAGAAGAGGTTGGTTATACCCACTGGCTGCCAACCCGAAGGGAAGACAGGCCTTTCGCAGAGGAGAATGGAACCGGTTTAGGGTCGAAGCGATTGGCAACCGGATAAGGACCTGGATCAATGGTACGATGTGTAGTAACCTGGTGGATGCGATGACGGCAGAAGGTTTTGTTGCTCTTCAGGTACACAGCATATACAAAGATGATCAGGCCAATACCCAGGTGAAATGGAGAAACATTAGGATCACTACGGAGAACCTGGAGGCTGTAAGCTGGCCGGCAGATCCTGAAGTGCAGGAAATTAGTTATCTGACCAATGAACTGACCGAAACGGAGAAACGTAAAGGGTACCGGCTGCTTTGGGATGGCAGATCTTCCAAGGGATGGAAAGGGGCTAAAATGGATGGGTTTCCAACATCAGGGTGGGAAATGAAAGACGGCATATTAACGGTGTTCGCAACTGACGGCGGAGAATCTACCGGGCCGGGAGATATTATTACTACAGAACAGTTTGGAGACTTTGAGTTAGAACTGGAATTTCAAATTACTGCAGGGGCCAATAGTGGCATCAAATATTTTGTGGACCCCGGACTGAATACAGGAGCAGGATCAGCCATAGGCTGTGAATTCCAGCTACTGGATGATGCAAAACACCCTGATGCTAAAAAAGGAGTGGCAGGCAATAGAACACTAGGTTCATTATATGACCTTATGACCGCCGAAAACCTCTCCATTCCGGACAGACGGAAGACCTTTAACGGTATAGGTACCTGGAATAAAGCCAGAATCATTTCTAAAGGTGGTAAAGTGGAGCATTGGCTTAATAATGAAAAGGTCATTGAATACGATCGATTTTCTCAAATGTTCCTGGCGCTGGTCAATTATAGCAAGTACAAGGACTGGCCCAATTTCGGTCGTTGGCCGGAAGGCCACATTCTGTTACAGGATCACGGTGATACGGTCCATTTCCGAAGCATTAAGATCAGAGAGTTTTAAAAAGATCCTCTCAGAAATTATATGCCAAAGGGAGATCATCTATCGGATCGACGGATTTATCATTCATAGGCATTCTCTGATCATCTTCTTGAAGCTTATCATCAAGGCTGGGTTATGGATACTGTGGTGCGAAGCCGGTACTATTAGCATGTTTGTGAGTTACTTTGCTCTGTGATTTATTAATCTCCATCTATTATTTACGCCTGTTAGCCGCAATTTTAAAAAACCATGAACGACAGAATTAACATAGTTAAAACAGAATTATTGTCTGATAACTGGTATACGCTGAATAAAGTGACCTACGAATACATAAATAAGACCGATCATAGGACGACGCAGTCAAGAGAGGTGTATGACAGAGGAAACGGAGCGACCATACTCCTCTATAATGCTAAGAGCAAAAAAGTAATACTGACCCGGCAATTCAGATTGCCGACTTTTATGAATGGAAATGAAAATGGTATGTTGATTGAAGCTTGTGCCGGACTATTGGATCAGGACGATCCTGAAAACTGCATAAGAAAAGAAACCGAGGAAGAAACAGGTTATAAAATTTCAAGAGTTAAAAAGATCTTTGAATCCTATATGTCGCCCGGCGCTGTTACTGAAATACTTCATTTTTTTGTAGCTGAATATGACAAGGCAATGAAGGTTGGTGAAGGAGGAGGGTTGGAAGAAGAACAGGAAAATATAGAAGTTTTGGAGTTGGACTTTGAGAAGGCCCTGAATATGATATATACAGGGGAAATTAAGGATGCAAAAACCATCATGTTGCTTCAGTACGCTAAGATCCATGATCTGGTATGAAAATGAGGCTGCATAGAGATTTTGAGGTCGAGCATTGAATAGCAAATGTTTAAAGTGTATGAAGACTATTTTACTGTTGTTATCAATTTTGATTACCTCTTGCAATACTATTGATTCCATTGACAAATGTGAAGATGTCAAAGAGGGTGAATTTGTTTACTTGAATGAGCCATATAAAAATTGGAGAATAACCAGGACAAGCGAATATCAAATTGAAAAGAGTGAAGTTATAGAATTTAAAGGAGCTATCAGATGGTTAGACAGCTGCAAATATGAATTAGAGTATATTGAATCTTCAGAAGAGGAAGGAGAATCCATGGTTGGTAAGAAGCTAACTACTGAAATCAATAAAATCAGCGGAGACACGATTTGGGTTGTTTCAAAAATGGATACTCTAATTTTAGATTTGGTAATGTTAAAGGCTGATTAAGAAAGCTTGTTTTAATTAGATTAAACCAAGAAAAAGAATTGCACTACCTCTCCTCATCAAAATAGATCTTATAAAATTTTCTTCCGGTTTGTTCATCCACCCCCTTTTCAATAAGTTCCCTGTTGCCATGAATGTAGACGTGGAAATTTTTGTCCAGCTTCAGCACACTTTTGAATACTCTGGCCTTTGATTTTACCGCATTTGCTGATATTTGAAATGAATCAGGGATCTCCATTTCTTCCTCTTCGAAATGTTGATTTGCATGTCTTTGGAAAGAATCTATCAGATCTTCATCTCCTAAAACTTCGTTTTCAAAATCAGTTTTTTGAAATTCTTCGTTGTTCTTAAAGAAATCCAGTGACCGGTTCAATAAGTCGGCCTGGTCAGGCCTTTCCACGTTAAATTCTTTTGGGAATTCATCCTGGATAAAGTCTTTCGTAAGCCCCAGAAATTTATTGGTCAAAGAGAAATCTGTGGAATTGACACCGATTTGAAGAAATTCCTTTATCCAGAATTTGGTGTCACTGCCATGGCGTGCATCCGATAGAAAGATCTTAAACCCTGTTTCCATTTCAGTATTAAGAATAAAACAGCTTTTGTCGATCTTATCATTGAGGTTCACTCCGTTAAGGAACTCTAACGTTACCAACTGTCCATTTTCTTCAAATGTCAGGAAATTAGCATTGTCTTCTAATTTGAAAATACCTAACCCCGATAGTTCATTACCTTCTTCGATGATACCCTCTACATAAAAAACCATGAGGTGTCCCTTTTTGATCTTAGGGTCAGTCTGTACACTGTAGAGCTGTTTGGCAATGTCTTGAGAATGCTTAAGAAAACCTTGCGGGTCGTTGAAAATGTTAGCTGTGAATTGAAATACTTCATTGAACCTCAGATCCGTTTCATGAAAGAAAGAATACACCTCTTTGGACTGACATATCGATTGAAGAAGAAAGGGGCGTAGCCTGTTGTCCATCAGAGAAGGATCGATAAAAAGCCCCTTTTCGGCAAGGATCAAAGGTTCTTCTTTTGTGGTGTTCCCAACAGTATGAAGTACTAGTTGGGATATTTTTGATTCACTAAAATTCATGGCCTGTTATTTTGAGTCTTTTGTTGCAAATTAAAAGGAACAGTTTAATCGTTGCTGTTCAAAAAGGGTTGGAGATGGGTTGAGTTCTTAAAATTTTGGATCGGTAAATTACGCTGAAATTATTATAACAGAATAGTAAAGTAATAGACGTTTGCATTTATTCGTTTTAGGGTCAGGACTTTAAAAAATGCACATTTAGTTCGTTGAAGAATCTTTATTTTATAATTTGAGCATTTTAGATAAACCTCATGGAGTACAGGGAATAAATGAAGGATACGGAAACTAAAAAAGTAGACAAAAGAACTTCTGAGATCTGGGCGATGAATCTTTTGGAAAGTAATCCCATTCTCTTCAAGAAGTTAAAGGATCTTCCGTTGGGGCAGGATGTTGATCCTCATGAATTATTGACGGAGGTAGTGAAGTTTATGTATTTGGTTTCAGCTTTTCATGTTAAGTTGACCCCATCCTTAATGGTTGACCTGGCCTGGCATGAGTTCATTCTTTTTACTAAAGCGTATGAAAGGTTTTGTCGAATTGAACTGGGAAGTTTTATTCACCACACTCCCGATGATAATAATGCCGCCAACAATAAAAACTATTTAAAAACAATTCAGCGTTATATTAGCCTGTTTGGAGAACCCCCGGTGAATATCTGGGGTGAATTATCTCGTAAAGAATGGAGAGATTCCCAATGCGGTTCGTGCAACTCAAACTAAAACAACCTTATGTATTTTGAAGGAATAATTACCATAGACCCCTCTGAGATAACAAAGATCGAAAGAATAAAACCAACGAAAGCTTTTAAAAGAATGCTCTACCACATGACGCTGGGCGGAGTGACTGACAAGCAGGAACAAGAAACTTTTACGGCGGTATCCATTCTTCAGCAACTTAACAAGGCATTAATTCAAAAAGGCATTACCAATATCATCCGATTGTCTCATGATGATATTGATTTTTACCTTGATGAAAAAGGCGCAAAGGATGACTTAAAAGAGGCCTTTGATCTTTACGATTTGAATGCAGGCACGGCCATGTCTTCCCATTTCAATACGTTGCTACTTGTTTTGGAACATGAAGACGATTCGTTCAAATATCTATTGGAAGTTGAAATATGTAGAAGTCATAGTGTAGGGGAGCACCCTATTGAAATTAAACTAACCGGGTTACTGAAAGAGTTTTCTGCTGTAAAAGGTGATGTGGATAATAAACTTGATAATGTATTTTCATCTCAGGAGAGCTATGACGAATACAAAAGAGAGAAGCTTCATGATTTTACCGCTTTTATAGATGATTTTGTTTTATGCATTAAGAAATCCATACGAGTGGATGATGTCCATTCCGAGGTGAAAACCAAAATTATTGTTCCAAAAAGGAAGCCAGAAAATGAAAGGGACCTCGTAAGAAACAGAGAGGAAGGGTATCATGGGTTACACTATGGGTACCACGGGTTTGACAGTTACTTATACTATAGTATGATCTGGTCCTCTGTTGGGCATGATCATTCGGTGATACATAATGATACATATTACGAGTCTGAGACGGGGGGTGATTTAGGTTATTTGCAAGAAGCGGATAGTTCTTCTGAGTACTTCGATGATACGACAGATTTTGATAACAGACAGGATATTTTTGGAGAGCCGGATACAGTGAGTTCTGATACCTCATCGTCTGACGGTGGGTGGTTTGATTTTGGGTCATCAGATAGTTCTGACTCATCATTCGGGAGTTCTTGCTCCAGTTGTAGTTCTTGTTCCTCTTGCGGAGGAGATTAAATAGTAAGCATCAATAATGTGACAATTCAGTTAATGGCCTGGAGGTTAGACAAGAAAAATAGTATCTCTCTTTCAACTCACATGTGGTGAGAAAAGAAGGAGGTGGGATGTCGTAACCATTACCGTACCAATCTAAAGTACGTTCAAACCCGGATATCGCCGACGTCTGACGGAAACCAGACAGTCGCCATAGTTCCGATGATTGGACAATTCAGCCCGGAATTAGTTACTTTTATATAACGCTCAACTTACGGTTCAATAAGCATGAACGATTTTGTCGAAATTCTAAAGAAATGGAATAAAACCGGTGCCCCCATTGCGCTGGCCAGGGTAATAAAGACATGGGGTTCTTCACCCAGGCCGGTGGGCTCGGTAATGATGATCAATGGAGATGGAAGCATGGTCGGGTCCGTAAGTGGAGGGTGTGTGGAAGGGGCCGTGGCAAAAAGCTCAAAAGAGGTTTTGACTGGAAATGCATCAAAGTTACTCAGTTACGGTATTTCGGATGAAGATGCCTGGTCGGTAGGGCTGTCTTGTGGAGGTAGTATTGAGGTATTTGTACAGCCTGTTAATTTTTCCGCCGGGGAGGTATGGCTGAAGCTATTGGAAAACACAGAGGCTAATAAGTCTTCAATCTTAATTTCAAGTGTTGAAAAAGGCACCGGTGTCAATGCATTGATCAATGAAAATGGTGATATGTTGGGGGACAGTATTCCGGAAAAAATAATGAATGCTGCACAAAAGGCATACGAAGAGCGTGCGAATAAGATCGTTGAGCATGAAGGGACGACTTACTTTATTCACATATTCCCAAGAAAAAACTTACTTCTGATCATCGGTGCGGCACATATTACAGTTGACCTGGTGGCCCTGGGTAATAAGTATGATTTTGAGACAGTGGTCATTGATCCCAGAGGGTACTTTGCACAAAATACGGTTTTTACTTCACCCCCCTCTCAATTACTGCAGTCTTACCCATCAGAAGTGCTGGACAAGTTTCCCCTTGATGCCTATACCTTTTGTGCCATTCTTTCGCATGATCCCAAAATAGATGATAATGCATTGGAAGTATTACTGCTGTCTGACGCAGGATATATCGGTGCGCTGGGAAGCAGAAAGACACATGCTAAACGGGTAGCAAGACTTCGGGAGAGGGGAGTGCCAGAAGCACTAATAGACCGGATACATGCTCCTATAGGTATGCCTATATATGCCAAATCAGCGAAGGAGATTGCATTGTCTGTAATGGGAGAGATCATACAAGCCAAAAATCAATTTTTATAGGTCCGGGAGTTTGAAGTCTTCAATGATAAAAAAATAGTGATGCATCAAGGATTAAATGGTGTGTCCGATGTAGATTATTCATTGTGTTTACTGAGCCATTGTGATTGGATGAGTTAGCAGTCTGGCAACCCGCAGTAAGTGATATTAAGTCATAGGCCACTCATGATAATTCATATAAAACTGTGCGGCTGGTGGTCCACGGGTAGTGCCATAGCCGTCAGCTTAGTAAGTCATAAAACGTTGATAATTATTAGGTTTTCTGTTTTTAGGTTCTAAAACAAGTTGTTCAATGGGTTTATCCAGTAATATGCTCAGGAATTCATTTATTTTTTTGTTATCTAGAGTAGTTCTTCTGAATACTTCTGATAGTTGAAAAGCAATGGTAAAATATTTCCATACACTCAGGATACGTGTTTTATTTTTACTTCTGTGTCTATTATCTAACCACCTAAAGAGTTTCCAGTGTAAAACCAAATAGATCATTTTCCCGAGCAACTGACATTCAAAGCGCTGTATTTGTACTTCTTTAATAGCAGTAATAGTAGCTTGAGATTTCCAAATTTTGAAAATGAGTTCAATTTGCCACCTAAGGCTATAAATAGATTGAACATCCCGAGAAGGTAAATCTTCTTCTGAGGCATTGGTTATAAATAGATTAAGTCTACACCTGATTCTAAAATCTTCTTTTATATTTTCGGTGCTTCTTGCTGCTTTGGCCGTGCTTTTGAGTCTTTTTTCATAGCTCCGCTGGTCAACTTGTGAGATAATGAGCCGTGAAGGAATTTTATCTTCACTACCTATTAATACCTCTAATGAGAGATAGGCAAGTTGGTACTTTTTAAGTTTTTGAAGGCAGGCTTTTAAATCGACTTCTTTATCTGGCTTTGCTTTATAATACACTTTCTTTTGGGGATGAAGCCTATTAAGAAAGAAAGCCCCTTTTGAAATGATCTTCGAAAAGTAGTTTAGAGTAGCATAACCTAAGTCTCTAATCAACAAATCGCCTTGTTCAATATCATTTGTGTATACGCTTGCGTCTCTCTGGTCATTATCAGTTCCTCTAGTGAGCCTTAAATCAAGGGTCTGGCCTGAAAGCAGATCATACTCATACTGAATGCTCATCATCGCCTTTGACAAGTTAGCTACACCGCCTATTCCTGTGTATTTTTCTTTAAATGAGGCGGGAAGATTAAATCGGGTGGAATCTTTTATACGAACACGATTGAATGCCCTTAATTTACCCATGGGTTGTCCAGTAGGTAGAATATGCTTATGGAGTAGCCAACTCAAGGCTTCTCCCATAAAACGAACTGCATATTTATTAAAACGCTTCTGTAAAGATTGTTTAGTGATTTTAATATCAAAACTGTTGTGGCAATCAACTGCATAACCGCGTAAACTCTGTTTGTTATCCGGCAGATGCATAAATACTAATATGTTCAGAAAATGATGGCCTAGCAGTTTGGCACTTTTACGTTTAATAAACCCTGTTTGTTTGGCAAGCTGATTTAAAGCTTTCTCATTAAAAAAGTCTGCAATTAAACGTTTTACGCAATTTGTACTCCTATTGGAATAAGGTTCTTTTGCCTATTTAGTCGTATTATTAAACTAATGAAAGGGCATTCAAAAAGTAGCCCTTTCTTTTATTCACTTACAAAATATAAAATGGGAAAAAAGAACAATATCCCTAATAGGGATACTATCCCGTATTTCAAAACACTCATAATCAATTCATTAAAAAGTTAAACTGATGGCTATGACGGGTAGTGCGGTCCGTTTGAGGGTGGTGTGTAGGCAGGCCTAAGGAGCTGGTTTTGTGCGTTTTGCGGGGAAAACGGACTTTAGCCGTGGCGCCCTTTTCTTTTGTTTCGTTTTCTTTTGGGCGTGCAAAAAAAATGAAAACCGAACTTAGAACTCCAAAAAGTCGCTAAATCACCGGATTTCGAGGTAAAAGATCATCTCCTGGTTTTGAAAAATGCTAATCAAAGGCAATAAGGATCACTTTTACACAGAAATTATTTTTCATGAGCAGCCGTCATAAAACTTTGCTGGCTGCTTGTTGCCGACCTTATTATCGGTTACCGTTATGTTCCTTGTAAAAGAGGCTCGAAAAATAATGACAATAAAAACGTGATATAAGACTAGTGTCGTGTCAAGCCTCAATTGACGTTTAGAGTTAGATTATAAACGCTATTTGCAGTGTTGGAAAGTTCTCGGCCAGTCAGCAATCTGCAAAGGGCAGTAGGCAAAAAAGTGGAAGTTGTCCCGTATTTTTTTGCCTACTGCCCTTTGCCTACTGCCGACTTTAAGAATGAGACCTAAAAAATAGTGTAACCGCCATTTGAGGTGTGACATGACACTAGTACCCCAGGTTGATTTTCAGACCTGCATAATAATTTCTATCCGCCGCCGGTTGGAAATAACGTTCGCCAAAGGCATTGAGATCATTGCCAAGGCTATACCGTTCATTAGTCAGGTTATTGACCCCACCAAATATATCCAATGTAATACCTGCCGGAAGGTCTATACGATAGCCGGCTTTAAGCAATAGCAAATGGAAATTATCGGCAAATACGGTATTATTATCATTTAGCGGGATACGAGCATTGTGATTGTACATAACACGAGTATACCAGCCTGATTTTCCTGATAAGGTTAGCGTTGTGGACAAAGTATGCGGAGCTACTCCGGTAAGGTCATTGCCTGAGAAATCCTCGCCATCGTTTATGTAATTGTCAAAACGGAAATCGTGATAAGTATACGCTATCTGCCATACCAGATTGCTTATCCGGGAATTAGCGTTTGAATAAACATACCATGTAGATTGTAATTCTACTCCCAGCTGATCTGTATTACCGGCATTATTAAACACTACAGTTCCTCGTTCGGTTTCTTCCTGTATGATGGTTTCATCCAGACGGAAATAAAACCCGGTAACGTCAATGTTGAGTTTGCCTTTCCAAATATTGCCTCTTATGCCTAATTCATAGTTAGCTCCTGTTTCCGGTTGGAGGTCCGTGTTCAGACTACCCTCGTTAGTCCGTATTTCCTCTACCACCGGAGGGGAGAACCCTTTGCTAAAACTGGCATGAATGGATAAGTTGCGGTCAATTTCCTTGACAATACCCAGTCTTGGGATCCATTGAGGTTCAAAAGAACGCAACAAACGGAAGGAGCTATCCAGCGCTACGTCTGTCAACCGGAATACATCATACTCCAGTTTATTCCTGCTTAGTCCCAGGGTGACATGAATATCTCCTGGCAGGTCTATTGCTGACTTGGCAAAAAAGAAATACTGAGTTGTCCTTATCTCGTCATCAAAGTTCAGTGCCCCCGGTTGCCCCTGGTTATTTTCGAAGTTACGGGCTATGTCTGTACCTCTTTGAAATTCACCCCCCAGGATAAACATCCATTTCGTACGTCCCCATTTAGTCGTATATAAAAAACGTGTACGTCCGCCTCCGTTTTGCCGGCTTTCTCTTCGAAAATCAATGAATGTATTTTCAAAGGACTCCAGGTTCCCATACACAGTAGTAGTGTTCCTGAACTTCTCATTCCATTGGTAGGCATTAGTGAATCCTATTAATAGGTTTTGAGAGGCAAGACCAGTAGCCCTTCCAGCCAGATTTGGCCGTAGTTGTCTTGGATTTTCTTTGAATTGTTCTTCGGTGAGTCCACCGGGTATTCCATAGTTAATGTCTGAATAAAGTAAACTGGCAGAAAAGGAATGGTGCTCGTCCAATTCAAATTTACCCTGAAGCTGAAGGTTGTCACGTTTGAGATCGCTGTTTTCCCGGTAGCCATCTGCCTGCTGACGTACATAACTGGCAGATAAAACTCCTTTTTCCAGTTTTTTGTCGACGTTAGTCACGTAACGTTGCAATCCATAAGACCCCCATGTACTTGAAAAGCCCATGCTGCTACGTTCCGGTTTGGGAAAGCTTTTAATGTTTAATACCCCGCCCGTACCGGCGCCAAAAACACTGCCTGCCGGACCTTTTATGATTTCCAGGCTTGCATAATTGACCGGGTCCAACAAATTCAGAGGAGTTTCCCCTGTAGGCCGTGTAAATGGGATATCATTCCAATATACTTTAACATTTCGCACTCCAAAAGGGGCACGAAGAGAGCTGCCACGAATAGCTACTCTGTAACTGCCCGGGGACCTTTCTTCAAAACGGATACCGGGTAAGGTATTCACCGGAAATACTACAGATGTTTGATCAAAGGCATTTATTTGTTTTGTATCTAGTGTGCTTATGGCCCCGGGAGTTTCGAGAAGCCGTTTGTTGCCATCAAAACCTACTACCACTACCTGACTTAGCAACTGACTGCTGATAGTATCCTGTTCCTGTGCTATTACCAAATGATTTATGAAGGAAAGGAGAATATAAAATACAACAGGAAGTCTATTCATTTATTTTCAAAGGTTTGGCAAGCGATGTAATAATACCCATGCAGGCCTGACCTGGTTTTGTTTTGGTATTACGTAACCAGGGTAACGAGCCGGGTGGCAATGTAACAAGCATAATTGAAATACCAGCTCATGTCAACAATAAGCTTGTTTAAAATCATGATTATAACAATCATTTGCGGCATAGAGCACCAAAAATGAAATAAAAAAGGATTGCCCCGATCTTCGAGACAATCCAATTTTAGGTTTTGGTTGTTTACTGCTAAATGGCTTTTTTGATCGCAGATTCTTTAAGGGGTTCTTTGGCTTCCAGGTTAGTTTTTAGCTCGATTTTGCTCAGTCCCTGGCCCATTTTGCATTTTCCTTCGAATTTTGCTCCGGACTCTACAACTAACTTATCCGTGACAATATTCCCAAGAATTTTACACTGAGGTTTTAATGTAAGCAAGTCAGTCACCTCTATGGACCCCTTCACTTCCCCTTCCACTTCAGATACCTGGGCCAGTACATTGCCTTCTATGACAGCGGACGGACCGATAGCTACTTTTGATTTGGAGACGACATCTCCGATAATTCTTCCTTCCACACGGATATTGCCGTAAGTTTGAATATTTCCGGAGAAGGTGCTGCCTTTGCCTATGATATTATTAGAACTCAGTGCATCTTGCGTTACTTTCTCCTCGTGGGAATTATTTTTGAACATTATGGTTATTTTAAGGTGGTATTTAAGTTCAAATTAAAGACTATTATTCACAGTGTAAGATATGAACTCTTTTAGGTGCAATATTAGCAGTTAAACCAACAAAATAAAGGGTAGCCGAAATAAACATTTGTATAAGATATGACAGAATTTTCTCCTTTGATCATTGGCGCTATGCGTTTAGGTAATTGGGGGGCTGGTTTTTCCCAAAAAGCACTTCAGCAGTTTGTAGAAGGGTGTATAGAGCTGGGTTTAAATACATTCGATCATGCGGATATTTATGGAGATTATACTACTGAAGGGGATTTCGGGCAGCTCCTTAAAGAAACCCCTTCTTTAAGGACTAAGATGAAACTTATTACCAAATGTGGTATAAGAATGGTGTGTAATAACCGGCCGGAAAATTTAATTAAATCCTACGATACGAGTAAAGACTATATTATAGGTTCGGTTGAGAAGTCATTGGTACAACTGGGTACTGATCATATAGACCTTTTACTACTTCATCGTCCGGACTTTTTATTGGATCCGCATGAAGTGGCGGGTTGTTTTGATTCACTTCAACGTTCTGGGAAAGTACTGGCTTTTGGGGTCTCCAACTTTTCACCAGCCAAATATGAATTGTTAAATAGCTTTTTCCCGTTGGTGACGAATCAGGTAGAGATTTCACTTTTGAAAAGAAATGCGTTTACAGATGGTACGCTGGATCAATGTATTCGTCATAAAATAAGGCCTATGGCGTGGTCACCGGTTGGAGGAGGAGCTCTTTTCAAAGATTCGGAAGATCCGGTTATGAAAAGGATACATAAGGCAGGAAAAGAGCTATGCGAAAAATACAATTGTGAATTGGACCAATTACTTTATGCGTGGTTACTTTTACACCCGGCGCAAATAATCCCTGTGCTGGGTACATCTAATGTAGAACGGGTTAGGTCCGCCCATGAGGCCCTTTCATTACGCCTCGCACGAGAAGATTGGTATTTACTTTGGACAGCCGCTACTGGTCAGGAGGTAGAATAAAACTATGAAAAAGGACAAAACATCATTTTTTGAAGATGTATACGAAGTGGTAAAACTTGTGCCAAGAGGACGTGTAACCAGTTACGGTGCAATAGCACACTACCTGGGCACTAAAGGAAGTGCAAGAATGGTAGGCTGGGCGATGAATGCGGCTCATGGCCTTGATGACGTGCCGGCTCACAGAGTAGTCAACCGACAAGGTCTGCTCACCGGTAAAAACCATTTTGCCACACCTACGGCTATGCAGGAACGGCTGGAGAGCGAAGGAATATGTGTTTCTAACGATAAGATAGAAAACTTCAAAGACCTTTTTTGGGACCCGTCCATAGCATTAGGTTTGTGATAAAGGAGCCTTACTAAGGCTTGATGAAACTCCGCTACCTGAACTGACAGTCAGGGCAAATAGTTTTACTTGATAATTATCTGACTGAAAGGCGAATGGGCATAGCGTAATTACGCTTAATTGTTAAACCCAATACGAATGGCGGATCATTATAGGATAGCTTTTCCCAAAAAGGGAAATAGTGCCATCATGAATGCATCTAAAACCATGATTTTGGCCTTCTTTCCACAGGTAAGTGTTTTGGCACTCAGCTTGTAATACATCCAATAATTTTAGGTTAAGGTTTAGTTAAGAATTGCGCTGTACCGTTGTTTAAGTTGGTTTTAATGGTGTACAGCTTGGCCGTTTCAAATATGGAACGGCCATTCTTTTTTAAAGTCGTCCTTAAACATATCTTGTGATATCCATTCATTTTCCGACTATTCCTTAAAGCTCAAATTTTTTGACAGGTATTTGACTGACTTGCTTCAGGAGTTGCGAAATAGCTTATGCTAAACTCTTGTCAATCAGTTCTTAATGGGAATTTATTCCCAAATCAAGACATCGGTCTGTTGGAAAAACGCTCATAAATAGCTTAAAACCAATGTTTTGCTTTTGGTATACACCTTGTACACTAAAAAATAATTTAGGTTAGATAATGATAATGATGCTGTGCTCATTGTTTAGTTGGTTTTAATGTGTGCAGCTCGGCCGCTTCTTTAATTAGAGCGGCCTTTTTTTATCAGCATCAATCCCAGGAAGGTCAAAAATCCATTTACGATCAATATCTCAAAACCAAACTGATATCCTGCCAGTAACTCTTCACTGAATTCACTTAATAAATAGGCGACGATTGGTGAAACGATACAGACAAGTGGTACCCATGCATCCCGCACTTTCCAGGTGGAAAAAAGTCCGAATGTATACAGGCCCAGCAATGGTCCGTAAGTATAGCCTGCTGCTTTAAAGACGGAACTAATGACTGCTTCATCATTGATCATTTGAAAGAACATGATCACTCCAAAAAGTAGTGCAGAGAAGCCAAGATGAACCATCAGCCGTGTTTTTCTTTGCTTACTTCGCATGGCGATGGTATCCTCCGGAAGAAAATTCAGGAAGTCTACACAAAATGACGTTGTCAGTGCGGTGAGGGCCGAATCGGCGCTGCTGTAAGCTGCTGCGGTAATGCCTAACAAAAAGAGTATACCTGCCACTAATGGGAAGTGGTTGAGCGCCAGCATAGGAAACAGGTCATCGGTTTTTTCGGGTAGTGTAATGCCATTTTTTGTGGCGTAAATGTATAATAACGCGCCTAAAGAAAGAAAAAGTAGATTAACCACCACCAATGTGATGGAAAACCAGAACATGTTTTTCTGAGCGTCTCCCAGGGTTTTGCAGGTGAGGTTCTTTTGCATCATGTCCTGATCCAACCCGGTCATTACGATAGCTATAAAGGCCCCTGAAAAGAACTGTTTGAAGAAATTAATTTTTGGCTTCCAGTCCCAAAAAAATATTTGTGAGTATTCACTGTCCTGGATAATGGAGGTTAGTGTACTGAAAGAAAGCCCGAGGTCGGTACGTATAAGATCAATCACTACGACTACAGCCAGTAGCATGAACAGGGTTTGTAGTGTATCTGTCCAAACTATCGTCTTGATACCACCTCTGAAAGTATATAGCCAGATCAGAGAGATGGTGATCAGGACAGTCAGACTGAACGGTATCCCCCAGCTGTCAAAAATGGCAATTTGTAATACTCCGGCGACAAGAAACAGTCGGAATGCAGCTCCTATAGTTCTTGAAAGCAGAAAATAAAAAGCGCCTGTTTTGTATGACCAAAAGCCAAACCTGTCTTCTAGGTAACCGTAGATGGAGATTAGTTTGAGACGATAATATAGTGGCATCAGGACTGTTCCTATGACCAGATAGCCTACTAAGTAGCCCAGTACCATCTGCATGTAGGAGAACTGTGTACTGGATACCCAGCCTGGAACAGAAATAAAAGTTACCCCGGACAGGGAGGCCCCGATCATGCCAAAAGCTACTAAAAACCATGGTGACTGCCGGTTTCCTGTAAAAAAGGTATTGGAATCTGTTTTCCGCGAGGTGAGCAGAGAAATCAAAATTAGAAGCAGGAAGTAGGAAGAGATTATTGTGACAACAAGATTTGCACTCATAAGATGTAAAGTATCTTTTAAATTTGTAATAATTTTTTATTTTTGACAAAATAATGCGGTTACTATGATGTCATTCGGATACGAAGAACAGGAACTTGTTGAATTGCTTGAAGAAGCAGATGTGACCGACGTTAAAGATCTTATGGTTTTTAACGATGATGTAAACACTTTCGATCACGTGATCAATACACTGATCAGGGTGTGCAATCATTCTGCTGAACAAGCGGAACAATGTGCTATGATCATCCATTACAGAGGTAAATGCTCCGTTAAAAAAGGGGAGTTCAAGTTCCTCAAGCCTATGCAGGAGGCTATTTGTGACGCTGGTATCGATGCCCGGGTAGTTTAAGCAAAGCCATACCTGGTAACAGCCTTTCCACTTACAAAATTTTCAAATTATGCACTAAAAGAATTGTGTACAGTGTTTTGCATGCTACTTTAATTATCTTTAAACGTATATGGAGTATCCTTCTAAGTTGGTAGAAAGTGCTGTTGGTGAAATTTCAAAACTTCCCGGTATTGGTAAGAAAACGGCGCTAAGACTGGTGTTGCATCTATTGAAGTCAGGAGAAATTACTACTTACGCATTGACGGAAGCATTGAATGACCTGAGGTCAAAAATCAAATATTGCCAGGAGTGTCAAAATATTTCTGATGACGACATTTGCCGAATTTGTGCTTCACATCGCAGGGACCGTACTACTTTGTGTATAGTAGAAGATACCCGGGATGTGCTTGCCATAGAAAATACGGCACAATATCAAGGTTTGTATCATGTGTTAGGAGGAGTTATATCACCCATAGATGGCATTGGCCCGGGAGAGTTGAACATTGAAAAATTAATGGAGCGAATTTCAAGTTCCGAAAGCGAATGCAAAGAGATCATTTTTGCACTTAGCCCTACGATGGAGGGGGATACCACCGCCTTTTATCTTACTAAAAAACTGAAAGCCTTTGACCTTAAAATCAGTACCATAGCTCGTGGTATTCCTATTGGAGGTGAATTGGAATATGCAGATGAAGTTACCCTTGGGAGAAGCATCCTGAGCCGCACTAATTATCAGCAATAGATCAGGGAAAGTGCTGTTTACATGTTGTTATGACCATGGCATGAAAATGACAATAAAAAGGTCTTATTGAATGACAAAACATCGATGGTTGTACCTCAGCACTATTTGAAAAATCATTAACATACATCAACAAACTCAGTCTATTGGCAGAATAGGCCCATGTTATGCTCTTCATATATAGTATGTGTGACACTGCGGTGACAAAGCTGGTAAAGTAGATTATATCCACTCTCCCGTTATTCAAGTTACACGAAGTTTAAACTCTCTGATCTGTTGTGTATTAGAGCAAAAAATGACCAACCTTGGTCATTTTTTTTTGATTTAATTTTCAACTGTTTTGCTCCCCTAAAACTTTTGTAAAGGATTTATTTTTTATGTCTTAACGGATTCATTATGACTTGATCTGCGCTGTAGACTGGCTTTATAAGAATCATATTTTTTCAATTAAAAAAGTGTAAATGAGATTTATTCAAAATGGTCTTTTTACCATCATGTTGTTTTCCACCCTGTTTTTGTTCTCTTGTGGAGATGATGATGAGACCTTAGTTAAAGTAGAAACTGATTTTACGGTGACTAATCGTACCATAGTTCAGGGAGAGGAATTGACTTTTACTGACGTTACAACCGGGGATCCAACAAGTTGGAAGTGGAGTTTTGTGGGAGGATCTCCACGTACGTCCAACTTGCAAAACCCGGTTGTAATGTATTCGACGCCTGGAACCTATCGGGTCAGTCTGACCACTTCCAATGGCAATGAACCGGATACCGAAGAGAAAACTGAATTTATTACAGTTACTGAGAAATTACAAGCAAAATTTTTAGCTGATTTTCAGTTTGGAGAAGCTGCTATTCCGGGAGAAAGGGTAAGATTTATCAGTACCTCTACCGGTGAGACGGACAATTTAAAGTGGACTTTTGAAAATGGGACGCCCTCTACTTCCACCGAGATTAGCCCAACGGTTACCTACGCCACAACAGGGACCTTTAATGTTACTTTAGAAGTAAATGATGGTTCCAATTCCTCCACTGAATTGAAAGAAGAATTCATTCGTGTTATTGATCCGGTTAATGTCCAGTTTGATGCGAATAATACCACCATAATTGAAGGGGAAATAGTGACTTTCTCAAATAATTCTTCGGGCAATCCCGGCTCTTTTTTTTGGCGCTTTGAGGGAGGCTCTCCTTCGGTTTCGCGATCTAGGAATCCTCAGGTCTTTTATCCAACGGCGGGTACATACGATGTAAGTCTTTCAGCTACCAACGATGCAGACAATGATTTTGATGCTGAGAGGGACTTCATAACGGTATTACCGAGGTTGGTCGCTGCTTTTGATGTAAGTACAACCTTGATCAATGTAGGTGATGAGGTAGAATTTACGGATAGGTCATCAGGCAATCCTGATAGCTGGCAGTGGACGTTCGAAGGAGGAAGCCCGGCGACATCAACAAACGCTGATCCGCAAGTTACTTACAATTCGCCAGGCGTGTTCAAAGTTTCTTTAGAAGTGACCACCGATGAACAAGACAGCGATATCATTTTTGAAGAATATATTGCCGTACGTACAAATTCCGGGCTTGTAGCCAGCTATGATCTGGATGGTGATGCGGTAAACGGAAGCGACATTGGCGATATTGATGGTGTACTGGTTAATGAGCCTGTGGCAGCACCTGACCGTAATGGAATAGAAGATAGTGCTTTGGAGTTTGATCTCTTCGATAATCAGCATGTAGAATTGTCCACTAAGCTGGATAATCTTTTTGCTACCGGAGTTACTTTCAGTGCGTGGATCTATCCGACAAGATCGAACAGGAATATGATCATTGCCTCTAACTTTAATGCGACAGGGCAGCAAAATAGCGACTGTTCATCTACTGACGGAAGAGTTGGTTTTACATTTGCTATTGAAAGTGACAATGCTTTACGATTTACCTATCATGTTGGCGATAATGATTTTATTGGTAAGAGAACTAATTTCACCTTACCCGAAACTAATGTATGGTATCATGTAGCCGGCACCTGGGATGGAACGCTGGATCCGAATGGCTTCAAGCTTTACATCAATGGTGTCGAACGAGCCACTTCCGACAGATCCAGAGGTACCGTCTGTACCGAATACAAAGAATCAAACAGTTTGTTACGGATAGGCACCAGCCTTTGCTCATTTGGAGGGTTCTGCGGTTCGTTTGATGGGCGTATCGATGATGTGCAAATATATGATAGTGATCTGACCAAAAATGAGATCCAAAACCTTGCGGGACTCTGATCTCCTGATCAATTTATAGTTTATATTAAACAATATCGCTTAGTGATATGTTACTGCTGGGTGTTTTAATAACCAAGATAGGTGTTTCAACAACTAATTGATATTGAGGATGTAACAGTAAAAAAAGTGAAAAACACTTTTGATATATACACTAAGCATGTTATTATTACAACTGGTTGGCTAAGTAATTATTATACTATTTTTTATTAAATTTTAACTTTTTAAATTTTTTGCCAAAAAATGAAAAGATTACTTGTATTTTTATTCATTATCCCCATTATCGGGTTTGCGCAGCAGACCGATGTTGGCACTAGCACAGGGGGCAGCGGTATGCTCTCTAAAAAGGGCTTTCCCATATTGCCCCAGGCAGGAGATTTTGGAATAGGTTTTGATGCTGTTCCATTTCTTGAATATGCCGGAAACATTTTTAATGGGAGTAATAGCAATTCTGTAGAAGCAAATTTTCAAAACAGTACGCAGCAATTGGTGGGTAAGTATTTTCTGGATGAAAGTACGGCCATCAGAGCGCGTGTTCGTTTTAGACTGGCCAGTGATGTAGACAGGAACAGGGTTATTTTGGACAATCAAGCCGCTCCGGATCCTAATGTCCAGGTAGTCGATGAAAGAAAATTCAACACGAATTTTATTCAAATAGGCGCCGGTCTGGAAAAAAGAAGAGGTCAGGGTAGATTGTATGGAATCTATGGTGGAGAGGTTTCTTTTTTCTCTGAAAAAGATAAAACCACTTATGATTATGGAAACCCAATGAGTTTAAATAACCAGACACCAACTACGACGACAAATTTTGGCAATGGAAACTCTGGAGCGGTTACGAACAGGGAAGTTGAGGAACTATCAGGGAGAACATTGAGTTTTGGATTAAATGGTTTTGCGGGAGTGGAGTACTTTTTTGCTCCTAAAATGGGCATCAGTGCCGAGTTTACCTATGGTTTTGAGCTAAGCCGTACACTCAGAGGAAGAGTGACCGAAGAATTTTGGGATGTCAACACAGAATCGGTGCGGGAGGACGAATCAGTAACCGAAGGAGGTTCGAATTTCACGCTGGACACCGGTAATTTTGGTGGAGCGATCAATCTGTTTTTCTATTTCTAAATCATTAAGCATTAATCTTTTTAAACTTTCAATACAATGAAAAATTTTATTTATACTTTCTTTATAGCAGGCATTGTTACTTTAGCTATGTCATGTGAAACGGTAGATAATCCGGGTGCAATCAATACGATTGATGAAACACGTACAGCAAAAATTACCGGGATAGTATTCGCTAATATCAATGAACGTAACGATACCACTTCCACTGGAGCCGGTCAAACTAAATATGAGTTCCCTCCGGAAGGGACGACTGTATTTGTGGAAGTTAATTCAGCAGACTATGCTACAGTTGCCCTTGATGATGACGATGATGGTTTCGAGTACCAAACATTGGTCTTTCAAACTACTACCGATGCTAATGGAGAGTTCGAAATCGACATCCCTGCTTTAGCTAAATTTATAGACGCTGATATTCGGTCAGATAATTTCTTGGCGGACCAGACCATTGAGGATCCTGACAATCCTGGTTCAGGAACAACAAGAAGAGCTCTTTTTGACTCGGCTAACGATGGTCTCAGATTTATTGAAGGAGCAAATTATTTCATCCGTATATTTTACCGTGATCAGCCTTACAATAACGAAAATGACGATTAAGCTCTAATCAACATTTTATAATTTTATGGTCTGACTATCTGGTTTTAACAAAGAATAGTTATGCATATCGGGCTCAAAGCAAATGGATCATTGCTTTGAGCCCGATTTTGGTTTATGACCATTTGTTTTAACTTTTATTGGTCAAATATTAAAGTTTTCTTATTTCGCTTTAACCATACATACGATTCAAATACACATCTCGGAATGATCCTTTTTTAGAAGTATCGATGCTACACTCATTTCTGCTCTGCGGATCACATTTTGTCTCCTGACAATGGTTTGTCATGGGCTAAATACCTAATTTTGAAGTTTACAATTTTAAAGACAATGAGTGAAACATTAACTTCTCCATTATCAGACCGGATCAATAACATGGCCGAGTCTGCTACATTGGCGATGGCTGCTAAAGCCAGAGAATTTAAATCAAAAGGGATTGATGTCATCAGTTTAAGCCTTGGCGAGCCTGATTTCAAAACACCTAAACACATTCAGGAAGGTGCCAAAAGCGCTATTGATGAAGGTAAATATTTTGCTTACCCTCCTGTACCGGGCTATCAGGACCTGAGAGAAGCTATTGCCAATAAGTTGAGAGAAGAAAATAATATTCCTTATGAAGCTAAGCATATTGTGGTTTCCAATGGTGCTAAGCAGTCCATTGCAAATGTGATGCATGCACTGGTAAACCCCGGAGATGAAGTGGTTGTTTTTGCTCCATTTTGGGTAAGTTATACAGCGCTGATTGAGCTTGCAGGTGGTGTGCCGGTGCTTATTGAAGGCTCTCTGGAAAATGACTTTAAAGCTACTGCGGAACAACTACGGAAGGCAATTACTTCCAAAACCAAAGCGGTCATATTCTCTTCACCCTGTAACCCTACCGGGTCAGTATTCCTTCAGGAAGAATTAGAGGCTATCGCGGAAGTGATTAAAAGTCATGAAGATGTCCTGATCATAGCGGATGAAATATATGAACATATTAACTATACCGGTAAGCGTGTAAGCATCGGATCACTACCGGGAATGTTTGACAGAACAGTCACCGTTAATGGTTTTGCCAAAGGTTTTGCAATGACGGGCTGGCGGGTAGGCTATATTGGCGCTCCTGAGTGGTTGGCAAAGGGGTGTACCAAGATACAGGGACAATTCACCTCAGCCAATTGTTCTATTGCGCAGAGAGCAGCGCTTACCGCCCTGACCTCAGACCTTGGTCCTACAAGGGAAATGGCAGCAGCTTATTTAAAGAGGAGAGACATGGTACATGAGTTACTCAAAGAGATACCAGGAGTTAATCTGAATATACCACAGGGGGCTTTCTATTTCTTCCCTGATGTAAGCAGTTATTTTGGTAAGTCTAATGGCGATGTAACAATATCGAATGCTACCGATTTATGTATGTACATTCTTGAGAAAGCACATGTATCTATAGTCACTGGTGAGGCCTTTGGTGATCCCAGATGCGTACGGATCTCTTATGCTGCTTCTGAGGAGAACTTACGCGAAGCAGTAAAAAGAATAAAGGCAGTTTTGTCGGAGCTATCATAAAGTGCACATAGAAAAGATTTTTGAAGCTTTTAATAAGCTGCGTGTTCTCATTATAGGTGATGTAATGGTGGACGCATATATATGGGGAGGGGTAGAGCGTATCTCACCGGAAGCCCCTGTTCCCATTGTACGTGCTACCAGGCGGGACTATCGACTGGGTGGCGCAGCTAATGTTGCACTGAATGTGCAGGCAATGGGAGCCATGCCTGTTTTATGTGCCGTAGTAGGAGAAGACGAGGGAGGGATACGCTTTAAACAGAGGATTGAGGAAAGAGGTATCCCTGATATCGGTTTGGTGACAAGTAAAAAAAGGCCTACTACCGTTAAGACAAGGATACTCAGCGGAAATCATCATGTTGTAAGAGTAGATGAGGAAGTAGATAGTTTGCTGAGCGCTGAAGAGGAGGCAGACCTGTGGCATAAGATATCCGGATTACTTCCGGATGCTGATGTCATTATTTTTGAAGATTACGATAAAGGGGTGATCTCAGAAAATTTAATCAACAGGACCGTTGATATGGCGTCTGACCGTGGTATACCCACGGTAGTTGATCCTAAAAAGCGTAATTTTTTAAATTACAAAAAAGTCACGCTATTTAAGCCTAACTTAAAAGAGCTTCGTGAAGGACTCAAAATAGAGTTGCCGACAATTGATAAAGATAGTATCTCCGAAGCGGTACAGCTCTTAACACAGCAACTCGAGCATGAAGGCTCAATGATCACACTATCCGAAAAAGGGGTATTCATTCAGTTTAAAGGAGAAACACACGCTCTGCCGTCGCATGTCAGAGAAGTTTCTGATGTATCAGGTGCCGGCGATACAGTCATAAGCATAACGGCACTCTGTGTGGCTCTTGACTTGTCTCCATTTTTGATTGCAGCCCTTTCTAACCTGGGTGGAGGGCTCGTATGTGGTCATGTTGGCGTAGTTCCTATTGATAAAGGCGACCTGTTGAAAGAGGCTTTGAACCAGAACTGGTAGTAAAAAAGAGGTTTTCTGAAGGAACCGAGGATGACCATGTATCGGTGGTCAGATTCGCTTTGAGCTTCTAAACAACAATTTGTCTCGATGAACTGAAGTTGAGATCTTAATTGTTTTCAAACGGTTTTCCGGTTTGATCACCAGAGAAGGTTAATATTTTTCGAATTGTTCGTTGAGTGTACCTAACTTCTCAAGATCGGACACAATTTCCTTATCAAGAGGTGTGTCTTTAATCACATTATAGCTTTCCCAGAATTCTTTATTGTATTCATCATCCTGGTATTGTAAGCCATATCTTTTCATTTTTCGAGTACTACCGATCCTTTCAGTGGTATTTGGATATACCTTATTGATGAGTAACTCCTGGTGCATTTCAGTTTCAAAGTTCAACTCATTGGTTTTAGCATCGTACCAGTTGAACTGTGAAATAACTTTGATGTAATTGAGATACATTTTGTCCCCGTATTGCTTGAACCCTATGACTTTGGAGTCAGAAATATACCTGCTGACAGAGCCTACCTTTTTTCTTAATGTATTGTTCTCATAGATCACCTGATATTGCATGCGTATAATGGCGTACGTATCACGGTCAATAAACATTTTTAACGTATATGAATCGGAATTAATACTGACTACAAACACCTTATGGCCGTTGTAGTAAGTGTTGCTTAATCTCTGAAAACCATTGAAAAATGCATCTTCTTCAGGGAAGTTTCTGTATTTAATATTGTTATGGAGGAGCAAATCTTCCAAAAGGTTGTTTTGTTGGAAGTATCGACTGAATTTGTGTGTCTCGTAACTTAGGCTTTTTCTTACTTCCATCAAAGCCACCTTTTCTCTTAGACGGTCCTTATTTCTTGGCTCCATGTAGTCTTCATCGTAAATTTTTACGGCAGCCTCCAGCAAAGAGAAGTACGTTCCGCCAAGTTTTTTAAGATCACGATAAAACCCGTCCATCAAATAGGGTTGCATCGGATAGTTTTGCTCTATTCTGGACAGGGCTATTCGCACGATTTCCCCTCCATTCAATGAGTCTTTAATCACCACTTCATCAAGTACCTGAACAGCTTTATTTAATCGTAGAACAACGGTGTCTTTACCTATGAAATTACTTACCGGGGCCTGAAAGTTTTCATAGCCGAGCATGCTTATTATTAAATAGTCATTTTTGGCCGTGGCAGGGATATGGAAATCAAACTCACCTACAGAGTTTGAAACCGTGCTTATAGGTTTGTCTTTGATGCCAATGGAAGCAAAAACAAGAGGTTCGCCGGTTTCTCTGTCCTGTAGGGCACCAGAAATGGTAAAATAGGATTGAGCCTGCGAAAATAAGGGCAATACTATTACCAAAGCCAATATGATCAGCCGCATATAGTTGGTTTTAACTTTGAGATCGAATTTTCGAAAATCAAAGATGTAAAGCTACACCTGTTTTGCAAAAGAAGACAAGATGTTTACCCTGTTAACCTCATAGATGCAAGATTTCAGGTATTATGACACCTTTTTCGCGAACAGTTTTACATCTAAGACAACGTAAACCCGATGTTTAAAGCTATTTATACTGAATTCTGTAATTTAGTAAACAAAAAACTTGAGGATAATTGAAAGCATACCAAGGATTTGGAAGACAACTTACCTGATTATTTGTTCGTGGTATGCACTGAATTACATCATTAGTTCTATTGTAGAGTATAGTGTAGATCAGCCCTTTTCTTTTGTCCTTTGGAATGGTTTTTACATGCTGGAAGCGGTATGTATTTTTATTCTTCTTACCTTTTTGTATGCCAACTGGCTTTTTCAATTCAAAATACTTTACCAGATCATAGGTCATGTAGCGGGGTTGTTTGTTCACTTCATGGGAATTACCTATCTGCGCTATTATTTTGATTACTATTTGGATGGACGCGTTTTTTTCGATGACTGGAAAGAGTATATGCTGGATTTACTCAGTTGGGATGCTATGAGATTTTATGATCAATATATAATCGCGGTGGCGGTATACTATATCATAAGATACTTTCAGTACATTCAAAATAAGGAACAGGAAAAAAGTCGTCTGGCTATAAAAAATAAAGAAATGCAGATTTCGTTATTAAAGTCACAGATAAACCCACATTTTTTATTTAATACACTAAATTCTATTAGCACACTTGTAGGTACCAATAAAGTACAGGCCAGGAAAGTAATTACACAGCTTTCCGATGTATTCCGCTATGCACTGGATTCACATGAGGCGGGGAAGGTTAAATTGCAGCATGAATTAAACTTTATTGAGAATTATATAAAAATACAGCAGGTTCGGTTCGGTGAACGCCTGAATTACCTTGTGGATGCCGACCCAGGCTGTATGAGCATAGAAATTCCTCCTATGATACTGCAACCCCTGGTAGAAAATTCAGTGAAATACGGCATTGCCCCGAAAGATGATGGAGGCACTATAAGTTTGGTAGTCAAAAAAATAAGAGGAGGGGTCTATTTTGAAGTAAAAGATGATGGACTGGGATTGAATGCTAAAAAAGTACTTGACGGTAAAATTAAGGGTACAGGTGTAGGCCTTAAAAACACGGATAAGCGATTAAAAAGTATTTATGGGAATAATGCGGGGTTACACATCAACGCTAAAATGGATGGATATATGGTAAGTTTCACCATTCCATATAAGGAAGGTCTCCTGATGCAGGAAATTCCTGAGAAAGAAATGGTGGCACAACAGTTGGAAGAAAGTTAAAACCAATAGTGATGACTGTTAAAGAGCAGTCGCAAATTCAAATTTAAGTAACATATGAAGTTAGATTGCATCATTGTGGATGATGAAAAGTTGGCTAGGGATTTGTTAATGGAATTTTTAGAGCCTTATCCTGAGATAGAGGTGCTGGCGCAATGCTCAAAAGGCAATGAGGCCGTTGACAAGATAGAAGAATTGAAGCCAAAGCTAATTTTTCTTGATGTGCAAATGCCTGGAATGGACGGTTTTGATGTATTAGAGGCTCTTGAATATAAACCGTATGTAATATTTACTACGGCATACGATCAATATGCTATTCAAGCTTTCGATAATAATGCTATCGATTACTTGCTTAAACCATTGGACGAAGAACGGTTTAAGCGTGCTATAGAAAGAGCTACCGAACGTATTGATACCGAAAAGGGTAACGTTGAAGAGCTGCTTCAAAGTTTGAAAATGGCGGAAGGAGAGGTCACCAAATATTCTACTCATCTTTTCGTTCAAAAATCAGAGAAACTCCTTAACCTGGAAGTGAAGGATATCATGCATTTGGAAGCGTCAGGGGATTATACGGTTTTAACCACTAAGACAGACCAATTCTTAAGTTCTTCGGGTATTGGAAAGTTAGAAGGTAAATTGGACCCTGAAACATTCATAAGAATACACCGCTCCACTATTATCAACCTGAACTATCTTAAGGAGATTGAAAAACACTTTAATGGAGGGCTAATTGTAAAGATGGAAAATGGTAAAAGTTTCCCGGTCAGTCGTACCTATGCTAAGCAAATCAGAAAAAAGGTAGTTTAAGATTTAAGTGCTTTTTAAATGCTAATGGATGAGGGTGTCTCAAAAGTCACCTTCTTTTTATGGTAAAGAAAGTAAAGGCCGATAGCGAGAAGCTGTCGGCCTTTTTGATGACTAAGGGTTAACTTAGTGTTGTGTGTACTACTTCAAATCTA
>NZ_VKDC01000023.1 GCF_007097395.1 Fulvivirga sp. M361
GACATTACGGTGCCTGGCGTAATGTCGGGACCAGGATTTGATATCTGAATAGAAGCCGTTTCATCAAATTCATCTATAGCATCATCTTCTATGGTAAATGTCACCGTACCCATGTTTGTCCCATTAGCAATGGTGATTGTGGTGTTGCTTAGTATATAATCGTCTGTGGTAATACCTGTCCCTGAAACAGTAACGTCCACAGTCTGTGGTCCGATTACATTTGAAGATGTGGTGGCTATAACATCAATGACGGGTCCTGTTCCCTCTGTACCGGCATTTGCCGAAAGTGAGAGTTCCACTGTGGTGGGGGCAGGGATGTCGTCATCTGTGATGGTAATTGTTTCCTCTTGTGGCGTACTGTCTTCCACACCGTTGGTGACAGAAGCTATTTCTACCGTGAAGCTTTCATCTCCTTCTACGTCGCTATCATCCTGGCCTGTAATAGCTGTAGTAGCGTTCATATCACCGGCTGGAATAACAATGCTGGTTGCTCCCGAGTAGTCGGCCGCTGTGGTGCTGATATTTATGTAGGATAAATTAACGGTAACGTCTTTTCCGGAAATAGCAGATAATTCGGCCGTTAACGTTGTGCTACCGCCATTTTCGGCTATGGTATTTGATGAAGCACTAAGGGTTACTGTGGGTTCCGGATCGTTGTCTGTGATGGTCACATCTAAGGACATTACGGTGCCTGGCGTAATGTCGGGACCAGGATTTGATATCTGAATAGAAGCCGTTTCATCAAATTCATCTATAACATCATCTTCTATGGTAAATGTCACCGTACCCATGTTTGTCCCATCAGCAATGGTGATTGTGGTGTTGCTTAGTATATAATCGTCTGTGGTAATACCTGTTCCTGAAACAGTAACGTCCACAGTCTGTGATCCGATTACATTTGAAGATGTGGTGGCTATAACATCAATGACGGGTCCTGTTCCCTCTGTACCGGCATTTGCCGAAAGTGAGAGTTCCACTGTCTGCCCCAACGACAGCGCACAGATCAATGAAAATAGGGGGATATAAAATAAAGCCTTCATCATGACAAGGGTAGTTGTAGTGTTTTAATCAGAGGTTTCCATCCTGATCTGTTTTAATCAGGATCATGGTTCCTACATCATTGAAATCTTCAGTGCCTAAGAGCAGATAACCGTTATCAGCAGTTTCCAGCACACGTGAGCCTGCTTCATCGTTGACCCCTCCGAATGTTCGTCCTTCACCAGGTGTATCTGTCCAGATGGCGTTACCGGACAGGTCTGTTTTCACCAGATACATGTCCCGTTCACCATTTCCAAAACTTTCCGTAGTACCCAGGGCTACTATTTCATTACGTGAAGTTACCATTACGGACTCTCCTGTGTCATTACCGCTGCCTCCAAATGTTTCAGACCATAATACGTTTCCGGCTGTGCTGATAGAAATAAGAAACATATCATTGTCTCCATTCTCTGTATCGTTTGTAGTACCTACAATGACATAACCGGTAGGACATCGCTTAATATCTGCACCTATATCGTTCCTGCCGTTATTTAATCCTACGGATTCGTCAAAAAAGGTGTTTTTTGAATCAAATGGGGTGGATATAAAACGGATGTCTTGTTCGCCAGGGTTTCTTATAGTGGTACCTGCCCAGGTGATCTCCTGCTCACCCACATGGAAGGACCTCGATACATTGGCTTCGTCTCCAATACCGTATTGCTGTTCCCAGATGACATCAAGATTGGCATTTAGCATGGCCAAATACATATTTTCAGGGGCAGCGCTATTTTCGATCTGTCCAAGTACTATAAATCCACCCTCTTGAGTTAGCTCTATTACACGACCTTTCAAGTTGCCTCCCGGAATAGAGAGTGAGGCTTCATTCAAAAGATTACCGTCCAAAGCTGTTCTCATGATGTATAAATTGGATGATTCTTCGTCATAGATACTATCACCTACCACTATGTAACCGTCTTCCAATGCCAACAGGGACCTGCCCGTGAGGTTGATGCTTTCTTCCTCTGATGCGGGAATGCCTTCCTCCTCAGGGTACAGCCTTTCCCATTCTATATTTCCAAATGCGTCTGTTTTTACCAGATGTATTTTGTCAATTTCTATTTCGGTCAGTTCTGTACGATTACTGGATAGAAATATAAAACCTCCGTCTGTGGTTGTCTTCATATCTTCGGCAACGTCAGAGTTGATATTCCCAAAGAACTTGACAAATGTCCCTGACTCGCCCGGGGCTACATCTGCCTCCGTATTACAGCCAGCCAGGTATACGTTGAAAAAAATCAAAATATAGATAAACTTCTTCATAGGAGCGTATGTCACAGTTTTTTTGGCTTATACAAGGGCAGCAGGTAGCCTACGGAAAGGGCGATACTGTGCAATTTAATATCGTCATGTATATAGCCATAATTAAAGAGCAGTTCCTGATTAGCGTATCGCTTGTCTTCATCCAATTGATTTAAAATGCCGTAGTTAAACCGGGCCTCTATTAAAAGTTGATTTTTTCCCACCTTTAGTTTGATACCACCTCCCAGGATAGCGTTAAAATTCAGTGCGAATCGTTGTTCCATCAAGTCTTCTGTAGGCCCTTCAAAACTTTCATTGCTGGAATTAGTCTGTCCGTTGAGTGTAGAGGATAATGCGTAATTAGCAGAAGCGCCTGCAAATACGTATGGGTTTAATTTGCTGTTATCGATAAGTCTGTACTGAAGTGTAACCGGTAAAGAGGCCGTGAGATGGCTGAAGGTAAATTCTTGCTTTCTAATAAAACGATTCAGCGAATCTATGTTTCCGAAATTATTAACGTAAGTATTAAAATTACCCATCAAATACAACTCAGGGTTTAATGTGAGTTTTTTGGTTAATGGTATTTCAACGCTAAAACCCACCTGGAACCCCGGATCTTTCTGGTATTCTCCATCCGTGCCCTCCAGGTTATGTACACCAAAACTATTTAAGACCTCTACTAACGTGATATTTCCACCTCCCTTAATCCCATAACTGAGGATAGGTGTTGTTCGGAATGTTCCGTACAAGTTGATAAGTTCAGCCGGATCAGCTCCTTCATTGATTTCAAACTGAGGATTGAATTTTAACAATGCCAACATGGCTTCATCCGCTTTTTGAGGCTCGTCCATAAAAATATGCGCCAATGTAAGCAAACGATACGCCAGCGTTTTTTCCTCATCGGTAAAACCGTCCCTCGAATTCAGGCAGCTTTCCAGCAGTACGGGTATTCGCTGCAACTGGCCCTCATCATAGGCAGTTTGTGCACTTCGTAACGATTGTGTACACGTGTTTTGAGCGTAACCGGAGAGTACCATACCAAGTACTAAAAGAGATGCCGATAGTAACTTATTCACCATTGGGGTTGTTTTCACAGGTTTTTTCATAGTCGATGTCCTCGCTAACGAAAAGGGACCATTCGTCTTTGGATAAATTTCTTTCAATTCGGGGACATATTTTGTCAGACATGGCCTCAATGGTAGTAGGCCAGGCCCGGACAAGCGCCTCCCGTGTACCCGCCAGTATCTGATTATTGTCCGGGCTAAAAGCGATAGTCCAAACCCAGGTGGGGTGGTCTTTCAGATTGATAGGTTGTGTGTTTACCTCTTTGCGGTTCCAAAGTTTAACGGTCCGGTCTTTGGATGCCGTGGCAATGAACCTGCCATCTGTACTAAATTCAATTTGATCAATTTCAGAAGTATGACCGATCAACTCGGCAGGACTATCATTACCAAATGGTTCTATCACTTTAATCAATCCATTTACATCTCCTACAGCAATAAAATTATCCTGACTTATGGCGATTGCCTGCAGGTTTTTTCCATGTTGATGAATAACGGATGCTTTGAAGTTGTTCTCAGCATCGAACATCAGCACTTCACCTTTTTTTGATACAGCCAATAGCCATTTGCCATCAGGACTTACCGTTATGTCATTGATCCTGGTTTCATAACTGACTATTTCTTTTACACTCGAAAGATCAGATCGTTTGATACTATGCCCTTCATTGTCCAATGCATAGAATATTTGCTGTTTAGGAACGAATGCTAATTTCCATACCTGTTTTTCAAACCCGTATAATTTCCTGCGATTTGCCTTGTTTTGCAGATCATAGATTTCTGCAAAGGTTTTACCCTGGTCATTTATTGGCAGGTTGCCGGCAGCTACCAGTGTTTTATCATCAGAACTAACCGCCAGTGCCCGGAATAAATAGGATTCGCCCCTTTCCTGTACCAGGGTATCCGCTTCACGGTGTGTGCCATTGACGGACCATCTCAGAATTTTGCCATACGTTCCTGCTGAGTAAACATGGTTTCCACTGGCGCTGGAAGCCAGCGCTCTGATGGCTTTACTATGTCCTTCCAGGCTCTTTGCCATTGGGTCTTCCAGATCGCGCAGCGCTTCATACAGGCCGTAATACACGTCATTATCGTATTTGTTGCCTTCATATTGGGTATTATAATTGTAAGCCTGCTGAGCGAGTAAGCCTTTCAGTATCACCTGTTCTTCCCCTTGTGCTTTCCTAAACTGCGTGGCCTTCACAGCCAGCGCTTTGGCGATAGCCTGGTACCTGAGTTTATCGGCACGTTCTTTTTCTATAATGGCAAGCCGTTCGTTCTCACGGGCCCTTTCTGCATTATTTTCTGCCCTTACTGTAGCCTCCTGAGCACGCTGTTCTTGTTTTTTTGCTTCAGCCTCCTCAAATTCAGCCCGCTCACGCTGTACTTCTGCCAGTTTGAAGTTGGCCTCGGCTTTTTCTTTGGCGCGGTTGGCATCTTCACGGGCAGCTATTGCAGCTAATTTCTCTCTTTCTGCTTCCTCTGCATTTCTTTTAGCTTCATCCGCATTTTTTTTGGCTTGAATGGCATTGGCATCAGCTTCTTCTTTTGCTTCGATAGCTCTGGCCTCATTTCTATCGGCCTGTGTTTTTTGGATAAAAGCATACACAAGGAATAGTAAAGCTATGATGGTAATTCCACCCATTACCAATGCAGTGATCCTTGCAATACGTAGCCTTCGTTTAGCCTGGAGTTCTTTGATGCGTTGCTCCGTCTCAAACTCTTTCCTTGAATATTCAAGGAAGATCATGGTCCGTTCAAAAGCAGGATGGTAACGTTGCCCCCAGACGAGTGTGGGTTTGTGTTTTGCCTGCCAATTGAGTGCCAGCTGTAGATCAGGGGGCCTCCATAGTCCTGCTTTACCAACCTGGTACATGGCAGAGGCCTCTGACAATCGCATGTACATCTGTACAGCGTCAGCCTCATCATCCACCCAGTTTTTCAACCTTACCCATATCCGCATCAGGCTTTCATGAGATATATCTATGATAGACTTGGCATCCAGAGGTACATTGTATGCTGGTGTGAGTAGTGATCTGGAAGGATCTCTGAAACGGTCGATAACTTCAATTACCTCCTGTTCGGAGACATCAGCTATGGCTGCAATCTCGCTTAACCTTGTAGGGCGCCTTATCCCGAAGTTTTCGCCCCGTTTTTCGGTAATCGCCTTGAAAAGTAACTCACAAATGTGCTTTTGGTCTTCATTTAGCTCGTCGTAAGCTTCATTGGCGTGCATGGACAGGGCTTCGGCCATTGTGCCAATAGCCTCATAGTGCTTTATATCAACTTCTTCCTGCAGGTCTCTCGTTCGTGCCCAGTAACTCCATGTACGCATAAGGGCATGCTGTAATATCGGTAGCTGGTCCGGATTATCGCCCAGGTCATTGAGCAACTGTTGTGTCAGACGTTGGGTGATGGCAGCTCCTCCTACAGCCACGGGCCCTTCTATGGCCCTGCGTTTTTGTTCGCGGGTCATTTGCGGGATCAGGTAATGACTATCGTTAAGCTTTTTGGTGAGTTCGGGAAACTGAGCACAGTCTCCGATAAAGTCGGAGCGCATGGTGATTGCCACATAAATGGGGACGTCCATGTGGTTTATGGCCTCCATCAGAAGGTTTACAAACGCCAGTGTTTCATTTACAGTGCCGGTATCTGTATTGTTTTTAAAACGAAAAAGTTCTTCAAATTGATCAACAAGTATCAGGTAGTTCTTATCTTCTGATTTCCTAGATTGCATGACAGCTTCTACCAGTCCCATAGAGCTACTTCGTAGCAGCGTAGTGATGATCGTTTTCTTTATTTTCTGCTCATCTGCGTCTGCTATAAGATACTCTTCATCTTTTTGAAGGAGCGCATCTGCCATGTTCTCGATAGGGCCGCCGCCGGGCCTTGTCACCACAACGTCCCAGTTAGGGCTGGCATCTGTAAGGAAACCACCATAAACAATGGGCAGAACACCACAATATACAAAGGATGACTTACCACTTCCTGACGGACCAATAACACCAACAAATCGGTTTTTAGATAATTTGAGGAGTACTTCATCACTTTGACCTTCCCGGCCGAAGAAGAGATGGCTTTCCTCTATTCTAAAAGGCCGTAATCCAGGGAAAGGATTATCGGCAGTCTTGGTATCCTGACTGACCAACTGAGAACTCATTTGGAAGTTTCGTTAAGTTCTTCTAAAAAAACTTTTAATTCCTTTTCCAGGGCTTTTGTTTCTTGCCTGTCGATAAGGGTAATTTCCTGATTTCCGAAAGTTTTCAAGTCAATCTGTTGTTTTTTCTCACTTATAATGGCCTTTCCTTTTATGGGTTTGTTACGTCCAAAACCAGGGGCTTTCAACAAATCTAATAATTTCATTCTAACCCATTGATCGTTAACACCTCCTTGATAGATTATGGCAGCATCCAGTTCCCGCAGGTTATTAATATGATGCTGCCTTAAATCAAGTAGCTGACCTTCAAATGTAGGGGTTAAGACGTTGTATCCTGCTTTTTCGAGATAGGTTTTTAACTTATTTACGGGTTTACTGTCCATTTTGTCATGGACGATGTAAACGTTTTGTCCCGCCTGGTCATCCATTACTTCTCTCTTCACTAATTGAATATCCAACCGTTTTTCAATGAGTTGCTCTCTGATAATATTTTTAAAATCTTCGAGCGGGGTCTGTAGAATTTCTGCGCCTTCTGTTGAAGAAATATCCCTTTTAATGCCTTCAATAAAAGCCAATTGTCTTTCATTGGCATAGTCTAATCTTGGCGCTATCCATATAAGTCGTGCAAATTTGGTCTTGTCTTTAACTCGTGCACTTTTTTCTGCGGAGAATTGATTTTGTAAGTCTACAATAGATTTATCAGAGCCTTCCGGAATGCCTCCATAAGAGTTGCCTATCAAGTGTATGGAGTAATTGCATTCTTCCAATTGATCTATCACCACCTTTTTGAGTCGCTGAACTTCAGAAGGAAGAATATGGTCAGGCAATACACGATATCCATGACGCTGCAACTCACGCTTAATGATGTTTCGTTGTATCACCAGATCATGACCGGTTTCAGCCAGGTAAACTGATTTATTTGAATAAATGGACTTAATTTCTGATTTGACACTCTTCGTGTTTAGATCTAACAATCCTTTTTGAATGTCATAGGCAAGATCTACCATTTTCATCCAAAAACCTCTTTCGGCCTCGAAAGTGAAGAAGTTGGTGTAATCTTCTGTTTCACCGGTGCCTACATTAATATTAAATAGTTCATAACCGATCTGGTTACTAAGCACAGGTGGTTGTTCATCCACAAGTAAAGGCCTTTTTAATACTTTAAAAATACGACTGTTTGCTTCCTTACCAGCACTTTGAACGAAATCTTCCAGGTATCCCATGCATTTAGGCGAAGCCAGGTAGGAGTGAGACAGTACGGGCATGAAAGTTGCTACCTTGCTCATATCAGCACCGGCTAACTCATCATGTTCAGATTTTAACAGAATATTAGGTTTGTTACCAACGACCTGGATCAATACCAGTTCAAGGAATTTTTTAAAATCTTCTACCCATCCCTGTTGAAACTCCGTGGGGTGATTATCTGCTTCTGCATAGGCAATTAATACATCAATTTCGTAAGCCATCTATACTATATTAAATTATTTAGCCACTTTCACAAGTTTTTTTTCCATGTTCTTGAGAAACACCTGTGCCAATTCATAATGATTTGACATGGCATTGTAAAAGTCATGGACGGATAACTCAAATATCACGGCGTCACTTAAGCATTGTAATTCATCAGCCAGTACTTGTTCTCCGGTTTTCATTAAATTACCAAACACGTCCCCTTTCATTAAATGTATGATCTCTTTTCCGTCATGTCTTACAGATACTTCCCCTTCTGAAATAATAAAGAGCTGTTCTTCCTGGGCTTGTTGTTTAATTTTTATCGAATGACCTTCAGACAGGTTCCTGTTGGACATCTTATCGGCCATTTCTGATAAAATAACCCCTTTTATATTCTTAAATTCAGGTACGTTTTTCACAAACATTACCATTTCTACATAAAGATAGAAGCCGTCCATGAGCCCTTCATGTAATTGGTTTCTTTCTATTGAGAGTTGGAGGTTTTTTCTTACTTCAGGCTTTAATCGTTGAGAAATACTAAGGTAAGCCTCAGCATCTTTATGATAGATGACCCAGGCAGCTACTTCCTGAAGCATTTCATCTCTGTTAAACAATTGGGCCACAAGTCCGCGGCTAATGCGGAAATCCGGCATAAAAGCGGTAGCATGAATAGCACAAGCTTTGGTCCATCTGTTCGTTTGGTTGTAATTCCTGTTCAGCAGGTAGTTGAGGGTTTGAATAGGGGTATAGTTTTCTCTTGGAAAATGGATTTGTAGCTGACGGATCTTATTCTCTACAGGAATGTCATCAATGAGCGGGAACAACTTGGGTTTAAGATCCGGGGCCAGGAACAGGTCCATCAATTCTATGGCAAAAGCAGCGCCATCTGAGGTTTCACTTTCAGCATTTTGTCTTACCAACTGCACCGACTGCGGGTCATATAGTATGGACAAAAGCATGTATATCATATCGAAGTTGTCTTTTACTTCTTCTCCCAGTGCATCTCTCAGTGGATTGAAATGCTTCTCGTCAGAAAGCTCTGAAATAGCAGCAATATTCCAGATGGCCTTACCGATCTCATTTTCGAGTAGATTAGTAATGCTGGTGGCTTCTCTGCCAATCGCCTGGTAGTTATAATACCTTAATGATTGTAGAATTTGTGTTACTATACGCCTGTCCGGGAATTCAATTTTTTTCCATAAGAGTTGCATAGCTTCCAGACCTCCGATTCTGCCTATGATCTGTACGATCTTCAACATTACCATATCACTCTGTCCGGATTTATGGAAAGCGTTTTCCAGGTGAAATAAGCTGGACTTACCGGCTTCCGTTAAAGCTGCTGCAGCCGCACTGCAATAGGTGGATGAATCCAGCAGGTCTATCAACAGGCCCCAGGTCTCCTTGAGCTTAAGTTTTCTGGCCGTGACAAGTGCTTCGGCCTTGACGTTAGGGTCAATATCCCGAAGTAATTCAAGAAGGATAAAAATGTTTTTCTCTCCTGTTACCCTTCTCAGCAGTTTGACGGCCAGTAAACGATCCTGACTCTTTATGGATTTACTCAGTTTTTCGAGTTTATCTGCATCAATCGAAATATGATCACTCACTTCAACATGGTCTGCTGCCTGCCTGGCCAGTAAGCCTATTTCTGAAGACTTATCAAATTCAAGGTCCAGTTTCAATGCCTGTTCTTTTGCAAAACCCTTTAATTCTGGTGAGTCACTCTTAAGTAGTTTTAAAACCGAAGATTCGAATAACGATGGTTCCAGCTTTTCCATAAGCTTCAAGCTGTAAAGTACTTTTTCATGTGCTTTACTTTTTAATTCATTTTCCAGTATCCGGTCTACGCCATATTCCCGGGCCGCATCATCTTTATTACTTTGATTCCGGTTCTGTACAAGTGAATCCTGTAGTGTATGCCTGTAATTATTGTGCATTTTTTGTGTTACAACATACCAAATGGCAATAACCGGTAAGGTGAATACCGATATATATATTAAGTCAAGACCACGGATGTTTTCTATGACGATCAACAGCGCACCTGCTACAAGACCTGAAAATGCAGTTACCACACCTTCAATCTTTGTTTGTACATCAAATCGGATAGTGCTGTTGATAGGGAGGAAGTACAGCTTAAATGCCGGACCATCCAATGCATCTTTTAGCGAGGCATTAAATAGTTTGCTCATCGAAATAATGATGAAGAAGAAAATCAGTGATCCGCTGTCTGCGGTGTACCCAAATACAGATCCGATAAACACGGCGGCAATCGTAAATAAACCTATCAGTATCGGATTGATAAGTAAGGATACTTTGAGTCCATAGATGGCAATGATCCTATCTGTAACGAAAGTTTGAAAGAGAAAGCTAAAAATGACTATTGTCGCTTCAAAATAACTCAGAAAGTTTGGCAGGCTATTCTCATCGAATTGCATCTTGGTTACATTCAGAAAAGAATAGTCCACGAAATTTACCGCTATCATTGAAACACTAACGAAAAGCGCCATTAAAGCGATGTATTTGTTTTTAAAGATCGCCGAATAGCGAACACGGCTGGCCTGACTTTTGATAGATTCTATGAACAGGTTTTTGTTCAGTATCAAAAGCACATTCAATAGTAAACCTCCTATACTCGCAATGCTGATCAATAATAGGTCCGCCGTAGTGATGTAGTTAAGCAAGAGGGGTATGGAGAAAAGGGCGATGATCGAAGCGATGAGTTGACCGGTATCAATACTACCTATAATCCTTTTTGACTGCCTTAAGTTGAACATTCTGCCAAAAACACCCCAAAAAACAAGGAGTACAATAAAGTTGGAAGGTACAATGAAGGTGAAGGCAAAGAAATAAACCGGGCTCAGGTTTTCGAAGGTTTCCAGGCTCCATTCTATCCCTATTAAAACAACGGCAATGATCAGCAATGCACTTATGGTCAAGAAACCAAAGGAAATACGACCTTGAAAAAAATTATATATGGCAGTGAAAAGAATTCCTAATAGCCCGGAAGTGATAATGGCAAGAGGAAGTTGCTTTTCAAGATCAGCTTCATCTATGTTGGTCAAAAACAAACTGGAGGCACCCACATCAAGTGTAGCAAGGAATATACCCATGAAAAAGCCCATTCCCAGAAGTGAAAATACCCGGGACGCCTCTGCTTCTTCTACATCAAGAAGCTTGTATACCGTATGCTTAAAACCCATAGAAAATTAAAGCCAACTAAATTACATCATATATATTTAAAAAAGTTGAGTAGTACGTAATAGCTTACTCAATTCTCTTCTTATCTACACCATTTCTTACATATGCCATTGTCATTGCATAATATAATCTTTGACTTAAGTTTGAATAGAAATGCTCTTATAAACATACAATAAACATAAAGTAGTCGATTTCTAAAAACTTTATCAGTGTATTATTTTTTATAGTTATACTATAAGTAAGAATATGTTTGAAAAGGTAACCCACTTATGATATGGGGGGTTATGAGTTTAATTATGAGTATTGCACAAGGAGAATTAATGTTTGGTTTTCTCGCAAACTATTTGAAATGTAAGTGGCTTTATTTTAATTGAAAAGTCTAACTATCTGTTTAACAGGATTCTTAAATAGTTCTATGATGAATATCATAGGAGTCCTGGTAAGTATCAGGAGGTGTCAGAGTATTGAATAAATTCATTATTTTTGTTCAATAGTATTAATATTAAAAGGTTTAATTCTTAGTCTTATGGCTTTCATTTTTTTAACTAAAGGATACAAAGTCTTTATTCTTTGCCTGTTTCTGGCTTTATCAATTAATGTCCTGGGGCAGAGTATTGATAAAAAGGTTTACAGTGCGGATAAGTACTTTAAGATCAGAAATTACGAAGCTGCTTTAACACTTTATCTTGAGGTATTAGAAAAAGGTGTGGAAGACCCCATTATCTTATACCGTACTGCTTTGTGTTATGAAAAAGCTGATGAAATTGATGAACAGGTAAAGTCCATACCTTATTTCGAAAGAGCAATAAAGACAGGTATGGATGAGTTACCAGCCAGTGTATATTTTGATCTGGGTAGCGCGTACCATAAAAATGAACAAATAGAAAAGGCATTAGAATACTATGGTAAGTTCAAAAGTACCATAAAAAATGATCCTCAGATGGTTCAGAAGGCAGAGAAGGCGCTACAAGAAGCAACAAATGCTTTGGCACTAATGGGGAACCCTCGCAGTGTGGAAATATTTAGTCAGGGACCGGTCATAAACTCGGAATACACAGAATATAATCCAATAGTATCCGCAGATGAGAGTGTATTGGCATTTACTGCGCTACGCCCCAACACGGGCCGGACCAGATCCAGTGAAAAATTTATTGAAGATGTATACATAGCCTATAATATTTCAGGAGCATGGTCTCAGCCTGAAAAGATTGAAATTGTTTCTAATTATAATGTAGGAACGGCAGGGTTATCTGTTGATGGACAAAGAATGTTGGTTTTTATAGGTGGAGCTGAAGGAACGGGAAATTTGTATTCTATAGATAAATCAGGCAAGGAATGGTCAAAACCCGTGACTCTTGGTAATCAGATCAACTCAAGAAATCTTGAGACTACAGCCAGCCTTACCCCGGACGGTAAAACGATTTATTTTGCGAGCAATCGTCCAGGAGGATACGGTGGTCTGGATTTATATAAATCAGAGAAGCTTGAATCCGGGGAGTGGGGTGAGCCGGTTAACCTTGGGGGAGAAGTAAACTCCAAATATGATGAAGACGCACCTTTCATTCATCCTGACCAATGGACGCTGTTCTTTACTTCCGATGGACATAATACCATGGGGGGAAGGGATATTTTTGTTACCCGTTTGTTTAACGGGGCCTGGACAACACCTGAGAATATGGGGTATCCTATCAATACTACAGCAAATGACGACTACTTTACACTGACGGCTGATGGTCGCAGGGCATATTTTTCTTCTGACAGAAAGGGAGGCAAAGGGGGGCAGGATATTTACAGCTTGAATATGCCGGAAGAGGAAGCTAATATACCTCTTACCATGGTTAAAGGTCAAATATTAAATGGAGAGGATAACAAGCCATTGCACACTAAGATCTATGTAATTGATTTGGAGTCTGGTAAAAAGTTGGATTTTGTTTATCAACCCGACCCTAAAACAGGTAACTACCTCATTATATTGCCACCGGCGAAGAATTACGATATGATTATCGAATCCGAAGGCTTTCTACCATACACATTAAACATCAATGTACCTGGTCAAACTTACTTTTATGAGCTTTATCAGCGTATTTACCTTAAAACGATCAAACAGTTTGATGTTGTGGTAGGACAATCGGTAGAAGTGAAAAACGCTTTTTATGATACACATGAGGATGCTGTAACAGATATAAGAGAAACACATGAAGCAGCCCTGGTACAGAGCGATAGTATTGATATATACGATCTGATGAACGATTTAATAGCTGCTAACGACCAAAAAGGCATAGATTATCTGACCAGTTTGATCTATCGGACGAATCCTATTGATGATGTCAGTTTTATAGAGATCGGTAGTCTTGAAGAGGCCACCCGTGTATATTACTATGATGAAAGTGACGAGAGTAAATTTGAGAAAAAAGAGGTTGACGGAAGAACGATCTTTTCACTTCCCACTATGTTTGTTACCGAAGAGGCTGCCAGGCAGAAGAACAAAGCACCAACCCCTAAAGTGGATATGACCTTGTTACAGGAAGAAGTAAAAATATATTTTGAGGCGGGTAAAAGTGATTTGAAACTCACTTATTATAATAAGCTGGATGCACTTTTAGAGAAGTTAAAGACCAATGACCAACTTGGAGTACAGATATCGGGTTATGCCTCTTCGGAAGGTTCAGAAGATTCTAACCGGAATCTGTCCAATCGGCGGGCGATTTCTGTGCTGGATTATATCAATCAGAAAGGAATAGTGCGACGAAGAATTATCGCCAGGGGATATGGGGCAACCAAAGACGAAAAGTCCAGTGCTGAAGAGAGCAGAAGAGTTGAGATCAAACTAGTGGACCTTAATGATCAGAAACTTACCTTAAAATAGTGAAAGCTTTTTTTCATTTCCTTGACCGGAGGAAGATGAAGGTATAAGCAATGAACTGTCACCATAACTGAGAAAACGATAGTTATTTTGTAATGCTTCTTCATACACTTTTCGCCAATCTTCACCTATAAAGGCCGCGATGAGCAAGATTAATGTTGAACCTGGTAAATGGTAATTGGTGACTAAGCCATTACAAATTTTGAACGAATAGCCTGGAAAAATAAAGATTTCAGTGCTGCCACTTATTTCATCCAATTCAGTATCCGTCATATGGTCTAATACTGCTTTTATAGCCGTTTTTGCATTCGGAAGCGATTCGTTGAGAACGTATGGACGAAGTTTTTCGATGTGAAAATCCTGTTTGTTTTTTAATAATAGATCTACACCATACCAATACAGACTCTCCAGTGTTCTCAGCGATGTAGTACCCACGGCGATGATGTCATCACTTGCCATAATACTTTCCAGATTAGCCTTCGTTACAGTAACCTGTTCATGGTGCATGGGGTGTTTCATGATGTTGTCAGATTTGATAGGCTGAAATGTGCCTGCACTGACGTGCAATGTCAGGTAATCTGTTTTAATACCTTTCAGGTGAAGGTTAGCAAGTACTTTATTATCAAAGTGTAGCCCCGCAGTGGGTGCCGCAACAGCTCCTTCTTGTGCTGAGTAAACGGTCTGGTATCGTTCTTTGTCCGTTTCACTAACTTCTCTTCGGATATAAGGGGGCAGGGGTATTTTACCTGCTAACTGCAGTAAATCGACAAAGGAATGATCACTTTTCCAGTTGAATTCAACAATTTGTTCATCACGGTCTACTATTGAAGCGGAGATAGTAAGTACTTCATCTAAATACAGGCTCAGGGGTATGTTATCTTTCCATTTTTTTAAGTTGCCAATCATACATTTCCATTGGCATTGCCCTTTTATCAGCATGGCTGAAGCAACATCCGGCGTTGGGGATACAGGTTCTAATAAAAATACTTCAATTAATGCACCTGTTTCTTTAAAGAAATGAAGGCGCGCAGGTATTACACGTGTATTGTTGAAAAAAAGAGTGGCATTTTCAGGAAGAAGTTCACTAATGTCTTTGAATTGATGATGCTCTATAGTCCCTTTTTGATAACAGAGCAATTTTGAATCACTTCTTTCTTTTAGAGGAAACTTGGCGATTTTTTCTTCCGGTAAGTTATACTGAAACTTTTTGAGGTCAATATTGGGCAAATCCTGTGTCATCGTGGCACAAATATAGTGTTAACTCATGGTACCACGGCATCCTTTGTTTCAATCAAACTGAACTTGATTATATTTGACATTTATCAGATCACATAATATGCTCAAGGCTTCTTATAAGAAATATACTCTTGGCTTTAAATTCAATGCAGGCACTTCCAGAGGCATACTTAAAGAAAAAGATACCTGGTTGATCAAAGTGTGGGATGAAAAACGGCCCGATCATTTTGGACTTGGTGAAGCAGGGCCCTTGAAAAAACTGAGTATCGATGATTATGAGGGTTTTGAAGACAAATTAGAAGAAATACTCCATCATTTAGAAGGTTACTCCTTACCGGATAACGCTGATGATATTTACCAGCTTTCGGCACAGTTGGCGAGTTCAATGCCTTCCATCCGATTCAGTTTAGAAACAGCTCTGCTTGACCTGAATCATGGCGGGGTCAGACGTTTGTTTGACAATGGTTTTTACAGGGATGAGGAACCTATCGCTATTAACGGTTTGATCTGGATGGGACATGTGGAATCGATGCTTTCACAGATAGCAAATAAGATAGCTGAAGGTTTTGATTGCATCAAAATGAAAATAGGTTCTCTTGATTTTGAGAGGGAATGTGATGTTCTGGAATATGTACGAAGGAGATATTTTCAAAAAGAGCTCACGCTAAGAGTAGATGCTAATGGTGCTTTCAAGCCTGACGAAGCGATGGGTAAACTTTCAATGCTCTCTAAATTTAGTTTGCATTCTATCGAACAGCCCATTGCGCCCGGGCAGCATGCTTTGATGGCACAATTATGCCGATCTTCACCGGTACCCATTGCGTTGGACGAAGAATTGATCGGGATTAACGGAATGGGTGATAAACGAGCATTGCTGGAGAAGATACGACCACAGTTCATCATTTTAAAACCCACGTTGATTGGTGGTATAAAGTCAAGCCTTGAATGGATATCGGTGGCGAATGACCTGGACATCCGCTGGTGGATCACATCTGCACTGGAATCTAACATAGGACTGAATGCTATTTCGCAATTTACAGCTCAGGTGAATGCGGAGGGCCATCAAGGTCTTGGTACAGGAAATTTGTACCATAATAATATACCATCTCCACTTACGGTTAACGAGGGATTTATACGATATCGGTCTGCCGCTTCCTGGGATTTATCTTCCATATACCCATGACTGAGGTTCATTCAGAAACATCTCTTCACTCAGGCAATAGAGTTTGGGGTTTTAACAAAGATTATATTTCTGAATTCGTATATGGAGGAATAGATGGTGCGATCACCACCTTTGCTGTGGTGGCAGGGGCTACCGGTGCTGAAGCAGGGATTTATTGGGTGTTGATATTTGGCTTTGCTAATCTTATTGCCGATGGCTTTTCGATGTCCGTAGGTAACTTTTTTTCAGTGAAAGCAGAACGTGACAATTTTGAGAAGCATAAAAAAATTGAATATTGGGAAGTGGAGCATTTACCGGATAAAGAGATTCAGGAGATACGTGATATCTATAGAAATAAAGGTTTTAAAGGAGAATTGCTGGAACGAGTGGTAGATGTGATAACAACGGATAGGGATGTTTGGGTAGATACCATGATGAAAGAAGAACTTGAAATGACAAAAGATACCAAATCACCTTTTAAAACGGCATTAGCTACTTTTTTGTCGTTCAATATTATTGGTATTATTCCGCTGTTATCTTACGTTACATCTGCTTTATTTGAATTTAAAGGGCATTTGTTTTTAATTTCCTGCGTAGCTACCGGTATTGCCCTAATGCTTGTAGGATACCTTAAAAGTGAGGTGACTGCTACTTCTCATTGGAAAGGTATGCTCGAAACTTTTCTGTTGGGAGGGCTGGCTGCTTTACTTGCTTATTTTGCAGGAGATTTGTTAGGCAGTTACTTTTTATGAAAAAAAATGTAACTTTTTGCCTAAGATCGAGTCTCTGTTTAATAACAACACGTTAAAACTCAATTACATGCTCACCAATTATTTCAAGACTGCTTTGAGAAGCATTCTTAAAACCAGGATATTTTCATTGATTAACATTTCAGGACTGGCGATAGGTACGGCTGCTTTTCTCCTGATTACGCTCTATGTTCAGTTCGAACTGAGCTATGATAAGATGCACCGTAACTCCGAAAATATCTATCGCGTGCAGCTGGACCAGTACTTGAATAATGAACTGGCAATCTCGAGTGCCGAGTGTTATCCCGGAGTAGGGCCGGCTTTACTCGAAGAGCTTCCGGAAGTGACCAGTTATTCCCGCCTTTATAACATGGGATACAAAAATAATGTGGTGATCACTTATGAAGGCGCACCAAACGGACCTATTCAATATAAGCATCGTAAGTTTTTGTATGCAGATTCATCATTCCTACCCCTATTTGGTCATTCTTTGAAATATGGTTCAGTGGAAAAGGCATTATCAGACCCTTTTACAGCTGTTATATCCGAAGAATATGCTAAAATGTATTTCGGGGAAGAGAATCCCATCGGCAAAATGTTACGTCTCCGTGATGATGATTATAATGATGAGTTATGCACCATCACTGGTGTTTTTCAAAAATTACCCCAAAATACACACTTGAAATTTGATATTCTCTTTTCTTACAAGACTTTGATCGCTCGTGGTGACTGGGCTCCGGCACGTTATGATGCTAGTTGGCAAAGGGAGGATATGTATGTCTATGTAGAATTACGTCCCGGGACGGATGCGGATAAGGTGGAAAGCAAACTGCCGGCACTGGTAGATAAGTACTCTCCAGGGTTGGCAGATCAAAACAGAGAAGATATTCTCAGGCTACAGCCACTTGAAAGTATCCACTTACACTCCCGGCTTGCCGAAGAGGCTGAACCCAATGCGAAAGCTGATAACGTTTATATCCTAGGTGTTATAGCTGTATTTATACTGATCATTGCCTGGATCAATTACATCAATCTTTCTACGGCAAAGGCTATGGAAAGAGCCAATGAGGTAGGTGTGCGCAAAGCTATGGGTGCATTGCGAAACCAACTCATGTGGCAGTTCCTTATGGAGTCTGCGATAATAAATTTGATTGCTTTACTATTATCTTTGATAATTATTGTTCTTGTCCTCCCTATGTTCAACGGACTTTCAGGCATGGGCTTAACCATGTTGGACCTTTTAGCTCCCTGGTTTCTCTTGACATCAGTCTCTCTCTGGTTTATGGGTACTTTGCTCTCCGGATTATACCCGGCATTCATTCTTTCTTCATTCAAACCGGTAAGCGTTTTGAAAAACAAACTGAAGAAATCCAGCGGAGGTGCGATTTTAAGAAAATCATTGGTAGTGTTCCAATTCACCGCATCGGTAGCACTTATAGCAGGTACCATTATCGTGTACAATCAACTGAACTTCATGATGAACAAAAGCATAGGCATGGATATAGACAGAGTGTTGGTAGTAGAGCGTCCGGGAGTAGTGTCAAGGGATCGTGACGTTATTCAAAGTAATATTGATGTTTTTAGAAACAGTACTTTGGAAAATCCGGAAATAAAGGCATTGGCTACTTCCCTGACCATACCAGGGAAGAAAAGAGAATACAAAATGGGGGTTAAAAAGTATGGAGATAGTGACGAAAATGAAATTGTTGTTCGGATCAATAGCATGGATTATGATTTTGTAGACGTATTTGACATGGAAGTACTGGCAGGTAGAACGTTTTCAAAAGATTATCCAAATGATCCTGACACAGCCATGGTCATTACGGCCTCTGTGGCTCATTTACTAGGGTATGAGAATTTGGAGGATGCGGTAGGACAGACTTTATATAGCAATCAGTTCCAGTGGTCAGGTATAATTATTGGTGTGGTTAATGACTACCATCAGGAAGCCCTTCAGAAAGCGTTAGATCCCGTATTGTTTTATTGCACACCTTACAACGGTGAATTTTATTCTATGAAAATATCCGGCGCGCATACCGATGATGTGATCAAACATGTCAATGAAAGTTGGAATAAGGCATTTCCCGGGAATCCATTCGAGTATTTCTTCCTGGATGATTATTTTAACCAGCAGTATATGAGTGAAAAGAAGTTTGGGGGCTTGTTTACCACTTTTGCCGTTATTGCGGTTTTTGTGGGTTGCCTGGGGCTGTTGGGCTTGTCTTCTTTTACGGCACGACAAAAAACCAAAGAGATTGGTGTAAGAAAAGTTTTAGGTTCTTCTGTTGCGGCTATCGTTTATCTTTTATCTCTGGATTTTGTTAAGCTTATTTTGCTGTCTACCGCTATTGCCGTACCCATCACTTATTACTTGATGGACCAATGGCTGGATACGTTTGCTTATCAAACTACCATGCCGATTATGGCTTATATTCTTGCCGGGAGTGCTGTTTTATTCGTTGCCTTTGTTACCGTTAGTTTTCAGACTGTAAAAGCTGCTCGTGCAAATCCTGTAGATTCGTTACGCTATGAGTAGCTAGTGTCGTCAATGATTAAATGATGTGTCCGATGTAGATCAGATCATGCATGGTGTTTGTAAGTGCCAGCATTATTCGATGGGTTAGCAGTAAGCAATAATATGTTGTGAATTTTTGCCGATTGCTTGTTGCTGACTTCCGATCTTATTATTGGTTAACCGTTATGTTCATTGCAAATGATGATTGAAAAATAAAGGCAATGCAGCAGTGACTTGATACTAGTTTCCTATAAGAATAAAAGGGGCCCAGTAAAAAGGGTGTGCATATTCCGGGTTTTTGATCATATCCATCTTAGCCTGTTTGAGGGCCTTTCCAAAATGCCGGGAATCAATGTGATCATAAAAGTCTACCATAAGTTCAGCGGTTGAGTCATCCGAAACAGTCCATAAAGATACTACAAGGTTGTGTGCGCCTGCATAGATCAGAGCACGGCTCAAGCCTATAATACCTTCACCTTTAGAAATTTTACCCAAACCTGTTTCGCATGCAGACAGCGTGACCAGAGAGGCATTAAGTTGAAGGTTATAGATTTCGGCGGAATATAATTTCCCATCATCCTCACCGCCTGTACTTAAAAAAATCCTTGACTCTTCCGGACTGGATTCATCTACCACCCCGTGTGTAGCCATGTGCAGGAAATTATACTGATCAAGTGTGGTGCTTTTCACGTTTTTCTCGCTGGCTTCCGGGCCTACCAAAACATCTGGCTTGAAATCCTTTTTCTCGAGTACTTGTACTAACTCTTTGATTTCACGATCCGTGCCGGGGAGGTCCGGGAGTTCCTCGAAATTGACCGGCGCACACAATAGGGCACTGTTACCTTTAGGAGTAAAAGAAGTTGTACCGTTCTGATAGTATAACGCCAGTGCATATTGATAACTGATCGAATATCGGTTGATCAGGAAAGGGTAAGAGGAATAATCAACATTTTTAGGAGGTGTACTCAATAATGCTTCAAAAGGTACCACACCTAATTGACCGGAAGGCACTATTACGACATTTTGAGTGCCTTTTGGGAGTTTTTTAGGTATTAACGTTTTATAGAGCTGTGTGGCCGTAAGTTCATAGACACTTTCTTCCTTGAAATAAATGCTGTTACGCAGTCCATTGATGTATCTTTTGAAGTTTTCGTCTTGTGCCACATTAAACACTTCAAAATCATTTTTGCTTATCATAAAAGTGTAAATGCGTTTTGTTTCTTCGGCCAGGTAATAGCTTAATATTAATGTGTTATCGTCAAGCGTAGTTTGTAATTCACTTACCGTGGGCATACTTACATTGTATTTCAGATTGTAATAGTCCGGGTAATTGGTTTCCAGACGTTTTACAAAGCTTTCATAAGTACGGTTCAGTTCGAAAAGTTTTTTTTGCACACTTTCCATATCTTCATTCTGTTCGGAAAGCTTTCGTTCATAAAAAGTGATGTCAGACTTTAACTGGCTTTCCTTTTCAATTTCGCTTGTTGGTATGTTGGCATACGACTTGGCTGAAGCATCTGAAATAGCCTCTAATAATACAGCTGATTTGCTTTTTTCGGCAAAGTATAATGCCTGCTCAAAATACTGTCGCTTTTTAGCTGCTTCTTCTGTCATGGCTATGCATAACCCCACACCCATTTCATATACCAAGGCAGCGGACCGTCCTAATTCCAGTTTATCAGCTTCACTTGTCCTAAGCTGCCGGATATTATCGATCAGACTGTCACAAGTGTAAAGCGTTTGAAGACTCAGTTTTAAGTCCCCGAATTTCCTTGTTTTAACATAAAACTTATCCATCAAAGCCCTGGCCTTAAAGTAGAGTGTACTTAGCATATTATTGGCACTGAAAAAGTTCTTTGATGCCGGATTTTGATCAATATCAGGATCGTTGAAGCTGGGGGCGTTGGAGATCAACCCCTTTTGATAAAAGTCCAGGGATTTCTTAAAATCACCTGCTGCATTGTGATAGTTACCTATTTTTGTGTAGATATAGGCAGTTTCAGGGTGCTTCTCTCCATAATGCTTAATATATGTTTGCAGTGCTTTTTCAAAATAAGCCAGTGCATCATTTTGCTGTCCCATGGTAAGACTCGTTTCAGCCAGATAGTTATATATGATCCCTTCATTAGGATGACCTTCTGCATAAAGAGACTTCCATATAGCCAGTGCTTCATTCAAATTATTGACAGCATCCCCAAAAAACTCGATCTCAGCATAGATCAACGCTGTATTCAACAATGATTGAGCAACTTTCTGGTGCTGATCACCGTAAAGGCGACGATACACTTTAAGCGCCTTTTCATAATAATCAAGTGCTTCATCTGCATTAACAGAAGTGATTATTAAGCCAAGATCATTGAGTGAAGCGGCTGTGCGTTCGTCGTTCTCTCCGAAGGTTTCGAGACGAATGGCTAGCGCCCTTTCCAGAAAAGCCCTTGCTTTTTCTTTATTTCCTGTACTATTATAGGCGAGCCCCAGGTTATTAAGGCTGGCCGCAGCTTCCTCGGTGTCAGGTGCAGCATTTTTTAATGCTTTGTCGAAATATTTTTCGGCCAGGTCATAACGCCCCTTGCGCAAGTAGACCCTGCCTATTAGATTGTTGCAAGCAGACAGCGATGAAGGTGGGAGTGATTCAGTGAGCTTAAAAGCTTTTTCAATTTTACCTGACTGTAGCAGAGCGCTTAATTCCGAGCAATCCTGGCCTGGCAACTGACCAATTGTTATAAGACATAAAGTGGCGATATAAAAGAACCTCATTGGAACCGGACAGCGTAAGCAATTGAAATTACATCATCTCTTGTTAGCCCGTCAGGGTTAACGTCCCGGTCAGTTATCTTGAGTCCGTACATTAGTTTAACACTGTGCTGTGTATTAAAATGATAGGCTACATTCCCTATGGCTGTCAGCGCCATCCCGGTTGTTTTGTCTAATTTAATTCTTTCCCCCGCTGCATTGTCAATTTCATCTTTGGAAATTCTGAAAATAGGTAATACACCTAACCTAATATCCCATTTAGCGAAATGAAAAGCTCTTTCAGCACGTACCATAAAGTCCGTTCCTCGTTTCAAGTTAGTGGCTATGTCGTATTCTCTGATATACTCAGGGAAAGGATAATTAGGCCAGTGTGTAGGATCAAAAGAGTTTTCATTTTCAGTCAAAGCAAATTGAAAACCAGTAGCAAACATCCATTTTTTGCTGATGTAGGAGGCCCCTAAAACGAGATCGTAACTGCCTAAACTTGTTTGATAATACATGGGTAATGAACGTTCATCTACTCCATTGGTAAATTCTACATTAGATCCATCCTTTATATCAGATTGATTTGTAGGAATCTTACCTCCGATAGTCGCATTGATATGGTAGTTTTCCGTACTGTACATATTTCGTGTAAGACTGAAAGAAACATCTCCAAGGTCGGATGTTTTTCCCAGGCTACCATCTACCCACATGTAGGGTAACTTTAATTGTGCGGTCATTTTATCTGTAATGCCGAAATTAAAATCGAGTGTTGCGGCGTTAATGGTAGGCGTGAGCTTGGTGCTCCCTTGATAATAACTGACTTCGAGTTCTCTTAATTTGAAGTTGATGGCTTTGCTGTAGATTTGGCTGGGTCTCATGGCACCCATACTGCAAAAACCGGCATCACTACATCCCTGGCAAAAAACATAACTCGAACTCAGGCAGAGTAAAATGACCAGTAGTGTAAATCTTTTCATTGTGTTGGTTGACTAATAATTTTGGAAAAAAGTTCAATGACCGTTCATTCATCAACACTTAGGAACAGGGCAAAGACTTTAAACTCTATGGATACATCATTTAAACTTGCATGGTATATCGCGGGTAAAAGTAACCAGATAGTTAAAATATAATGCTTTATTTATTAAAAATCGGATGTTTTATGCCTAACTACTCAAATTACTTTTATTCGAAAAGTATTTAACAGTAGCTGTTCTGACTTTCGGCGAGAGCAATAATGTGGATATAATTGTCGGAATTGACATAACGGCAAATGCCCCGTCTATTAAGCTTATGATCGACGCAAGTGACGATGTTGCCCCTATCACTATGGTAGCGATATAAAAGTAATTATAGTAATGTGCCTTTTCTTCTCCGATCATATACCCCAGGCACCTGCTACCATACCAAGAATAGCTAAAAAGGGAGGTTACGGCAAAAAATAAAATACATACCAATAGAATGTAGCTGCCAAACCCGGGAAAAGAGCTTTCAAAGGCTTTAGCTGTTACAGTCACCCCCTGGCTCTGGTTTTCTTTGATGACAACATCAATAGTACCTTCGGTTATACTATGAGAAAGCTTTATGGGTAATGTACTTATAAGGTTTAGTGTACTGATAGAAATGCTGTCACCTGCATCAATACCAGCTACGTTAAGCAAAATACTATCTTTTTGCTGGACCAATGTTACAGGCACGGGAACACCTGAGATTTTACTGCTTAACTTTTGTCCTTCCTCCTGCTCCAGCGCCTGGATGGTGATACTGTGAATATTTTCGTTGATTTTATGATCTAACAGGATGAGGGGTTCTTTACCAATATCTATCTTTTTCTCCCATTGCCCGGTAGAGATGATGGTCAGGGCCGTTAACGTACATACAATAATGGTATCTATAAAAGGTCCTAGCATACCTACCAAACCTTCTCTGACAGGCTCGTCAGTTTTTGCCGCACCATGAGCTATAGGCGCGGTGCCAATACCGGCTTCATTTGAAAAAGCTGCTCTTCTTGAGCCTGCTATTATTATGGCACCCATGGAACCTCCCAGTACCGCATCTCCTGTAAAGGCGTCAGTGACAATCAGCCGTAACATTGTCGGCACTTCAGACAGGTTGAATATAAGGATGGTGATAACTATGAAAAAATAGAATACGACCATAATGGGTACGGTCTGGCTGGCTACAGCTGCAATTCTTTTCAAGCCTCCAAAGATCACTGCGGTTACTAATACCGTCAATGCCAGGCCAGTGTATAAGTCGGACATACGTGCAGTAGACCCTAAGAATTGAAAATAACCGCTTTCAATATGATTTGGTATGATTAGCACGTCCCGTATCACCTGGGTCAACTGGTTGGCTTGAAATATAGGTAAACAACCTATTGTACCGGCAATGCAAAAAAGGTAGGCTAATGGTTTCCAGTTCTTGTTCAATCCCTTATGAATGACATACATCGGTCCTCCATAGACCTTGTTATTATCGCTGGTGTGCCGGTACATAACAGCCAGCGTACAGGTAAAATATTTAGTAGCAATGCCTACAAGAGCACTTACCCACATCCAAAAAATAGCGCCAGGGCCTCCGGTAACCATGGCTACTGCCACACCACTGATGTTACCCATTCCAACCGTAGAGGCTAATTGTGTGGACAGGGCTTGATAATGATTGATCTGCCCTTTTTCATTGGGGTTATCATGCTTTCCTCTGAGTACATTAATAGCATGGAAAAAATATTGATATGGGATAAATCTGGAATAAAAGACGAAAAAGAGACCGCCGCCCATTAGAAGTATTAATAGTGGAATACCCCATATCCAATTAGCAAAACCTACAATAAGACTTTCTATATAGTTCAAAGTTTTTTTAATTTATCAAACCTTGCGAAGATATAAAGAATTAGAACTCAGAAAAAAATGAGTGATAGCTATTGGATGGATGGTCGTTTCCTTTACTTTTTCCTTTTGTTAGTTGTATTAGTAATGGTCGGCCCATATGTATGGTGTCAGACGCCTACGGAAATTGAGCGACTTGAGAAGGAGGTAAGTAAGACTTATGGCATAAATAAACTGGAAGGACTTACGCGCCTTGCCGCATACCATTTGGATTTAGATGATAAGAAGGCAGCAAAATATGCACGACAAGCCGTCAGTTTGTCAGAGACTGTTTTTTCGGAGGAAAATGTGCTTGTGCCTGAAAATGAAAGACCACTGAAGACCAACGCCTTGTTTTACCTTGGTAAAGCCTTATATAATCAGGAAAAGTATAGCCAGGCTAGAAGTAGTGCAAAGGCGGCCTATGAGGATGCGCAACTGCTCGAAAATGTTGAGTTGATGGATCAGTCACTTACACTCTTAGATAAAATCGACGCTATCGAACCTCCCAAAAGTGGTTTTATTCAGCGAACGTTAAAACCACTGAATATTGGATCGAAAATCAATGCGGCATCCTCTGATCTCAGGATATCAACCATATTAAAAATGGGTAGGATGTATGAGAAAAAGGGAAATTATTCAAAGGCGGTAGAGCAGTACACAAAAGCAATTAATTTTTTACGGAACAAAGGGGATGCAACTGAAATTGCCCGGCTACAAACAAAAATAGCTGAACTTAATAAAGCTGATGGAAAATATAGCGAGGCACTGGCATTTTACCAGATCTCAACTGAAAACTATGAAAAACTCGGTGATACGCTTTCTGCCAGGGAGTCCAAACAGGGATTGGAAGAGATTTTTGAGGAAATACAAACGCTTCAGCCGCAAGCGACAGAACAGTCAACAAGTATGACTACTGTACAAGAAATGCCATCGGTCAAAGACCAACCGGAAGTAGAAAGAAATGATATCATAGAGACGGCAGACCGTTACAGAACGCTTGCGATGGAATTTGAGCAAAAGGAAGATTATGATCAGTCATTGAAATACTATAAGCTTTATGCGGACCTGAATACACGTTTGGTAGAAGAGGAGAGGCGTCAGGCTATGGACTCCATTGAATTACAAAACAAAGCACAACAAATCAGGTTGTTGGTCCAGGAGAACGATCTTGGTGAAATGGAACTGTATCAGAAAAATGCTGAACTGGATCGTCAAGAGTCTTTTAAGCAAAGCCTGTTGCTGGGCTTAATAGTGTTATCGATTCTGGCAGCCATGTTTTACTGGCTTTTTTTGTCTAAACGTCGTGCTCATAAACGACTGAAGATGACTTATCTAAATCTGGAAACCACTAAAACCCAATTAGCATCTGCAGAGAAGAAGATAAAAAAATTACTTGGGCAACAGGTATCTGATGAAATTGCCAACGCTTTACTATCAGAAGACCAGGAGGTAAAAAATATTAGCAAATTCGTATGTGTCATGTTTCTTGATATTCGTGACTTTACACCGTTTGCCGAAAAGAAAAAACCAGAAGAGATCATCGCTTATCAAAATGATGTATTTGGCTTTATGATCGAAATAGTTTCAAAGTATCATGGTGTGATCAACCAATTTATGGGAGATGGTTTTATGGCTACTTTCGGGGCTCCGGTTTCTCATGGGAATGACATTCAAAATGCTTTTTCAGCCGCAGCCGAGATTTTAAAGGAGGTAAACGAGCGCAGCAACTCAGGCAGGATAGCCAAAACAAAGGTAGGAATAGGTCTGCATGCCGGCCAGGTAGTAGCGGGTAATGTGGGTACGGAAATAAGGAAACAGTATTCTATTACCGGTAATACGGTGATTACAGCTGCCAGGATAGAGCAACTCAATAAAACATACAAGTCACAGTTATTAATTTCTGAAACTGTGGCAAAAGGTATAGAAAATAGCAATTTGCAATATGAAGAATGCATAGAAACCACTGTGAAAGGTCGGGAGAAGCCGATTAAAATATATAAAGTAGCCTGAAACGTTATTCACTTCAATATTAAAAATTGAGTGAATCAGGGAATTCGTAGCTCACTAATTTTCCTGTACCCTCTGAAACCTGTTTCCAGGAATCCATATCAAATGCTATTTTCACCACACCACAGGTGGTTATATTGCCGATTTCATCATTGGTCAGATATTCTGATACATAAGTAATGGAAGGGTTATGTCCTACGATCAACACCGTGCTCCATTCATCTTTCAGTTGGTTGACGACCTGTAACAATGTTCTGGGTGATGCTTCATACACTTCCTCATTCACATGTATTTTATTGGTATCATAACGAATTTGTTCAGCCACCAATGATGCCGTAGTCTTAGCTCTAACCGCCGGGCTGGTAATAATGATGTCAAAATGAACATTATTCTTTTCGAAATTTATGCCCATCCGGGTTGAATTCTGCAATCCTACAGAGTTTAGCTCTCTTTGAAGGTCTTGCTGTTCAGCCGTTTTTTCTGCTGCTCGGGCGTGTCTTAGAAGAAAGAGTGTTTTTTCCATAGTAAAAATTGTCAGTGCAAGTAGTCGGGTATTCGTCAGAATAACAAATGTCAGTTGATTATTTAAGCAGTCCGCATAATTTTATTCTTAAATTTTTTCTTGATATTTGAATTTTTCATACGATCAGCACAAAGCGAATGGCAAAGAATTTAGTGATAGTAGAATCACCCGCAAAGGCTAAGACCATAGAAGGGTATTTGGGAAAGGATTATAAAGTGACCTCCAGTTATGGCCATGTTCGGGACTTGCCGAAGGGTGATAAGGCCATTGATAAAGAGAATGGATTTAAACCGACGTATGAAATAACGGCTGATAAAAAAACGGTTATTAAGGAACTCAAAAAATTGTCCAAAGACGCGGAGGTTATTTACCTTGCGAGTGATGATGACCGTGAAGGAGAAGCTATTTCATGGCATTTAAAGGAGGCTTTGGATCTTGAGGATACTAAAACCCGGCGCATCGTTTTTAGAGAGATCACTAAAAATGCAATTGACAATGCTATCAAAAGTCCAAGGGGCATAGATTTAGACCTCGTAAATGCTCAGCAAGCAAGAAGAGTGCTGGACAGATTAGTAGGCTTTGAGCTTTCACCTATTTTGTGGAAAAAGATTAAAACGGGCCTGTCAGCCGGAAGGGTTCAGTCTGTAGCTGTACGGTTAGTGGTAGAGAGAGAAAGAGCAATTGATAAATTCGAGGCTAAATCGTCCTACAAAATAACAGCTTTGTTCAACTTGGGGGATGGTAAAGAGCTGAATGCAGAGCTCAGTAGTAAGTTTGCAACGGAAGAAGAAGCCATAGCTTTTTTGGAAGCATGTAAAGGCGCTGAATTTTCGATAGAAGACTTACAGAAAAAGCCAACAAAAAAATCTCCTGCAGCACCTTTTACTACTTCTACATTGCAGCAGGAGGCAAGTAGAAAACTTGGTTTTTCCGTAGCCCAGACCATGTCAATCGCTCAAAAATTATATGAGGGTGGTATAATTTCATACATGAGGACAGATTCGGTAAACCTGTCTGATGAAGCTGTCAATGGCGCTGTTAAGCAGATAAAATCAGGTTACGGAGAAGAATATGTAAACGTTAGGCATTACAAAACCAAGTCTTCCTCTGCGCAGGAAGCTCACGAAGCTATTCGACCTACCAACTTTGGAGTTACAGAGCCTTCTGCCGACAGAAATGGCGTCAGGCTTTATGAATTGATATGGAAAAGAGCCATTGCCAGTCAGATGGCTGATGCTCAAATAGAAAAAACTACAGCGCAAATAGGTATATCTACAGTAGACAAAAAACTTACTGCTACGGGTGAGGTGATCAAGTTTGATGGGTTTTTGTCAGTATACCTTGAATCAACAGACGATGAGGATGAGGAGGAACAGAAAGGCATGCTACCACCTTTACAGATAGGACAGGTGTTGGATTTAAACTTTATGAAGGCCCGTCAAGGGTTTTCAAGGCCTCCTGCGCGTTTTACTGAGGCAAGCCTGGTAAAACAGTTGGAAGAAATGGGAATTGGCCGTCCTTCTACTTATGCACCTACCATATCTACTATCCAGAAAAGGAATTACGTAGAGAAAGAATTCCGGGAAGGTAAGGAACGACAATATGCTTCCATTACACTGCGTAAAGGTGAGATAAAAAAAGAAGTGCTTACCGAAATTACTGGTACTGAGAAAAATAAACTGTTTCCTACCAATATTGCAATGGTAGTTAATGACTTCTTGGTAGATCACTTTCCCAATGTGACTAACTTTGGCTTTACTGCTGAAGTGGAGAAAGAGTTTGATGAAATTGCGCAGGGCTCCAAGCCATGGGATAAGATGATTGAAGATTTCTATGGTGATTTTCACACCAAAGTAGAAACCACGGAGAATATTGAGCGATCAGAAGTGCCAAGTTCACGGGAACTTGGCATAGACCCTAAAACAGGCAAAAAAGTAGTGGCACGGCTAGGCAGGTTCGGGCCGCTGGTGCAGTTAGGAGAAGAAGAAGAGGGAGAAGAAAAACCGAAATATGCCAGTTTGAGAACAGGGCAGTTTATCGAAAACATCACGCTGGAAGATGCGTTGGAGTTATTCAAATTACCGAGAGAAATAGGAGAGTTTGAAGATAAAGTCATGCAGGCGGCTATTGGACGTTTTGGACCATATGTCAAGCACGACGGTAAGTTTGTCTCCATTCCAAAAACAGATGATCCTTACACTATCACCGCTGAAAGGGCTACAGAACTGATTCTGGCCAAACGTGAAGCCGATGCCAATAAATATATAAAAGTGTTTGAGGAAAACCCGGACATTCAGGTGCTTAATGGTCGTTATGGTCCCTATATAAAAGCAGGGAAAAAGAATGTCAAGATACCTAAAGATAAAGAAGCCGCTGAACTGACCCTTGAAGAATGCCTGGAATTAGCAGAAAAGGCTCCGGAAAAAAAAGGTAGAGGTAGAAAGAGTTAGTGCTCTATTCGATAGGTTGGATAGCAGGTCATCCTGTTTCAATTACTCAAGTGAATTTTTTTCAGTGTCACTGATAAAAGTGACAAATGTATTTCATTAAGCGTTATATTTATACTCTTAATGAAATACCTCCTATATATTACACTATTCCTGGTTGCAGTCAACGCTGCAGGCGCTCAATCTTTTGACAAACTCCCTGAAGAGTATCGTCAAAAAATAGAGAAGATCAAGAGCAAAAAAAGGCAGCTAAGAAAGTACGAAAAATACCTTAGAAAGACTTACGGGGAAAAACAAAGCTCCTCCCTTGATTCACTGAAAAACAAACCTGGAAATCATTCTATAGATAGTTCACAAAAGGTGATTACTGTGCCTGGTAAAGTGAGTGATGAGGTTGTCTCAGGCCAGGACATATCTTTGCCGGAAAGCACACAAAGGAGATTGCTTGACACCGTTTCTGACTCATTAAACAGGCAGGTAGGACTACCACCAGGTTTCAAAGCTGATTCATTAACAGTAAAACGAGCCAAGGATCAATTAAAGGCTAATTCAAAGACGGAATTGGATAAACATGCCGGAATCAATCTTCCCGGTGTCTCACTGGATTCTACGCTTACAGAAACACTGGGTACAGAGACTAAAGTCAGGTCAAAAGCGCTGTTAGAGGATGAACTTGAAACAGACCTACCTGATGTCTCCTTAGATTCCACGTTAACTGATACAATAGCTAAAGAGGTTAAAATCAAATCAAAAGAAGTTTTGGAAGACCAAACCGGTGTGCAAATACCCGATATCTCATTGGACTCAGCCGGAAGAGCAAATATGACCCGACAAATCGAGAGTGAGGCTGGTGAAATATTGAAGAATACAGCAGGGTTTGACGAGTTAGGTGACCAGGGTGAATTGGGCAAGCTGGAGGACTATAAAAGCCAGCTGGAGAATACGCAACAAGAGTTGAAGCAAGCCATGGCTAAAAGGCAGCTTAAAGAAAAAATGACTTCACATGCCAAAGAGTATATCTCAAAGCATGCAGATAAAATACAGCAAGTTCAATCTAAAATGAGTGACCTGAAGAAAAAATATAGTTATGTGCCCAACAGCAATGACCTGAGTACAGCGAAAAAAAGAACTTCTCTGAAGGATGAACCATTGGGAAAAAGACTGGTATTAGGAGGTAACTTTAACGTTAGCAGAACAAATCCAATACATATTGACCTTTCACCAGTAGTCGGGTATAAAATTAATAAGCTATTTGAGGTGGGTGTTACAGGTGTTTATCGCGCACGGGTTGAAGGTAGCAAAAGTGGAGTAGGGGCAAGTGAGAAAAGTGTTTATGGATATAGTCTTTTCGTTAATCATATGGTATTTAGAAATTTCTTTGGATACCTGGAGGGTGAGAATCTAAGCAGAGTGATACAGGAGCAAGATCAGGAGAAACGTGTGTGGGACCAAACTTTATTGTTGGGTATCGGACGTAAATTTAATGTGGCCAAGTGGTTAGAGATGCAGGCTATCATTACATACAACTTTTTACATGACAACCAGAACGGTGTTTATGATAACCCTATTGTGTTCAAAACAGGTATAAGGATCAAGAAATAACAGGTAGGTATGCCAGAACCTGTGGAGCTTAAGGGGCATATTACGTTTACATTTAGCAGAAATGAAAAAAATAGCAGTTTTGACAGGTGCCGGAGTGAGTGCTGAAAGTGGAATAGCCACTTTTAGGGATGCAGATGGGTTATGGGAAGGACACGATGTAATGGAGGTGGCATCTCCCGAAGGCTGGCGCAGAAATCCGGAGTTAGTGTTAGAGTTTTACAATCAACGTAGAAAAGCGGCACTGAATGCGAAACCGAATAAAGCACATATAGGACTCGCTGAACTGGAAGACCATTTTGACGTCACTATCATTACCCAAAACGTAGATGAATTGCATGAACAAGCAGGGTCTTCTAATGTAATCCACCTTCATGGAAAGTTATTCGAATCACGTAGTACGGCAGACCCTTCTTTAATCTACTCCATGGATTCCTGGCAGTTAAATATTGGAGACCTTTGTGAGAAAGGATCACAACTTCGGCCTAACATTGTCTGGTTTGGTGAGATGGTACCAATGATTGAAGTTGCGGCTCAGTTAGTTTCCGGGTGTGATTTTTTTGTGGTAGCGGGCACATCACTTTTAGTTTATCCTGCGGCTAGTTTGATTGATTACGTGGCGCCTGAAATATCCAAATACCTTATCGATCCAAAAATACCTGATATGGGTCATTACACCAATCTCACGCTAATAGAAGATAAGGCTACTTCAGGGGTAGAGAAGTTGAAAACGGCTCTTATACAACAGAAATAGAATACAAGGAAAGATTCTCTTTGATCAATCAGTAGAAGCAGTTTGCTTGTTTAAGAATTTCAAAAAAGACTTCTTGTCATAGTTAGCCATGCCTACCTTTTTTGAAACAATTTTGCCTTCTTTTGAAATGACGTAAGTGGTAGGTATAGAAGGTGCTCTGAAGACATCGGGAACCTTGCTTGCAGCTGTGTAGACCGGGAATGTATATTTTTTTCGATCTATAAATTTTTTGGCTTTTGCAGATTTTTTATCCATTGAAAGCATGATGAAAATAATGTCGTCATTATCAATTTTATCATAAAGGCTTTGTATGCTGGGCATTTCAGCAATACAAGGGGGGCACCAACTGGCCCAAACATTCAGAAAAATCACTTTATTTTTAAACTCTGATAGACTCACCACATTTCCTTCCAGGTCCTGAAGTTTGAAGTTGTAGTCTACGTCTTCTTTTTCTTCTATGCTAAGTTCAGTATCAGGTGCTATTAGTCCGGTAGAAAGTATGATACGCTGAGCAAAAGCAGCCACTTCCGTATGTAATCCCGATAAGTAAAGGGTGAGGAAAAGAACGACTATGATCCCCCAGCTCTTTAATTCTTTGATTATTTTTTGCTTCATAGTATAACAAAGGTAAAGCTTAACAAGCGAAATGAATGTCTAAAGGTGGACATTTCATTGGATTTCAGTGCGTTTATGGTCATTTCAAAAAACAACTTTCCTTTTGCTTCTTTGCTTACAATTTGTCCGGCAATCTATGGATTCATAGATGAAGGATAGTAAGTTTGCGGTTATTTCAAAAAAGCATAATCAGGTTAATTGAATGAAAGATAACATTAATAGAATTGCGTCAGAATTTGGTTTGAAAACCTCTCATGTGGTATCGGTGGTAAAGCTTTTAGATGAAGGGGCTACCGTTCCTTTTATTTCCAGATACCGGAAAGAAATTACCGGTAGTATGGATGAAGTGGCTGTAGCTTCTGTACGTGACCGGATCATTCAGTTAAGAGACCTTGATAAAAGAAGAGAAGCTATTCTCAAGTCTATTGAAAAGCAGGAAAAGCTAACCCCGGAATTGGAAGCGCAGATTGAGAAGGCAGAAACATTAGCGGAGTTAGAAGATATTTACCTGCCATATAAACCTAAAAGAAAGACCAGGGCGTCTATGGCGAGAGAAAAGGGGCTGGAACCTCTTGCCAAGCTTGTTTATGAACAAAAGATTATTGATTTGAATGCAGAGGCAGCACGTTTCATCAATACTGAAAAAGAAGTCACTTCGATAGACGATGCATTAAACGGTGCCAGAGACATTATTGCAGAGTGGATCAATGAAAACCAGGAGAGTCGTAAGGTGATGCGTAAACTTTTTGAGTCAGAAGCATCAATTGCGTCGAAAGTAATTAAAGGGAAGGAGCAGGAAGGTCAGAAGTTCAAGGACTACTTCGATTGGGCAGAGCCGATCCGCAAAACACCATCACACCGCTTACTTGCTATGCGAAGAGGCGAGAAGGAAATGTTTCTGACGTTGGATATTGCGCCGGATGAAGATCATGCCATCAGTATGCTTGAAAGACGATTTGTGCACGGAGTTGGTAGTGCAGCTGATCAGGTTAAGTTAGCTGTGTCAGATGCTTATAAGCGTTTGCTCAAACCTTCAATGGAAACAGAAATCAGATTGCTTTCTAAAGCAAATGCCGATGAAGAGGCTATAAAAGTATTTTCTGAAAACTTAAGGCAATTACTATTGACAGCGCCACTGGGGCAAAAAAGAGTACTTGCGATCGACCCTGGTTTTCGTACAGGGTGTAAGGTCGTAGTACTTGATGAACAAGGTAAATTATTGGTGAATGATACTATTTACCCCAATGAACCTCAAAAAAAAGTGGCGGCCTCTGCTCAAAGTATAAAACACCTTTGTGAAGCATATGATGTGGAAGCTATTGCTATTGGCAATGGTACAGCAAGTCGGGAAACAGAGAGTTTCGTAAAAGGGATTGGTCTTTCTAAGGCTGTACAGCTATTGATGGTTAATGAAAGCGGTGCGTCTGTTTATTCGGCTTCTGAGGTGGCGCGGGAAGAGTTTCCTGATTACGATGTTACCGTACGCGGAGCAGTGTCAATTGGGCGAAGGTTAATGGACCCTTTGGCTGAACTGGTTAAAATTGACCCTAAATCCATAGGAGTAGGCCAGTACCAACATGATGTTGACCAGAGTTCTTTGAAAAAGGGGTTGGACGATATTGTTATGAGTTGTGTGAATTCGGTAGGAGTGGAGCTTAACACCGCCAGTAAAGAATTACTGTCTTATGTATCCGGCCTCGGGCCTCAGCTTGCTAAAGGTATTGTAGATTATAGAAATGAAAACGGACCCTTCAAAGACCGGAAATCTATTACCAACGTAGCCCGACTGGGAGAGAAGGCTTTTGAACAGGCTGCTGGTTTTTTACGTATTCGGGATGCTGAGAACCCCCTGGATAGATCTGCAGTCCATCCGGAAAGCTATGCTATTGTAGCAAAAATGGCCAGGGATCTAAACTGTTCTATTCAGGACCTGGTTCGTGACTCCTCGCTCAGATCAAGAGTGAATTTGAAAGAATATGTGAGTGAAACGGTAGGGTTACCTACACTAAACGATATTATGAAAGAACTGGACAAGCCTGGCAGGGACCCCCGGCAGGCCTTTGAAGTCTTCCAATTTCAAGAAGGTGTGAATACCATGAGCGATTTACAGATAGGAATGAAACTCCCTGGACTAGTTACAAATGTAACAAACTTTGGTGCGTTTGTTGACATTGGAGTACATCAGGACGGTTTGGTACACATAAGCCACTTGTCTGACAGCTTTGTAAAAGACCCGGCAGCATTAGTAAGTGTTCAGCAAAAAGTACAGGTGACTGTAGTTGAAGTAGATATCAATAGAAAGAGGATTGCATTATCTATGAAAAGCGACCCTTTTGGAAAACAGCCGACCAGACCAACCCGATCAAAGAAAAGTGATAATTCCAATCAAGGTGGTGACCTCCAGGAGAAGCTCCAAATTCTTAAGGGACGTTTTAACAACTAACTTAAAATTAGTACATTGCAATTTGAGTAAATGGTCTATATGAAAAAAAGGCTTCTTCTTTTCCTGGTATTTATAAGTTCGTTCAGTTCAGAATTAATGGCACAAAAAGTCAAGTATAAGGACTTATATCCTCTACTTGAATCCAGCCAGTATGAGCTGGCTATACCGCTGTTGAGAAATTACCTTACAGATGCAAAAGGTGCTCTTAATACAAATGCCAATGTACAACTGGCAGTTTATATGGAGCAGCAGGCGATGAAAAGTGACGTATTGAAAGAACCTCAGACCGTAATACATTTTACAGACACAGCCATCACCTATTATCGGAAATCGCGTGGTTTGCTTACGGAAAAAGAGTTGAAAAAAAACGATACATATTATGCTCAATATGAAAGGAGAGATGTAAGGACAGGTAAGGTAGGCGTGAAGCTTTCTGATATACAATACCAATGGGATAAAAAGATTGAGTCACTCACTCGTAGAAACACCTTGATTGTAGAGCTTCAAGGTTACCTTGAAAGAGCAGTAAGCGCTTATGCAAGGGCTCAGGAAGACTTTCAAAAAATTAAAAACGATTTTCCTACGGAAAAGGCGCTCTATTTAAAGGCGAGTGAAATATTGGAAGTAAAACTGGATAGCATTAATAAAAACGCAAACAAAGCTATTATCAATGCGGGTAAGGTTAAGACTGTTCTGGACGATATTGAAAAAGCCGGATATGACCCGATAATCAATCTGATGCCACTGGAAAGTTATGAAAAAGATGGTATCACTGCGGCTGATTTTACCTCTGATAAGATAGATCTTTGGGATTATGAGAAATGGATAGATTTAGTAGAAAAGGAAATCACAGAAAAAATATATCCACTGCGTGCAGAGCTTGTGACCTATGATGAAGCTTTAGTGAAGTTAAAAGATAGATTGATCAGTAGCTTTGTTGCCACTGCAGATTTGATAAAAGGTCATGAAGATCTGGCGAAACGTTTAATGAAAATAGATCCTGATCCGCTTCCCATCCGTATTTTTGATGTTAAAGAAAGTGAAATAACTTACCTGTCCGAATTGATGATCCACAGCGATTATGAGGATAGTGTGGACCTGGACTACAGGGTAGCAGTATTGCAGAAAAAACTTGAGAAATTAAGTGCTTACGATAGTTTGGTTAAAAGCCTGGCCAATTTTAATTGGAAAGGAGAGTCGGAGTATTATCAACAATTCGTGTCAAATTCATTTGATGGGAAAGACGGGTTGGCACAGTTTGTTAGTGTTCAGGAAAGTTATACAAATGATGAGCTTAAGAAACAAAAAAATGAATTGGAAAGTATCACCGAACGGTCTAAATGGTTGATTGATGAAGTAGACTCCATCCCGTTATTTGAAATTGATTCAATTATGCCAAATCTTACTACCCAATACTTGCCTATGGTTATAGAGCAAAATTTTACCACCGGATTGCGTTTAGTTTCTCCGGATTCTGTAAAAGGATATTTTTCACTGATCACAAAGTCTAAGGAGCCTAAGAGTAAGGTGTATTTTCAAGTTAGAAAAGAATATATGCAGGAAACTTACTTTACCGATTTAAAGGGTATTGTAACCAAGGATGACTCCGAGCAGGTTTTCCATTTGATGTTTTATGCACCTATGCCTGAACAGGAAACTTACCTGGCTGACTTGTGTAAAGTCTACGCCTCAGACGGTCTGGCCTGGGAGACGAGCTTTGTTTTAGATACTTCACCTAAATCACTTGAAGTAGGCAGCGACGGGAATGTGGTCATTGATTATGACCTTGAAAACTATCAAGGAGATAAAGCGTTACCCGATCAAATAGTATTTGATAAAAAGGGCAAGGTGCAGTAGTGGGATAGAGGGATTGTATTCAATAAAAAAGGCTGGATTAATGATCAGGTAATGATTAATCCAACCTTTTTTACTCAAAGGTGTTTAAGAAAAAGTTCTAACCTATAAGTTTTTTCCAATCTTTAAATCTGAGATTAATACGGTTTTTCATGTATTCGTAATTATCCCATGTGTCTTTTACATGATAAATGGAAGGTAGTTTCTTGACCAACTCTTCATCGTAATCAGTTCGGTATAATCCACCACCGTAATAGTAATATGTGAACATATTACCCTGTTTGTTGAATAATTCATAACCCAGATAACCATCCCAAATCTCACTCAGAATAGTACATGAGATCTCTCTTCTTTTAAATCTGAAAATCTGTACCTCAGCCTCATCTTCAAAATACTCCGAATATAGATTGTTGTCTATAATCCAGCCTAAGTACATTCCTATATGGACGTAAGCCTGTTCTATTGGCAAGTTATCTGGAAAATTGCCAAGAAAGTGTGTCTTGGCATTGTCATAAATGGTTTTTTGGATTTCTGTTTTTTTGTCTACACTCATCAAAAGTTGTCTTTAGCTGCGAAATATAGGAATTCGGTCTTAATGAAAAAACATATAACCAAAAAATATTGCTGCAATTATGCCTGCCAGATCTGCTATCAAACCTGCTTTTACGGCGTATCGGATCTTTTTAATATTGACTGATCCAAAATATACAGTAAGTATGTAGAAGGTAGTCTCTGTAGCTCCTCTGAACATACTTGACAAGCGCCCTGTAAAAGAGTCAGCACCATAGGTTTTCATTGTTTCCACCATCATACCCTTGGCAGCGCCTCCACTCAATGGTTTCATAATAGCCGTGGGAAGCGCATCAATAAAATCAGTGTTAAAGCCGGTGGCGCCAACAATCATTTTAATGCCTTCTATAAGAAAGTCCATGGCACCGGATGCCCTGAATACTCCAATACCCACAAGTATAGCAATAAGGAAAGGAATGATCTTCACCGCAATTTGAAAGCCTTCTTTTGCTCCGTCAATAAAAGTGTCGTAAAGGTTGATCTTATTCCGCAGGCCAAGCAGCAAAAAAGATATGATCAAAGAAAAAATAATAAGTGTACTGGCTACTGAAGAGACATGCTGTAATTCGGTTTGTGACAGTGTCGAAAAATAGTAAACTACGGCCGATATAAACAAGGTAAATCCACCCAAATAGCTTAAAATAATTTTATCGAACAGATTGATCTTTTGATAAATGGCGACTGTAATCAGGCCCACAAAACTGGAGCAGAAAGTAGCTAATAATAAAGGGACGAATACATCTGTCGGGTTGGCTGCTCCAAGTAGGGAACGATCCAGCATGATGGATATAGGTATGATGGTGAGTCCTGATGTGTTCAATACCAGGAACATGATCATACCGTTGGAAGCTGTGTCCTTGTCTGAGTTAAGTTCCTGCATTTCTTTCATGGCTTTTAGCCCTAACGGTGTGGCGGCATTGTCAAGGCCTAATATGTTCGCCGAGAAGTTCATGATGATGGCCCCGTTGGCAGGATGGTCTTTTGGTATTTCGGGAAACAAGCGACTGAAAAAAGGTCCGATCAGTTTTGAAAGTATACGCACCATGCCACCTTCTTCCCCTATCTTCATTAGCCCTAACCATAATGACATAACTCCTGTCAAATAGAGCGATATTTCAAAGCCTGTTTTTGACATGTCAAAAGTGGAGGTAACAATGTCCGGAAATACATTTAAGTCCTTGAAAACTATTAATTTGATCAATGCAGTGACAAAAGCAATAAGGAAAAACGCCAGCCATATATAATTCAGTACCATATTCTTTAATTTCTACTTGTAAGTTGAGTAATTATGTCAGATTATTACAGTATTGTATTGATTATGAGTAACTAATGTGGTAAAAGTAGGTTGTTATACGTAGAGAGAAATACGTTATTTTTCTTATAACCCAACAAAGATTTAATATAATTATTCATTTTTTTTAGAAGTATTGCGGTGGTTACGTTAATACAGTGCAGCAGATAAACTAAGGAGTTTAAACGACATAGCGAACCTAATTAAACAATTTTTGACATATCATGATTATTTAATTGATGAATATTATGTCATCTAGCATAAACAGTAGAACGAGTATGGAGATTTTTTTGAGTAAGAACCTGACAGCCATGTTAGGTACTTTTTTGATAATGACGTCGTATATGAGTGGTTGGGCCCAGACCGGTCCTGCTGGTGTGGGTAACTTTGATGGCTCCAATGGGCAAAAGGAAAATATCATTTGGTTAGATGCAAGTACACTGGGGCTAGCCGATGGGGCGGCTATTGCTACCTGGCCTGATTTAAGTGGTAATGGCAACGATTTAGTTCAACAAGGTGCTGATAATACACCCCTTTTTGAAACCAATGGCTTGTTCGGTGCTAATCATAATGTTGCCCTGTTTGATGGTACGGAACGTTATCTGACTTTACCAGACAATGCTGACTTGGATAACGCTTTGGGTGGAATAACGGTCATAGGTGTTATTTATAATCCGATACTTGATGGTGTGGCAAGAGCAATATATTCCAAACGAAATAGTTCTGGTTCTCAACAGACCTACAGTGCGTTTACGTTTTCATCGTCTCGTTTGAATTTCGATGTACATAATGGTGGTAACAGGCGTCTGGCTTCTACTATTGGTTTAAACACGGCTACAGACTATATATTTAGTAATAGATATTCAGGCACATTACAAGAAATTTATTTACAATCAGACGCTTCGGGGTCCAATAGCACTTCGGGAAATATAAGTAACACTAATTCAAATTTAATTTTAGGAGCTTTAAACAATGATGATGGTAGATATTACAATGGCCACATAGCGGAGTTGATTTTTTACAGGGAAGCCCTTAATGATGGTGAGCGTTTGATTGTAGAAAATTACTTGAGCCAGAAATATGGTATCACTATAACCAATGACTTTTTTGGTACTGCTGCCGGATTTGATGCTGCTTTTGTGAACGATTTTATGGGAATAGGTACCGGAGATGGAACTAACAAGTTGGGCAGTTCAGGTTTTAGTGATGCTTTGCAGGTATCCGAAGCGAACGGGTCGCTCAATAGTGCGAATGAGTTTATCATGTTAGCCCATGATAACACAGTCCATGCAGATAATGTAACAGCGAATATAACTGACCCTGACATCACCGATCGTTGGGCACGTAGTTGGTTTTTGGAAGCGACGGGAGATGTTTCTGTGGAAATGCGGTTCGATTTTGGTACGGCAGGTCTGGCACCGATAGGAAGTGCTTCTGATTATGTGTTATTATATCGGGCAACTACTGCTGATGATTATACCAGGGTCCTGGCAAGTACCTATGTGATCGAAAATGGAGACCAATTAGTGGTTGATCTGGGTAATTTGAGTATGCCATCAGGATATTATACAGTAGGAAGAGGTACGCAATTAGTTACGGATAATTGGTATTCTTTTCAATCCGGAAATTGGAATGATCCTCTTACCTGGACCACCATTTCCAATGGTTCGCTTAGAGAACCAACTGGCGGAGGAGTGCCTCAACCAGGTGATAATGTGACGATTTTATCGGGACGGACAGTCACAATGACCGATAACAACCGTGATGCCGTTACACTTACTGTCAATGGGAGACTGGATATCGAAAATACATCTGATCATAATTATTTTGCCATTTCCGGCAATGGTGTAATATCGATAAAAGGGGATGGGTCTTCTAATGATAACTTTCCAACAGGTAATACAACATTGTTCGCGGACTCTATAGTAGGAGGTACAGTAGAAATCCTAGGTGCAGGCCTGAATTTGGATAACAACCGGTCATTTAATAATGTAGAGATAAGTCTTGATAATGCGGCAAGTGTAGCCACTTTACTGGCTGATTACAGTTTAAACGGTGACTTGACGGTATCCAATGGCATTTTACAGATCAATGATAATAGTGCGACTACGTCCTTGTCTATGACAACTTACGGCACTGTTCAAATTGATGCTGCCGGAGAATTAAATGTTGGTACGGCTAATGTAAGGCATGAATTTAATTTTTATGGTGATTTTACGAATAACGGGCGTGCAGAATTTACAAATAGGAGTGTGCCAAACTATGGCGCTGAGGCTACAGATGGTATTATTGATGCCAATTTTTTGAGTGGTTCGAGTGATCAAACCATAAATTGTAACGGTGTTACCAACTTTTATCGAATAGAAATTGATAAGGGGCTTGATCAGACTTACATTTTAGATATCAATGCGACTGTTGCAGCTAATTTCAACCTGTTTGGTCCGGCAGATTATGGACATTCCTCAGTGGCACAGTTGACTACAAATGAAAATAATTTAGGATTGTTAAGGGGAACTGTTCGTCTTAATACGAATGTTGATGTTCCTGTGCTTAATAATACGGGTAACTACAATATTCCGGAATCGGCGCGACTATGGGTTAATGGGGGTTCGGCCGAAAAGCCAGGAGGTACAGCCATCGTGCCTTATGGTACAGTACAACTAAGTGCGGGAATTCTTAATGCGCCTGTGAACAGTGGGATTACTACGAGAGATAACGGCAATATCATAGTAGAAGGAGGTACGATGACGGTTAACCAGATCAGAACATCAGTTCTTGGTGTAGAGAATATTGGTGGTTACACGCAAAGTGGTGGTACCGTCAATGTAACCGGCAATAACATTTCTACCAGCTATTATGTATTTAGTCTGACCTATCCCGGAAATACATTCAATATGTCGGGGGGTACGTTGAATGTTTCCGGTGCACGTACGGGATCAAATACAGGAGGAATATTTATAGCCAGTAGCGAGAGCAATCAGAGTATAACAGGAGGTACGGTAGTCATGGAGATCAATAGGAACGACGATTTCAAAGTGACCTCATTGTCTCCTTTTTGGAATGTGATCATGCGATATACATCAGGCACCGGAAACGAGGTAGATCTGATAAATGGTTCCTCAGGAACAGGTGGAAACGTGACTACAATTAACACTCCTGATTTAAGAGTTCTTAACGACCTGATGATTGAAGATGGTATCACCTTTGATCATAATGGTTTTGATGTGGAAATAGCGAGTGACTTTATTATACAGTCCACGGGTGATTATGTATATGATGTGGCCAAACCGAATACAACGACAATCAACGGTACGGATAATTCGTTGTTATCATTTCAAAACAGGACGGGTGGCTCAGGTGATGAACAAGTGTTTTGGAACCTTATCATAAACAAGCCAACGAATAGAACCGTTTCACTTGCTTCAGGCAAAGGTTCACCCACTGGTTCAACTAATAATTTGATAAATATTGGTGGCGATGCATTCAAAGTTCTGAGTGGAACAGTTGACAACGGCCAACATAGTATAAGAGTATTCTCAGACTCGTTAGTGAACTATGATGTTCTTGGAGTGTATGATCCCGCTAATAACCAATCAAATGGTAACGATGATTTCATTAAGCTGACAGATCAACCTATTACATTGGTAACCGCTGATACTAGTAGGTTCGGCAATGTTCGATTTAATAATAATAATGATATAGTAGAGTTGACAAGTGATGTATACATAGAACGATTTCAATATCGCTTTGGAAGAATGAGATTGGGTGAGCATAATTTAAAAATTGATGCTCTAGACATAAACTTAAGGGCCGATAGGGCAGATTGGAATTCCTGTGGTGGATGTTTCTCTGTTGAAGACATGTTCATCACTAATGGACAAACTTCTGATGGAGGGTTAAGCCTGTATATTCCAGCTACTGGACTAGACCCTGAGGATGGAGATGCTATTTTCAATTTTCCTTTTGGTACAGGTACAGATGGTTTAGATGCCGCATTAAGTGGTGGGAATTCAAAATACACACCTGCCCAGGTTACTATTAGTAGTGCAACTGATGACGGATATATCACTATCCGGCCAGCAGATAATACATTGGCTACAACCGCAGCTTCAGGAGGTGATATTTTGTCCTATTACTGGAGAGTGGACTTTGAAGGTTTTGCTACACTGCCTACAGTAGAATATCAATTTACCTATTATGATAATGATCTTGATGGATCTACTAATGAAGCTTCCTTCGTAGCCGGGAAGGTCTTAGAGGTTGACCCTTTCACACGGAACTTCGAAGATGATGGTATACCCGAAAATGAAGGAGTAGATGACGTAAATAATATCTTAACTTTCAACGGGCCTGCAGACACAGGGTTCACATTGGAAGCAGCGAGCTATACCGCCGGGCAGTCAGGGAGGTTTGTAGGAGCGCCTACCATTTATTATTCTACCACCGTTAATAATGGTAATGATACCAATTTTGGCAATCAGGATCGATGGAATCAGTCATCGCGATGGTCTACTGTAGGTCATTTCTCCGGTACTAATACAGGTACTTTCCCTCAAGCCGGTGATATCGCTATTATGGCTTTTGGATTATCGAACCCTACATCGACTGTAGATAATGTACAGCGGGCGCATTGGTTTTTTGTGAATGCCGATACTGAAGCGGCTAAGTTGATATTTTCAGAGACGGTTGAAAATTCAAATGGTGTCCTTGTTACTAATGATGAATCCTTTCAGCCTCAATTAATTATTCAAGCCAATAACGCTCATGATGTGACTTTTGGTACGGTAGAAGGTAATGGGTCTTTTAATGTTCAGCTAGATTGCAGTCCATGCAACATTAATCCTGCATCCTCAACAGTAATAAACGCCAATATCAATGGTGATTTCGGTCTTTTTGCCGATGAGACTTTCGCCAGGTTTGATTTTGACCTATACTCCAATAATAATACCTCTGTATTTATGCCCTCTTCCTTTCCGGTTGTATTTCCTAATGTAAATATTAAAGGGCAGGGTGGCAATGGTAGAAGGTTGGTATTTCAAGATGATATTACAATCAAAAGAAATCTCACTATAAGGCAAGGAGCATTTTTAAGGTTAAGCAATACGGCTGCCGGAGACATTACAGTGGGTGGTGATTTGAATATGACGGTTAACGATGATGGTGATGAAGTGGAATTTCCACAGGATGGCCCCGGTCGCACGTTGACCATTGAGGGTGACATTAATATGGATAATAATAACGATGAAATATCTGTACTTGATAATAATAGTGCAGCTGACATTACCATAAGCAGATTACGAGTAGGGGGGAATATAAATCAAAATACTGGACGGATTAATTTATATTCTGATGCCGGTGCAAACAGAGACCAGGTAGAATTAGAATTGTTTGGAACCACAAACGGTGTTTATACCAGGACCAACAATCCTGAGATGAGTTTGTATCGTTTGATAGTTAATAAAGGGTCTGACAAAACCACCACCTTTACCATCTCTGAGTCCTTTTCATTGAATGGAGAAACAGATGGTGCAAACAAAGCATTGGTATTGCAGAATGGTAGTTTAATTCTTAACGATGCCGGTATTAATATAGATCTTACAACAGGTGGAGATGATTTTACCATACCTGCTTCAAGTGGTCTTCAAGTTACCCAAGGGACGGTTAATGTTTCCGGAAATGATTCAGGAATAGCGTTGGATGGTTGTTTGATTATTGATGGTGGTACGGTTAACATGGACGATGCTGTGGGCAATGGTAATAATTATATTGAGTATTCAGCGTCAGGTAATGCCATATTAGAAATATCTTCGGGCACATTGAATGTAGGGTCTCAAATAAGACCGATTACCTCAGCCAACACCGGTATCCTAAAGTATAGACAAACAGGTGGAGATGTAAGAATAGGAACTCAGGCAGGACCTGAAAGTACCAGGGGAATGCTACAGATCTATAATGTAGGCAGCGAATTTACCTATACAGGGGGAACACTAACCATTGAAAGACATCAAACTACACCTTCCATTGCGGCATTGTTTCTTGATCCGGACATATCTGATGTGACAGGGTCTAACATCACGATTTTTAACGGAAATACACCTGCCGGGCAGACAGATTTTAGAATTAACTCGACCATAGCGCTGGAGAACCTGACCATAAACGGCACAAACTCTCCTTCTGCAAATTTGAATATCAATACACTTACGATAAACAACCAATTATCGATAGCCGCAAATGCTACGTTAAACGGTAGTGGCTTAACACTGACGGTGGGTGGTGATTTCGTAAATAACGGTGCCTACGATGCTCAAGGCAATGAAACTATCTTTAATACGAGTACTAATCAGAGCATTAGCGGAAGTGGTACCAATACGTTCTTCAGGTTTACAAAACAGGGTTCAGGTACCTTGAGTTTGACAAATTCAATTGATGTAGCAGACCTATTTACTATTTCGGAAGGCGTCCTCGATGACAATGGTTCCAGTATAAATCTGGCTGCTGATGCCGTAATAGATGGCACTCATATAAGTGTTGGTGGATTGGGGTTAGTATTTGCAGGGGCTTCAAATCAAGAGTTGAGAAGAAGTGCTTCAGGTACAGGTACAGTTGGTGTTATATCTGTTAACAACTCTAATGGAGTGACTGTGCCGGATGGCAATGGCTACAATTTTAATATTAATGGTGGGCTGAGACTGGAAAGTGGTGTATTTAGTGTAGGAGGTGCTTCTATATTGTTCGGAATAAATGCAGGCATCACACCGGTAAATCCCTTTTCAGTTACTAATATGATCCAAACGAATAGTTCGTTTGTAGATAGTGGTATTGGTAAGCAATTTGCAGCAGGTTTTAGCACAGATTTTACCTTTCCTGTTGGTCAATCATTTTATACACCGGTTTCTTTTGACTTTGGTACGCCTGGCAACACATTCGGCAGTTCAAACGGTACTATTACTGTCCGTCCGGCCAATGAATTTCATCCTACAATAAATGATGGTATCAATACATTAACGACTGGTGATGTCAACAACGTTTTGCAATATTATTGGACTGTTATGGCGAGCGGAGTGACCGGCTTAACGGCAGATATGAGTTTTGGTTATGATAATTCTCAAGCCTTGGCAAATCAGCCAGGAATCAACTTTGAAGAGAATGATTACATCGCCGCACGGATCCTTTCTTTTAACAATCCTACTGATGAGATCAATAAATTTGATGTTACATCTGTTGATGAGGTGAATGATATAATCACCTTTAATTTTGGGATGGCCACTGACAATGGCATCACCGGTGACTATTTTGCCGGGCTCGATGATGCTATTCCTGATAATGTAGTTACTTATACAGCTGTTAGCGGTGGTGGAGATGTGGATCAGCAGGTTTATGATATACCACTGCCTAATGGAGCCGGATCACCCCCCAGTGGTGCGGTGGTCATTGTACCATCAGGTAATACCCTACGATTGAATGTAGATAACATTCGTTTTTATCGGACTGAAATTCAGTCAGGTGGTATATTGGAAGTGGATAATACAACTAATCATCGATTGGGTGAATTATCAGGTACGGGAACGCTTCGTATTACGAGCGATGGTATCAATGCTAATTTACCTGCCTTTTCAGGTAATTTTTTAAGTTGTTCAGGAGGTTCTTTGGAATATGCAGGTACCGGTAGCTACAGCGTTATGTCAGGCATTACCACCCTTAGAAGTCTTAGTATAACGGGGAGTGGCAACCGTAGTTTAGCTAATAACAACATTACAATCTGTGAAGATTTTACATTAGACGGCCCTACATTTGAAAATGTGAATAACAGGATCATCATTGTATCTAATGACCTTAATGTGTCTAATGGTACTTTCAACAGTAACAATGGAATCATTGTGGTTCGTAATGATTTGAATGTGAATGGAGGGGTCTATAATGGTAACACGGGAGGAATAACTTCTGTGACCAATAATTTAAACCTGACCTCAGGTAATTTTAATGTCGGTACTTCAACCATTAATCTTTTAGGAAACATGTCTCGTACCTCAGCTGTTTTTGATGGAGGTTCCGGAATAGGTAGGGTGAATTTCCTCGGTTCAACTTCACAACAACTGACAGGTGATTTCACTAGTTCAAATTCTTTTCATAGGCTCTTAATTAACAACCCTGCGGGTATGGCTGTTAGTGGTGGAAATGTTGAAGTGGAGAATCTGGTTTTCCTTACTTCAGGGGTGATTACCATGGGAGGTGGTAGCTACATACAAATGGGGGCTTCAGCTAATTTTAGTCCACCAACCGGTCAGGTTAATTCTTATGTTAATGGACAAATAAGAAAGGTTATTTCAGGTTCGAGTTTCAACTTTCCAACAGGAAGCACTACCTTTTGGCGACCATCCAGTGTTAGTGCTGTTTCTACGGGAGGCCTTACATGGGAGGCTCAATACTTTGAAACAGCTGCTACTACCAAAGCAGTGGTGGACAATTTAACCCCAACAGATGTGGCAAACATTGCTACCCTTTCCAGTGGCGAACATTGGGTGATCTCCGATGGAAATGTTGCACCCTCCGGTGTTACTGCAAGGGTAGGACTGAGCTGGGGGATGGCTAGTGATGTATCAGCTACCTCTTCAGAGAGAGAAGAACTTGAAGTTATGGTTTGGAACGATGGGTTAACTTCCTGGGATAACCTTGGCGGTACAAGCTTCAGCGGAGGTCATACACAGTCCGCAGGTACTTTTTCGGCTATATCTACAGTAGGTTTTAGCGAGCAAATATTTACCCTTGGTTCCGGAGATGCAGCCAACCCTCTTCCTATTACTTTGACTTCCTTTACGGGCAAAACTGTAAGTAATGATAATCATCTCGAATGGGAAACAGCTTCTGAAATAAATAACGATTATTTTGAAGTTCAACGCTCACCGGATGGTATTACTTATTCTACCTTAAAAGTGATCGATGGACAGGGGACAACTGAACAGGCCACCAGGTATAAGTTCATAGATATTAACCCATTGCCTGGATTGAGTTATTACCGTTTGAAGCAAGTGGATATTGATGGTGCTGAGACTGTTTTTAATGAAACACGTTTTATAGTGAAACTTTCTATTTCTTCTGGTAGTAAAAAGCTTTCCTTTAGCACTTACCCTAATCCTACAACCGAGGACAACATAAATATTAAGTTGGAGGCAGATCAAAACAGTTCTTTACTAATACAAATGTATGATCTGAACGGAAGGGTTCTCTATAAAAACCTGTTAGAACCAGGTGAAATAGACGCTGAAATTAAAATAATGCCTAACGAACGTGTGAGAAAAGGGATTTACATCCTCACGATGGAACAGGGAGGAAAGAAGATCAATAGAAAGCTAGTGATTAAAGAGTAGTAATGTCATTGGTAATTCACCAAATTCAAGATATGGCAGGCCGCAAGGCCTGCCGTTTCTGTTCTTAGTCGATGCTGGCCGAGGCTTACCATTTGCCAACCCAGGCTTTTGGATGATTCTATTTCTTCCTGAGAGAAATCACCTTCAGGACCAATAAGAACACAATTATTCATACCAGGCCGACTCATTGAAAAAAGATCTTTCGTATTTTCGAAATCTACACAAGCAATATACTTCGATTGACAATGAACGGAATGGATGAAGTGCTTGAATGTTACCGCTTCATTAATTTTGGGTAATGTGGCTTTTATAGATTGTTTTATAGCAGAGACGGCTTTCCTGAAGAGGCGTTCGTTTTTTATCACAGTACGTTCTGAGTTTTGACATATTACTAATGAAATCTCATCTATACCTATTTCAGTGGCTTTTTCTACAAACCATTCCAGCCGCTCCATATTTTTGGTAGGAGCGATAGCAATGTGTATAAAATGAGCTTTGTTAGTTTCCTGACGTGTGGACAGTGTTTCAAACTTACATTTTCTGGCGTCTTCTTCAGTAATACGACAAGTGTAAAAGTTGCCAATACCATCAATGATGGTGACCTCATCACCCACTTTTTTTCTAAGCACTTTAATGCAGTGTCTTGATTCTTCTGAGTTTAAATAGTCAGCACCTTTGGCAATATCAGGCTGATAGAACAACTGCACCTATGCGTATTTACGGATAAGTTCTTTCACCAAAGAAACATAACTTTCCATGGCTTCTTCACGTGTTTTACCTTTTAACGTTTCCCAGGCATCATATTTTGCAATCGCCTTGAAATCAAAGCCTCCAGGCCTGTTTTCAGTAGTATCTCCTTCTGTACTTTGCTTATACAAAGCATACAACTGTAGAAGTTCTTCATTTGATGGACGCTTTGTTAATGTCTTGGAGTCTTCGATTGCCTGTTTAAATTCTTCCGTCATTCTTTATTATTTATTGACATAAAAAAAGGCTAAGTAAATCTACCCAGCCTTTTCATTGTATTTTAAACGATATTATCTTTTATCAACCGGGGTATAAGGCCTTACATTCTCACCCACATATATTTGACGGGGTCGCCCTATAGGTTCACGATTTTCACGCATTTCTTTCCATTGAGCGATCCATCCCGGTAGCCTTCCGAGTGCGAACATAACCGTAAACATGTCTACAGGGATACCTAGTGCACGATATATTATTCCTGAATAAAAGTCCACGTTGGGATAGAGTTTTCTTTCTACGAAGTATTCATCATTTAAAGCTTCGTATTCCAGACCTTTGGCTATGTCAAGTACAGGATCTTTTACACCTAGCTTATCCAGCACTTCATCAGCAGCTTTTTTGATAATCTTGGCTCTTGGGTCAAAGTTCTTATAAACCCTGTGACCGAATCCCATTAATCGGAATGGATCTTCTTTATCTTTCGCCTTAGCCATCCATTTTTTAGTGTCTCCACCATCCTTTTTGATGTTTTCAAGCATCTCTATTACAGCGGAGTTTGCACCACCATGTAAAGGCCCCCACAGGGCGTTGATACCGGCAGAAATAGATGCATATAGACTGGCCTGACTTGAGCCCACGATACGTACTGTGGAAGTAGAGCAGTTTTGCTCATGGTCCGCATGTAAGATCAATAATTTATCTAAAGCATTTGCAATAACCGGATCAGCATCATAATCAGCAGCCGGCAGGGCAAACATCATTTTCAGGAAGTTAGAGCAATAATCAAGCTTGTTATCAGGGTAGTTTACTGGGTGACCTACTTCATTTTTATATGCCCAGGCTGCAAATGTGGGCATTTTTGCTATTATCCTTATGATACTCATGTTCACCGCCTCACTTGATCTGTTTGGATCAAGTGATTCAGGATAAAATGCCGTAAGAGAGGTGACTAAAGAAGATAAAACCCCCATAGGGTGTGCGTTAGAAGGAAAACCTTCCAAAATCTTTTTTATATCTTCATGAACAAGTGTATGATACTTGATGTCATTTTGAAAAGCCTGTAACTCTTCAGGGTTGGGGAGGTTCCCATATATAAGCAAATAAGCGACTTCGATGAAACTGGACTTTTCTGCTAACTCTTCAATAGAATAGCCCCTATAACGTAGGATTCCCTTCTCACCATCCAGGAAAGTAATAGCGCTTTTTGTTGATCCCGTATTTTTGAAACCAGGGTCTAAAGTGATTACACTTGTATCTCCTCTGAGCTTTGATACATCAAAAGCTTGCTCATTTTCAGAACCTTCTATTATTGGAAGCGTATAGGTTTTGCCGTCTATTTTTAGTTCAGCGGTTTTAGACATATGACATTTGGATTTTCAATTTTGACCTTAAAATTGGATTGTGAAATTAGTTAAAAATTGCTACAATAAAAACCAGTATAATCTCTAATTGTTCCCTAGTATGAGTGGCATACCATCCTTTCCACTTCCTACTATCACTACTTTACTATTAGGTGATTTTGATAGTTCTAACGTAGCTTCTATCCCTCTCATTTTTAGCAAATTTTCAGTTAAACTGCTGTTTACTATGTCGTTAGCTGCAGCTTCTCCCGAGGCTGCTATTCTTTTTCTTTCTGCTTCACTTTTTTCTCTGTCTAACCTGAACTCATAGGCCAATGCCTCCTGCTCTTGTTTTAACTTGTTTTCAATAGCCGATTTGATTTGATCTGGTAAGTTAATGGATCGTATAAGCAATGCTTTCATTTGAATATTATTCATATCCAGCGTCTTTTCTGTTTCCATTTTGATACCGGATTCTACCTCTGCTCTTTTAGTAGAATAGATCTCTTCTGCTGTAAAACGTCCCATCACTTGCCTTACTGCTGATCGTACTTCAGGTATTACGAGCTTATTTATGTAGTTGGTTCCAAAGTTTTCATGTAAGAAGCCAATCTGATCATAAATTGGATGAAAACGAACCGTTACATCTACACTGATGGATAGTCCGTTTTTATCCAATACGTCCATTTTTTCCTCAGCAGTATTTTCTTTTACATCGTATACATAGAGACTATTCCAGGGGGCTTTGAAATTAAAGCCCTGACCTATTACATTTTCTTTGTCCAGACCTCCTCCGAATTTTTTAAAGATAACCGCTCGTTCACCTGACTCTACGGTATAAAATATACTGGAGGAAAGACCAAATACGACCATCAAAGCTACTGCTGCAATGATTATTAACGGTAAGTATTTTCTATTATCCATGGTTACTAGTGTTTTATAATTTGTTTAGTTGTTTCAAGAATTCATTGAGAATCACAAATTCGCTTTACTTTATCAAAATCTTCATAATATCCTAATCCTCCGGCTATGTCCCAGTCATCACACGCCCCTTTTTTGTCATTCATATCGAACTTGCAATTTCCCCGTGCTGAAAAATAAGACCCATCACTGTCTTTTAATATGATGGCAGTATTATAATCTTCTAACGCCTTTTTTAGTTCTTTTTTGGCCTGGTAAGACTGACCGCGATAGAAGTAACTATCTGCATTCTGATAATTCTTTATAATTGCTATGTTGTACATATAGATAGCCGAATCATAAAACTGGAGATCGTGATAAACATTTCCCTTATAGAAGTAATATCCGTAAAAGTCAGGTGTGATTTCGATCAGGCTTGAGGCTGCTTGCAATGCCTCATCATATTTTTTTGCTTCATAAAGTGCTATGAAACGATAATAATGATACTTTTCCTGGAAAGGCCTCAACTTTACAGCCATATCATAATCTTCTACCGCCCCGTCAAAGTCACCCAGTTCATATTTCATTTTACCTCGGAGAATGTAAGAGTACGCCGTAGTATCGGTAGGGTTATGAATAATGTAGTTGGAAAAATTAGTAAGTGCTTTGTCGAGTAGACCCAAATTACGGTTTGCAAACCCTTTGTACATCCATATAATGTGAAGTTCCGGGTCCAGTGCCTGAGCTTTGTTGAAGTCGGTCAGAGACTTTTCGTACTCTGCTAATTTGAAGTAGGCTATCCCTCGATGGAAGTAGGCATCTTTAAAGGTAGAATCTTGTTGTATACATTGATCAAGCAGGTCAATGGCTTTATTTGTGTCTATTGATAAAAAGTAGTAGGCTCTGTGAAATAACAGATCAGCGCTTTTCTTTGTATCCTGGGCCAAAGAACTAAAGTAAGATGGAAAAATGATCGAAAATGCAAGAACGCGTTGAAAATGCCGGACCGGACTTGCGGGTTTTAAACTAATTTTAGACAAGGTTTGATTAAATTATGAAAATAATCCTTAAGGTATTCAATTATTTTTTGTATCATGCGAGATTCTGTAGAAATAGGGTTTTTTTAAGAATAAAGCCTTAAAACGAGGCCTAAAAGTTCCACAGATTTCAAAAACATTTCAAATATATATAATAAGGGAACGAATTGACGTTTTATTTGTTAATAAGAATTGGAAGACGTTTAACAGCAAATAAATATAGAGGTAAATAAGTAGAATGAGACAACTGAAGATTACGCAGTCTATTACTAACAGGGACAGTAGGACCCTGGAAAAGTATTTCAATGAAATTTCGAAGGACGAACTTTTAACGCCGGAAGAAGAAGTGGACCTCGCGCAGAGGATCAGGGAAGGGGATGATGCAGCATTGGAAAAGCTGGTAAAGGCTAACCTGAGATTTGTGGTATCTGTGGCTAAGCAATATCACTACTCTAATAAAATACCCTTGAATGATTTAATTAACGAAGGTAATCTCGGTTTGGTTAAAGCAGCGAAGCGATTTGATGAAAAAAGAGGTTTTAAATTCATATCGTATGCAGTATGGTGGATCAGACAATCTATTATCCAGGCATTAGCTGAGCATTCCAGAATAGTCAGGATTCCATCTAATAAAATCGGAGCGCTATCAAAGATTGATCAGGCATCATCTGTACTCGAGCAGCAATATGAAAGAGAACCAACCGATGAAGAGTTGGCCGAGTTATTAGATATGTCAGTGGATGAGGTTCGAACCACAGTCAGGTCTCAGACCAAACAGGTATCTATTGATAAGCCTTTTTCAGAAGATGAAGGGAGCTCATTACTGGACGTGATGGAAGATGAAGACAGCAATCGCGTAAATGATATTGTTTACAAAGATTCTCTTAAAAGAGAAGTGAGTAGATTACTTTCTACACTTACAGAACGAGAAAGAACGGTTATTAATCAATACTTTGGATTAAGCGAGAGCACAAGCTTATCTTTAGAAGATATTGGAGAAAACCTGGGATTGACCAGGGAACGAGTTCGTCAGATTAAAGAGAAGGCATTGAGAAAGCTTTCCAAAAATCCTAAGAACGAATTATTGATACCTTATTTGGCGAATTAAAGAGAATCCGAAGTCTATGTACTTCGGATTTCTTCTAATTTATTGATTTGTGTTTGAAGCTCCCTACGGAGCTTCATTTGTTTTTCAAGGGCTTCTTTTTTGTGCTCCTCGTATTCTGCATTAAGCTTATTGAATTCGTGTATTTTTTTTCTTGAAACCACCGTGCTTGTTTTAAAGCGTCCGTATAGTAGCACCAACATTATTATGATCAGGGTTATTACAGTGAAGCTTATGATGATAAAAGCTTCTTTAAACATGTTAATGCCTAAAACAGAAATATGAGTAGCTGCAAATTCCAGCCCCTCTATTTCCTGGTTTTTTGCTGTAATAACAGCTTCTTTTTCAGTGATATTTCGTTGTTGAACCTCAATGCTATGTCGTGCTTCTGCCAGTTTGTTTTCTATGATATTAATGGAATCAGTGACGGTATTCCAAAAACTGTTTAATTCAGTCTGTTTGATGACCTTGTAAACCTTAAAAGTTTCTGCATTATCCCGGAGTTCTTTAAATTGCTCCTCCAGTCCTTGTCCCTTGGTTATTATAGTGGTAATACCAAGAATAAATAAAAGTGTAACGATTCTCATGATTAATTTTTAAATCTATTTTATTTACTTCGCTCCGTGAATGTAAGTATTAAGCAGAGTTAATCCATATCTTTATTAAGCTCAAAATAAAATTCGATAAAAAGCGTCTGTTTTCGATTGACGGAAATAAAAGTAGAGATAGAGTAAAATACCATAATAAAAAAAGATGACGAAAACTTCAGCAAATAAGTCCATGGCGCATCCCTGGCATGGCATATCATCAGGAAAAGATACTCCGGAAATTGTTAATGCCTTTATAGAAATGACGCCTTCTGATGGTGTTAAATATGAAATAGATAAACATACAGGCTTTCTAAAGGTGGACCGCCCACAGAAGTTTTCAAATATTGTTCCCGCACTTTATGGTTTTATTCCCAGGACATACTGCGATGTAAGAGTGGCAGAGTTGTGCAACGAAAAAACAGGTCGTAAGGATATTGTTGGCGATAAAGACCCAATAGATATATGTGTATTGACCGAACGAAATATAACCTATGGTAATATTTTAGTGCCGGCAGTACCTATAGGGGGATTCAGAATGATAGACGGTGGTGAGGCAGATGACAAGATCGTAGCTATTTTAAAGGGAGATGAAGTATTCGATAAATGGCGTTCTATTGCTGACTGCCCGGATACATTGATCAACCGTTTGAAGCATTATTTTTTAACCTATAAAGAAATGCCAGGTGATGATCCTGTAAAGAAAATAGAGATCACCGATATTTATGATAAAAGCGAAGCCTACGAAGTTATAAAACGAAGTTGCGAGGACTATGCAAATAATTTTGAAGTATAATAGCTGCTGCTTTTTGAAGAACGAGGTATTTTGGTGCAATTAGCGGCATGTTAGATACTGATAAATGAAGCTGCACTTTACCCTTTATTTTTTCAGCGTTGCCATTTCGTTGACTTTTCTTTGCAATTGCAGGTAAGCGGCGACCTTTTTCATTTGTTTCTCTATATCCTCCCTGGAGATACTACTTTCCTCATATATTTTTTTGATATTTTTTCTAATGTCTATGATCATATGAATAGTCTTTAAATTGTTGTATATGTTTAACGTAAGACCGGGGGGCTTTCGTTCTCTTTTTTTACCGTATTTTTTGTTTTATTCTGAGCTGTTCCGAAAAGTGACCTGTGTGTGAAAATATGACAGATATCAGCTAATTTTTTGATAGCTGTCATTCAGCATGATAACTCAATAAAATAGATTTGAGTTTAAACAATGACAACATTATGTTAAAAATATTAGTGCCCACAGACTTTTCCAGCGAAGCTGAAAATGCGTTAAACTTTGCTGTGAAGTTAGCATCAACTACGGATGCGCATATTGAAGTACTTAACGTTGTAGAATATAATGTTGGCATAGCTTCTGATCCGGTAGGAATTGCTGTTCCAACTACATATGAAACGGAGTTTGCAGAATTAATGAAAGCCGGAGCAAAGCAAAAAATGGATTACTTCCTTAAGCAATTTGATGTTGAAATGACTTCTACCATACAAATTGGTAATCCTTATTTTGAGATATCGGAACGTATCATTGAATCCGGGACTCAGTTGGTCATTATGGGTACAAAAGGGGCTTCCGGAATACGAGAGTTCTTAATAGGTTCTAATGCAGAAAAAGTAGTGAGAAAAGCTAAGTGCCCGGTAATTACACTGGCAGAACCCACGGAACCATCAGATATTAAAAATATAGTCTTCGCTACAAATATCACAGATATATGTGATGATCTTGTTGCTCATGTTAAACAGTTACAAGATATTTTTCATGCTACTATTCACTTGTTAAGGATAAACACTCCCAACAATTTTAAGAGAGACGAAGTCACACTCACAGGGCTGGAAAATATGGCTACGAGATTTATGTTGAAAAATTATACCATCAACATATATAACGATATCTACGAAGATCAGGGAATATTGACTTTTGCGGAAAGAATTGGTGCCAATATGATTGCAATGGGAACGCACGGACGTAAAGGGATTGGACATCTTTTATCTGGCAGCCTGGCTGAAGATATTGTAAATCATGCCAAACGGCCTATTTGGACTTACCATATTAACAACTAGAATAATTCTATGTCTCAGGGAGTTCTTCTTGAAAAGCAAATAGATTGCTTTCACTGTGGTGAATTGTGCGAAGAGTTGACAGTTGTTCATGATAGTAAGTCATTTTGCTGTCATGGGTGTCGTGCGGTCTATGAGCTTTTTCAGGAAACTGACCTTCAGGATATATATGATGCCAGAAAAGAATTTAAGACCAAGCAAGGGGCATATGAACATTTGAATAACCCGGATATTTTAAATAAGCTCTTAAGCTTTCAGTCGGATGATTACAATAAAGTAAAGTTGATATTACCTGCCGTGCACTGCAGCTCTTGTGTGTATCTTCTTGAGAACCTTAATCGCTTACACAACGGTGTGATTCGTGTAAACCTGAACTTTACAAAAAAGGAAGCAGATCTTCATTACAATCCAGCGAAAGTGTCTTTGGTGGAGCTATCAGAATTATTAGCTTCTATCGGATACCCTCCCAAGTTTGACGCTGAACCGCAGAAAAAGACCAGTCAGGCTACGAGTCGACTATCCATGAAAATTGGTATAGCAGCCTTTTGCTTTGGTAATATTATGTTACTAAGCTTTCCCGAGTACTTTGGTTTTGATGAGTTAGGTGATAATACCTTCAGCCGTTTTTTCGCATGGATCAACATAGCGCTTACTTTACCCATTATTTTGTATGCTGGAAATGATTACTTCATCTCAGCGTGGAAAGGCTTGAAAAAAGGTTTCATCAATATTGATGTACCTATCGCTCTGGGTATTTTGACCTTATTTCTGCGAAGTTTATATGAGGTGATTACAGCCGTAGGGCCTGGCTATCAAGATTCACTAGCCGGTTTGGTGTTTTTCCTTTTGATCGGGAAATGGTTTCAAAGTAAAACCTATGACAATCTTTCCTTTGAACGAGACTATAAATCTTATTTTCCACTGGCGGTACTGAAACAATTAGAAAACAAAGCAGAAGTATCGACACCCATACAAGACCTGAAGCCAGGGGATAAGATCATGGTACGCAATGAAGAAATTATTCCTGCAGATTCTGTCTTGCTGGATGGAGTTGCGCATATTGATTATAGTTTTGTTACAGGTGAATCAAGGCCGGTTAAAGTGAGAAAAAATGAGATTATTTATGCTGGAGGCAGACAAATAGGCGAACGCATACTACTGAAGCTGACTAAACCCACTTCACATAGCTACCTTACAGAGCTTTGGAATAACCCGGTTTTCAAGAAAACAGATCTCTTCAATGTAACCCTGTTGATTAACAAGGTAAGTCGATATTTTACACTGATTGTCTTGAGTATTGCCGGTTTGGCCGCAGGCTATTGGTTAATGACGGACCCTAAACAGGTTTGGACAGTGATTTCGGCAGTTTTGATTGTTGCCTGCCCCTGTGCACTTGCACTTTCAGCGCCTTTTGCAAATGGTAATGCTATTCGTATACTAGGACGTAATAAGTTTTATCTTAAGAATGCAGATGTGGTGGAATGCTTGTCTTCAGTAGATACAATAGTTTTCGATAAAACGGGTACAATAACATCTACTAATAGCGGTCAAGTGAATTATGAAGGGGAGACTTTGGAAGCAATGGACACAGCTGTATTGGCAGCTATGACTGCCAATTCAACGCATCCTTTGAGCAAGCAGATAGGTGAATCTTTAAAAGTAACAGAACCTGCCATACTTCAAAACTTTTCGGAAAAACCAGGTTTGGGATTAACAGCACAGTACAATAACAATTCCTACAAATTGGGATCAGAGGAGTGGGTATCGGGTATAAAAGGTACTGAGAAAGGCACTAAAGTATTTATTAGTAAGAATAAAGATGTATTAGGATATTTTTGTATCAGCTATACATATCGTAAAGGGCTTTTAGAGTTGGTGCAGAAGCTGAGAAAACGATATGAAATACTTATATTATCCGGCGACAATGATCATGAAAGAGAAAAACTAGCTTCTGTTTTTGGCGATAGAGATATGTATTTTAATCAGAGTCCTGATGATAAACTGCAATTTGTAGAGAAACTCCAGCAAAAAGGCAAGAAGGTCATGATGCTGGGAGATGGTTTAAATGATGCCGGAGCCTTAAAGTGTAGTCATGTGGGAATAGCGGTCACAGATGATGTAGCGTCTTTTTCACCCGCTTGTGATGGTATAGTTCTCGGAGAAAAACTATCCTGGATTTCTAAAGTTTTGGAATTTGCATCAAATGCCAGAAGAATTGTTATGATCAGTTTCATCATTTCATTTGCTTATAATGTTTTGGGAATAGGGCTGGCAGTAAGTGGTATGTTGACACCTTTGATAGCAGCTATTTTAATGCCGGTAAGTAGTATATCGGTGGTTGTTTTTGCTACATTAGGTATTAACTACATGGCAAAGAAGCGACATTTAATGTAGCGACTGTGCCGTTAATTGGCTTTATTAGAGTAAAACAATACAGAAAAATAATCGAGTACGATATGGCAGTTATTTTTGTCCTTATTTTAGTCAGTATGACCGTAGCCGGAGGGTTTTTAGGACTTTTTATTTGGGCCACCAAGTCAGGTCAGTTTGATGACACTGTAACACCATCCATGAGAATGTTATTTGATAACAAGTCATCAAAGGGTAAAACAGGAGAATCCAACATTAAAAAGTAGATCAAGGAACTCGTTTAGGGAACTTCCTCATGGCTTTTCTTACACTTCTGTTGATCTCAGTCTGGGTTATTGTTGGTGAAAGTGACATAGACCTTTTGGAAGTAGATCTCCAGAGCATTTGACCGGTGGCCCGTTGACCGATATCAATGATCAAAGCGCCCTTTAAAAAATAGTAGTAATCTTCCCGGTGATAATCATCCCAAAAAGGTAGGTCTTCTTCGTGAACCCGTGCAAATTTGGCAGAGTCTTCCTGTACTACAATATGATAATCAACAATCAAGTCCGCCTGATCATCGGTTTGTTCATATCCTTTATCGTACATTTCTTTTGCTACAGCATTCCCGATCATTTCGATTACAGCACTGTCATTTAAATACCCTGGTCCCTGATAGTTTAACTCGCACCCTTCTAACCAACACCAGGTTTTAAATTGAGTGAAATTAGCCCGGGGATCATATTTGACCTTAACCTTAACCGAACTACAGGCTATAAACAATAATATGAATACACTGAAAACCAGTTTTTGCATGCTATAGGCGCTTTTTAAGTAATCAAAGTAGCATTGTTTTTGGCTGAGAATATCCATGTTTAATAAAGTCAGAATGATCCTCATCAGCACATGACCTGATGTACGTCATCTTTTGTTTTTTTTAAATCTACCATCTTCACTTCATGAAAATTACAAAATCTCTGATCAAAAAGTATAATGTACCAACGCCGAGGTACACCAGCTACCCGACTGTTCCCCTTTGGGAAAACAAATTTGAATCCATCCATGACTGGATGAAAATCGTTAAAAGGACGTTTGATGAAACCAACGAAGATCAGGGTATAAGCTTATATATTCATTTACCTTATTGTGAAAGTTTATGTACTTATTGTGCATGTAATACTCGCATCACTAAGAATCATAAGGTAGAAGCTCCCTATATTGACAGCATACTGACAGAATGGAGAAGATACCTTACAACCTTTGGAGAAGCTCCTATAATACGTGAGTTACATTTAGGAGGTGGTACACCTACCTTTTTCAGTCCTGAAAGCTTACATAGATTAGTAAATAGCATACTTTCTTCCTCTCGAATCCACCCTGAAAGGGCGTTTTCTTTTGAAGGACATCCAAATAATACAAGTCGGGAACATTTACAAACATTGTATGATCTGGGCTTCAGGAGGGTGAGCTATGGTGTACAAGATCTGGATTTCAAAGTACAAAAAACGATTAACCGTATTCAGCCTTTCGAAAATCTGGTACGTGCTACAGATGAGGCGAGAAGTATTGGTTACACTTCTGTAAACTTTGATCTTATCTACGGGCTACCGTATCAAACTTCAGAAACGGTGGCGGATACAATAAGCCGGGTGCTTGCATTGAGGCCGGAACGTATAGCATTTTACAGTTATGCTCATGTGCCCTGGAAACGACCAGGTCAGAGGGCCTATGATGAAGCTGACCTTCCCACAGACAGTGTGAAACGTGCGCTTTATGAAGTAGGCAAGGCACTATTAATTGAGCATAATTACACCGATGTTGGTATGGATCATTTTGCCTTACCCGGTGACGAATTATATGTAGCTTATCAGAATAAAACCATGCATAGAAATTTCATGGGATATACTGATGCCTCAACAGATCTTTTAATTGGTTTAGGTGTTTCTGCTATAAGCGATGCAAAATACGCATACCTGCAAAACGTTAAGGTAGTGGAACACTACAGGGATCAGGTGACGAAAAAAGAAATGGACTGGGAGAATGGACACATACTTTCGGACAAAGATTTTTTTGAAAAGGGGCAGATCCTGGATATCGCCTGTAGTGCGGAACTACGTTGGGAGTCTGGAGAGGTGGATCTGGACGTGCTTATTCGACTGAATGAAATGGCTGCAGAAGGCTTGATCGAGCTCTACGACAAAGGTTTTAGAGTTACGGAGCTTGGTATGGCATTTTTAAGGAATATCTGTTCTGTGTTCGATAAGCGAATGCATCAGAAAAGACTGAACGATACACCTGTTTTTAGTAAAGCCATTTAACCAGGTTATTTCTTTGTGAGAGATCCGTATAATTTAATAGTTAGCCAAACCTTAATAGAATAGACTAATCATTAATATCTGAATAACCTTCATTATTAAAGTCCGGGAAAACCTTTTTGATGTTCCGGTCAGTGGGCTTTTTGGAATTGGTCCAATCTGCAGGCAACTCAAGTAGTATTAATTTTTTATTATTCAATTCTGCTTTCAATTTGTCTATATCTGCATTGTATGATTTACCACGGCGCTTAGTTTTCAGCGCATATTTTCGGGCAAAATTATCTCCATCAGTTTGCAACTGATTTCTTATATCAATGTTTATTTTTAGTTTATCAAGAATATCATTTTTAGACCTTCCAATAACTTCTGTGGCTTCCAATGTGCCTAATGTTAGTATAGCAGTACCCCCTACACCCGTTACATAGTTTCTGGGATCCTCCTCAAGGAAGACCGGCGAAATGCCTGTAGCTGCACCTAAAGTAGCACTGACAATGGATCGATGTTTTTTTCCCTTTTTTGCTTTTTTTAACGCTTTATTCAAATCCCGTTGATTTTCGTCTAAATGAGCGATCAAATCCCTGGTTTCTAATAGCATAGACCGATATTTTTGATATAACCGCAGATCTTTCTTTTCAATGTTTTCTGCATCTGTTACGCTTATAAGTATCTTTTTATCCTGTTTTTTACCACTTTCATCAATGGCAAAAAATGTTACTTGTATAGTATCTACTTTACCTTCTTCTAAAAGGAAGTCATATCCTGGGGTCCACTTGAACTCCCACTGAGTATTCGTATATTTAGTTAAAGCGCTTTTATCCACTTTTAGGTTGTTACTCAAAAAACCTACGTCAACCACGTTTTCATCGCCGTTGGGGTCTGTTACATAGAGATTAAGATTGACTACTTCATCTTCTCTAACTGAAAAAATGGAATCCGAAGGTACTATAAGAATATCCGGAGGTAGGTCTAACTGAGTGGATTGTATCACTATTTCTCCGGTGCTCTCTAATTTTTCGGGCTGGTCCTGAACTATAAATCGTATTCTAAGTGGTTTTTTTTGCAAACTCCTGAACTGATTACGAGATGGACGCCAGGATAGTATACCAAGTTCTGATAGAGAAGCCCCTTCCGGGAGGTCTTCTAATACCGGTTGAAATACGATAGGGTCTTCGTCCGGATCTCTTACCTGTGAAGCCTTATTTAAATTGTATTTATTTGTATTGTACTGTTTTACATAAAATACAGGGATATCGTTAATTTGAGGGGGTCTGTTCTTATGAATGACATCAAATTGAACTTGTTTGTTCGCTTTCTGACCATTTTTGCTGATGGCAGTTATGATTGTACTGAATCGTTTCTTCTCTTCGATCCTACTGACCAGATCATGTGAGGGTACCCAGAAAAAATTCCCGGTAGAATCAAAAGATATTCCCAGCTCACCTTCATAATCAATTTTAAAATCATAGTATCCTTCTTCTGAACCGGAAATACTTAACTTAAAAGAAACCGTGTCACCTTCCTGCACTACATTCCATCCGGGTTCAGAGGGAATATTCCACATCTCTTGAGCATCAATAGTATAGCTGGCACAGAAAACAATAAGAAAGACGATAAGCACTCGATTTTTCATGTGACAAATATAGAACCGTCAGCATATTGTGCAAAGTTTAAGACGGTAAGCCTCCATAGCTTCCGGTGTAATAGGGTCAGCTTGAGCTATTTTGATTTTCTAAAATGATTTAAATCAGTTTAGCGACTAACCTCGGTCATACGGGTGCCTTAAAGTCATCACTACTTTCGTTACGGATTATCATAACGAACAAACCCAGATGTTATATGGAACTTGAAAAATTTAGCTACGACAATAAAATTGTAAAATATTTTATAGTAGCTACTGTAATTTTTGGCCTTGTAGGTATGCTTGTCGGGCTTACACTGGCCATACAACTGTTTTACCCGATATTCAACTTTGATTTACCTTACACTACTTTTGGAAGGATACGTCCACTGCACACCAATGCAATCATTTTTGCCTTTGTGGGTAATGCCATGTTTGCAGGGACTTATTATTCCTTGCAACGGCTCTTAAAAACGAGAATGTTCTCAGATGCGCTAAGCTGGATCAACTTCTGGGGTTGGCAGTTAATTATTTTGGCAGCAGCCATCACCCTTCCGTTAGGTTTAACCACTTCCAAGGAATATGCGGAGTTGGAATGGCCGATAGATATAGCCATTGCCCTGATATGGGTGGTTTTTGGCATCAATATGATCGGTACCATTTTACGTCGGCGTGAGAAACACATGTATGTGGCAGTTTGGTTTTACATTGCCACGTTTGTTACCGTAGCGGTACTTCATATTGTAAATTCATTTGAAATGCCTGTAACGTTATTTAAAAGTTACAGCTGGTATGCTGGTGTGCAAGATGCATTGGTACAATGGTGGTATGGTCATAATGCAGTTGCTTTTTTCCTAACTACACCGTTCCTGGGATTGATGTACTACTATCTTCCCAAAGCTGCAAACAGGCCGGTTTATTCTTACAAACTGTCTATCATACACTTTTGGTCGCTGATCTTTATTTACATCTGGGCAGGACCTCACCATTTATTGTATACCTCTTTACCTAACTGGGCACAATCTCTCGGGGTGGTGTTCTCAGTAATGTTAATAGCTCCCAGCTGGGGTGGGATGTTAAACGGTCTGCTCACTTTAAGAGGTGCCTGGGATCAGGTACGTGAGAACCCAGTATTGAAATTTATGGTGGTGGCTGTTACTGCCTATGGTATGTCCACTTTTGAAGGGCCGATGCTCTCATTGAAAAATGTTAATGCGATTGCTCATTTTACCGATTGGATTATTGCTCACGTACATATTGGCGGACTTGGTTGGAATGGGTTTTTAACATTCAGTATGTTGTATTTTATGATCCCTAAGATGTGGGGCACCAAGTTATATTCTGTCAAATTGGCCAATATACATTTTTGGCTCGGCACCCTTGGAATAATCATTTATGCACTTCCCCTGTATGTTGCCGGTATTACACAAAGCTTAATGTGGAAGGAATTTAACGCCGAAGGTTTTCTGGAGTATAAAAATTTCCTGGAGACAGTTGTTCAGATATTGCCAATGTATGTACTACGGGCCGTAGGCGGGTTATTATATCTGGTTGGGGCAGTATTAATGACCTATAACCTGACAAAGACGGCAGCTCAAGGTACTTTCATACCCAATGAAGATGCGGAAGCGGCGCCATTGGAAAAAGCTACCCAGCAGTCAGACGGTGGCTGGCATGGTGTATTGGAACGCAAGCCTTTAGTATTTACGGTACTTACGTTAATTGCTATTGTTATAGGTGGAGTGATTGAGATGGTACCTACCTTCTTGATTGAATCTAATGTCCCAACCATTACAAGTGTAAAACCTTATACACCATTAGAACTTCACGGGCGGGATATCTACATCCGTGAAGGGTGTGTAAGCTGCCATTCACAAATGGTACGACCTTTCCGCTCTGAAACTGAGCGATACGGGGAGTATTCTAAGGCAGGGGAATTTGTATACGATCACCCCTTTCTTTGGGGGTCAAAACGTACCGGGCCTGACTTGCACAGGGTAGGAGCTAAATATCCTGATAGCTGGCATTATTATCATATGCTGGAGCCTGGAGTAGTTTCTGCGGGCTCTATCATGCCTCCTTATCCATGGCTATATGAAAATGTAATTGACAAAGCCCTGACAGCCGGTAAGATATCTGCCTTGAGAACGATAGGTGTACCTTATGAAGATGGGTATGAGGAGATTGCCAACAATGATCTGGATGCTCAGGCAGCACAGATAGCACAAAATCTCAAAGATCAGGATGGTATAGAGATATTAAAAGAAGCCGAGATCATAGCGCTGATTGCCTATCTGCAAAGACTAGGTACCGACATAAAAATACAATCCCAAGAAATCGTATCTAACCAATAACGACATGTTTAAACATTATTTTGAATTAATACACCAAGTGGAGATCTGGCCGATCATATCCCTTTCTATATTCTTCTCGTTTTTCATTGGTTTGTTGATATGGGTGATTAGGGCAGATAAGGACTATATCAAAAGTATGAGCGAACTGCCTATAAATGATGGTTCAGAAACGAGAGTAAATCCTTAAAGCAATATACACAATGAAGAGTATTTTATATAAAGCCTTAGTAAGCCTGACGTTCATTTTTGCTGTAACTGGTGTTCAGGCACAGGGTACCCAGGCTGCAGGCCTTTCAGTTGAAAGTCAAACAGTATTTTACATCGTTACCGGGTTTGTCTTTGTTATTGCTTTGCTGGTATTGGCCGTATCTGTAGTAGTATTGCAGTTATTGAAGACTTTTGTCAGGCAACAAGCCGAGCAACTGGCAGCTGAAAGAGGTGAAACCCTGGTGGAAGAGCCGGGTTTGTGGCAACAATTATGGAATAAACTCAACGATTTCAGGCCAATGGAAGAAGAAGGCGATATCGTACTGGACCATAATTACGACGGGATACGTGAACTTGATAATCACCTGCCACCCTGGTGGAAATGGCTGTTCTATGTTACAATAATTTTCGCGGGGGTCTACCTTGCCGTTTATCATGTATTTGATACTATGCCTTTGCAAGAAGAGGAGTATATGGCTCAAATGGAAGAAGCTGAAGCCCAGGCTCAGTTACGGATGGCTAATCTTCCTGAGAGTAACGTGGATGAAAATACAGTGGTAATGGTGGAAGATGCAACCTTATTAAGTAAGGGAAAACAGGTATTTAATAATAACTGTGCACAGTGCCATAAAGAAACAGGGGCAGGAGGGATTGGTCCGAACCTGACAGATGACTATTGGCTGCATGGAGGTAGTATACAAGATATATTCCGTACAGTGAAAGTAGGTGTGCCTGAAAAAGGAATGATATCCTGGGAGCCACTTCTTTCTCCTGATCAAATGCAAAATGTGTCGTCTTATATTATCACTTTAAGGGGTACTAATCCACCCAATGCGAAGGCGCCACAGGGAGAATTATATGTCCCTGAAGCCCCTAAAGAAGAAGTAGTTGAAACGGATACGCTTGAAACAATAGCAGCACTTGAAGGAATTTAAATAGCGGGGTTGAGCATGGAGGAAAATCTTTATCAGTATGATGATGAGTTTAGGGATAGCATTGCTACAGTAGATAGCTCCGGGAAGCGTATTTGGGTATATCCCAAAAAGCCAGGTGGTAGTATGCATAATGTGCGTGTGGTGGTTACCATACTTTTACTTTCCATTTTATTTGCAGGTCCTTTCTTGTCAATCAACGGTAGGCCATTATTATTACTTAATTTCTTTGAAAGGAAATTTGTCATCCTGGGGCAGGCTTTTTGGCCCCAGGATTTTTTCTTGTTAGCACTGGTTTTGATCACCTTTTTCGTTTTTGTAATATTATTTACGGTGATATTTGGTAGGTTATGGTGTGGTTGGGCCTGCCCTCAGACACTTTTTATGGAGATGGTGTTCCGCAAGATAGAGTACTGGATAGAAGGAGACGCCAACCAGCAACGCCGACTTAATAATGCTCCCTGGAATGCAAAAAAGATTGGTAAAAAAATCCTTAAACAAACTATTTTTGTTGCCATATCCTTTCTGATCTCACATACGGTGATGGCATATTTAATCGGTATAGATCAGGTCAAAGAGATCGTCCAGCAATCCCCGATGGAGCACCTTTCAGGTTTTATTGGATTAATGGTCTTTACAGGGATTTTTTATTGGGTATTTGCTGTATTTCGCGAGCAGGCTTGTGTGGCAGTGTGTCCTTACGGACGACTACAAGGAGTATTACTGGATAAAAAGTCCATCGCGGTTATGTATGATTGGATACGGGGAGAACCAAGAGGCAAGCTGCGTAAAAATACAGTTCAGGCTGACCAGGGAGATTGTATCGATTGCAAATTATGCGTACATGTATGCCCCACCGGCATAGACATACGAAATGGAACACAGTTAGAATGTGTGAATTGTACTGCATGTATCGATGCATGTGACGAGGTGATGGAAAAAGTAAATAAGCCGAAAGGGTTGATCCGTTATGCTTCTTACAATTCAATTAAAGAGGGGTCTCAGAAACTTTTTACATCCAGGGTTGCGGCATATTCTGTTGTGCTGTTAGCCTTACTTTCCTTCCTTTCTTTCTCATTGGCTACCCGGTCTGACATTGAAATGACAGTGCTCAAGGTTCCCGGTCAATTGTATCAAAAAACAGAGGAGGGTGATATTATGAATTTGTACAATATACAGTTTGTGAATAAAACTTTTGAAGATATAATTTTGACGGTGAGAGTATTAGATAATGAATCGGCGCATATGTCGAAAGTAGGGGGCGGTAATGTAGAAGTGCCTTCTAATGGATTAGCGGAAGGAGTGTTTTTCATTCAATTACCCGCTGAGGAAGTAACTAATGCACGAACTACGCTAAAGGTAGGTGTTTTTCATAATGATAAATTACTGGAAACGTCAAAAACGAAATTCCTTGCTCCGGTCAGCGCATCGGGTAGGTGAAAGGTAGAGTTTTAAAGGGGGCTGTTTGATGACAGCTGTTTATATCTAATTTAAAAAGAATGTAGTATGAATTGGGGGCTTAGAATAGTAGTAGCATTTATTGGATTTGTTGCCGTAATCATTACTCTGGTCGTAATTAGCATGCGGCAAAATATCAATTTGGTAGCTGAAGATTATTACGTGCAGGAAATAGCTTACCAAAAGCAGATAGATAGAGTGAAAAATCATATGGATTTGGGGCAACTTGGACTTGAGGTAGAACTGGAACCTGCTACAAATCAAATAGTGGTTAAATCTTCCAGTCAGGGTGAATTAAAAGGTACCGTCTATTTCTTCAGGCCGTCAGATGAACGTCTTGATAAAAGTTATCACTTAACACTTTCTGACGGAAAGCAGCTATTTAACAGTTCAGATTTTGCCAAGGGCCTTTGGAAAGTCAAAGTGAGCTGGACGGAAAATGAAAAAGAGTATTATTACGAAAAATTGTTGGTAATATGAATTGTGAGATCTGTTCCTTTTTTGTGGTGAACTTAATGTTTTAATACAAATGGTTTTAGTAAGTGGATTGCTCATAGGTCTTTTGGGGAGTTTACACTGTATAGGCATGTGCGGGCCTATAGCTACTGTAGTTCAAGGGCATGGTCAGACGTTAAGTCCGTTGATCTATAATATGGGTAGAGTTATGGCTTACCTTATATTAGGGTTGGTATTTGGGTTAATAGGTGAAGGAATAGCCCTCTTTGGGATACAACAGACACTATCTGTTTTTATGGGCATTACAGTGATCGTATTTGCTCTATACCCACGCTTTCAGGGCAGACTGGTAAACACGCCATGGCATCGTATGGTGATCAGTCCATTGCGCAAGCTACTTACTGGTGTTTTAAAAAAAGGTGGGACGCTCAGATTTCTGTTCATTGGTTTTTTAAACGGGCTATTGCCTTGTGGGCTGGTGTATTTAGCCATTGCCAGCGGGCTTGCATTGGTAGATTTAAAGCAGGCAGTGATTCTGATGATGGGTTTTGGCTTAGGTACGTTGCCCATGATGCTGGGCATTGGCTGGGGAGCTATGCAGCTCAAAGGAAAATTCAGTAAAGCATTCCGGCTCATCATCCCTGGCTTCGCGGTTATAACAGGGGTGTTCCTGGTAGTACGTGGATTGGCCCTTGATATCCCTTATTTAAGCCCTGTAGCATCTTTTGTGGGGTTAGGAAATGGTGTGGTGACATGCCATTGAAATAATCGATAGCTGGACTCTACATGGACATAAAGAGCCAGCTAAAATGCTAATAGACTGACTGTTTTTAGGTTAAATGCAGCTTTCCTCTGGTTTTGACTCATGACCAAAGCCCGTTAACTATCAAGCAATTTCATATCAGATGAGGGATGACCGCTATACTCAAAATATCATAGCATAATCCTTAGAATTTGCTTATCTTCCTTGTTAAAACGACCAAAATCGACTCATCAATCACCCATATAAGGCCTCGTTTTAAGCTGATCGTTCCCTATTCTCAGGAAGAAATGCTGGAACGATTAAGGTCATTACTGGAAAGTGCTCCAAAGAATATTAACGGTAAGTTAATTGATAATCATATTGTTTTGAATATCGCTGGGAACGACGTACACTACTGGTCGCCTCAATTAAACTTCCGTGTAGAAAAACACGAGCAAGACCCCAGCCATTCGGTTATTTCAGGTCTAATCGGACCCAGACCTGCGGTATGGACATTGTTTATGTTCATTTACTTTTCCGTCGGAATAGTTGGTTTTTTTATCTCTTCGTTTGGGCTTTCCAAATGGTTGCTGGGAGAGTACTCTCACTTACTACTGGCATTTCCTATCGCAGTACTCTTCATGTTAACGGCTTATCTGACCGGGAGATATGGGAAAAAATTAGCCAAAGATCAAATTGTTATACTTAAACAGTTTGTGAGAGATGCTGTAAACCTTGAAAAAGATTAATTTAAGGGTCTGACTATGACAGAATAGATCTGACTATATCAAATCCGGTTCGACCTTTCAGGATTTGTTCCACGAATACGCTCTAATGTATCAACTCTTAAAACGGTCTTTGGCCTTTGATTGAAGCCCACTTATACCAGGCAGTTTCATAACTTCGTACCGATAGACATACAGGGTGGAATCAATGTATAATTTTGGATGAAAATGGGAAAATTTCCACCCATTCAACTAAGCGAGCTTTAATGCTAATAACTGGTTTCATCCAGTTTGACCTTACCTTTAAATGTTCTGTAAACAAATATGGTGTAGGCGGCTACCATGGGGCCACCTATGGCTGTAATGGTAAGCATAATGGAAAGTGATTTTTCAGAAGAAGCCGCGTTGTAGACCGTTATGTTAAATGCCGGATCTACAGTGGAAAGAAGTAGAGTAGGATATAATTCCACAGCAACCATTATAAGCAAAAAGCTTATGGTCATAGAGGAAAATATAAAGGCCGTTTTGTATTTACGTTTATTAGCTAGTCGGGGTACGTTAGCTATGCTTAAAAAAGCTAGCAAAGGTACAATAAAGTAGGAAGGGTGGCCTTTGAAGGTATCTGATAAATGCGGAATATAGAGTAGGGTGTAGAGTGAAGTAATACCGAATGTAACCATAAAAAAGATCATACCCCTTTTGTATAGAAAAGTCAATTTGGCAAACATGCGTCCTTCCGTCTTTAGTAATAAATAAATGGCCCCATGAGACATAAAAAGGGCTAATGTAGTGGCGCCGGTCATAATGGCATATGGGTTTAAGAATTCAAAGAAACCGGTTCCTTCATATTCAAAGTTTTTACCAATAGCGATGCCTTACAAAACATTTCCCAGCACTACGCCTAGGAGAAATGCCAGCATAATACTGGATATACTATAAGATATGTCCCACATGCTGCGCCACCATTTCATAGGCTCTTTACTACGGAATTCAATAGATACTGCCCTGAAAATAATAAAGACCAGGAATAGTATAAATGGAGTATACATAGCTGAAAGCAACGATGCGTAAAGCACTGGAAAGCCTGCGAAAAGAGCTCCACCCCCTATAACAAGCCAAACTTCATTCCCATCCCAAACAGGCCCTACGGCGTTAAGGGCTATTCTCCTGTTCTCCTCCTTCCGAAAAAACAGATGCCATGCACCTGCTCCAAAATCAAAGCCATCCAATATTGCATAGCCGGAAAATAGTCCTCCAACTACTAAAAACCATAAAGTGGGGTAATCCAGACCAAATAATGTTTCCATAGCTTAACTTCCAGTGATTACATGAGCAATATCAGACTGTAAGGGGCGGTCATCTGTTTTACTCTCATCATACGGCCCCTTTTTGATTTTCTTATTTAACAGGTAGATAAACAGCATGAAAAGTATCAGGTAAATAATAAAGAACAATATAAGCGAGAACAAAACCTGATTGGCTGTAACTGACTTGGACAGGGCATCAGATGTTTTTAGTAAGCCATAAACCACCCAGGGCTGACGGCCCATTTCCGCTGCAAACCAACCAACTTGGTTAGCAATTTGTGGTAGAAATACGCTAAATGCAAATATTCCCAGTAGCCAACGTTGAGAGAATAATTTTTTCCTGTACCATGCAAAAGAAGCATATAGTGTGAGAGCAATTAGAAACATACCAATGGCTACCATGATGTGATAAAACTGGAAAATTGCATTGATTTGTCCAGGGCGTTCATCTTCAGGAAAGGCGTTCAATCCTGTCACGGGTGCGTCGAAATCGTATTTCAATAGAAAAGACAGGCCTCCTGGTATTTTAATGCCTGTCACTTTTTGCTCTTTTTTACTCACCCAGCCCATGATATACATATCGGCAGGGGCACTTTCTTCAAAATGTCCTTCTAACGCGGCAAGTTTGGCAGGTTGGTTTTTAGCTACACCATCCGCCGAACTATGCCCGGCGACAAGTTGGCCTAACGAGGATACTGTCGCCACCAATAAGGCTATTTTAAATGCTTTTTGCGATAAGATAACATACCTGCCTCTTAGCAAGTAGTATGCATGAACACTGAGCACCAGGAAGGCACCGGCAAGAAAAGCACCTAACCAAACATGTATTAGCCGGTCCATACTGGAGGGGTTGAATACCATTGCCCAGAAGTCAGTGATCTCTGCCCGCGCATTTAAGCCGTCGCCCACTATGTGGTAACCTGTGGGGGTTTGCTGCCAACTGTTGGCTACCACAATCCAAACGGCAGAGAACATGGAGCCAAAAAAGACTCCTACTGTGGAAACAAGGTGTACCCAAGGTTTTACGCGGTTCCAGCCAAATAGAAGTATGCCAAGAAAACCACTTTCCAATGCAAATGCGAAGATACCCTCGGCGGCTAAAGCGCTTCCAAATACGTCGCCAACGTATCTGGAATAGGTGGCCCAGTTCGTGCCAAACTCGAATTCCATCACAATGCCGGTGGCCACACCTATGCCAAAAGTAAGCGCAAATATTTTAGTCCAGAAATAAGCCAGCTTTTCATATTCTTTATTGCCGGTCTTTATATATAAACTTTCCATTATCACCATGATCAGGCCTAAGCCTATGCTCAGAGGAGGATATATGTAGTGGAAGGATACAGTAAAGGCAAACTGAATGCGAGCAAGTATTTCAACGTCCATAACGTGATGTTTTAGATCGCAAAATCACAGTGATTTTAGCAAGGCAAAGTAACGATTGATCTTTTACAAAAATCCTATTTTATAAGGAAAATTAGTGTTGGCCCTGAAGGATTTAGAGCGTTTAGCCGCGTGCTGGAAATTATTTTAATTTGTCAAGAACAATAGGGAAATTCTATGGTACTAATGCGACTGTGGCTAAAAAAGCGATCTGGTCAGTTTGACTAAAGATCTATTCTCATTAACAAATCAGATTGTTCATCTTTGCCCAATGTGAAGGTATGTGTGTCAAACTGACGGAAGCCGTTGGTTTCATAAAAACGAACCGCTTTCAGGTTTTTCTCCCAAACGCCTAACCATACATGTTCGAGCCCAACCTCTTTGGCGCGATGAATAGCTTTTTGTAAGAGTAATCTGCCTAACCCCGAACCCTGGGCCTCTTTTATCACGTAGATGCGTTCCAGCTCTAGCCCGGTTTTATTCTGGAGTTCGGTCTGGGCGTTACCATAATTGACCTTAATGTAGCCTGCAATTAATTGGTTGTTGCGGGCAAAGAAAAATTCTGAGTCAGGGTTTAAAAGCTGGTCTCTCAGAGCAGACAGACTAAAATTTTCTTCAAGATAAAGCGCCATATCTTGCGTTGTATTTTGATGTCCATAAGTATCCTTGAACGTTTTGATGCTCAATTTTCGGAGCTCTTCCAACTCTGTCAGGGTTGCTTTTGTGATCTCGATAGCCATACTTAAAAATAATCATTAGACGACAATAAAGGAAAGTTGATATGTTAATGATTGATAAACAGATCGTTATGATCAGTGTTGTTTAAGTCTTGGCGATGTTAAATTGTCAGGACGGCGATAAATTCCTCAAACTATTCCGGCTGTGATACTTTCGTGAACCTTTAAACTTTCATTTGTAATGTGAACGACAAGGGCTTACAAAAACATTGAATTTGTTTACCCTGTTTATTAATCGACCGTAATAGTTTAAAAATCAAAACAATGAGAATCATGAACAAATTACTTCTTTTATGTTTATTTTCCATTTCCGTGTTATCCTGTGAGTTAGCACAACTTAACGAACCCACAGGCCTTGGAGGAGATGGAGAGATGGGTGAAATGACTCCTGTAGTGGAAGAACCAACTACATTTCCTGCTACCCTGGAAGATTTTGAGCAAGCATTTCATGGTGGATCAGCGTTAAATTGGGGGGCACAGCTTTTTACAGTAGCCGGCATGAATGGCTTTCAGCAATGTCGTCTGGATGATGTAATGACCATCAATGATGACAATACCTACAGTTATAGTAATGGCGCTATTCGATGTGGCGGCGGGGATGTTCCAACAAGGTCGGGGACCTGGAATGTTACGGACGACCTTCGTAACATTGTTTTTGATCAGGGTACAGCAGATGAGTACACCGTACAGGTTAATGGTTTTGCTGATGGCGTGATCTCACTTTCCGGCCAGTACATAGGTTTGGCAATAAGAGGAATTTACTCAAATCAATAACTGTATGACTTATGAATAAGCTTTTTGTCATTGCAGGTCTGATACTAGCTAGTGCTACTGTTCAGGCCTCAGATTTTTTCACCCTGGCAGATCAGTTTTTTTCAAAGCATGTGCATGAAGGTAAAGTGGCGTATAGTACTATCAAATCAGACCAGGCTGAACTGAATGCTTTATTGGAAAGCATTGCTGCCTTTGATTTGAAAGGTGCAAATTCCGTTACTCAAAAAGCGTTTATGATTAATGCATACAATGTTCTGGCCATTAAAGGTATCATCAATAAATATCCTGTAAAATCCCCCATGAAAGTATCGAATTTTTTTGATAACAAAATATTTATAGTGGCTGGAAAAAAAATGTCATTGAACCAGTTGGAGAAAGAAAAACTGTATCCTATGACCAAAGACCCAAGGTTACACTTCGTATTAGTGTGTGCAGCCGTGAGCTGTCCGAAGCTGGCCAGTTTTGCTTACAAGCCGGAAACACTCGAGCATCAGCTCGAAGAAGTAACAAAGAAAACACTGAATGATCCTGATTTCATAAGAATGAAGGGGTCTAAGGTAGAGCTTTCGGAAATATTCAACTGGTACTCGGGTGATTTTAAGACCAAAGGAAAATCAACATTGGACTACATTAATCAATATAGAACGGAAAAATTTCCAAGTTCCAGTAAAGTAAGTTTTTACACCTATAACTGGACATTGAACGACAAGTAATTATGGTCAATTCTAAGAATTTATTTTTATTGGTTATTGCTATAACATGGATGAATGTAGTAGTGGCCCAGGAGGAATCGAACCTGGAAAAGTATACTCCTTCTGTATTGTTGGAAAAGGGTAAATGGGAAATCAATTCATTTTACAACCTTTATACGCAAACTAAGGTCCGAGATCGAGAGGGAGACGAAGTATCGCTTGGTCAGCGGCAGACGTTCTTAAACGCTATGTATCAATTTACTTATGGTGTGGGACAGTCGGGTAGAGTTAACATAGGTTTTGACGTATGGGCTACAAGTGCATTGTATGATGATGAAGATAGTAACCCTCTTAAAGTATTGTTATTCAGTGGTGGAGATTTCAATAGAACCGCTGTAACAGGGATAGGTCCTCGCATACGTTATGTGCCGTTCAAATCGATTAATGGTTTTAGTGTACAATCCACTTTTCTGTTTCCTGTAGCAGAGGACCTTGAAACTCCTTTTTTTACTGCGCATGATCGTTACACCTGGTTTACACAATTCTTTTATGATCTCAAGTTGAATAGTAGTTGGCGACTGTTTTTAGAAGCGGATTTCTTATATAGAATAAAAAGAAACGATAATCAGGTCAATTTTTTTAGAACACCACTCAGTGGATTTATTAGTTATTTCCCAAGTTCCAGAACTACCATTTTCCTTAATGTACAATATGCTCCACGCTTTGAGAGGATTTCAAATGAACAGGACGAGACTTTTGGTCTTAACAACTGGTTTACACAAATTGGAGGAGGTATCAAATATCAGCTCAAGCCAAAACTAGGTATAGAATTATCTTACGGAAATTTTGTGGGCTCCCGACAAGATGGGGCAGGCTACGCCTTAAATTTAGGCTTCCGGTATATTCGCTAATAGATATTAGCCAAAACATTAACCGACAATTACCTCTTATGTGGTTAATGTTTTGGTAAATATTCTGGGATAGTCGATATTCATTGGGACTTATAGACTATTTCATGATACGTTATATCAGATTCTTATGCTTGTTTATTCTTTATATCAATATTTTACAAGCTCAACCTAAAAAAATATCACAAAAGACATTTTTGGCCTTGTGTGATTCATATACCATCGGGGAGAGTGTCAATGCTTCTGAAAGATGGCCCGTGCAGCTCGTTGAACGAGTCAATAACAGTCAGGACCGTTTTGTAATGACAACACCTACTATTATAGCTCAAACCGGTTGGACTGCTCAAGAACTTCGGTCTGCCATCGATGAAAAGCACCCTGGTTCTGACTTTGATCTGGTCTCATTGCTTATTGGTGTTAACAACCAGTACAGGGATTATCCGATAGAAGATTATCCTAAGGAGTTTGAATCACTCTTGAATATGGCAATAGAATTTGCCCGGGGTTCTGCTAAGAACGTGATAGTACTTTCTATTCCGGATTATGGATACACTCCGTTTGGAAACCCTAAAAAGGACAGGATAAGTGCAGGTATAAAAGCTTATAATGAAATCAATAAGAGGATTACTGATGAAAAGGGGGTGAATTATTATAACATCACTGATATTTCGAAACAAGGATTGGAGAAGCCAATGTTGATTGCTAAAGATGGCTTACATCCTTCCGGTAAGCAATACAGCCTTTGGATAGAACAAGTTATCCGGGATGAGGGTTTTTGGAAAATATTCAAGTAACAGTTGTACTGAAAAGTGGTTGTGTACACCTTCAATTCATCGCTATTTTTTCTTTCAGCTTGAGATTTTCGTTTTTCAAAGCCTCTTTTTCTTTCACATACTGAGTAATGTCAGTGACGAACTTGACTACTTTAACGGGCTTATTACTTGCATCTCTTATCACTGTATATGCTCCGTGTAAGAATACCTTATTCCCCAGTTTATTGTATCTCATAAATTCTCCATGTTCGGTGGTCCCCGTAATTACTCCATTCCAAAAATCTTCGTATTCTTTACTTTCTGCAAAGTCATTATCGACGAATATGCTATGGTGGTATCCCTTAAGTTCATCTTGAGAGTAGTGCATAAGTCTGCAAAAAGAGTCATTTGCATTTATTATCATTCCACTCGGATCAAACTCTATGGAGCTTATACCACTCTGTTCCATAGCGCTGATCTTGAATTCAATGTCTACTGATTTGCGTTGCATTTCTTCCTGAGTGGCAGAAAGTTCCTCCATATTTTGTCTCATTTCTTCTTCCTGGGCCCTTAGTTGTTCTGTCTGCTGTTGAGACTTTTCCAGCAGGTCGGTAGTTCGCTCGCTGGTTCTGGCTGCAGAAATAGCCGATGCTATAGTTTCACTTAACAGTTTCAGGAAATCAATTTCGTAGCTTTCATATTTTTTGAAGGACGCGATCTCGATTACACCATAAATATTGCTATTTACCTTCAATGGCAATATGATAATGCTTCTTGGATTAGAATCTCCCAACCCTGAACTAATGTTAACATAGTCTTCCGGAATATCTTCAAGGTATATTATTTCTTCTTCCACCCAGGCCTGACCTATCAACCCAATGCCTTTCGCTATTTCTTTTTCCACATACTTTTTTCGAGACCAGGCGTAGGCGGCCTTTAATTCCATTGCAGGGTTTTCTTTATCAGTGGTGTTCAATACAAAAATACCTCCTTGATTAGCTCCTATATATTTGACCAGGTTTTGTATGATATCATCGTATACCCCGCTTATGTCTTGATTTTCTCCGTCGTCACCTCTTAGTATATCACTGAATTTAGCAAACCCTTCTGTAGCCCAGTTACGTTTTTTATCCTGATGGTTAACCTCCTGAAGCTTATCTCTCATTTTGATCAGGGCATGTCCCAAACGATCATTCTCACTGGCGGGTTGAAAGTCAGTATCAAACTTTCCTTCGCCTACGCTTTCCGCAAAACCTGAGGCATTCCTGATATTCTTAACCAGTTTTTTTAAGTTTTTAAAACTGCTTCCAATCTCATCTTCAGCGTCATAACTAGCATCGAAACGTATATTACCTTCTGCCAGGTTAGCACACGCGTCACTAATTAAACTTGCTGGTTTTTTGAGGAATTTGTTGGATACGTAAACCCAGGTAATCATTAAAACTACACTAAGTGCAAAAAGGAATAGCAGGAACCATAGCAATTTAGCTTGCTTTAAGTCGGATTCTACCACATAAGCCTGTACTAGTCCATCCAAAGAAGCCATAAGAATTTCTGCGTTGGCATCCAGGTATTCGAGCGCTTTAACTATTTCAGGGTTAGGTACTGTAAATGTCTTCTGATATACTGCTACAGTAGAGTCAGGTCCATAAGATTGCTCTAGCCCCACAGTATCAATGGTGAGTGGAAGCTCCATCAGAACATTTGCGCTGAGTTTAAATGGACGCCATTGAGCATTGACTTTTTGGAGTATTGGTAAAATGTGGTCAGGACTTGCCGGAAGCTCTACAGCATCTTCAAAGCCTGGGGCTATACCGCCTTCCTTTAATACGCGAAGAGACGCATCAAGTAATTCTATGGTCTGTTTCAGGTCATCTTTGGCTGGTTTACCATCCCTTACCTGCTCTGCGTATAACCCTACAAGTTGCGAAAGCGTTCTATTACGTCCTGAAGTATTGATAACAGCATTATCCACGTCTTGTTTTTCCATGTAATAGACGACACCGATAAGGTTAAATAAGATGATGAATGCTGCAAATAAAAAAAACAGACCTAATTTCTGATCGATACGCAGGTCCTTGAAATTTCGGATAGACATAGAGCTTAGATGTTGATAATCTGGGGTTTAATATACTTTTTGGTAATAGTATATCAACAATCCTAACCTACTACATTCTTTGTCGTGTCAATAATGATGACGTAAGTTGTGAGTTTAAATTTCTGATATCAAATATAATTTTTGAACTAAATTATGGCAAACGTACTCTGTTTGACTGCCGATGTAGTGATTTTAAGTGATGTATGTAGACATCCAGCGGCAACATAATGGTGTTCAAAGGGCATGGACTACTCTATTTGGCTTGATTTTATACAATGTAAGTTATTATTGATAATATGCACGATTTTCTCGTAAATTAAAGGACGAAACCTGATATAAGGTATCCATTTACAATGGGTTACGATAGAAAATCCATTTTATCTAACCGTGTGCCATTTCTGTACAGCTCGTAACTTTTCCAGGTCTTTTATAATGATTTTGCTATTCTTGGACTCTACTATTTTTTCTTCTTTGAAGTCTGAGATGACACGTATCACTGATTCGGTGGCTGTACCTACCATGTTTGACAGGTCCTCTCGGGATACGTTTAATGGGAAATTATCCTGTTGATTTGGGTTGAATTTGCTATATACATCTATTAGTGCCTCAGCAGTTCTTTGACGTACAGAATTATAAGCCAGGTTGAGCAGTTTTTGCTCTTTGTCGCTTACCTTATTGGATAACAGTTCTATGAATTTTCGTGCTACCTCGCGGTTAGCATATACAAGATCATAAAATTCTTCTCTTGGCACACTTATGATGTAAGAATCTTCCATAGCCTCCGCCGAGTCGGGATGGGTTTTGCTTTCAAGCAATGCCTCATAACCGAAGAATTCCCCTTGTGAATAAATGGCCGTGATCAACTCTTTGCCATCCTCATTGGTTTTTATAGTTTTAATTTTTCCGGATTCAACGAAATACAGGTAATTAGGGTACTCTCCTTCACGGAATACGTCGTGCTTTTTTTTACACAACCTCGATTTACGGTCTTCGTATAGCGTTTTTAGATTATATTTATTTTTTGCGTCCCGTAGAAATGTATTTAATCCTTCCGAGCTATTACTGTAATCTTTTTTCAAAGCGTCAGTCTTTTTTAATCGTGCTTCTACGGCACCCAGCAGCTCAGTATCTTCGAATGGTTTTGTCAGGTAATCATCTGCTCCGAGCGTCATCCCTTTTCTCATATCAGCTCTTTCAGCTTTTGCGGTTAGGAAAATGAAGGGGATTCCAGCAGTGGATTCCTTTTTTGCCAGAATATGTAATACGCCGTATCCATCCAATTCCGGCATCATAATATCGCATATGATTAAATCAGGGAGGTCACTGGAGGCCATGGCTACCCCTTCTTTGCCATTAGAGGCTTCCAGGGTTTCAAAATCATCCAGCTGAAGGATTTCAGCAATGTTCTCTCTTATTTCCTGGTTATCTTCTATGATTAGTATTTTTTTCATGGTTAGTCGAAGTTATGGATATGTCTTTATACTATTGGTATATTCACTGTGAATGTTGTACCGTAGCCTAATTTACTTTGAAAACTGATCTGACCTTTCAATAATTCTACGTATTTCTTTACAATGTTCAAACCCAGTCCGGTGCCTTGGATATTGGTGGCGTTTTTGGCCCGGAAAAATCGTTCGAACATGTGTTTTTGATCTTCAGGTGGAATACCAATGCCATCATCCTTAATGCTTATTTTTAAGTTTTTTTCTGTATAGTTTAATGTGACTTTTATATCTCTTTGTGAGTATTTTATGCCATTTGAAATCAGGTTAACGAAAATGATCTGAATAACCTTGTCATCCGCTTCAAATTCTCGTTCTTTTCCTTTGATTAACAATTTAATATTTTGATCTGACAGACAAAGAGGTGTTACTTGATCAATTACTTCTTCTGCAATCATACTGGCATTAACCGTGGTAAGGTTAAGGCCTATTCTACCTTCTTCTAATTTGGAAACTGATAAGAAGTCGTCTAATATTTCTTTCAAATTACCGATGGCGGTCTTTATCTTGCCTACATGCTTTTCGCGTTTGCCTTCATTTTCCGGTTTGCTATAACGTTCTATGAGTGAAGCAGAAGATAAAATGGTACTTAATGGTGTTCTGAATTCATGTGAAGCCATAGAGACAAACCTCGATTTCAGTTCATTTAATTCCCTTTCCCGTTCCAGGGCTTTCCGGGCCTCATTTTCTGCTTTTATACGTACATTGATTTGCTCTTCAAGGTTGGTATTTGTTTTTTCAAGGGTCTGAATGGTACGATCAAGCTCTTCTGTTCTTTCTTTTACGCGATGTTCCAGTTCGGTTGCATAGAGAATGAGTTGTGCTTCACTTTTTTTAAGCGCAAGTTCTATTTTTTTTCGCTCTGTGATGTCAATGACAAAAGCCACGGTATGCGTAGTGTTTTTTAAAATAGCTTGATTTAAACTAACCTCTACAGAAAACTCTGAACCATCTTTTTTAGTACCGTTGAGCTCTCTGCCCACTCCCATTTGGCGCGGCATAGGATTACTCGTGTACATTTTGCGCATTCCTACATGCGCTTTACGCAAAGACGGGGGGATCAGTGATTCTATACTTTTATCAATCAATTCACCCTGTTCATAGCCAAACATATCACTGCACGATTTGTTTGCTAACACTATGATACCTTGATCATTAATTACCAGAATTCCCTCCTGGCAAGTTTCAAAAATTACCTTAAATGTCCTTTCTCGGTTCATTTGGTTATAATCAAAATTGGGCTCCTAAGGGTGCCAAAAATATGATAAAAATCAGTAATAAAGTTGATTGCTGATCGTAATTAACAGCTATATACCTATTACTTTAGTATTATGATAAACAGGTTATTTTTATAGTATGCAGTTATTTCAGCGTATTCTTTATCCTACTGACTTCTCAGATAACTCAATAGAGTCAATGAATTATGCCATGAAGGTGTGCAAGACGCATGACGCGGAGTTATTTATTTTATATTCTTATCGCTTGAATAACAATGGAAATTCAGATGGCATTTCGCATAGAAATAATCTGGCGCATATCGGTCGTGAAGAGTTTGAAAAGGTGAATAAAGAATTATTGAGTACATCTGGTGTTAAATATTCCTTTTCATCTGAGATAGGTTTTATTGTTGATAGAATACTGGCTAATACCTTAGACTCGAAGGTGGATTTGATCGTGCTTTGTGATAATATGCTGCGAAAAATTGAGCAGAAACCTGAAAAGGGTAAGGAGAAACTGCTTAAGCGAATCAATTGTCCTGTAATGTTTGTGCCACCGGAATTGGTTGCGCCAAGCGAATTTACCAAGCTTCAGGCATAGCGTTGTAACGTAACTCGAATTCGAGTAAGTTGGTAATGCGAATAAAATACACCTTTCTATTCATGGAATGTGAGTAGTGGTACATCCAGTTGAGTAGTAATGCTGTCAGTAATGCTATGATGTGTAAGGCGTTGTATAAAATTACGATGACGTGGCATAAGTGCTAACGTGTTAATGTTCCTCTCTTTTAAATAGGTTAAGATACCTTCTTCTATGTTTCTTTCATCAATAAAGAAAAAGGAGTGTTTTATACCTGCGAAAAACTCGTGTAAATGTATTGCCTCATCACTCTTTTTCTCTGTGAGTTTATCAAGGGATGTATTTACTTTTAATAGATGCAACTCTGCTTCATAAGCTTTTAATAATTCTCTAAAGTTATTTAAGGCTGACCATTGTTTTATTTTTTTGAGATCTATCGCAAATACGATTTTATTGAAAGTGAGTTTTTCAATATGCCCGGGTATCATCAATATCGGAGTAGCGATTTTTTTTGTCAAGTCAATTAATAAATGATTGTGCCCCGGTTCCGATTTATCTTGGACCATATCAGCACCCAGAATGATCAAGTCATAGTGAGGACTATAAGTCGTGATTACATCCAGGACCTCACCGAATTCAATTTTATAGACAAAGTCCGGGTTTAGCCATAAAGGTGTAGTTAGTTTTAAATTATCAAACCTTTTATAGGCATTTTCAATTTGGGGAATAACGCAATTTTTCAGGTCAGACGTGACGTAATCAATGGAAATGACATTGAGAATAGTAAGATGGGCATTATGAGCTTGCGCAAACTTGCAAGCTTGTTCTAACGCGTTTAGGGAATGTGGAGTGAAATCCACCGGCGCCAATATCTTACGAAACATGATAGTGATGTCATGGTGAGTTTACAGGGCATATCAGTAGGGGGAGTTTCAGGCTAAAAGCTAATTGTTTCGAAATACTTCGTTTAAAAGGATCTTTTTGTTTATCCACTCTATGAAAAACTACCAACAAGTCAATGTTATGCTTATCACCAAAATCTTTGATGGAGCTTACAATATCAGACTCATTAATTTTATAGAAAGAGCTTGTATTATATTTGAAAATGTCACCAAATACCGATTTTTTCTTACGCTCATCTTCAGACTTTACCTCGCGCTTTTTATTTTCCTGGACAGTAAAAATATGAACCTTGGGATTAAAAACCTCTGCAAGAAAAGAGATAACATATAGCTCTGATTTATTTGGGGACTCCAAACTGTCCATAGCTAAAGCCATTTCTTTAAATGTCAGGATACGGCAGTCTTTTGGTACGGATATTATACTGCAGCTTGTGTCGGTGATTAAGTGGGCCGTTATGCTGCCTATTTTTATTTCATGTAACCCGGAAGCTCCCTTCATACCCAGGATGACTACATCCACTTTCTTGTCCTCGATGGTGGACTTGATCTCTTCTGGTACAAGCCCTACCCGTATGAGGAAAGAGGTACGCACAGTCCTTCTGAACATATAATCGTGCCTGATCTGTTCAAAATTGTCTTCGATGGCATCATCTTCCAGTACCTGGCCAGAAGTAGTTTTTACGTGTAAAACATACAAATGCGCGTTGATCTGATCAGCCAGGTTGATGGCATAAACCAATGCATTTGAGGCTTCTTTAGAAAAGTCGGTACATACCAATATACTCTTGAGATCTTGCATAAGGGGATACTTTGGTTTAAGACAAATGTATTAGTGAGATACAATCTATCTAATGACCACCTTCATATTACTCCTTGACCTTTATCAGGTAGTAACCTTCAGCATGCTTTTATTTCAACCGCTTTCAGGTTACTTTCGTTATCATAACCATGAGTCGCAGATTTCTCATCCAACTGAAAAAAATCCTTGTAATTATTGCCCTATGGCTTATCATAGGCTTCCTGGTGACTGTATATGACTATTTTAGCCTGATCTCTGATTTTTCAAAAGGACCTGTAGATGACTTTTCATTTACCCGGACCCTGCTGTTTAACCTGATCGCTGCATTCATGGGAAGTGCAATGGGTGCGCCTTTTCTGGTATTTTATGTAAATGAAAAGCTGAGAGACCGGCCGTATGGGTATACCTTATTGGCCGTGGCTGTTTCTTTTGTTGTTATCGTAACCGTTATTACTATTATTCTGGGATGGTGGCTAGTGAAACAAATGACCGGAAATTGGCCGTATGCTTCCTCTTTGGCTACTGAACAGTTTTATGACTACCTGATTAATCCTTTACATGTCAAAAATATCATCTTGTGGTCTATGATTACACTCTTAACACAGTTTCTTCTGCAGATCAATGATAAATTCGGGCATGGGCTGTTATGGGACTTTCTAAGAGGGAAATATAATAAGCCTCAAGATGAAGTAAGGGTCTTTATGTTCCTGGATCTGATGGATTCCACGGCCATAGCCGAGCGGCTAGGCAACAAGAATTATTATAACCTGTTGCGTGACTTTTATGCTGATATTACTAACGATATCATTTATAATGCAGGTGAAATATACCAATATGTAGGTGATGAAGTAGTGATTTCCTGGAAGTATGACAAGGGTGTTCAGGACCATCACTGTATTCGGTGCTTTTTTGATATACGTAGTAAGATCAGTTCGTTGGAAGATAAATACAGGGCGAAGTATGGAATAGTGCCTGACTTTAAAGCCGCTTTACACTATGGTCATGTTATGGCCGGGGAAATAGGTATTATTAAAAAGGATATTACTTATTCCGGAGATGTATTGAATACAACGTCCAGAATACTTTCTATGTGTAATGCGTACAAAAAGAGGTTGATTATTTCGGGTAATTTATTCCGGTCATTGCAGGAGCTTGAAAGTTCTTTTGATTCCGACAGGATAGGGGAGGAATACCTTCGTGGAAAGAAAGAAAAGGTAGAACTTTACGCTATTTCTCCTTTGCTTTAACAGCCATCAGGGTGGCGCCATAGTAAGTTTATACGCCCCTTTTATTACCCCAAATGTGTATGTGAAGCCGGTCTGTATAGTTAAACCCATATTTTTTACAAGCCTCTACTAACCATATTCGTTTTTTCTTCAGTTCTTCTGCACTTACACCTTGTGGCATAAGAAATACCTGCTCAGTTCGTATAGTATGACCTTTTACCATAGACAGGACTTCTTCCAGATCGGTAGTACTCTCAATCACATATTTGAAGTAAGCCTTGGAGTTGTTCCCGAAAAAATCCAGAACTTTTGGTTTAATTCTCAAATGGTCACTGTTACCTGAGTTTTTAAGCTTTGGAGATACATTGTATTGATCCACCCATGGGTCAAGTGAAATGTTGGGAATAATTGTTCCATTGGTTTCTATCTCTATCTCAAAACCTTCTTTGCTGCTCTTAAGTGTACGGCACAGAGTGGCCAGCTCATTTTGCTGGAGTAGTGGTTCTCCACCGGTTATCACAACGTTTTTACAGTTGAATGACTGTATTATGTTATTAATTTCCTCTACGTTAAGTTCAATGATCCATGCCTTTTTATCATACTTTGCGTAATCTGGGATTTCATCATAATTATGTTTAAAAGTAGTGCCTTTCCAATTCCAGGTGTAGTCAGTATCACACCATACGCAGTGAAGGTTGCATAAGGAAAGTCGTACGAATACACTCGGCTTTCCTAAGCTTTTTCCTTCGCCCTGGATGGTGTGAAATATTTCGGGTCTATCGTTTAAACATGCTAATTTCATATGGAAGAGGACGGTAAAATGTCAATACCTTCTGTCAACTGCAAAGTAATACAAGCTGAAGGTAATACGATCAATAAAGGCACTGAAATTACCCTGGGTTTGATAACTTACTGACCTTCCTTTTCATTCTCCCACTTTTGGTTCTTATTTGCAGCATGTTCAGCAAAGGGGTGATGTTTATGATGATTTCTACGTTTCTCTTTGCCATTATGAACGTTTTTATCAAGCTGGTACCCAATATTCCTGCTGTAGAAATCGTCTTTTTCAGATCTTTGATATCCCTGGTGATCAGTGCAGGCTGGTTGCGGGCAAGTAAAATTGATTTGTTTGGAAAGCGTGAAAACAGACCCTTATTAATATTAAGAGGGTGTAGTGGTGCCATAGCGCTGGTTTCTTTTTTTTACCTGTTGCAGGTTATTCCATTGGCTACGGCTACCGTATTACGTTTTCTTGCCCCGGTGTTTACGGCTATCCTTGGTATTATGATTGTAAAGGAAAAAGTTAAGCCCGTGCAATGGCTTTTCTTTGCCATAGCTTTCTCAGGGATAATTCTGGTGCAGGGGTTCGATTATCGTATTACGCCGCTATATGTTTTGTTGGGACTGGGAGCTTCTTTTTTTTCAGGATTGGCTTACAACTTCATACGCAAGATCAAAACCAATGAAGACCCTCTGGTGATCATACTCTATTTTCCATTGATTACGGGGCCGTTAACCGGTATTTATTCCGCTTTTCATTGGGTGCAACCTAAGGGGATAGAGTGGTTGTATTTATTGTGTATTGGCCTGCTTACACAATTTGCACAGTATTTTATGACAAAATCATATCAAATGGAGGAACTTTCTAAAGTTTCAAGTATCACTTATACAGGAATCTTGTATGCACTGTGTTTTGGCTGGATATTTTTTGATGAACAGTTTAACTTTATGACTTACCTTGGGATGGGGCTGGTAATGATGGGAGTAGCCTTCAATGTATGGTATAAGAATCGACAAGCTAAACTGCTAAAATAAGTATCTTAAGGTTACTGTTCGGGTAAAGAAAAGGGAATGGTTAGAAAACGGCTAACACAATTATAATATGTCAGGACATAGTAAATGGTCTACTATCAAGCGAAAGAAAGGGGCCAACGATGCGAAAAGAGGAAAAATATTTACAAAGCTTATCAGGGAGATTACGATAGCTGCGCGTGAAGGGGGTGGCGATCCTGATGGAAACCCAAGATTAAGGCTTGCTATCCAAAATGCAAAAGGGCAAAATCTACCTAAAGATAATATTGACCGTGCTATCAGCAAGGCATCCGGTGCGGATGCCGAAACCTATACTGAGTTAACATATGAAGGGTACGCTCCGGCCGGGGTAGCTGTTTTTCTTGAATGCGCTACGGATAATCTTAACCGGACAGTTTCACATGTGCGCTCACTTTTCACTAAATATGGAGGTAGTCTGGGAGTGAATGGATCTGTTGACTATATGTTTGACAGAAAAGGGATGTTTCTGGTTCCAAAAAAGCAGGGAATGGATGAAGATGAACTTACACTGGAATTAATAGACGGAGGAGCTGAAGAGGTAGAGTTTTCAGAAGAATATGTGGAAGTGATATGTGCCATGGAAGACTTTGGCAATATGCAGGCTAAACTGGAGGCCTTGTCTCTGGAATCTGAATCGGCGGAACTTCAAAGGGTTCCTACTACCTTGGTGAAGTTAAATGATGAAGACTTTGCGAAGGTGATGAAACTGATTGATGCCTTTGAAGATGATGACGATGTGCAAAAGGTGTATCACAACATTGAGATCAGTGCATCGCAATTGGAGACAATATAGGATAAAGAATTTGACTTTTAAGGTCCCCTGATTTTGTATGGCTATATAAGAATAGAGGCCGTCTCAAAAGTGATTGAGGCGGTCTTTTTACTTTTACAAGGATTGAGTTTTTGATTTAACGATTAGCAAGCTTCTTTTTCAAAAAGGCAAGAGTTGTCCTAAGCCTATGCCGCCTTT
>NZ_VKDC01000024.1 GCF_007097395.1 Fulvivirga sp. M361
CGGCCAGTATTCTAAGACTTAAACAATAAAAAAAGTACAATTTTACGCTGCATAGTTAAAAATTTCGACGTAAGGTGTTTCTCTTTTAACTACAGCGAATATTCTAGCAAGTAATTTGTTCCTTATAATATTGAGTGTGCTCATTTTGTGCTTCCCTTGAGAGACCCTTTTTTCATAATACATCCTCATTTCGGGGTTGTGTTTTATGGCAGAACAAGCACAGCAACTCAGGATAGCTTTCATTCTTTTATTGGCCAGGTGGCTGATTTTATGTTTTCTTATTATAGTACCTGATTCATTGGGAAAAGGTGCTACTCCAGAATAACTAGCAAACTTTCTCCATGCTTCAAACTGAGTAAAACCACCGGTGAGGACAATGAGAAGCAAAGCGGTCTGAGGGCCAACTCCTTTAATCGTATTAATCAGCTTAAATTGTTTGACTAACTTTTCATCTTCTTTGAGCAACTTATAAAGTTCAGCTTCTACTTTTTCGATCTGTTGGTCAAGGTGAGTAATACTCTGGTGATGACAATCGAATAACACTTTATGCTCTTCTGGTGCTAAAAAACTCTTATACTCTTTTAACCGCCCTTTAAAGGCGGCACGTTCTTTCACCATTCGCTCCCGGAAAGACAACAGTCTTTTAAGCTTCAAAATAGTTGTTGATGGCATCTGACAAAGGGTTATCTTCTCTCTTTTTTCATAGATATACTCGGCTATCCCCTTAGCATCTGCTTTGTCATTTTTCCCCCTTACTATGCCGCGTGACCTCTTGAGTTGCAAGCCTGGAATGATTGTGAAACAGTAATGCTTCTCATCAAGGAATAAAGACAAAGGCAAGGAATATAAACCTGTATGCTCAAAACCAAATAAGACCTTAGTAGGCGTAAGGTCAATAAGGCGCCAGATCCAGTTGATCATCTTATCTAAACCAGAAATAGTATTAGGCAATCTGATGTGTTGCCCTTTTGTATACATAAAAATATCCAAGTGAGATTTGCTCACGTCGATTCCGATAAACTCTTTAAACTCCATAACTTTAATAGTAGGTATTTATAAATAGTTGCCCAGACTATTACCTTTAACAGGTCTAAAAACCTAAAATTCTAACTGGTCCTGAAGGCAACTTTGAAAAGAATGGGGACTAATACTAGCCATAGGTCTTCAACCTAGGAGGCCTACAAGTTCACCCCATTCTTTTCTAATTTAGCCATATTGACAGACTAAAAGTTATCCACATTATCCACAAGTTATCAGTCTCCCCCCTGCACCCCCCTCAGTCTACAATAGCAACAATAACCGAATAGTTATATTACTTAAATCTAAAGGAGGCCTACCTAATACGTATCACTTGCCAAAGAGGCAAGCGATTGTTTTTTAAATACCTGAGAGACTGAGAAAAACTCAACACATGTATTAGAATTATTAAATACGATTTTTGCATAATTCAAGGTTTAATATGGGCATGTGGTACCATATCTGGTTTTCCAAGCATTCAGCCATCTATTTAATTCCCCTGTGTACATAGACTTTCTATATCCAAACTGAACATTTGCTCTGTAGCCTCTAACCTCGGCCCACACTTTTGTTTTCCAAGCTGCATGTCGAGTTTGGGTAGTTCGATAAACTACTATTTTTACACAACCTCGCTAAATGCGCTCCGGGGGAGTTCTTTTGCATAGACTTTACTTTATATCAAACCAAACTGCATACTTCGATATAAAACTTCTGGATACCTGTAAACCTTCCGTATCAGTCAATCCAATAGTTTTTGATTCTGAACCTTTATAAATAACAGCCTTTTTAAACACTTGTCTGAAATTCGAACCAAAGCCTAAATAGTGGGTGGAGTGGGGTAAAATGGTTAATCTAACTTCATTATTGTCAGATTCCTGTTTTACAGATTCATTTAAATCCTTATGGGTATCAAATTTTATCGGTAATTCCTTATTGGAATACTTAAACTCAAACATATCTACAGAGAAGCCATCATCCTTGATCAAGGAAATTTCGACAGGCTCGTCTGTCAGGTTCCTTACATAATAATTGACTGGAACATTGCAACCAAAAAAGATTATCGAAAATAGACTGAACAACACAAATCGTTTCATGATATTTTATGTTCTTACAGAATAAACTAAACTTCTCAACAAACATTTTGTAAACAAAAGATCTGTCATAAGCTTCAACGTTCTTGCAGAATTATGTGGACTTACGACCAAAAAATGGACAAATAGTTACTATTCCTCAAACAATTGAATAGTATAATCTAAAAGTTCCGTTCCTCCATTTTTACCATGTCCCGGGATTACCATTTTCAGATCAGGGATCTCTTTTTTTATTTTTTTAACTGTGGCAGGCCATTCTGCGACATTGGCATCCCCCAGGAAACCTTTGCCTGCTTTTTCTGCTTTGATCAGACAACCTCCGAACAATACTTTTTCAGTGGGGATATAACCCGTGACGTTATCTACCGTGTGCCCTTGTCCGAAGAATTCTGCGAAAACAGGTTCTTTGCCTATTTTGATCTCCATTTTATTATCGAAACCATGCTCTGGTAATACCTCCAGACCGTTTTTCTTTGCTAATTCAATTGTGATGTTATTGGCATATGACTTTGTATCGTTGTCATGGAACTGTTGCAACCCACCTAAACAGTCCGTATGAAAATGGGTCACTATAATGGCTTTGATTTTCTTTTTTTGTTCTGCTTCGATCCAATGGATGAGTTCTTTTGAAGCGATGTCATCTGTTGGGGTATCAAAAACGATAGCTTCACCTTCATTAAAATACACCATCCCGTTACAGGCTACTTTTCCAAAATCATCGGTTTTTAAATAAGAGATGTGTGTAAAAACATGGTTGCTGACTTGCTTAACCTTTAATGTTTCGGATTCAAAGCTATTGAGTACATGCTGGTTGGAAACACAGCCGTTAAGAACCATTAAGATTACCCATAAAATAAGCGTTCTATTCATAAAGAATTTCGTCTTGAATTGCATATGACTTGTCAATAACTGGAGGTCTTTCTGGTACTTACCTATCAAATATACTTAAATGTTCAGGTATACTTATGTTCTTTGGGCGTTGTATTTTAACACAGTGTTAATGGTCAAAATGCCTGTAGGTTTTAATGACACTACCAACGGCACATTCCGGGAGGATTTGAATGTAGTTTGAGGTTACTTCTGGTACTGAGTGTTGGGTGATAATAATTGATACAATGGTAGGATGTAGGGCTCCGTATGAGTGAAGATGAAATATAACGGTTTTACATTCAATTGTTTTTCTCATGGAACGGTATTAGCTGTTGAAAGTACAGAGAAACCACCCTTATCAAAATAATTGAACGTGGGTAGCCGTTCGGTAAAACACCAGAAAAACATAGTTAAAACACCTGTACCTATTTGATTTTGGGCCTTAATTATTGGTGCCGTATTACTTCCGTTTAAGTTGATAGGTATCGGTTGTATTTCCGTTTGTCCGTTTGAGTATTAGCTCATCCCCGGAAACTTCTGTTTCAAATTCCCCGGATAATATGTAAGACCAATCGAATTCGGCCGTCCAAACACAGGAGTTTGAAAATTCAATGCTATTTTCTTTGACATCGTATGTTCCGTTACAGATTGCGGGGTACTTTTCTATTTCGCTGTCTCCGGTAAATTTTCCATCTGTGAAAGTCAAGGTTACTTCAGATGGTTTATACTTGGCGTTAGGGGATGATCTTATGAAAGTACCCTCATATGTGCCGTCCATAAGTGTGGGAGTCGCTTGGGGGTCATCGTCGTCGCATGCAAACATTAAAGTAATGGCGAATAGGGATATTAGTATCTTGCGCATTTCAAATCTAATTTGTTTGTACGTTTAAGACATACTTTGTTGCCGTTGGGTTGGAATGGTTTATAACTTACCGGCAATGGGAACCGTTCCTGCTATCTGTCTTCCTCACTCATTCCGATTAAAACAAGCAGTTCTAAGACCTATAATTCGGCTAGTGCTCCGGACCTTCAATCGTCTTTAACCTGAGATCAGTTTGATTGACTTAATGGAAAGAAGAGGTAAAACTCCCCTTCCGAACCCTTTACTTATCACGCCTGTAGATACTCATTATTACTCCGTTCACAGTGGATTTAGTTCTTACCAGGGACAGGTTGTCAAGGAAGTGACATTGGTGGAATAAACGTTTTCCCCCGCCGAGGACAATTGGAAAAGTCCATAGACGAAATTCGTCTATAAGGTCATTGGAGAGCAGGGTATTGATCAATTGCCAACTCCCATGAACTTGTAGTAAATGGCCATCTTGTGACTTAAGTCTGGTCACTTCCTTTACAATATCTCCGGAGACGGGTATGGAATTCTTCCACTCCAATGTGCTGAGCGTATTGGTAACTACATATTTCGTTAAATCATTAAGTGGGTTGGAATCGGATTCTTTTGAATTATGTTCGGCAAATAGTTCGTAAGTCTTTCTGCCTAACAACAGATCATAAGGTTCGGACATGGCTTCTGCTTTCACCTGTGCCATGACTTCGTCCCAGTATTTGTTTGCCCACCCTCCATGTTCAAAACCGTTGGAGGTATCTTCCTCCGGTAAGTTGACGGCCTGCATCACACCATCCAGTGATAAAAAGGTTAAAATAGCGAGTTTTCTCATTTCGTTTTCCAGTTTAGTGATTGTAAAATTCATTGTCTAAAATTTAGACGAATGAAGAGCAGAAAACGGACGAAGAAAATCTAACGGATGGATTATTGTGGTTTTACTTGCTTAGACATTTGATGCTTTGCCCAGTCCGGGCAGTTCTCCATGATATAATTATGCAGGTTTGTCCCTTCGGCGTTGAGAGGATCGACTGATTTGACCAATTGCAACCTGAGATCAAGTAATTCATCATAATTTCCACGCTCTGATGCCCGAACCATTTTGATCTTGTTGGTTTCAATGTAAGCATCCTGTTCGGGGTTAAATATGCCATTGAGTTCAGTACACTGATGGCAAATTCCTTTTTTACTAATTAAGGAACAGCGTCTTTCAAAAATGCGGCTCATGTCTTTTCTTGCATCGGCGATGGAATGCTTTATTTTACCTTCTGTCAAACCAGTGATAAGCGTTATCTCATGCACTTTGAAATGGTAAACTTCCTTCAGTAAAAGGCAAATTTGTTCGGTAAGAGAGAGCGTTTTAGTGATGCAGGTAAAACAAAAATTTATATGCTCACGGATCACGAACTTTCCATGTTCGGAAGTGTGCGAAGCATTGACTTTATCTTGCAGTATTTCTTTGTTTTCCTGGTTAAACTCCTTTCCAAGATCTTGCCAGTCTTCCCCCCATTTTTGCTTTGCCCTGAAGCTGTCTTTTACCAGGTTCGCTGCTATGGAAAATGTCCACGTCTTAAATGATGACTTTCCCTGAAATGAGCTAAGGTTTTTGAATGCTTTGATATAGGTGTCCTGAGCAATGTCTTCTGCTTCCGGTCTGTGATTGACCATACGATATATAAAGGACTTTAATTCGTTTCTGAACTGTATAAATTCATGCTGATATTTTTCTGTTTTGGTCATAATCATCCGGTTTGCGAAGATTCATTATTGACAGTATTTCAATCTACATTCGATGATCGATAGAGATCGAGTGAGATACTCCGGACTGTGATAAAGTTGTAGCTCTGATTTGCCTATGTCACGATCCGGTGAGTTCTAAATCATAGCTTTTCTGCACTAAAATGGGTACATGATCAAATCTGATTATTATTCTTTACCGCCTTTTTCACTTTCGAAAGCCGTCAATAATTTTGGCATCTACCCAGTAAATATCCTGATTACTGGTATAGAACAGGTATTTTCCATCTGATGTGACAAAAGGGCAAAGTTCATGATTTTCAGTATTTATGGGTTCTCCCATATTGACGGATTTTGTCCAGGTTCCATCCGTATTCTTAAAACTGATATAAAGATCACCCCTGCCCAAACCGTCTGACCTTGTGGCGCAAAAAATAATGTAGGTTTCCTCCGGATCAACAAAGACATCGGCTTCATAGTCTGGTGTATTGATTGAATCTCCTAAGGAAATTGCCTTTTGAAATTCTCCATCAATGAATTTCGAATAGTAAATATCATAATCGGACCTGTCTCTTTCATCAAGTGTATTCACATTTGATGAAAAATACATAGTACCGTTTTTAGTGAATGAAATGTAATATTCATTTCCCTCAGAATTAATATTTGGCCCGGCATTAAGAGGTTCCGACCACCCGTCTTTAGTTCTTTTAACATACCAAATGTCATAGTCTTTTAAATCTCCCAAGCCGTCCATGGCCCTTTCGGATATGAAGTATAGCCTGTTCTCATCAGGTGAAAGAAATGGATCATTATAGCCATATCGTTCATGGGACAGAATGGTTTCGGGGTCACTCCAACGGCCGTTGACGAGCTTAGAATACCGTATCTCCGATTTCCCGTTTACATCCACTCCATAATAAAACTCAGTTCCCTGAGTATTAAAAACTGAACCAAATTCAGACTCTTCAGTAGAAATAAAGTTTGGTGCAAACATTTTTGGGATCAGACCCGGTTCAGCTTGTCCCATGTATTCCCCTTTCAGTTCGAAAGTACGGACCTTACTTTCATCTGCTCCCTTTGAGACAAGCCATTCCGAAATTTCTTTTGCACCCGTTCTCATTGATATTTCCAAGGGGGTACTTCCTCTACGGTTGGTTATGTTGACTTCCACACCCTTATCAATCAATTTTTTCACAATCGATAGGTTTTGGTTCAATATGGCACGTTCCAAAAGTGATGCCCCGTACTGGTAAGTCCAATCCCCATTATCCTGCAAATCGAGGATTATATCGAAGTATGCTTCATTATTAAATTGAACGGCCATGTATAGAGGAGTGACACCTTGTCTGTCCTCACCATTTATATCGATTCCACGGGCCACTAAGAATTCAAAGGTTTCTTTCTGCCGACATGCTACAGCCCAATGTAGTAATGATCTGCCACGATCATCCCGTACGTTGACAGAGGTATTGTGAAGCAGACTATCCAATCTTTTTAAATTTCCCTGGCAGGCTGTTCTATGAATATTCTGAGCGGTTGTATTCAAACTAATCACTAAAAGAATTGCGATAAAAAATGTATTATTTTTCATTTTGATCTTAGTATAAATAACTTTCAGATGGGCTGATGTGAACATGTCTGTTCCTGATGATATTAAAGTTAATTGTTTTGCACTGACATTTGTTTACAGCTTAGTTTATTTTAAGATTCTTAGTCCTATATTAAAAAAAAGTTTGTTTTCCACGTTTAAATCCAGTTCCGTGTTTAGGTCATCATCTTGAATTTCCAAAATGTTGCGTACGGCAATACCTGCTCCCGCATTTAAATACAGGTCGCCAAAAAGCCTGACCTGATATTCCGGACCAATGGTTATTCTGGAGTAGGAAGCACGATTTAAGTCTAATGGTAAGGTATTATTGTCCACACTGACATTATATAAATTCCCATACACCGCAGCTTTAAAGCCAAACCTGGAATTCCCATTAAATGTATAAAAGTGAGAAACGTAAGCTGGTATTAAAAGGTCGGTAAGCCATTTGTCCTTCTTGTATTTGACATTAATAAGCGGCAAAATGGTAGGTGCGCCAAACCTGCTGGTATAGGCAAGTCCAAAACCATATTGAAAGTTTCTACCGGACCTTTTCATTGCCAAAACCGAGCTCTGGAGAATAAAATCATCAGAATTTATGGACTCATTAAAATCAGAGGCTATAGTCGGAGAAAAACTAAATACTATTCGCCATTTTTTAGGTAGAATTTGGATCAATCCAATCGTGTATTGAAAAGAATGATAAGTCTCGTTTATACCTCGGGGTTTGGTTTCAGTATTGTAATGAAATAGCGTGTGTTGTATCCTGTTGAGTAGATAAGCCTTTTTTTCTTTGACCGGTAAGGCAAATTGAAAGGATGTGCGTACCTCACTCATTTTTATTTCCCCTTTACCGTTACTGGTATTGAAATCTGAATTTGGGTAAAAAAAATAATCCGTGGTGAACAGAGGGAATTTTACTAGTCGTTTGTACGATTTCATGCCGGTCGTGTCTTCCTGGGCGATACACATGCAGCTCACTAAGCCGAAAATCATTATAAGTTTTATTTTCATATGCTTTGGTTATAATAGCCCGGCTAAGATCCTTTTACCAGAGATGCCAGGGCCAACGGATGGATTTAGGTTCATGGTTAAATCAAATGGAAATGTCATGTGTATCTTCCATTTATCCTGGCGGTACTTCACAGATCAAGATTTTTTACACCGGCTTCTATTCTTAGCTCCAGGTTGTTCTCAGCCGGAGGAATTGGGCAGGAATAGGAATAATTGTAAGCACAACTAGGGCTGTAAGCCTTGTTGAAATCAATTATTATCTCGCTTCCTTCCGGAATACTCAGATCAATATACCTTCCTCCGCCATAGGTTTCTTCTCCATTGGTTAAGTCCGTAAAGGGTAGAAACAAGTAATTCTTGTATTCATCGGTTTCTCTGAGTCTATGGCTTTGATAGATTGTTAACTGGTAGGGTTTACCATTTAAAACGAATTTAACTACTCCGTATTTATCGTATGCAGGAAGTCTGCCGGTCGTTGTTTTCATTTGCAATGTTACCGGTTCATTCGATTTTATAAATTCTCCGGTAACGCTATAATTTTCATTGATTGGGAAGTAGTTATGTCCTTTAAATTTTTTTCGTTCTTTTTTCGTCAATGGAGATTGCCCGGGACTAAGAAATTCTTCATTTAGCTCGTCTTGGAATTGCTTGATTTTATTCTCATAAGAATCTTGAGAAAAAGCTATTCCGACCGGTATTAAAAGAAATAAAGAGACTATATTTTTCATTTTTTTGGGATTATCAATAATAATTTGCCAATGACAGGAACCATTCCTGTTATTGGCCTTCCAAATATATTCAATTCTTGAAGTCAACTAAGAAGACTGTATTTCGGAAATGTTAGTGGCATATAGGCTTGCAGACTTCGATGGTATGGCTACACGTTTGTCCAGGAAGTAAAACTAAGATGTGGCTTTTATAGTAGCATAACGTTTTGCTAAAACAAGTACCTTAGTCACCTTGAAAGCACCCCTTTGAGGTTTAAGTATCACCTATCTACTTCTATAAGTCTACCCGTATTTGGGAAAGCAGGCTTAAGGCCATTAAAAGTCAGGAGCGCTATCCGTTCGCTTTAGTATTTTGATACTTCAGCAGAAAACGAACTGCCCTTTTTGCGGGAAAGGTATGCCCGTATCTTTTCCTGGGTCTACCTTTAGATTGGATAATGAAAGGTGTCAGACAGGGTCAGTTATTCAACAAACTAAACAGATGAAATGTCATTCCTAACAATACATTTTACAATGACTAATTTTGATCTGACTTATGCAAAAATCCTGAACCATAGTCTCTTGGTAAGGACAATTACTGTATTTTAATACGTACCCTTACGTATTTTATGCAGGTATTACGTATTTCATTGATATCAATTAGACGATATCTTAACAACGAAATACCCAATACTGATTTTAAGTTTCAGCAACTTAAACACATTTCCATGAGTAACCATTGTGTGGCCTGGTCCATTAACATGAGCGACCCGTTCTCCCTGATCTATTCGGATTATAAAGGTCTCTGGTTTTATGATGATGAGCACCTGGTGGACGTTAGTCTCTCTGCCGTTGATGTGTTTGTCCTCAAAAATTGAGACAATATGTATACAATACGGTTAGCAGATTTTACCTTTCCACAGGTACTCTTTCGATGTAACACTGCCCGAAGGCTAACCATTCTATTAATCGGAGGTATTGTTTATAGGGTTTAGGTAATAAAACAAGAGCTCTGTGAGATGGACAGATCAAGAGCCAAACGCTTTGGATAAGCACCTTAACTAATGATTTCATTAAAATGTATTCAACAAAACAAATTTTCAAAATTGTATTATTCGAAAAACATGAAGACCAATAGACTTTTTTATTTGAAATATTTTGTAGGATTACTATTTATGATATCAGTGCAAGCTGTCTCAGCACAAAATATCTGTATTGATACGTTAATGTACCCAGAGGCTAAAGCAACATCCTTTTCAGAAGTTATCTTTAATGTTCCAAGTGAATTTGCAGGCTACTCACAATACTATGACGCACCTCAAGATATTATAGTAAAAGGTTTTAAGGTGTACATGGGGGTAAACTCTGCCAATAGTTTAGATACAGCAATAGTCACAGGATATTTGATGGATGCTAATCCGGACTCTTCAGTATCAACCATTTTGAGGCAAAAAGATTTTACAGTTTATAATATTTATAATCTAAGCAATATAAGTTCAATGGAATATCATGTAATATTTGACATTCCAGACACGGTAATCTGGTAAGGCTTCACTCCAAAGGGATTCAAACTTTATTTATCTAATGGTAAATATCTTTCTTTTATTATGTTGAAATGATGGATTTGATGTGCCGTTATTGTCAAGCCAATGGTGTATAAAGGCATTTCATATTCAAAAAACACACAATTTGTTTCAAGAATTTTTTTATTAAATGATTCAAACATCATTATTGTTGATTGACGTACAACTCGAAGCTCATTTACCAATTGTTCAATTGACAGTTCATTTGCATTCGAATTTTTACCCATGATTTCCTGGTCATGTCCATCTGGGACACTTCCTTCTCCACGAGCGAAAATTATAGCCCGGTAACACCAAATTCTTTCCCAGTCTATTAAATGTTGTAATATTTTGTTTACAGTCCATTTATCAACGTCGTATACTTTGAAGCCAATTCGATTCAATTGAGCAATGTCTAATTCATCAATTCGATTCAGACTTATTTGTAATGCCTCATTAAGTTCTATGTCTCCGTTCAATTTCAAAACGTACTCTAAAAATTCCGGGTTCTTTTTAACTTCTTGATTTTTCATAAATAATTATATTTTATGCTTAATTGATGTAAGATTCGTGTGTGATAGTAGGTCTGAATCCTGCTATAATTCAGAACTGGTCATCCGTGGTGCAAAAGCATGTGGATCACCAAGCTGAAAAACCTAAACAGCCGTTATCAGTGCTGATAAAACAACACACGAATAAATTGATTAAATGAAAATTGGTCCGGAAGAATATCCGAACAAAGAATGATTAGCCTTAGAGTTTAATGGCTAATTATTAAGCTACTATAAATTTCAGTATCACTCTCAAAATATGAATCGTTTATGCATAGTAAATATATACAATTTTGTGCAACCATGTCATAAATGAAACCAAATTCGCTACTGTTTTTTTATCACCGCATTTTTTTGAACCAGTTCGCTTCCTTAATGGATGCCAGGCAGCTTCTTAATTGGATTATGGTCTTTAATTGTTGCTAACGGTTAGTATATGAAGCGTAGTCTGTCGATAGGAGGCTATGGTTTCTTATACAGTGTTGTGTGCGGGCTTTTGTTTTTCGCTTTCCTATTGTCAGTCATTTTATAATAAAACAATTCAGGGTCTCCATCATCTAATCCGTTTATTTTGCCTGCAAAGGAAAACCCAACCTTACTCAATGCTTTTTGCATTTGAATGTTAGAACTATTGGTTGAAGTAAATACTTTATCTGCCTGGGACTGTTTACAGATAAGGTCAAATGTTTGCCCACCTATCCCTTTTCCTCTATATTTTTCTGCTATAATAATGAGCTCTATCCACCCTTGGTCAAAGAATCGGTAATCAAATATGACAAAGCCAACTGCTTTGTTGTTTTCCAAAATGATGAAACATTTCTTGTCCAGTATTGCTTTTGTTATCTTTTCTTCTCTCTTTAGTTCGATATGCTCAACTTTATTAAGGCTATAGTCAAAGTCAATTACTAATGCTTTGTCTTTTATTGTTGCCTTTCTTAAACTAATATTTTGCATAGCCATTTGTGTTTTTCGCTTTAGCTATTTTTCCACGAGATTGTCGATCTATACACACTTTTCCTCTTATGATATTATTTCTAAATCTGTTACTGCTTGCGCACAACAACTTGTTAATAACAGGAACCATTCCTGTTATATACCTTTCAAAGGTACTCAAATCTTTAAGCCTGCTCAGTGGACTTTTAATTTCAGAAATGCGTTGGCTGCAAATACGAGTGTAGATTTGAGTGGTCTTACTGTTTGTGTGTCCAGAGAGATTATGTTAATCATCTGCCTCCATCTAAATGACTGATTTTGCACTTCATTTCATGCGAATCTTAAATTGTAAAATAAAGATCGATACTGCGAACCTTTCGTGGGTACGGAGTAGGAGAAGGCGCGGCAGTCCCCCGGGTTCAAGGAGAAGGCTGTGGTTTCTTTGTTAAACCTGTATGATCTTGTAATAACGACCTAAGCAGGAGGTGTTAGCCCTTACATTGACAAGTGCAGAATAGTACCCTACCTACTCACGATAAGGGGATTGCTTCACACTACCCGCAAGCCGCCACTCCGGGTTCGCAATTACTACTGGTTTTTCATCTGGTGATCATATCCACCCAAAAAGAGTGTCTGCCCGATCCTGATATTTAGTACTATTTTCAAATAATCCAATGGGTACGTTTTTGTACTTTAACTCATCAAGACCAGGCAGTGACTTTAGAACCCTTATCAAAATAGGTTTACCAAAGTATCCGCATTAGAAATACTACATGCTCAATCTTGCAAAAAAAATTGTAGCGCATTATGCTTTGCTAAATGCGCTACAGAGGGAATGCTGGAGTATTACCTGAAACTACAACCTGAGATTCAATGAACTGTGTAGTAGCACGAGAACTGTACGCTACGTGGTGTGTGAGGTTCATCGTGGACTTATGGCTCGCGGCTATCTACTCAATTGATATGTCATTATTTTTTGTCTTTTTTATGTCTTTTAGAATTTTTTGCTCTGTGCTGTCTATTCGTCTTTGTACTTTTTTGACATCTTCAGAAGGTGGTAGGTTCTCAGGTTTAACCCCCCGTTTTAAAAGCATTTTTCTAACTTCTCGATTGTTGTCAACATGCTCTTTACTGATAGCCTGATCTCCTGATAGATATTTGTCAACCACATTGTGACTAGTCAACTCAGTTGCAAAATCTTTAGCTTTAATCATCAATGTTGGAAGAAAATCTGCCAGAGGTCTGTTGGTAGGCACACCGAGTTTATTCTTCATAAATTGAGTCGATTTGCCACCATAAAGTGCCTGATCGCCTTTTGAACGAATTACTGCAAAACTTCTATTGTCAACACCCCTTTCGTAAATTATTCCTGAAAGTTTCTTCTCGGATTTTGATAATTTTTCACGGGCGTTTACTCTAGCAATGTCAAGTAGTCTTTGTTCTATGAGTTCTTGCTTTCTTGTTTGTACCGCAAAATATGTTTGAGCAAAAGCAATTTCAGGCTTTGACGCGTCTCCATTCTGTGCAACAAGATAGCAGGCGTATCTAGTTAAGGCAACATCTTGAACTTCTCTCTGTCCACCTTTACCAATTTCTATCATTTTGGTGACACCAACGAAATGATCGGATTCCTTCTCTCCTGAGTTTTCACAGGCTTTTACAGCTTTTTGTATAGTGTTTGTGAAATTTCGCCAATCTGAATAACCTAAAATTTCTTGTAATTCCCGACTACTCCAACATTCTAGTCCATCAAGGTCATAACAAGCGTCTTCAAATTTGTTAAAAAGCTCAGATATTAATTCCTTTTTCATGTCGTAAATTTGGTAAGTACTACACGCCAACTTGTCAATAACAGGAACCATTCCTGTTATTAATCTTTCAAAGATACTCAAATCTTCAAGGTTGCTCAGTGGACGTTTAATTTCAGAAATGTGTTGGCTGCAAATAGGGGTGTGGATTTGAGTGGTCTTACTGTTTGTGTGTCCAGGGAGATTATGTTAATCATCTGCCTCCATCTAAATGACTGATTTTGCACTTCATTTCATGCGAATCTTAAATTGTAAAATAAAGATCGATACTGCGAGCCTTTCGTGGCATAGCTTGGGAGAAGGCGCGGCAGTCCCCCGGGTTCAAGGAGAAGGCTGTGATTTCTTTGTTCAACCTGTATGATCTTGCAATAACGACCTAAGCAGGAGGTGTTAGCCCTTACATTGGCAAGTGCAGAACAGTACCCTACCTACTCACGATAAGGGGATTGCTTCACACTACCCTCAAGCCGCTGCTCTGGGTTCGCAATTACTACTGGTTTTTATCTGGTGATCATATCCACCCAAAAAGAGTGTCTGCCCGATCCTGATATTTAGTACTATTTTCAAATAATCCAACGGGTACGTTTTTGTACTTTAACTCATCAAGACCAAGCAGTGATTTTAGAGCTTAATCAGACGCATTTACCAATAAATGTGCATTAGAGAAATCCTGAAATCCGGGCTTTTAAAACCCTTATTAAAAGAAGTTCACCCAAGTATCCGCATTAGCAATGCTACATGCTCGATCTTACAAAAAAATGGAACGCATTGTGCTTTGCTAAATGTGCTCCGGAGGGAGGTTCCTGTTCTACGCCTTCAAAATACATTTGAAATCCAAATAGAATGAGTCAGCCAATTAACGGATAAAATTTTCCCATTTGGCTACCATTCAAATCTCAAATTAAAAACAGCATGTTAAGATAACCTCTTAGCAAATAAAGTTGACCTGAGCAAGAGGCTATCTCAACCGCTATGGGACTCACCACCAGTCGATCACGGAAACCGTTGTGCAATATAGTTCACTGCCCGTATTACATTCCGGTGTAGCGACTCTCAGGCAAATTTCATAATCACCATATCCTCCGGGCACCTTTCCACTGGTATCCAGTAGAAAATCATATTCGAAGGTATTACTACCGGCATCACCAGACAGTTTGCCGTCAATGTACCAATAGTAAAGTGCGGTACCAATATTGGTTGAGGTAAATTTGAATTGACCATGTTTGGTTTCTTCGGTAGTAAATTCCACTTCAGGACATGAATTATCAACCTTTATTACTACGGTTTCGCAAAACAGATTTGAACCTTCCGGGCAGTCAGGAGTAACTACTTTCAGACAAACCTCATATTTTCCGGGGCCTGTATGTACGGAGCCAGGATCAACGCTAAAATCATATTCAAAGTAATGTTTGGCAGCATCACCACTAAGTTCACCATCCAGGTACCAATAATAGAGCGCTTTCTGATCTTCGAATGTAGATGTAAACTTAATAACACCTGGCATGAACTTAAATACATCAGGCGGTGACTGGTTACTGATAAACTCAGCCTCAGGGCACGTACTTCCGGGAGAAGGAATATGGACCGTTTTACATACCTTTTCAGCACCTTCAGGGCAATCCGGTGTGACTACTCTTAAACATATTTCATAGTCCCCTGGCCCATACGGTACTTTACCGCTGTTATCCAAAAGAAAATTATATTTAAAAATATTGCTGCCTGCATCACCAGAAAGCACATCGTCAATAAACCAGTAGTAAATTCCCTCTTCCACTTTATTAGAAGTGAACTGAAACGTACCGGGCTCAGTTTCCTGCGACAACAAGTCAACCACCGGGCATGTATCCGGCGCACCAATAGTAATGGTTTCACAGTAAAGCGTTGTTCCCTTTTGGCATTCCGGCGAGATTACACTTAAACAAATGGTATACTCTCCGGGACCTCCGGGCACTTTTCCACTGGTATCGAGTAAAAAATCATACTCAAAGGTGGAACTTGCAGCATCTCCCGCTAACGTATCATTGATACTCCAATGATAAAGTACCTCATCCCGGGCGGTTTCCGCCTTGAACCTGTAAGCACTGGCATTTTGCGGGTCTTGGGTCATGGTAAATTGCTCTGCATGACATGATCCGGGTTCATCCTGCTCGCCTTCGCAGGACAGTAACATAACGACCATAATTAAATGGAAGATTAGAAAATACTGTCTTTTCATAATTTGTTTTTTTAAGTTCTTACCGGTTGAGTCAGCGATATAATCGATAATTTCACTCTTGTACTATCGATATAAAGGATACTCAAATCGTCTTGACAGCGACGACTTGATTTTGGTTGCCCGGTGAACTAAAAAAAGCGATTTTCTTTTTCGGATATGCTATATACCTGATGCCTCTAAACTGGTCCTCTTTTGCCAATCAAGGATCTAACGAACGTTTAGACGGCAGGCAGGCCATCATTTTTAATGCAGGTATTCAAAGTCCATTCCCGTTATCTGCCTTTCAAATATGCTCAAATCTTCTACTCTGCTCAGCGAACTTTTAATTTCAGAAATGCTAGTTACAAATTGGGCGTGTAGAGGTCTTTCTACCTGTTATCCCTAAGAGTTTTGGATAGCCTGAATCTGGTTTCTGATCCCAATGGATGAACAGCTAAAGAGAGTGGTCAAATTTAAGCTATATTGGTATAAGCCGCCTGCACATCGTCATCATCCTCGATCTTGTCGATCAGCTTTTCTATTTCTACCAGCTGTTCTTCGGTGAATTCTACCGGTGCGTTAGGAATTCGCTGTAAGGTGGCTTTATTTACTTCTATGCCAAGATTTTCCAACGCTTTTGACAGGTTTCCAAAGTCTGTGTAATTGCCATATACAAAAACCTGGTCCTCGTTGACTTCTATTTCCTCCATTCCCGCGTCTATCAGCTCCAGCTCCAGTTCTTCGATGTCCATTTCTTCGGATTTGGTAAATTCAAAAACGGCGTTTCGGGAAAACATAAACTCTAACGAACCCGTGGGTACCAGGCTACCACCTGATTTATTGAAGTAGGATTTTACATTAGCTACAGTCCGGATAGTGTTATCTGTGGCGCATTCAACGAATATCAGTACGCCGTGTGGGCCTTTACCTTCGTAATTTACTTCAACGAACGTCTCCGCGTCTTTGCCATCCGCCCTTTTTATGGCCGCTTCGATGTTATCTTTAGGCATGTTCTGTGCCTTGGCGTTTTGGATGGCGGTACGTAGCTTGGCATTCATCTCAGGGTCAGTACCTCCTTCTTTTGCCGCTACGGTGATGGACTTAGCGAGCTTTGGGAACAATTTGGACATTTTATCCCAACGTTTTTCTTTGGCTGCACGACGGTATTCGAATGCTCTTCCCATGATCTGACTCCTTTAAAAATTAATGGCGTGAAGATAAGAAAGTGAAGGCGTGGTGTACAAACACTTACGAGGGAAAACTTAAAAATCTAAGGTTAACCATTCCTTAACATATGAATTATTTTATAATTTCATGGCCTTAACGCATTGTCTATGAAAATATTGAAGAGCCTTTACCTGATCATTAACTATAAGACGTTTATTGTAACAGCGCTGGCACTGGGGTCTACCTATACGTGCCGGATCCTGGATCTAAAGGCAGATTTTCCATTGACCATCATTGGTATAGCCATCGTTTTTCCTGTGGTATTTTCTATTGATAGTGCCTATAAACGGAGAGAAAGAGCTTTGGCCTTATTGGCGGATTTTAAGTCACATCTGCTTTCTATATTTTATGCTTCCCGGGACTGGGTGGACTCGGAAGGTTTTGAGCAAGAGGTGAAAGGACAGCTGTTGGAGACCTATTCTTCCCTGCGGTCGTTGTTTACGGCGAATAGCGATCATATGAAGGACTCAGAGCAAAAAATATTTGATAATATCTCTAAGCTTTCGCAGATGCTGATGGGGTTTCGCTCCCTGGGACTGCCCAGTGGCGAGTTGTCACGGGCAAATCAATACATCAGTAAACTGGTAGTATCTATCGAGAACCTCAAAGTGATCTTGCATTACCGTACTCCTATTACACTTCGTGCTTATAGTAAAGTCTTTATTTACACCTTTCCGATTATCTATGGCCCCTATTTTGAATACGTAGCTGAGCAGTACAGTAACGGACTTCAATACATGATGCCGGTGATGTTCAGTTTCATTTTGATCAGCCTGGACAACATTCAGGGCCACCTTGAAAATCCTTTCGACCAGGTAGGAGAAGACGATATCAAGTTTGATGTGGAGGAGTTCTCTGAAATGATCGAAGAGGATTGATCTGTATACTTTAATCTGAGTTTAATCGTAAAAAACGGCTATTTCATCTATTACTTTTCTTTTCAGCTTGGGTACATAGGTTTCTTCTGCAGGATAGCCAATGGGTATGAGAAAGCAAGGCCTTTCATTGGCCGGACGTTCTAACAGTTTACTCAGGAAATTCATCGGGCTTGGCGTATGTGTTAAAGCTACCAGTCCGGCGTGGTGAATAGCGGCTAACAAAAAACCTGTGGCCAAACCTACTGATTCATTCACATAGTAGTTGTTCTGCTTGTTACCGTCTGCATCAAGATCGTAGGCTTTTTTGAAGACAATCACTACGTATGGGGCTATTTCAATGAAAGGTTTGTGCCAGTCCGTCTGGAACTGTTTCAGGTCTTCCAGCCATTCTTGGCTCATGCGGCTATTGTAGCTTTCATATTCCTCTGCTTCTGCTGCTCCCCGTATTTTTTTCTTGAGTTCTGCACTTGAGATCACGCAGAAGGTCCAGGGTTGCTTATGTGCTCCTGAAGGGGCTGATGAGGCGGTAAGAATAATGTTTTCTATTACCTCTTTTGGAATAGGCTTATCTGAAAACTCACGAACGGTCCGGCGCTGGTCCATCCAATGGTAGAATTCCTTACTACGTTGTATAACAATATCCTCTTCATAAGTTTCCTTGGTATAGGCGATAAAATCGTATCCTCCGATGGTTTTGGTCTTTTCCATAATACAAATATGGGCCAACCAAATTGAAATTGGATGTCAGGTATCTTACAAGTATGTGGAGGGGAAGAATAATTATATCCATCCCATGAGGAACCCTTATTTATGCCGTTCTTTCAACACATTAATTACATCATCCAGCCGGAAACCTTTCGCCCCAAGCAATACGATATAGTGATACATCAGGTCCGCGGCTTCATTCAGAAAAAGGTCATCATTGTCGTCTTTTGCTTCTATCACCAGCTCCACAGCTTCTTCGCCCACCTTTTGGGCTACCTTGTTCATCCCTTTGTCGATCAGTGAATTGGTGTAAGAACCCTCTTTGGGGTTGGTAATCCTGTGTTGGATCGTTTTTTCGAGGAAGGAAAGGTCTGCAGAGGCATTGGGGTAAGTTCCAAAACACGTGTCGTTGTCCAGGTGGCAGGCGGGGCCTGTTGGTTTTGCCTGGACCAGCAAGGTGTCATTATCACAGTCGATGGCGAGATCTACCAATTCCAGGAAATTGCCCGATGTCTCACCCTTGGTCCAAAGGCGTTTTTTACTGCGGCTATAGAAGGTGATCCTTTTTTCCGATAGTGTTTTGTTGTATGCTTCTTCGTTCATGTAACCCAGCATCAATACATTTTTAGAGTAAGCATCCTGGATGACTGCGGGTATCAGGCCTTCTCCTTTGGTAAAATCGGGTTGTATGTTTGTTGCGTCCATGATTGATATTATCGCATCGCGATGTTTTTAGTTTTTAAATGTGCTTTAAGGTCAGGAATACCGATCTCACGAAAGTGAAATATGCTTGCCGCCAGCGCGGCGTCTGCGTCAGATTGTTGAAATACCTCTTCAAAGTGCTCCATGTTACCAGCTCCTCCCGAGGCAATGACCGGAATGCCTACCAGCTCACACATTTTTTTTAATGCTTCGATAGCGAAACCGGCCTTCGTTCCGTCGTGGTCCATACTGGTGAATAGTATTTCTCCCGCTCCTCGTTTTTCCACCTCCAGGGCCCAGGAAAACAGTTCTTTTTCAGTGGGTTTACTTCCTCCGTGCGTATGTACTATCCACTGGCCATCCACTTGTCGTGCATCAATGGCTACTACAATACATTGGCTGCCAAAGGCATCTACCAACTCGTTGATCAATTCCGGGGTTTTTACCGCAGAAGAGTTGACAGATACTTTATCGGCGCCGGCTTGGAGTAAGGGGGCCACGTCTTCCACACTCGAGATACCCCCACCTACTGTAAACGGGATATTCAGGTGTAGTGCAATGTCTTTTACCAATGCCACAAAGGTTTTTCTGCCTTCATTTGTAGCTGTAATGTCAAGAAATACTAATTCATCAGCGCCTTGCTGTGCATATAGCTCTCCCAGTTCCACCGGGTCACCGGCATCGCGAATATTGACAAAATTGATACCTTTTACCGTTCTTCCATTTTTAATGTCAAGGCACGGGATAATTCTTTTTTTAAGCATGTTGCAAGTCTGACAGTTCTTGTAGGGTGATTTTTTGCTCGTAGATAGCTTTACCAATAATTACACCATCCATGTTAAGGTCTTTCAGTTTTTTGACGTCTTCAATATGGCCCACGCCTCCGCTGGCTATCAACCTGATATCCGTAAACGTGCTTAGTAGGTTTTTATATAGTTCAAAACTAGGGCCTGCCAACATACCATCCATGGCGATGTCCGTACAAATGACATATTCCAGTCCCATAGCGATGTAGTCTTTGATCAGATCAAATATGGTGATTTTGGTTTTTTTGGTCCAGCCATTGATAGCCACATGCATCTCTTTCACATCTGCCCCCAGGATAAGCCTTTTGGGGCCATATTCCTGGATCCATTTGGCCACCAGATCACTATTTTTAACCGCTACGCTACCACATGTCACTTGCTTTGCGCCATAGTCGAAAGCCTTTCGTATATCCTCATCGCTTTTTACACCTCCCCCAAAGTCTATATGTAATTTGGTGTTAGCGGCGATAGATTCTAACACTTTGTGGTTGATAATATGACCCGATTTTGCTCCTTCCAGGTCTACCAGATGTAAGTATTGAATGCCTGATGCTTCAAACTCTTTGGCAACCGTTAAAGGGTCTTCATTGTACACTGTTTTTTGGTCATAATCGCCTTGCTTAAGCCTGACACACTTGCCATCAATAATATCTATAGCAGGTATTAGTCGCATAATTCTATAAAGTTTTGAATGATTTTTTGACCCTGAGCACTTGATTTTTCAGGGTGGAATTGTACCGCGTAAAAATTGTCGCGTTGCATGGCTGCACTGAAAGGGGTGATATAATTCGTCTTGGCCGAAGTATGTTCATTCACCGGTACATAGTAGCTGTGGACAAAATAAACATTCGGATCAGGCAGGTCTTTCATCAGGTTGCCTTTTGTGTCGAATAGCTCATTCCAGCCCATATGTGGCACTTTTTCTTTTTGTTCCGGGATGAACCGTTTTACCTCCTGGTCGAAAATGCCTAAACAGGTAGTGTCGTTTTCTTCGGAATGGGCACACATTAATTGCTGTCCCAGACATATGCCTAATACAGGTTGTTTGAGTTCCGGGATCAATTGGTCCATTTTTAATTCTTTCAGGTACCTCATGGTAGAACTTGCTTCTCCAACTCCCGGGAAGATCACCTTGTCCGCTTTCCTGATGGCTTCGAAATCGCCGGTTACCTCAGGCTCTATTCCCAGCCGGTTCAGGGCAAAAATGACGGATTGTGTATTTCCTGCATTGTACTTAATGATGACCGTGTTCATTTAACTATTTTATTGTCACTGTGTTTAAACCTTTCATTTCAGTGTATCGCTACTATACTAAAGTACCCCCTTTGTGCTAGGTAATTGATTGTTTTTCAAATCTTTATGAACAGCTATTTTAATGGCTTTGGCAAATGCTTTGAAAATGGCTTCAATCTTATGATGTTCATTGCTGCCTTCCGCTTTTATATTCAGGTTACTTTTTGAAGCATCAGAGAAGGATTTGAAGAAGTGAAAAAACATCTCTGTAGGCATTTTACCGATCATTTCACGATGGAATTCTGCTTCCCAGACGATCCAGTTGCGTCCGCCAAAATCCAGTGCTACCTGGGCAAGGCAATCATCCATAGGGAGGCAGAAGCCGTAGCGTTCAATTCCTCTTTTATCTCCCAGCGCTGCCAGAAAAGCTTCACCTAAAGCGATCCCCGTATCTTCTATGGTATGGTGTTCATCTACCTCCAGATCACCTTTTACCTGTATACCAAGGTCGATCAGCCCATGTTTGGCGATTTGTTCCAGCATGTGGTCAAAAAAGGCAATACCGGTAGAAATGTCTGCCTTGCCGCTGCCATCCAGCCCAACGGTAATATCGATAGCGGTTTCCTTTGTTTTTCTACTGACCGCACCTACCCGACTCACCTGGGTCAAATGTTTGTAAATGACTTCCCAACTGGTGGTAATCAGGCAAGTGGTGTCTTCCAGGTCGTTTTTAATGAGTTCTTCTTTCCTGGCTATATCGTTAAGCCATATGCCTTGTGCCCCCAGGTTTTTAGCAAGTTGTATATCACTGATCCGGTCACCTATTACAAAAGAATGGGCCAGATCGTAGTCACCTTCAAGGTAGGCTGTGAGCATGGCTGTTCCAGGCTTACGTGTCGGCTTATTTTCATGTTCAAAAGAACGATCGATGAAAATATTGTTAAACTCGATCCCTTCTTTTTTCAATGCATTAAGCATCTTATTATGTGCTGGCCAAAAGGTGTCTTCCGGGAAGGAATCCGTTCCCAGTCCATCCTGGTTAGTGACCATCACTAATTCATAGTCGGTTTCCTCCGCAATTTTTCCGAGACCTCTGAATACACCGGGGTAGAATTCCAGCTTCTCCAGGCTGTCGATTTGTTCATCTTCCGGCTCAAGGATCAATACATTATCTCGGTCTATGAATAATACCTTTTTCATGTTATGAATTTTTTTTAATCAGTAAGTGCTTGAAATGAATTAAGCGTAGCGATCAGTTCTTTGTTTTCATCTACCGTACCTATTGTAATTCTGAGACAGTTCTCACAATGTAGCGCTTTGGACCGGTCTCTTACAATTACATCATGTTCAAGCAGGTAGTGGAAGGCTTTTGACGAATCTTTGAATTTTACCAGCAGAAAGTTCGCAGCGGAAGGGTATACTTTTAATACAAAGTCGAATGCTTGCAAAAGTGTAGACAGCTTTTCTTTCTCTGACATCAACTCCCGGATCATACGGTCTACACCTGGCTTATTATCCAGCCTTGATAATGCCTCCTTTTGCGTAAGAATATTCAAATTGTACGGTGGCTTCACTTTGTTGAAATAATCAATAATTTCTTCGGAAGCAAAAGCCATTCCCAGGCGCAGCCCTGCCATACCCCAGGCTTTTGAAAAAGTTTGAAGTACAATGAGGTTGGGATAGTCCTTCAAATCGTTCACAAAGCTGGGCTGATCTGTGAAGTCTACATAGGCTTCATCAATAACCACTAATCCATTGAATTTTTTCAGTAACTGAATTAACTCTTCACGTGCCAGATCAGTTCCGGTCGGGTTATGAGGAGTGCAGATAAATATGACTTTGGTGAACTCATCCGCAGCGTCCAATATAGCCCGGGAAGATAGTTCAAATAGCTCATTCAATGGTACTTTTGTTGTTTCAACATTCTGAATAGCTGCTGAAACTTCGTACATGCCATACGTCGGGTCAGTAGTTAGTATCTTGTCTTTCCCGGGTTCACAGAATATTCGTAATATCAGGTCTATCGCTTCATCACTTCCGTTTCCCAGAAAGGTATTTTCTATGGCTATATTTTTTAATGCAGCTACCTTTTTTTTCAACGCACGTTGATAGGGGTCAGGATAGCGATTAATCCCCGTTTCGTAAGGGTTTTCGTTAGCATCCAGAAAAACCTCGCCTTCACCTTCAAACTCATCCCTGGCAGATGAGTAGGCTTTCATTTTTAATATATTAGGTCGAATAAACTTAGTCAGATCCATTTTATCGTCCGATTTTTTCCAGGCGAATAGTCACGGCACGTTTGTGCGCTTCTAACTGTTCAGCTGCCGCCATTTCCTCAATGGCCGGTCCTAATGACTTCAAACCTGCCTGGTCTATTTTCTGGTAAGTGATCTGCTTTGTAAAACTATCCAGTGAGACGCCGCTGTAGGCTCGCGCGGCCCCGTTAGTCGGTAAGGTATGATTTGTGCCCGAAGCGTAATCACCTGCTGACTCCGGGGTGAGGTCACCGATAAATACAGACCCTGCATTGACAATTTCTTCCGCCACAGTTTCAGCCTCTTTTGTGCAAATGATCAGGTGCTCGGGAGCGTAGGCATTGCTCAGAGCTACTGCTATAGTCAAATCAGGGACGATAATGGCTTTACTATTTTGTAAACTCTTCCCTGCCATTTCTTTGCGTGGTAAGCTTGCTAACTGTTCGTCAAGCGCGCGATTCACTTTTGCTACTTGCGCTTCGTCAGTACATATTAAAATTACCTGGCTATCATTTCCATGTTCTGCTTGTGATAGCAGATCTGAAGCAATAAATGCAGGCTCAGCTGTTTCATCGGCGATAATCGCTAATTCAGAAGGTCCTGCAGGCATATCAATGGCAATTCCTTCCAGGCTTACCTGCTGTTTGGCTTCGGTGACATATTGATTTCCGGGACCAAATATTTTATCAACTTTAGGTACGGTTTCAGTACCATAGGCCATAGCCGCAACAGCCTGTGCCCCACCTGTTTTATAGATTTTGGTTACCCCTACGAGGTCAGCGGCGAAGAGAATGGCCGGGTGGATGGTCCCATCTTTTCCGGGGGGTGTACACAACACAATTTCATTGCATCCTGCAATAGAAGCAGGTATTCCAAGCATTAATACGGTAGAAAAAAGCGGCGCAGTTCCTCCTGGAATATAAATTCCCACGTTGGGTATGGCCACTGACTTCCTCCAGCAGGTGACACCGGGCATGGTTTCTACCTCCAATGTTGCCCGTTCCTGGGCCTTATGAAATTTATGGATGTTGTCAGCAGCTTTTCGGATAGCGTCTTTTAATGAAGTTTCAACCTGCGCTATGGCAGAAGTTATTTCCTCTTGTGTAACACTTAGATTATGAGTGACTGCCTGATCAAATTTCAGGTTAAAATCGATCAGCGCCTGGTCTCCACTGGTTCGTACCCGGTTCAGAATGTTTTTTACAGCGCTTTGCAGGAATTCTGCTTCGAAGACAGGCCTTGTTAACAGTTCAGCCCATTCCGAAGGATTAGGGTTGTTAATAATCTGCATGATTATAAGATCATTTTTTCTATAGGTATTACTAATATTCCCTGGGCGCCAAGTTCTTTTAACTGGTCAATTTTATCCCAGAAATCGTCTTCATTTACCACGGAATGTAAGGAGGACCAACCTTCCTCTTTCAACGGTGTTACCGTTGGGCTGCGCATACCCGGGAGTACATTGGTAATCGCTTCTATGGCATGGTTGGGTGAATTAAGTAGTAAATACTTGTTGTTTTTCGCAGTATTGACTGCTTTGATCCTGAAGATCAGTTTGTCAAGGATCTGTTGTTTTGCTGTACTAAGGTCGTTATGGGCCACAAGTATGGCCTCGGACAGGATGACCGTTTCTACTTCTTTCAGCCCATTGCCCAGCAGCGTACTACCGGTGCTTACAATATCGCAAATGGCATCTGCAAGGCCTATTCCGGGCGCTATCTCTACAGAGCCGCTGATCTCATGGATCTCAGCCTTTACGTTATTTTTTTCTAAAAATTGATTTACAATGAAAGGGTAGGAGGTAGCAATTTTTTTGCCGTTGAGGTATTCTGTGCCGCTGTATTCCACTGACTTGGGTACTGCTATGGACAAACGGCATTTTGCAAAATCCAGCTTTTCTTTGATCTTGATGTCTTTGTTTTTCTCAATGAAGACGTTTTCTCCTACTATACCGATATCGGCTACACCATCTTCTACATATTGAGGGATGTCATCATCACGCAGGTACAACAATTCTGCTGGAAAATTTCGTGCATCGGCTTTCAGTCTGTTAGGGCCATTGGTGAATGCCAGTCCGCATTCCCTTAAGAGGGCTGTTGTTTTTTCCTGTAGTCTGCCGGATTTCTGTATGGCAATTCTTAGCTTTTCCATTTTCTATATTAGATTGAAATAAAAAAGGCCTACCACATGGTAAGCCTTTTCGTATTAATTATATCTTGTTTATTAACACATACTTCCACGCGCCTGATCAGGGATCGAATGATGGTGGTGATGATATGTGCTGCTAATTATGGTCATTTTTAATTGTTCCGCTAAGTAAATTAATTGTTTGTTTTGGTCAAATGTTTTTTAAAAAAAAAATTACAGACCGAGTGATTGGTTTTCAATAGAGGCCAATTCGATCACTTTCTCATACTCTGCGGAATTCAGATCATTGAAGAAGTAGTGCACAGGATTTATCTTCTTGTTATTCAAGATCACTTCATAGTGTAAGTGAGGAGCCGTGGATAGTCCCGTGTTACCCACATAACCAATGATCTGTCCTCTTTTTACATTTTGACGTTCTCTTACCTCAAAGTCATGCATGTGAGCATACCGGGTTTTATACCCAAACCCGTGGTCAATTTCCACTAACTTTCCATAACCGCTGAACCTGCTTTTTACTTTGGTAACTGTACCGTCAGCAGTGGCATAGATCGGTGTGCCTATGGGCGCGGAGAAGTCAATACCGGAATGAAATTTTTTAACCTTGTAGACCGGGTGTATCCGTTTCCCAAAGCCTGAGGCCAGGCGAATGAGTTCTTCGTTAGATATAGGTTGTATTGCTGGAATAGCGGCATACATTTTAGCCTTGTCTTCGGCCAGATTCACGATTTCGTCATATGAAGTAGATTGTATATACATTTTACGCCGTAGTTTATCTACTTCTTTGCTGAGCGTAAGGATCTCTTCTTTGTGGTCAATTTTTTTGTTTTTGATATCTTCATACCGCTCCACGCCACCTATACCGGCATCTCTTATACTTGCATCGTAAGGTTCGGCGCCCAGCACCACGCGGTAAATATCATCATCTCTCTTTTCGAGGGCCTGAACCACGGATTTCAGTTGTGCCACTTCTTTTTCCAGGTTGCCATAGAAATATTCCATTTCAGCCACCTCATTTTTAAGCATTACCTCCTTTGGTGACTCAAAATAGTTGTTATACAATAACAGTAGACCCACCGCACACGCTATGATCAACGAAGCCAGACCTAAAAAATTCAGGACCACGTCCTGGGTTTTGGTCTTTACCCGTTCATATTTACATGTTTCAGTATCGTAATGGTATTTTATCCTTGCCATTATTTACTTTTCTATTTTTCTGAGCTTTAAATACTTTCGCCCAAGCTATTTAAAACGTTGACCTGCCTGTTTTAGTTTACTTTGAGGCTGGACCTGTATATAATCTCCGGCGGTGATGAGTAACCGCGCTTTATGTCATTTCACTTACGTTTACCTTATAAATGAGTTTTTCGGATCGTCCTTTTTTAAATACCTGACGTCCTTTATTGATCCCACTGCGTAGCTTTTTTTGTTCTTCCTCCGGTAGGTGTATCACCTCTTTACACTCTTCAGAACAACAGCCTTCCAGTGTAGCAGCGCATTCTTTGCACTGTATGAATAATATATGACAACCATCGTTTTTACAGTTGGTATGGTCATCGCATGGTTTTCCACATTGGTGGCATTGGCTTATGATCTCGTCTGAGATCCGTTCACCTAATCGTTCATCAAACACAAAGTTTTTACCGGTAAACTTATTTTCCAATCGCTGTGTATTTACCTGGCGGGCATATTCAATGATGCCCCCATCCAGCTGAAATACACTTTTAAAGCCTTTATGCTTATAATAAGCGCTGGCTTTTTCACATCGTATACCCCCTGTACAGTACATTACGATGTTTTTGTCTTTCTTATCTGACAGCATTTCCTCCACTACAGGTAGTGCTTCCTTAAACGTGTCTACATCAGGCAATACGGCATTTTTAAAATGACCCACTTCACTTTCGTAGTGATTTCGCATGTCAATGATAATAGTATCGGGATCTTCTGCCAGGAGGTTAAATTCCTTGGCAGACAGGTGTTTGCCTCTTTTGGTAACGTCAAATTCGGCGTCATTCAGCCCATCGGCTACAATCTTATGTCGTATCTGTATCTTTAATTTGAAGAAAGACTTTCCATCATCATCTATGGCGATATTGAGCCGCACGCCTTGTAAGTCAGCATGATCATTTATGTATTCCCTGAATGATTCAAACCGCTCTTCCGGAACGCTGATCTGTCCGTTTATCCCTTCATTAGCCAGGTAGATCCTGCCCATGACGCCTAAATTGGAGAAGTCAAGGTAAAGTTGGTCCCTGTAAGCCGGTACATCGTCTATCTTGAGGTATCTGTAAAATGACAGCGTTATACGTTTCTCGTCGCTCTCACTTAACTTTTGTTTGAGAACGTTTTTATTGATTCTATTGTGTAAGATCATGTTTCAATCTGTCGTTTTTGCATGAAACGCGCTTATTGAATTAAATAAGTCTGCAAATATCGCTATTTCTGAAGATATTTTAGGTATCAGAATAGACTTACATCAATTAGGTCTTTTTCTTTTGGCTTAAGTAGTCATTAATTTGTACTTGGTCAGATTCGTGAAATTTTAAGTTTTTTGATTTTTTACTCAATAAACAAATAACACCACTATTTTTCAACAAGGATTTCTTTGAGTTCTTCTATAAAGTCCGAAAGAAACGAGACTGTAAAACTGTTCAATTAATTCAGCAGTATTACGATGAAAAACGCTGGATCAATGTATCCGGAATGATGCGGTAAACGCTACGCGGCACGACCCTGAGCAGGCCAGGGATTTCGTTTTGACCTGATGGTAGATGTTAGGAAGTAATAATCCGGTATATCGTCAAATTCAAGACGAATAGCTCATGAAATTTTGGGAAGCAGGAAGTATATCTTATCCACCTGTCCGAAAATCCTAACAATTCTCTTTCACCCAATCTAAAAAGACTTTTCTTTCTACCCCTATGTTTTGAGATTGGTAAAAATATGAAAGGCCGGAATTTCCTTATCTTTAGGCCTTATAATAATTGAACGTCTACATTCAGGGCATTTCCATTTGAAGTGAGAGCCACCAGATTTTTTCTTTTCTTCTTTGCATCCCAAGTATTCAAGGAATGCAACCCAGCATTTTGTTTTAATTGGCCTATTTTCTCCCAATTAAACTTCAATAAGAGCTTGAGTAATTTTTGTATCTTCAGATAGATCGAAATCTCTTAGGACTCCATTGACATCTACATATGGAGGATCATTGATTTTTTTCTTGAAGAGCTTATCTCGTTTCCAACCCAATTTGAGCATTTCATAATGCGCAACTTCAGGATCGTAATATAACATGCTTTGGAAAAAGTCGTCCAACGATTCATTGAGCATTTCTCTAGCCTCATTCTTATTCGAACCGTAAGAGGATATATTCAGAGACGGAATGTAGATCACGAAGTGACCATGATCTTCAAACTCATAGGCTCCAACAACACCTTTTTCAGCTTTATTGGAATGATCCAGTTTGATATATTCTTTCTTCATGACCCTAATGAATGAAATACTTAGGCTAGATATACAACCTATAATTCAAATATATTGTTCAGTTTGGAAAAATCGATATTACGTAAGGTTTTCTGAACAAGAAGTCCCTTCACCTACTGCCTTAACCTAGCCCTCATAGCAAGCACAAAGAAAGTAATTAGAACAACAGAGAACAGGCGTTCGAAAACTAAGTAAAAGTAGAGCTCTTTTGAATAACCCTCAGTACTTATTTTTCCTACAACAGGAAGAGATGCATTAAGACTGGTAATTCCAGCTTGCACTATCTGATTCCAGCAAACTGTATTGGAAAAGCACGGTTGGTGAAAGAAACCAATCATGAAGATCAACATTGGGCTGGTAATTAACAAAATCATTAACCAAAGAAAAGCAAGGGCTATGCTTTGTTGGTATCCAGATAAGTGCTCATGAAGGCCCATAATACACCAGTTGATCATTTTATGATATTGACCATCCTTATACCCTAGCCATATCAATTTTCTTTTGATATACATCTCAGATCGATAAGCATCCCCTGCATTTTCCCAGTCTTTTGCATCCATAAAGTTTTTCTTTAGTTGACGGTAGGTGTTGGATAGGTTTTTGTAATCCTTGCTAACATCATTAGCTAATGCTATCCTTCCTTCAATTTTTCTAAATTGACAATTGGTAAATTCAACCTTACTAAGACTGCAATCTTGGATTATCACATTGTCAAATTTGAAGTTTAGAAATTGAAACTTACTCGGAAGCAAAGCCCATAAAAAAATTATATAGCGCTCAATATTCCAGTCCTCAAAAACAATTATATGATCATCAGGAAAGTAGGTACTTCGAAACGTTATTTCTTCGTTACCAAGAAGGCTGATATTGCTCCAGAACGATTCGCCGAAAAAGCGAGATCTGTTGAAAAGAGTCTTGCCTGAAAATTTAACATTAACGAAACTGGTAATCCCACTAAATTGTGCATAGGTAAAATCAGCATCTTTTAAAAACTGGATTTCTTCAAATGCTACATTTCCTAAAAATCGAGCATCACCAAAACTAACATTTACAGAAAATTTCCTTTCCTCATTTTCAAGCCAAAAGCTCTCCATTAAAAACTCAGTAAAGATAAAATCACTAAAATCAAAATCGCTCTTAGCCATTTTCTCCTTTCTGACCTCATGCCAGAACTCATTTACGCTATCCAAACGGTTTGACCAGTCCTCCTTATCACAATAAAAGATATGCTCATCCGTGTTTTCGTAACTATTTCTATTCATGAGGGTATTTGTTAAGAACCTATAAGATTAGAAGATATAATATAGTTGGCCAGGTAAGCTAGGCAGATCAATCCCACTACATATTGAAGAAATATATATCCAACAGAGAAGTGTTTTTTGAACTCGATCTTATCAGTGCTCATCCTTAGACCAAAGAAAATTAACGCTGTGTAATAGACTGCTAGTATGAGATTGGAAAAATTGAAATGTGGATATCGGCCTTTTTTTCGGAGAGAGATTTTGTATTTACGGTTCTGATAGAGCTGTTCGCTAATTTTGTCTATTGGGTATACGTTAAAAGCGAGTCTTGGTAATCTCAACCAATTGATCAATAAGAATAAAAGGAAGAACCCACCAGTAAACAACCATATCCTTGATTTGTCATATCCATAGTCGCTCCAATGTTTATTGAGAAAATTTAAGCCATAGTCCATTTTCTTACGGAACCAACTCTTGTTCGGATTTTTGGTAAGTGTAAACTCTTGGTATTCTTTGTCAAGAGTTTCATAGCTGATTCTGTAGCCATTGTCGCTAAAGTTTTTTAACAGGGCTTCATATACATTAGTAAGCTTCTCATAGTCTTCTGAAGAAATTGAATCTGGCCGATACACACAGAATTTTTCATATCTCAATTTGAATTTTTTAATAGGGGAATCTCTTAGATCCAAGGAACATTTTTTCCCTTCCGCTTTCATTGTGCTGGATAGTTCTGTTTCAGAAAGGTCTATGATTTTATTAACGCTTACATTTCTCAAAATCAGTATTTTAGGCAATTTCATTCTTGAAAAGCTAGATTCATCTTTAAATTTAGCGCCTGCAAAATTCGCTAATGAATCAAACCGAACATTCCTAAAATCCATTAATGAATGAAAATCAGCAGAGCTGAAATCCGCTGATGAATTAAAATTAGCAGACCTAAAATCTGCTAACGAATTAAAATCAGCAGAGCTAAAATTTGCTAATGAATTAAACTTAGCAGACCTAAAATCCGCTAATGAATTAAATGGGGTGCCTTGAAAATGCGCTATTCTATCAAATGTGGTGAACGAATAGTTCTTTGATGAATTAAACCTAATAGACTCAAAATCCGCTGGTGTATGAAATTTATCAGATGAAAGATCCTTTAGCGAATTGTATTTATTAAAATTAAATATCACTGATGTGTCAATCTCAATTGCCCTGTACTCATCTTCAAAAATGTCATTTCTTTGCCCTAGGCCATCATGAAAAGTGAAGATTGATAAAAGGACTAGAAGGGGGTATATCAAAGCCTTAGACATAGACTTTCAATATTGTCAAAGTTCAATTACGAGTCAATTAATTCCTTAAATATCTTAACCCAAAAAGTAGACCCACATTACATATACCTCTCTATTAGCGATAGATAAAAACCGGAAATCTGAGGAAGCCCAGACCGGGATGTTAATAGTATCTTAGTCCGGTTTTTTCATTTATAGTTAACCAGAAAATTTGCGGAGGCCTTGGGTTGAGATGATGAGTCTTGCTCCAGGGCGTTTTTTATTTTCTATAATTCTATAGTATGGAAAGCAACGAAGAAATGACACAAGAAAACCAGGAGAAAATACAACGGGAGCAAGTCACACAAGAGCCGAATGCTCTTTTATCAGAGATCAAAAGGACCCGTCGATATTACAAGCTCACAACCGCCGGGAATGAAACATCACTGGCTAAACTTGAGGAGTTTGGTCAATTTTTAAGGACCATGAGTAAAGTATTGTCTATGGACATTAGGGTTTCTGTGTGAAGGGAAGAATAGGCTGGTCCCATGTTTAACCTTAACCTGAATTCAATGCATCCCTGTTTAAGGGGAAATAAAGTAGAAGGGGAAATTAAATTCTTTTAAGAAACTCCCCATTCATTTTGAATTTGGCAAACAAACTTCATAACCTCCATGGGTAGCGCCAAGGAATGTTTATTTGCCTTAATCTGATCAGCAAATACCGTTAGATCCTTATGATAAATAATACTGTCTAAACGCACACAGTAGATGGCAATATCCAAAGGGAAAATAGATCTTAGTGCCGTAATGCCCTCAGGGTTGTTGGACCATATTTTTACCAATTCCCAACCATCACCCTTCCCTTTTTCGGTTATCTCTCCATACGTCGGGCTATAGTATTTACATAAATCCAAAAATTCCATAGGTGAAGGGTAGGTTTCGTATGTTAACCAACTGATATCTTTATTTACTATTAAATTAAGAATGAAGCTTTGAGCAGCATGAATATAGCTAGTAAAGATGGGCAGCTGTTTTGCCTGTTCCACAAAGTCAGTTAACCGATTGTTTCCCAAAATAGCATCTATTCTTACAGAAAATAAACCAAGGTCCAATGGGCCAATCATGTTAAGGGCATCATAACGTTCTGGGTTTTGAGTCCAATGATATGTCAATCGCCATCCCATGCTTTTACCAAAACTGGATGAGGCTATATGCTTTCGATATAACGGGCTATGTTTATAACATAATGCGCAACCCTCAATTATACGAGGATCAAAGTTTTTGAACTTTTCTGCGTAAATGGCAATTTTTTCCATCAGGATAGCAGTAATATCAGAATCTTTTGATTTCATTGGAGGATAGTTTTTTTGTTTTCAAGTTCAGTTCTATAGAACTGCTAATCCTGTTTATCCTTTAATCATCAATGTCATTAACTTAAAGAAATTAACGCGTCATCGCGAACGAAGTAAAGCGATCTCAATCACATGTTTCAACCCTTACTGTGAGACTGCTTCATTGCATTACCCATGACGTGTTTTTATAATACGCTCAAAATTCATTAATGTAGATATTTCCGTAAACCCACCCATCCTTGGTGTAATTGGAGCGAGTACACGTCATATCATTAAATGTGATCACTCGCAGTGACGAACCCTTAAGTTAATGACATTGCCTTAAATATCTTAATTCAAACAGTTGACCCACATTACATATACCTCCATTAGCGATAGATAAAAACCGGAAATCTGAGGAAGCCGGGACCAGGATGTTAATAGCATCTTAGTCCGGGTTTTTTTATTTGTAGTTTAACCAGAAAATCTGCGGAGGCCCTGGGTTGAGATGATAAGTATTGATCCAGGGCCTTTTTTATTTTCTACGATTCAAAAGTATGGAAGGCCAAGAAGAGAAGACAGAAGAAACCCAAGAGCAGGAAGCTCAACCAACCCAACAAGAACAAGCAACACAAAAACCGATTGATCCTTTATCAGAGATCATGGCATTGTCCGAACCTGAAAGGGAAGAGGAGTCAACAGAAGAACAGGAACCGGGGAAGCAGGAAGAGCCTCAAGAAAATGTCCTGCTTACGCCGACATCGTTGAATTTGTCTTTCCCGATAAAGAATTTGACGAGACTGTGGTCTAACATTTTCAAAATGAGCAAAATGCTAATCAAAAACCTCTCAAAGTATTCGAGACAATCCTGAATGAGATTTCTTTAAGAAGCATTTTACTAATACCATTCATCTCCCTGAGGATTTAATGATTGAGTTGTATGGTTTATGGGAAATAAAAATAGGTGCATACTCCAGTTCTTTCCAATCACTCAACACCCGCAACTCACTACACACCACAACAAAAGCAATGATGAACTCAGTACAAAAGTCTTGAAAATGAATAATTTAAATTCGTATCGTTCTTCGCTAACCATAGTCTTAATCTTTTGTATCAAAGATAAAAGCAGGGTAGTGGCTGGCGCAGATAGTTCGATGAGACCGGTCAAATGCTGGATGAGTCCGTGCGATTGGCAGGATAAAAAAATAGAAGATCAAGAGCCTATAACGTCTTGATTCGTTGCATTAAGTCATTTTTGTAGCTATCGCTTATCGGTATGATCTTGTCCGCTATTTGCAGGTTACTGTGATCTATATTATCTATTCGCGCCATATTGATGACATAAGATCTGTGGACCCGGATAAAGCGATCTCCCGGAAGTTTGTCCACTACTGACTTAAGTGTGGAATAAACCGTATACACTTTATCGTCTGTATGGATTTTAACATAGTCTCCGTAAGCCTCACACCATTTAATTTTGCTTAAGTCAAGGTTGATGAAAAGTGAGTCGACTTTAATGAAAATATTGTTGAGTGAACCGCTGTCCTCTTTTTTGCTGAGATTTGACTTTGCGCGAAGTACGGCTTTCAAAAACCGGCTATAATCGTTGACCGGCTTTAACAAAAAGTCACACACCTCAAAGTCGAAGGCATCAAGTGCATATTGCTTTTTGCCACTTACCAGGATGATCTCTGGTTTGCGACTCAAGGTTTCCATCAATTTCAAACCGGAAAGCAGAGGCATTTCAACATCAAGGAAAGCAATGTCAATGTTACCCTGATTAATGAATTCGATGGCTTTGATCGGATCGTCAAAAGCTTCATGTAGTTCAAGGAAATTGGTCCGTTCTATCAACTGTTTTAAGATTTCAATTGATATCGGGTCATCATCTACTACAACGCAGCTAATGTTATCCATGAGCAGTTCTGATTTGTTCTACTACGGTCTCGGAATTTGAATGTAAGCTTTCCAGCCTGGCTTTCAAACCCAAATGTATGCCTTTTCTTAATTCTGTTTCAATAATGGTAAGTTCGTGATACGGCTCCCTCATACCCACAAAACTGAAGTGTGTTTTCAACTTGTGACTTAGGTTTTTTATACCGGCAAAATCCTTGGTATCCATGTTTTCCAACATTTGATGTGTACTCGCGGAAATTTCTGAACACAACATATGCAATACCTGTCTGAACTTCTGCTGATCATTTGCATAGATCTTGCGCAGAGGGGTCAGGTCATATTGCTCAGCAGTACGACTACCCAGCAGTTGGTTTACCCTGGACTTTACTTTATCCACCTGCAAAGGTTTTTGTAGAAATAATGCGTTACTATAGCGTTTGATCGTTTTGGTGAGTGTAGCCTGATGCTCCCCGCTCACCACTAATACGGGTAGCGTTGACTGTTGCTGTTCAAGCAGTTCTAAGATCGGTATACAGGTTTCTTCTCCCAGGTGGTAATCGGTTATAACCAGATCATAATCTGTTATGGCTTCAATGGCTTCTTGTGTTTTTGTGACCAGATGAGTGGTTAAACCTTCTTCTTGTAACACTTCTTCTAAGATCATACCATTAATGGGATCATCTTCTACGATCAGAACATTGCTTACATTTTCACTAGGCAGGGCCTTATGCTTTGGATCAATTAACGCCTCTTTTTCATCATGGAAGTCAAAAGGAAGTACAAAGCGGAACGTACTCCCCACATTTACTTCACTTTCTACATAGATCTGACCTTCCATTAACTCAATGAGTTCCTTAGTAATAGAGAGCCCCAGACCTGTACCTCCGTATTTTCTGGTGGTATCTTCCATGCCTTGTTTGTATGGCTTAAAGATCTCATCATACATGTTTTTTGGTATTCCCACGCCTGTATCTTCCACTTTGAATGCGATACACAATCTATTATCAATAACATCGATCAGGTTGACGTGCATCTTCACATAGCCGGAATGAGTGAATTTTATCGCATTTCCTACCAGGTTATAGAGCACCTGGGACAACTTCTGCATGTCACCATTGATTTTTTCAGGCAACTGACGTTCAATAGTATATTCCAAATGAACCCCTTTTTCCAATGCGGTATATTTAAAAGCTTGGATTACAGCGTCTACCAGTGGCTTAAGCTCAAAATCATCACATTCTACTTTTAGATTACCAGATTCAATTTTAGAAAGGTCAAGTACGTTGCTTACCAGGTTGATCAAATGAGAACTAACGCTGTGAAGCGCTTTGATGTGCCCTTTTATCTGGCTGATCGAATTACTTTTACTAAGTACTGTGGTTAATCCTGCAATCGCATTGACAGGGTTTCTTATTTCATGATTTACCTGGGAGAAGAATTGTGTTTTTGCCTTCTGGAGTTTTTTCATCTCCTCATTTTTGAACTTGAGCAATTCATTTTCGTGTCTTACCCGTTCATTTTCCAGTAATTGTGTTTCCCTGCTTATCTCAGATTCATTACGCTCCTGCTGGACAACGGTCAGGTTTTCATAGTGATCTGTGAAGTCAAAAAGCTGCCACACCATCATATCAGGAGAATCAGAAGGTACATCGAAGATCAGATCAAAATAAAAGTCCCTGCCTCCATAAGGAATATTGACGCAGGAGTAGACCAACTGATCTTTCGGTGCCAGTGTAGCAAAAGTCGATTGAAGAGATTCCAGGAAAGGAGATACGTTAAAAACAGTGTCCTCATTCAATATCCGGATGAGGGTGTCAGAAGAATATAGAATATTACCTGTTTCGCGTTCAAAGAGTACCAGCTGCATGCGCCTGTTCAGGTAATCACTCTTATACTTTTCAATGTTCATTTTAACATGGCTTTGCCAAGATCATAGAATGCGTTTTCAACACTTACCCCCTCCTTGGCACTTGAGTAAATGATGTGAGATGAAGATAGATGGCTCTTGATTGAATCAAGAGAATTTTCGGTGAGTAGGTCAGTTTTGTTGCCAACTACCTGAATTGGTGCGATGGGTAAGGTTTGGCGGATCTGAGAAATCTCATTCGTCAGATTCTCATAAGTAGAGGGACGAGTCACATCGAATACATATAAAATGCCATGAGCGCCAAGCATATAGCTGTAATGTACACGTTCATTTTTCACTTCACCGGCGATATCCCAGATAAGCATGGTGAGATCTACGCCATGGATGTCCACCACTTTTTTATCCACTTTTACTCCAATGGTGGTTTGATACTTTTCATCAAAAATTTGATGAATGAATCGTTTTATCAAAGAAGTCTTCCCGACTCCGAAATGTCCCAGCAGAATTATTTTTTTACTTAGAATCATTTAATACCTGATCGAAATATAGTTGTACTGATTCGTTAAGCTTAGAATTTTCTTCGTTGTCAACCAAATTTTTAGTCAATATTTTGGAAGTAAAATCAAGGATCAGGTCATCCAGCCTATTTTTAAAAGAGGCGTTCCAACCTCCTGATACAGCCGCTACTACATAGAAACTTCTGAAAGACCGTATCACCAGTTTGAACGTCTCATACTCTATATTTTCAAGGTCCTGACCTTTGTCGAAGGCATCCTCTGCAAATGCTTTGATGGCAGTGAGCATGCCTGCTATCATGTCCGTATCTACATTTTGTGATCTTGTATAACTGCCTACTAATATGCCTGAGTCTTTTTGCACTACCAGAATTTGCTCAAGAGAGGGTTCCAGTAGGTCCCGGGTGATTGTAGTGCTAGGCTTTGCACCTGCGAACCAGGCCTTTAAGCGATTTGCAAAGTTTTTCCATGAAAAAGCTGATTCCAGCTGACGATCAATTCGTTCAGATAGTAGTTCCAGTTCTTTCACTATGTATTTTTTGATCATCTTCCCGATAATAGGGTAGAGCGCTTCAATCACTTCTTCTTGCGAATTCTTAATTTGATCGCGGATAGACTGCGTGACCTCATCACCGAAAAGTGCAGAGAAATTACGTTTTAAATGGATTACGTTATCTTCAAGTATGGGCTGTACCCGGGCTTCCAGTTTTTCACGATCTTCGATTTTCTCGTCCGTTAATCTGAGCTGTTCCTGAACAGACCGCTGCACTTCTTTTTCCTCTTCCAGGAGAATTTGTTTGAGCTTACGATAAAGAAGTGCCTTGGACATGATGCCTTTAGTTTTTATTTGAAATCAACCAAACACGATATAAAAGTAGGCAAAGCCAATGTTGAAGTAAAGACTGAGCATGGTTTGCGGGACCAGGGTTTTCCATATTAAAGTGTAAATGGTGTGCTGTTTTGGAAACGGATCGTGTTATTTCAATTTTTCCGCCAACTCAATGAGCAATGCAGATAGGTCCGCTTTGGCTGTGGTGGATTCAGTCAACTTATCAATGGCATTCATCAGGTCTTTAATCGATGCCCCAACATCATTTTTAAGGTTCTGGAGGTCTGTTTCATGCTTTTGATTAGCTTCTTCCCACATTTTCTGGTTACTCTCCTGGAGTTTGTTAATGTGATCTTTTAGCTGTTTGAATTCACTTTCATAGGCCTTAATGTTGTCTCCAAAGATGATCTCTTTGATGGCATCCAGTTTTTTGTCTACCGGAATTTGTTCTTCGCTATTCTTGCTCATGTTACTTCGTCTTTAATGTGGTGATGGTCTCCTTATCTATTATGCCGGAAGGGTAAAGGTTAAAATCTCGCTGAAGTGTTTTAATCGCATTTTCAGTCTCCTGTCCAAAATTACCGTCAAGAGGTATAGTATAACCTTTTTCAATCAATATCTTCTGTATTTCGTACACTGCGTTTGATTGATCACCCAACTTTAAGTAAAGATATTTATCATTTTCATGAAAGAAATAGTTATCAGGGGCGAGCCCCATTTCTATGATCTTTTGAATGGCTGTGTTATTGAACCCCTGCTGTTTGAGTTGGCCGGAATAAATGAGGAGTTTTTCCATTCTTTTTGTGGAAGCGATCAAATGGTTGTAATGTGTCGATGCCTGGAGAGATTCTTCTGAATCATCAGGGTATTCCACATCTATTCCTTTTTGAAACCACATTCTTCTGGCAAATGCACCTATTTCATAACTATTTTTAATGTATTGGTCTAATAGCAACGGATCATAATAATTCGGGTCTATGCTATCATTTACGGCATAGGTATGATCAAAGGGAGGTCTGTAACGTGTGTAGTTTTCGTATTGGAAATAAGCAATCACCAATAGACTCAGGGTTATGATGAGCATTAACAACCTCTTCATAAAAATTATGCTTACAGTAAAAAAAGTACTAAAATCTATTTTAAGCGTAATCTACGAATTTATCTGATGTTATAAACTCAATAAGAATTGACATTTTTTCTTTTGAAAAAACAATTTGCCCAATAGGTACACGGATAAACGAGTCTTATGGCCGGATAGCAGTCCTCATTTAGCTAAAATTCACACCTTCAATTAGTTAAGAGATATTTAGCGATTATAGCTTGGGTTTTAACTGTCCTTTGAGTAGCAGGTTATACTCTTCACAGCTGAGTTGTCCATGTTCATCACTGTAGGGGCATGTTCTGTAGCTATTGCCAAACGGTCCTTGTTCTATGATCACTGTATTGCCGGCACAGACAGGGCATACTACCTTGCCTGAAGGACCACAGTCGATATCATAGCTGATAGAAAGAACTTCCTGAGCATTTTTTCGATCATCCTCTCTTAAAGCTAAAAAAGCTTTATTTGCCATATCAAGTAACTCTATACATTCCTGGTAGTACCTTCCTTCCGTACCTTTAAGTTCCAGGTATTTGTTTAACCAATCAATGCTCTGCTTGTATTTGCCCAGAAAAAAAGAGTTTTTTCCGAAGTAGAAGGTGAGGTTGGTGGGGACTACTTTGGAGGACTTGAGAACAGTTTTAAATTTTTCATTGGCCTCTTCGTATTCTCCATCTTCCATCAGGTCTACCCCCAGGTCCAATATCTGTGATGTTTCAGCTTTTTTAGCCTGTTCACGCTCCTGTAGTTGTTGTTGTATGATCTCCTCCTGGGTTTGAGCATAAGTTACAGTCGTTGCAGACAGTACCATCAGTATCCATACTATTCTATACTTCATGTCACGAAATCTTTTTTGTCCAGCTGTAACCATGCTAACGTAGCATTACAAAATATATCTTCCACTGTTTCCGGTTTCAAGTCCATTTCTTCAATAAACCTGCCAATTTCAAGATCACCTAGGGGGAACGGGTAATCAGAGCCGAGAGTTACCTTCTTAGAAGTTTGAATGTCGAGTACATATTTTAACATGGCGGCGTCATGTGTTATGCAATCTACCCAAAATTTGCCCAGGTAGTTTTTAGGATTAACAGGATTATCTATGGCCACCAGGTCCGGACGGCAGTTAAATCCATGTTCTATCCGGCCGATAGTCGATAGAAACGAACCTCCGGCATGGGCAAAGTTTACTCTGAGCTTGGGCAGTTGTTCAAATATCCCGGCAAAGATCATAGAGCACATAGCCCTGGAAGTTTCGGCAGGCATGCCTACCAGCCATGGCAGCCAGTACTTGGTCATATAACGCATGCCCATCATTTCCCAGGGATGCACCAATACTGCCATCCCCAATGCTTCACAGGCTTCAAAAATAGGGAAAAAGCGAGGCTCACTTAAGTTTTGATTATTGATATTAGAGCCGATCTGTATTCCTTTAAGTCCCAGGTCATTTTTACATCGGGTCAGCTCTTCAATGGCCAGATCAGTGTCTTGCATCGGCAGGGTGCCCAGGCCTATATAGTTTTTAGGGTACTTATTAGCTATTTCTGCGATATGATCATTAAGAAAGCGGGAAAGGTCGAGGCAATCATCCGGCTGTGCCCAATAAGAAAACATCACCGGAATGGTGCAAATTACCTGTACCTGTGTATTAAATTGGGAATATTCATCCATTCTTAGTTCAGGGTCCCAGCAGTTAGACTTTATTTCCCTGAAAAACTGGTTCCCTTTCATCATCTTGGCTGAACCTTCTTTGTGATGTTGCAGATAAATAAAATCTCCATAACCAAATTTTTCTGTCCAGTTTGGCATGTCTGCTGGCAGAATGTGGGTATGCATATCTATTTTTAACATAAGTGGTTCGGGTTGGCCAATCCTACAAATCTATTGAATCCCGTGCCTGCCAACAATCCATTTAAGTAATTTAATAGTAAGCCTACTCTTCTTTTTGAGGGACGGGATCATAGCCTGAAGTACCCCAGGGGTGGCATTTGGAGAAGCGCTTTATACCCAGCCAAAGGCCTTTCAAAGCACCCCAGGTTTGAATAGCCTCAATCGTATAGGATGAACACGTAGGGGAATGGCGACAACTGGAGCCAAATAAAGGGCTGATGGTGTATTGATATATCCTTATAGGAAAAATGAGGAGATGTTTTAGAAAACTCAAAACGCGGTTGAATTAATCAATAGAATATTCTGTCCCTTCTTTACTGTCTTTTAGTGTAACACCCACTTGCTTCAGATCATCCCTGATCTTGTCAGAAAGTCGATAATTCTTACCTGCCTTCGCATCCAGGCGTAGTTTTATTAGGACATCTATGATTCCATCGAGTAATTCATGGTCGCTTTCCTCCTCTTCTTTCAATCCAAGAACATCAAAGACAAAACCTTGATAGTGTTGTACCAATGTGTCAAAAGAGGCTTTTGATAATGCGCCTGTGGTTAGATTTCCTACTTTGAAATTATTCATTAAGGTAGTGATCTCAAACAATACAGCGAGCGTTTTAGCAGTATTGAAGTCATCACCCAGATGAGTGAAAAGCTGATCGATCAGTGTTTTCACTTTATCTTCCAGTTCATTATCTGCCGGTCCTTCAATATACTCCAGGCCTTTCGCTATTTTTATTCCATCCATCAGACGTTTGTAGCCTTTTTCAGCTGCTGTTAACGCTTCATTGGAAAAATCCAGCGTGCTGGAGTAATGAGATTGTAACATAAAAAATCGCACTACCATGGGGCCATAGCCACGATCCAACAGGGGGTGATCTCCTGAAAAAAGTTGTTGTGGCAAGAAAGAGTTGCCCAGAGACTTGCTCATTTTTTGATCATTTACGGTCAACATGTTGGAGTGCAGCCAGTATTTAACAGGGTCTTTGCCCTTACTACCGACTGACTGTGCTATTTCACATTCATGATGCGGGAAGACCAGGTCCATGCCACCACCATGGATATCAAAGGTTTCACCAAGATACTTTGTACTCATAACAGAACACTCCAGGTGCCATCCGGGAAACCCTTCCCCCCATGGTGAGTTCCATCGCATGATATGGGTAGGGGAGGCCTTCTTCCAAAGTGCAAAGTCCACCTTATTGCGCTTCTCGTCTTGATTATCGAGATCACGACCACCTTCCATTAGTTCTTCTATTTTCCTGCCGGAAAGTTTGCCGTAGCTAAAATCTTTATCGTAGCGTACTACATCAAAGTAAACGGAGCCATTTACCTCATAGGCGAATCCTTTATCCAGGAGCGCCTGTACCATTTCAATTTGCTCCATGATATGTCCCGTAGCACATGGCTCTATACTGGGAGGAAGAAAGTTAAAGTCATTCAGTACATCGTGAAAGCCATTCGTATAGCGCTGTACTACTTCCATGGGTTCTAACTTTTCCAGGCGGGCTTTTTGGGCTATTTTATCTTCGCCTTCATCGGCATCATTTTCAAGATGTCCTACGTCAGTGATGTTTCGAACGTATCGTACTTTGTATCCCAGGTACTGAAGGTATCGGTAGATCACATCAAAGCTCATGAAGGTGCGTACATTTCCAAGGTGTACATCACTATACACAGTAGGTCCACAAACATACATCCCGACACTATCCTCATGGATGGGTTCAAACTTCTCTTTCTTTTTGGAAAGTGTATTGTAGAGGTAGATAGGGTATTTCTCCTTCAAAGACATGTAATTACTGCAATTAGTACAACCTTGGTTTTAAGGTGCAAAGCTAACACCAATTATTGATTATAGCAGAATATTAAGGCTTAATTGGAGGGTAAACGCATTTAAAGCCAGATGCAGGCTGTGATTTTCCAGGCTGCTTTTTGCCTCTTGGTTTTCAAGAGTGGATCAGCTTTGAAATTTTATTTCCCTTTTAGAGATAGGGTGAGAGAGAAGACTTTTAAAAGAAGGTTTTTAAATGCATTTGCTCTGGTTCTGCAAGCCATGCGACCCTTCAGTGCATATAAAAAGGCTGACCCCTGAGGACCAGCCTAAATAATCTGCTTTTAAAAAAATTACTTCATGAGTTGTGTGTACTCATAAACATGGGTTTCAAGGTCTGACCACTTGACGTCACTTCTATATTTCTTTACAAGCTCGTCACAATCTCCAAAGACTTTGATAAATTCTTCCCTGTAATTTTTTTTCATGAGTCTGAAGGCCGCATCTTCACCTGCTTTTTTAACATAATAAGATTTGTCTAACCCTCCTACCACATCAACTCCGGCTAAACCAATGCTGGCTGTTTCTTTGGCAAAGGGGTCATGATATACTTTGATCTTACTTGAAAATGATGCATTCATCAGTTGTAGCATCAGGTCGTCCGTCTTCTTTTTGATCTTTGTCGGGGTCTTCTCAAAATAAACATATCCTTTGTTCATAAGAGAAGTGTCCACAGTAGTTTGCTTTTCCCAATTTTGTATATTACCTGCTTGTTCCATTGCTGCACTAAACTTTGCAAGATTATTTGGCGGCAGGTACATAAATGAAATTTTAGCCGGATCAATTTTTAGCTTTTTTCCATTAGGGTTTTTCATTTTAACCGTTTCAATAAGGCCTTTGGACCTCTTGAATCCTCCTAACAGACCCTCGAATTTTGTACCATCCTCCATATGTAGGTAAGCGGTCTTACTTCTGGAAAAACCTTCCAATGGAACCGCAAATTGCTGTGAGAATAGGTTAGAGAAACTTATGAGTACCAGTGCACTCATAAAAATTAGACTTTTCTTTTTCATATTTTGAAATAGGTTTTGGTGTTCTGAAACTAAAATGTTCGATTTAATAATAATTAACAATAGAACATACATATTATCTGTACTTATATCGTAACCGGTAGTATCAGACTTTTTTGTTTTTTAATGAGTTAGATGCTTTATGAAAGCAAGTCGAACGTATTTAAAAATGTGGCTCAGGGCGCCATTGTCCAAGTTGCTTTTATCACTTTCCTTAAGGCTAGATGAGCTTTGAAATTTTGATTTTCCCTTTAGGGATGAAGTAGGAAAGAAAACACTCTTTGCAAGTTTTTAAAATGCATTTGTTCCGGGCTTAATTGAAATCGACATAATTTACTTTCCGTAAATGAATGTTATTAAACGGATAGATCGAACTCAGAAATGGATGACCATTCCAAAATAGAATGTTCTGCGCGAAAAATACTGTGCCTGCCTGACGCTGTAGTCAAAGTTGTAGGTGTAAGATCTTAAATTCTTTATATCTAAAACATTACTTGCTGACCCAAATACAATGATAGAAAACTTCTCACTAACGGCTATTAGTTTACTGATGCTCAGGTCAAACCCCTTATAGCTTCTAAGCCGCTTTTGTTGTGTTAATGGTGCATACTCAGGTTCAAATACGGATAGGCCTTCATGAAACGTAATGTTGATTAACGGTTGGTAGTGTCTTCCGTCTCTCAAAATGAAATTAGCGCTGGCTGTCCATCCTCTGGTAAATTTGTACTCCAGATTCCCTCTTATGAAGTAATTCAAGTCATATTCAGCAGGATACCGTTCTCCGCCGGCCTCCCTGGTATTGCCGTTGATCAGCGTATAGGAAAGCTGACCGCGTAACTTAGGAAGTATTTTTCCCTTGAGAAAAAACTCCAGACCAAAAAGTTCTGTGGTGCGGTTAAGCTGTCTGTTCTTTTTGCCAAAAATGGAAGTAGAAAATTCAAGATCGTTTTGATTCCAGTTCAAGTCAGCGGACAGTTGGTCACTTGCTATTAAAAATGGATTTTCAATGTCGTTTTGAGGTAAACTGTATTTGTGGTATTTACCCCAGGCCATTGTAATGTGAGCGTGGGTATTAAGCTGTATTCTGGTATTTAACTGCATGCTCAGGTAATGATCCCGGAGTGTAGCAGGTATGTTTTTACGCAAACCTCCTCCCAATATTATCTTTTTCCCCCAGTAGTATTTGGTATAAACGTATAGTTCGGGCCGGTTAAGTCTTACGGTGTTGTGGTTACTTGTGGTAGGAAAGCCATCTCCTTCTGCAAAATCAAAAGCATAATAAGTGCCTGTAAATTTTTGTTTTCTGTGATCAACGCTCAGACCAGTTTTGGCATAAAAATTTTCGCGTTGATAGCGATAGTTAGCGGAGAAGAAGGCGTCAAAGTTATGGATGGTAATGTCAGTATCTGCATAGCCAAACTCCGCTTTTGAAAAGCTTATGTTACTGTTCAAAGACCATTCTGATCGGTTTACCTTGTGTCTGAAGTTGGTTACGGTAAAGTTACGTTGTTTCCGTTGTTTGAAAGTTCCCTGGAAGGTAGGGGACTGATAAGAAAAATCATACCCTTCGGTCAGGGTGTAGTTGAATACTTTTAGAATAGTATGGTCATTAAAATGATTTAAGAAATTGATCCCTAAATCAACGGACTGAAATTTTTGAATATCATCGAGCGCTTCCGGGTTCAGCGCTTTTATGATGGACGAAGGTTGGTAGTTAGAAAACAGCGTTAGAGCACTCTTTTTACTTGTGCTTCGTTGGGCTAAACCTCCATAGCTGGCCGGAGATAGTGTAACAGAATTGGAGGTAGTTTCCCGAATTTCTTCTGATGTTTGTATGGCAATGAGTCCGGAGGTAGTATTGCCATATTCAAGAGGTGGATTGCCAGGGAAAACTAGCATTTCGTTTACCATGGCAGTATTAAATACGCTGAACGTACCAATACCATTAAGCTGGGAAAAACGTATGGCGTCGTAAAGAGGAACATTATTGAAAAATAATCCGGTTTCTGCAGGGCTACTACCTCTGAAACTGATATTGGCCGATTCATCCAGCGTGGTGGCGGCGGGAACCGAGTTAACGGCTAATAATGGGTCTGCTTTTGCACTGGGGTTTAGATATACATCCAACCGGGATATTCTTTTGTAAGTGAACTCTTCAGCTGCTAACTTTTCTGCGGTAACTACTATCACATCCATGTTTAGGGTATTAGGCTGCAAGGCTATATCAAGCGGCCTTATTTCAGTAACTATATGGAATAGCTCTTTATAACCTATGTATGAAATCACCAATGTGTCGCCTTGCTTTATGTTATTAAGAGTGAACTTACCATGTATATCAGTGCTGGTACCCTTACGCCAGTCTGATTTAACATAAAGATTAGCACCAATAAGTGATTCCCCATTTCTACCGTCTATGATACTGCCGGTCAACTTTTGTCCAAACAGAACATAGCCATTCAGTAAGAACAATCCTAATGACAGGTAAAATCGTATCATTAGTTTGCATTTAGTTTTGGAAGCAAACCATACTTTATCCAGTTGAAATCAGGTTCTAATACTAAGGCTTTATGATAGGTGCTTCGAGCCTCTTCAGTCTTTTCCAGTTTCTGATAACACTGACCTAACCACGCATACGCATCAATGTACCTCCAGTTCGATTGTGGCAATGGAGAAGCACCCTCGTACAATTCGATAGCTTTTTTCAAAGCGGTTAATGCTTCTTGCTTGTCACCACCAAACATGGAGGGTGTAAAAAGCTTGGAAATACCTCGTATCTGCCATACCATGGGTGAATTGGGAGCGATCTTTAATGCTTTTTCCATGTTTTTGCTACTCTTAGCTCCCAAAAACATGCCTTTCCATGAGCTATAACTCATTTCCATACCGTAAATGGAGGATAATAGCGCTCTACTGTTACCTGGTTCGTGCTCAGATGAAATAAGCTTTTCCAGATTGTCCTTGGTAGTCTCAAGATACGCATCAAACAGATCTTCATCCTGATCGATTAAGGAAGCATTCAGTAAGCCATGTTGCGCCAGGGCCAATTGATACAAATTTTCCAAAGAACTATCATTGACATAATTGGTTTCACATCTTTTTACTAGTTGTTTCCATAACCCATTGTTGTTATTTAAATATGCCTGGTAGGCCATTTGGCTTTCTTCGGATTGTGCTTGACTGAAAGTGGCAATAGACGATAATACGGTAATAAGACAGCATAATTTCAACGTTTTCATAATCATAAAGTGGTTTATATTATAAACTATATATTTAAATTTTTTTCATTTATTATTTCTTAATGTACGATTGGAGCGTATTTACGTAGCTTTCAAAAGCTTCTATTCCTTTCTTGGATATATTACAGGTAGTTACTGGTTTTTTCCCCTTAAAGCTTTTAGTCACCTCAATGTATCCGGCGTTATTGAGTTTGTCAATTTGTACACTGAGATTGCCAGCGGTGGCGCCGGTTTTTTCCTTAATAAAAACAAACTCCGCGGATTGTACGCTTACCAAAAGTGACATGACGGCTAACCGAAGTTGAGAATGCAATAAGGGATCCAGATTTTTGAAATCTGACATAATTAAGCAGCTTTCAGTTTATACCCTGGTATTAAATAGCCCACCAATACGGCTATGGCGGATATTAGCAGGCTGTAAGAAGGGGCAACAGCAGAGGCTATCACCGCAAATATCCAGAACGAAGCCCCTCCATAGATCAATGGTTTAAACTTAATGATGAAACCGGTAATGAACGTAGCCATTCCCGCTAATAGTAATACCAGGATGGGTATGGTAGGCCCAAAACGGCCTGAAAAAACAATGATCAGAAGACAAAAGCTGAAACTGATCCATACCCATTTGATCAGGTCATCACTATAGGCTTTGACCTTAGCTTTTTTTGATTGGCGATAACCATAAATGAAGCTGACAACCCAGGCCGGTATACTGATCAGCCAAATGGCAAAAGGGTAGGAGTAATCGGTATACTCCATGAGATAGAAATGCCCGATATTACCCAACATAGCCACCCAACCCCAAAGCAGAAAGTAGAAACTACCGCCACGAATATTTCCTTTGGCGTTTTGGATCATCCTGGTAATGATGTCAAGGCTCTCCTGATTTGATAAAGGTTTTGACTCAGTGGACATAGCTTTGATATTATTTTATAAAGTAGTTTACAATATAAACTATAATTTTTAAAAAAGGTTGCTATTCACAGGCTTTTTTTCAGAATGTTGCACTTACTTTTGAAGAAATCAAATGAACTAATACCATGTTCACTGGAATTATTGAAACAATAGGCCGGATAAAATCTATCAAAACGGAAGGAAGTAATCGGGAATTTGAAATTGAAAGTACCATCGCCTCTGAGCTTAAAATTGATCAGAGTGTAGCACATAATGGCGTTTGTCTTACGGTAACTTCGGTGAATAATGACAGGCACACTGTGGTAGCTATTGATGAAACGCTGCAAAAGAGCAGCCTTGGGCTGTTACAACCAGGTAGTAAAGTTAACCTTGAACGATGTATGTTAAATAATGGTCGTTTTGATGGCCATATTGTACAGGGGCATGTGGATCAGACCGGACAGATCAAATCTGTTCAGGAAGAGGAGGGAAGCTGGTTGTATACCATTGAGTATGATGCTTCTTTGGGGAATGTAACGGTTGAAAAAGGTTCAATCACCATCAATGGGATTAGCCTTACGTGTTTTGAATCGAAAGTAAACAGTTTTAAGGTGGCTATTATTCCTTATACTTATGAACATACCAATCTCCATGAGTTAGGCACCGGGGACGCGGTTAACCTTGAGTTTGACATCATAGGTAAATATGTTCAGCGACTTCTGGATAAAAACTGATCTGTAAAGTCAGACATAACTAATAGGTCTCTATTACTTTTTTGCAAACTTTACTAAAGAATAACAAGTCAATCTGTAAGCCAGGTAACCGTAGATAGTTCCAATGGCTGCTCCTACCAGAATGTCACCAGGGTAATGTACTCCCAGGTAGATGCGGCTATAGGAGACAATAGCTGCCCATAAAAACATCCAGGAAAACCAAGGGTATTTATTTCTGAAAATAAAGAACAGGAAGGTAGCCAGCGAAAAAGTATTGCCGGCATGTGATGATGAGAATCCAAAACTTCCCCCACGATAATCGTTGACAACATGGACCAGTCCTTCTAATGCAGGGTTACGGGAAGGTCGAAATCGCTCAAAAAACGGCTTCATAAACCCGGAGCAGGTTTGGTCTGTGGCTGTGATGGCCAGTCCGATGCCAAGTAACACTATGATCCCTTTCCATTTATATTCCCGAATGATCCACCCTGCTATAAGCAAATAAAAAGGTATCCATATCTTTTTATCAGATATCCAGAACATCACAGGGTCCATCCAGTCCGTGTGCAGGCCGTTAAGCCAAAGAAAAAGAGCTTTGTCCCACTCCAATAGTATTTCAAGCATACATTATCCAGTCAATATCTTTTTTCAAGAGCGCCTGTGTTTCAGCTTCTGCCGTACCTTCCTCGGGTTGGTAATCATAGACCCAATTGGCTTGTGGAGGCATACTCATCAAGATGGATTCAATTCTTCCATTGGTCTCAAGACCAAATTTAGTGCCTTTATCCCATACAAGGTTAAATTCCACATACCTGCTCCGTCGTAACATTTGCCAGTTTTTGTGTGTGCCGTTGAAGTCGAGGTAGGCATTATTTTTCATGAAATAAGTATAAGTAGGGGCAAAGGCAGAACCTACATCCTGTACAAAAGAAAACAGGGTTTCTTTGGTTCCTTCTGCTTCTCCCATCCGGTCGAAGAATATTCCTCCCACACCACGGGTTTCCTGGCGGTGTTTAATATAGAAGTAGTCATCAGCCCACTTCTTGAATTTTTGATAGTAAGCAGGGTTATGTTGGTCGCATACCGTTTTTAGTTGTTGATGAAAGTATGCAGCTTCTTTTGTCTTTATGTAGTGGGGTGTCAGGTCTATACCTCCCCCAAACCACCAGGTACTGTTGCCATCTTCGGAGGATGTTTCAAAATAGCGAACATTCATATGAATGATAGGCACCATTGGATTTACAGGGTGCAAAACGATGGATACACCGGTTGCATAAAAAGTGGAGTCATTTAATTTTAAAGCATTGGCGATATTTTCGGGAAGTTTGCCATGAACTGCGGAGAAGTTGACACCACCCTTTTCAATGATGTTTCCATTGGTAATGACACGGCTTCGTCCGCCGCCGCCTTCATCACGCTGCCATTGGTCCTCATGGAAATATCCTTTCCCATCCGCTTCTTCAAGGGCTTGGCAAATAGTGTCCTGTAATTCTTTAAACCAGTGAGTGACGGTTTCTTTGGTCAACATGTCACAAATCTATGGAATTTGAGTTTTCCATGTCAGCAGCTTGTTTATTAATACATTCATTTTATATATTTTTAAACCTAAGAAATTAGTGTCCAATTAGTTAAAGGATAATTGGTAGCAACTATTAAGTTTTACATTGAAAACTAAACGTTATGGTAAACGATCAATGGGAGGAAAAACTGGCGCGTTACGATCAACTAATACAAAAACAATCAAACTTTGAACGGCTGGGAAAAACAATGCCTTATACTTCGGCAAACGGACATATGTTTTCTCAACTCAATAAGAAAGGAGAGTTGGGAATTCGGCTTTCCAAAGAGCAAAGACAGCAATTTCTAAAAGACCATAATACTACTTTGTTCATGGCTTATGACACCGTAATGCAGGAGTACGTGCTAATTCCGGAGATATTGTTTGATGATATGGATCTGCTGTTTTCTTATCTAAAGGATGGTTATGAGTACGTAAAATCTCTAAAACCGAAAACATCCAAAAATTAATTTGACCCACCTGGGCTGTATTACATACTTTCAATTTCGTAATAATTATTAGGCTCTCAAAGAAAGAACAAATCAGCACATGACAATTTTCATTACTTCAGGTGGGGAATATTTGTTACATATCCTGGTTTCAAAAACATTGGACAATAGAAAACGGTTATCTTAGCGTTGACTTAAAAAAATGCCATACTCTTGGATACAGAAATAATCAAAACGATTCAATACTGTAATAGTCTGACACGCTACAGCAGACGAAAAACCCGTGAAGTTTATATAGGTGATGTGCCCATGGGAGGTGAAAATCCCATTAGGGTGCAATCCATGACTACGGTGGACACAATGGATACCAATGGGTCGGTTGAGCAAGTATTGAGAATGGTGGATGCAGGTTGCGAATATGTACGCATCACCGCCCCAAGCATTAAGGAAGCACAAAACCTGGCAGAGATCAAGAAGGAGTTAAAGCATAGGGGGTGTGAAGTTCCACTTGTTGCAGATATTCATTTCACCCCTAATGCCGCTGAATTGGCAGCCAGGATTGTGGAAAAAGTACGGGTAAATCCGGGGAATTATGCCGATAAGAAACGTTTTGAAGAAATTGAATATACAGATGCCTCATACCAGGAGGAATTAGAACGTATCAGAAGCAAGTTCACTCCACTGGTTAAGATATGCAAAGAATACGGTACCGCTATGCGCATTGGTACCAATCATGGGTCATTAAGTGACCGTATCATGAGCCGGTATGGAGATACACCGTTGGGTATGGTGGAATCTGCCCTTGAGTTTCTGCGTATTTGCGATGATCTGGATTATCATGATATTGTGCTTTCTATGAAATCTTCTAATACCCAGGTGATGGTACAGGCCTATCGAATGCTCGTCAATAAAATGGATGAAGAAGGTTTTCAGCCTTACCCATTACATTTAGGAGTTACGGAAGCCGGAGAGGGAGAAGACGGACGTATAAAAAGCGCTGTAGGTATCGGTACATTATTAGAGGACGGGCTGGGAGATACAGTGAGGGTTTCGCTCACAGAAGAACCTGAATTGGAAGCACCTGTAGCTCAGATCATGGTGGATCGGTATGATGACAGGGAACAACATGAAGAGATTGAATCTATCGGGTCAGTGGATTTTGATCCTTTTAGCTATACCCGTAGAGAAACGGCCGAAGTAGTCAATATTGGAGGGGCGAATGTGCCCAGAGTATTAGCGGATATAGGCCATTTAAACGCACAAGATTATAAAGATCTGAAATCCATAGGTCATTTTTATTTGCCGGAACTGGACAAATGGAAAATGAATGACCTGGGTGCAGATTACCTTTATTCGGGGAAGACACCCGTTCCATTCATGTTGCCCAATGGATTGAAAGAAGTACTGGATTACCAGGCATGGAATGAAGTTAGTGATGATCCTAACAAGTTACCGCTCTTTACTACATCAGATTATAGAGAGCAGACGAAAAGGCATGAAGAAATTAATTTCATATTGACCAGTCTGAAGGAGTTGGACGTAGCTTTTATTACCTTGCTCGAAAAAGATACAACTGCAGTATTAATATTACAGACGGATAATCAACACGCTATGCCTGAGCTGCGAAGGGCCTTTTTTAAATTAAGGAATGCACAGGTAAGGACCCCGGTTATTGTAAAGCGCACGTATGGAATATTGAGTGAAGATGAGTTGCAGATCCACGCAGCTACGGATATTGGCGGGCTGCTTATTGATGGCTTTGGAGATGGTATAATGCTGGGGGCCATGAAAGCTCCCGAAGTTAATGCAAAAGAAGAAATGGCGACGTTGGTTTCATTATATAACAACACTGCTTTCGGTATACTTCAGGCGGCACGTACCCGTATGACTAAAACAGAGTATATCTCCTGCCCATCGTGCGGACGAACGCTGTTTGACCTACAGGAAACGACAGCTATGATCCGAAAGCGTACGGACCATCTGAAAGGTGTGAAAATCGGTATTATGGGCTGCATTGTGAATGGTCCCGGTGAGATGGCAGATGCCGATTATGGCTATGTGGGTAGTGGAAAAGGAAAAATTACGTTGTATAAAGGTAAAGAAGTGATGAAAAGAGGGGTTCCTTCCGAACAGGCAGTGGATGAGCTTATTGAGATCATTCGCACCGATGGTAACTGGATAGAGCCTGCAATAAATGGATGAGCTATGGAACAACAAAATGTAAAACAAGATAAAAATACGTTAAAAGATTATTTCGCTCTGGGCGAGGTGTTTGGCTATTTCTTTAGAAAAAAAGACCCAAATCGCCCGAGTAACTTTAGTATCAAGTCGATGCATGTCATTAATAAGATATCCATGACGATGTTTCTAATAGGAATAATTTATCTTATTGCCAAAAATCTTTTCTGATCCTTATGGACGTCGAATCTTTTCGCGAATACTGCATTACCAAAAAAGGAGTGACCGAATCGTTTCCTTTTGATAATCAGACGCTGGTATTCAAAGTGATGGATAAGATGTTTGCATTGACGGGGATAGATAATTTTGTTAGCGCAAATCTGAAATGTGACCCTGAGAAGGCAATAGAGTTACGCGAGGAGTATGACGGTATCCTTCCAGGGTATCATATGAACAAAAGGCACTGGAATACCGTGATGATGAACGGTAGTGTGCCGGATAACAAAATCAAGTATTTGATCGATCATAGTTATGAACTGGTGGTGGCCAAGCTTCCTAAAAAGCTGAAAGAGGAACTGCGAGAAAGTTGATTTCTTACGTCTTACAGAGATTCCGATTGATTGGTGTTTGATCACCAGTGCTAAAGGTTCGCTAAGCAATTGACCATATAGCCTGATATAACTATGACCGTAAGCCTAAGGTACAATCTCACTATCACCAATAGCTGTAATTTCTATTTCTGTTCTGCGATTGATCTCTCTGCCATCAGTTTCATCGTCATTGGATACCAGGGGACGTTCCTCTCCAAAACCTTTGGCTTGTAAGCGGCTGGCATCTATGCCATGACTCACCAGATAGTCAATGACGGATTGGGCCCTTTTTTTTGATAATACTTTATTATAAACAGCGGCTCCAACGTTGTCGGTATGGCCGTTGATCTGCACTTTTAGGTTTGGTGCGTCAGTAAGCAGGACTTTCATTACTTCAAGCTCTGCCAGAGATTCCGTACGAAGGTCAGAACTGCCGCTGTCGAAGAAAACATTTTTAAGAATTACTTTCGACCCTACTTTAGCCTTGTCCATAAATATCGACAGGTCTATTTCCTGGTACTCTGAAAAAGCGGGTACTTTAAAGTTTATTGAGTTAAATAAGTAATCCCGTCGTTTAGTGGACACGCCATAGTTGCCTCCATGAGGAATGATCAGTTCAAAGCTTCCTGTTATTGGGTCAGAATAGATTTCAGCCGCGAGTGTATTGGTAACGTTATTCACCAGCCGTATCTGGGCCTCTAATGGTGTGGCCGTACTGGCGTCCAATACTGTACCTTTTATCACGGTTACCACTTCCTTTTTGTCACGAAGTTCCAGAATGCTTTTATCAAAATATTGGTCCTTATTTTTCGATTCTACAGGCTTTTCAATTTCTACAGGTTCTTCCATTTGCTTTGGCTCTTCGACCTCAGTCTCGATTGTCTCATTTATAGCCACAGGCTCTATTATTGGTTCTGCTATTTCCACTTCTTCCGGTTCTTTAACAATATCCGGTTGATAAGTGAGGTCTATGTAATAGATATCTGCCATCCCTACTCCACCGGATTTTTGGGAAGCATAATAGGCCCTTGTCCTGTCTGCAGATATTACGAAGTAGTTGTCATCATGAACGGTATTAATAGGATACCCTATGTTTACCGGCTTTTGAAAACGTTTTCCATCTAGTTTACTGTAAAAAATATCGAACCCACCTATCCCCGGGTGTCCACTGGAACTAAAATATAAGGTTTGTCCGTCAGGATGGATGACAGGAGAGTCTTCATTTTTTGAAGTGTTTATTTCCGGGCCTAAATTTCGTGCTTTCCCCCATTCCCCATTTTCCTGAAGCTCACTCCTGTAAATATCTAATCCTCCTAAGCCTCCGGGCCGCTCACTGGCGAAATACAAGGTTTTACCGTCAGCCGTAATAGATACTGATGTTTCCCAAAAAACAGAATTGATCTGATCACTCAGAGGAGACGGTATTGTCCAGTCGCCATTTAAATAGTTAGATATATAAATGTCTCCGCTACCTTTTTCCGAATATACGAATAGTGTTTTTCCGTCCGGAGATATAGAGGCCGCAGCATCATGGTATCTTGTATTGACTTTGGTACTAATATTTACCGGAGTACTCCATTGGCTGCCATCCCAATCGCAAGAGTAGATATCCTCATAGTAACTACCATCTCTCAGGCGCTTTCCACCGGTAGACCCGGCACGATTTGATGTGAAATATAGCTTTTTACCGTCAGAGGTGATCAAAGGAGTGTAATCATGCCAGCGGGAGTTGATCCGCTCACCAAGATTAGTGACCCTAGCGGCGATCGGGTGATTGTAAAGGGAATCACCTAAAATGCATTCTTCAATTTTTAACTGGGCTTCACCCGCATTTTTTTTATTTCGAAGCTTGTTCCTCTCAAAAGCTTTAATGGCTTCCCTGAACTCGTAATGGTATTGGTAAGCCAATCCCAAATGATAGTCTATGTCACGATCTATTTTTGGGTTGAGCTGACGTACACTTTTCAGATGTGGGAGAGCTTTTTCTTTTTCTATACTGAATAAATAAGCTAAGCCAAGACCATAAGTGGCATCTGCATTACCTTTTTTATGTTTCAGTGCCCTTTTATAAAATGTTATCGCTTTATCATATTGACCATTTTTTTTAAGCTGATCCGCTTTTTTAATGTCTTTTTTAAAATCCTGAGCTTTGAGAGATAAACTATAGACAATGCATATTAAGATAATCTTTAAGCGCAACATGACTACGTATATATACTAATATCATAAGACCAACTTTCTCTTAGATGAAAGCAAAAAAATTCAATTTAGATCAATTAACCGTATAGTCAATGGAAAAATTACATTAAAATGGCGTGAGGTAAAGTGGAAACTAAGCGATAGTAGCTATAGGTATCTGATTATCAATAACAATGGGTTTCTCTGAAGATAGATTATAAATTTCACAAATAAATCTGGATGGTAAATATTCTATATGGAACAGGCCTGGAAATAATGAATAATCATAAAATGATCGTTTCATTGTCGATGGATTGTAGTCTTGAACTGTTTTTTTGGTGCTTAAAACAGTCAAAAAGTACTTATTGATGACACTAATAGTTGAGGATCAGGGATGAGCTTTTTCAAAAGTGGAAGGGGTAATGCTAAAGTTCTCTTCCCCTCAAGTGCCTTTATTCATCCGATGTATTACCAGCTATTTTTTTTCATACATTTCAACACAGGGCTCCATACAGGGATAATATATAAAAAGCTTACCTTCTTTAATTTCAATTTGCTGGTCGAATAACCTGGGATCAAAATTATACGCTTTGAGTGAAATGATTCCTTTCATATCCTGTTCAGTGTAATTGAGGCAGCTATTATCGTTAGTACCTGGACCCGGGCTGCATAAGTTTGCGTTTGAACATACTTTTCCGTTACTAAAAAAAACAAGGTTTTATCACTGGGCACGGGCTGAAAAGTACCTCTGCAATCTCCGGGATACAGTAACTGTTCAGTTAAATTCCATTTCCCCGGCAAACCTGTTTCCACCATAGCAGGTTCATCATCAGTGGAACCACCGAAAATAATAAGCGAAAACAATAGCGTTTGATATGACTTCATATTCCATTTATTTGACTAACAATTTGAAGACAAGTGGTTTACCTGAATGATTGAAAAATGAGTTTAAGAATCTAATTGTTCGGACAATTAACTATGTTCTGCGTTTATTTTACGTTTTAAGCTTTATCTTATCACTTTTTGAAGTTACCTTTAACCTTTTGCCGAAAATATGCGAAATAAGCTTATTTTTCGTTCTGGCTTCTGTCAGAAGTAATTTTTTAATGAAGTATTCATATCATCTGCTTATCGGTATGTTATTCATACTTATGGTACAGGCTTGTACCGAAAGGATGATCTGTCCAGCCTATCAAAGTGCTTTTATCCACGATGAACAGGCGCTGAAAAGGAGATTCAGCTATTTCAATGAGGATTCTACTCCCAAAGTGCTGGAAGCCAGCAAAAATAAATATTTGCTGATTGAGCCGGTAAGTTACCGCAGAAAATTAAGGAGCCTTAAAACCATTCCAATGAAAGATATTTATCATGAAGAAGAGGATTCATTGGCTTTTAATGACGAATTTCTGCTGGCAGAACGCGATGTGAGAAGTCGTGACTTGTATGATTCTGCGGACCTGATAAAAACGATTGACCTCGGAGAAGCCAAGACAGATTCTGTAGAGAGCGGCGTTGACAGTACTTATGTGATCTCACTTAAGAAAGAAGATTTTAATATTGATCAGGAGCTTTATTTATGGTATCTCAGAAAATATCTTGTTTACCCTGATGTACGTCTGGAGCAAGCAGAGAATATTGATCCGGAGGCACTGAAGGCGTGGAAAAAGAAGAAAAAACGCAAAGGTATCCGGGGATTCTTCCAGAAACTTTTTAGTAAAAAAGATCAGGAAGAATTGGCTTCTGACACAGAAGAAACTGGTGAAATTGAAGAGGGAGAGGAAGGCGACCTCGAAACATCTGCCACCGAATTGGAAGAAGAAGCCGAACCCAAGAAAAAAGGTCCTTTCTCATTCCTGAAAAAAGGTGACAAGCCTCCAAAGAAAAAGAAAGAGAAAAAGCCTAAAGTAAAAAAAGAGAAGAAAAATAAGAGTGATGAACCGCCACCTGAAGTAACCGAGCCTAAGCCGGAAGAAGATGGGGATGGAGAGGATGATTTTTAACTGTTGGACGCCACAGTTCTAAAGCCACTGCTAATTAGAAAATCAAAGGCACTTCTTTATTAATATTCGATCTATATCTGCTTCCTTCATACCTAATTCTATTGCTCTTTTTAAGTCCCGACAAGCTTCTTTCTTTTTACGCTTTTGTAAATATACCAACGCCCGGAAGTACCTTCCCAGGTAGTACCTGGGCATTTGTTCAATGCCCTTGTTTAAGTCGGTAAGGGCCTTATCAGGTTGGTTTAACAAGTAATAAGAATAGCCTCTATTGATCCTGGTAAAAGATTGGCCGGGAGCCTGCTCCAACGCTTTGTCGAAATCGGCTATGGCTTCCATATATTCCCCTAACTGAAAGTAAGTGAGCCCACGGTTTCGCAGAGCTTCCTGGTTTTCAGGATTCAATGTCAGTACTTTATCCCAATCATTGAGCGCTTTAGTCATTTCTCCCAGTTCATTATAAAGTACGGCACGTCTGAAAAAGATCTCTTCTGAAGTACTGTCTAATTGAATGAATTGGGTGAAAGCATGTTGTGCCTGCTGATACCGCTGCATTTCAGTAAGTACAAGCCCTTTGTATTGATAAGCCAGTTTATACAAAGGGTTTGACTTGATTACCTCGTTATAGTAAAACAAAGCACTGTCCAGTCGTTTTTCTTTGTAGAATGAGTTGGCGAAACTAAATAAAGCCTTGCCTCTTAAAAGAGGGTCTTTGGTGGCAAGGTGCAGGTATTGCCGCGCTTGTGTCATTACCCCCTTTTCTATGAGTATTGTCGCTTTGTCTAAATACAAGCTATGATTGCCGGAATCAACTTTTATGGCCATATCCAATTCTTCGATGGCATCTGCATGTCGGAATTGTTTTAGCCGTATTAGCCCTTTCAAGTGGTGTGCATCTGCTTTGTCCTTCAAGTATTGATCTGTTTTTTGATGGGACTCCACCCTTTCAGACGACGTCATCGTTTGCTTGTTTTTAGCCAATAGTTCATCCTGCCGGGCTAGAAAATTATCTGTGATATCAAGGGCAATATTTGTATAGAGAATAGCATGGTAATAGTCTTTCTGATAATAATAGATCTCAGCCAGGCGTTTAGTGGCGGAAAAGCTTTGAGGGTAGTGTTCTAATATTTTTTTATAGTTGGTAATGCTTTGTGCAGTGTCTCCTTTGTTGATCAGCTTTTCAGATTCCAATATCATAGACAGACGATCCTGTGATCGAGTGGGGCCTATAGCTGATAACAATAACAGAAAGGTGATATAAACTATTTTTCCCTTGATTGGTAGATACATAGGACGTGGTAATTAAGGGTCAATCAACACTCAGTCAAAAAGAGAATAATTGCCAAATTGATCTGTAGGAGCAAAAGGTTTTATTAATGCAGGACTGTCGTTTGCAACATCGTCAATCTTTGGCGATACTGAATAGCTTCTCATTTGACTGGTGATACCAGAAGTTAATACATCTTTTAACTCTGGTTCCGAACTATTTTGGCTCAGCCATGTCTTTTCTTTTCCTTTATCTAATACGAAAGGTATTCGCGAACTAAGTGTAGTTGATGACTCTACATCTGCGGCAGCGGTAAGTATTTTAAAAGTATGCATTACTTCTCCTGACTCATTTTCAAATTCTTCCCATAGGCCACCAAAGGAAACGAGCTCCTCCTGCTCAAAGACGAAACGATGTGCCACTCTGCCTTTTTTACTTATCCTTTTCCAGTCATAAAACCCATCGGCGGGTATAAGGCATCTTCTTTCCATGAGAGCTCTAAAGGTGGCAGGCTTCTCCAATATGGATTCTGTTCCAATATATAAGAGTTTACTGCTGATAGATCGATTTTTAGCACGCTCGGGAAGCTGGCCCCAATAGAAGAAAGAGATGCCATTACTGCCTGCTGTAATAACAGGTAATATTTGTGTAGGTGCGGCATTAAAACGAGGAACATATCGCTCAGGAACATCAATTGAAAAACGTTCCGCCAGCGTGTTTTTAGCTGCAGTTATTGTATAGCGATCACCCATAATGCTAAAATAGATGTTTCATAGTATTCCAGGCCAATCCCACGAAATAAAAGTTGATGCTCCCATTTATAAACCTTCTTTTCCACAAACGATTCCATCCACCTATGTCATGATAAATCCTGATAAATGTCACGTCGATGGCTGTAACTTTTCGATATTTTTACAATACACCGATAAGGAGAGACATAACCTCCAGACCTGCCCTTTATACCATAATTTCTGGAGTACGCCCAAAGAAGTAGATCAAGAAATGCTATATAGAAAATATGTCTAACTAAAAGAATAAATACCATGAATGAAGCAACGATGGATTTAAAGAAAGACTACTCAGAAAGCGTGACTCATGAAGCACTTAAAGCCTGGGTAAAAGAAGCTGTCCAGCTTTGTCAACCGGACAATGTCTACTGGTGTGATGGATCGGAAGATGAGTATCAGACCTTATGTGGCATGCTGGTCGATAAAGGAACTTTTATAAAACTGAACGAAGAGAAAAGACCCAATAGTTTTGCATGTTTCTCTGATCCAAGTGATGTTGCTCGTGTGGAAGATAAGACCTTTATCTGTAGCAGGTTAAAGGAAGATGCAGGTCCTACCAACAATTGGATGGATCCAAAAGAAATGAAAAGTACACTAGGTGGCCTTTTTAAGGGGTGTATGAAAGGCCGTACTATGTATGTTATCCCATTTTGTATGGGGCCTCTGGGTTCGGATATTTCACAAATAGGCGTGGAAATATCAGATTCAGAGTATGTTGCGGTGAATATGAAGATCATGACCCGAATGGGCAAGAAAGTGATAGATCAACTAGGTTCCGAAGGTGATTTTGTAAAATGTTTACATACTGTAGGCGCACCTTTAACTCCCGGACAGGAGGATGCCAAATGGCCATGTAACCCGGATACAAAATATATTGTTCACTTTCCTGAGGAAAGGTCTATCATGTCCTATGGATCAGGATATGGAGGTAACGCTCTGTTAGGTAAAAAATGTTTTGCTTTACGGATAGCTTCAGTAATGGCCAAAGAAGAAGGTTGGCTGGCAGAACATATGCTTATACTGGGAGCAAAAAATCCCGAAGGTGAAAAAACTTATGTGGCGGCGGCTTTCCCAAGTGCTTGTGGAAAAACAAATTTTGCCATGCTTATTCCTCCTAAAGAAATGGGGGATTGGGAAATTACCACAGTGGGAGATGATATTGCCTGGATCAAACCCGGTGAAGATGGTCAACTTTACGCTATCAATCCTGAAGCCGGATACTTTGGTGTGGCTCCGGGTACCAATGATAAGACGAATCCAAATGCGATGAAAACCATAGAAAGGGATTCTATTTTTACTAACGTAGCTATTACTCCTGATGGCGATGTATGGTGGGAGGGAATGACGGATGAAGTGCCGGACGGGTTAACAGATTGGCACGGTCAGCTATACGATCCTGCCAACGATAAACCTGCTGCTCACCCTAATGCCCGTTTTACTGCGCCTGCGGGAAATTGCCCCAGTATAGACGAGCAATGGGAAAGCCCCGGCGGAGTACCTATCAGTGCATTCATAGTAGGAGGAAGAAGAAGTACAGCTGTTCCACTCGTATATCAGGCAGTTAACTGGAATTTTGGTGTGTATGCCGCTTCTACCATAGGTTCGGAAATGACTGCAGCTGCCTTTGGTGAGGTAGGAAAAGTACGGCGTGATCCTTTTGCTATGTTACCTTTCTGTGGATATCATATGGCGGATTACTTTAACCACTGGCTTCAGTTTGGAAGAAAACTCCCTAATCCACCTCGTATATTTGTTGTGAACTGGTTCAGAAAAGATGAAAATGGCAAGTTCTTGTGGCCGGGGTTCGGAGAAAATATGAGAGTACTGAAGTGGGTGATTAACAGAGTGCACGGAGAGAGCGGGGCGGTAGAAAGCCCTATTGGATGGATGCCTCGCTATGAAGATATTGACTGGAAAGGTCTTGACTTCACGCAGGAAGAATTCGAAGAGATTATGACCATAGACCGGGAATCATGGAAGAGAGAAGTGTTAATGCATGAAGAGCTTTTTGAGCGAATGTATGATAAGCTTCCTAAAGAATTTTTCTTTATGAGGGAATTGATGCTCTCAAGTTTGTGGAGGTCTCCAAAGAAATGGGGATTGGCGCCAGAGCGTGCTTAAAACTAATTATCTGGATGTTACTAAGCGGGAGGGCCTTAAGGTTCTCCCGCTTTTTTAATTTTAAAAGATTGTTGAAGCCAGAATAATTAATCCTTTAAAGAACCTACAAAGTCCAGTGCCCTTTGCTCTGACCAGTAAAGTCCGTTTTTATTGATATTCGTGAATCCTACATGACCGCCGTAGTCAGGTGTTTCGAGGGTAACATAAGCATGAGACTTTAATTGCTCCTTAGGATAGCATTCTTCCGATAAAAACGGATCATTAACAGCATTAACAATCAGCGTAGGAAGTTGAATATTATCCAGATAGTATATGGAACTACAGCTTTGATAGTAATGGATGGCGTTTTCAAAGCCATGTAGCGGGGCTGTGTAGTGATCGTCAAAATCTATCAATGTTTTGATGTTTTTTAGCGCATCAGTATTTAAACTATCCGGCATCAGTAGTGCTTTGATTTTTACTTTGTTTTTCAGATTCTTCAAAAACCGTTGCGCATACATGAAATTGTTTCGCTTAGATATTTGCAGACAGCTTTTATGGAGATCTAAAGGAACAGAGAATACCACCGCCGAAGCTATCTTCCGGTGAAACTGCTCACCTTGTTCTCCTAAATATTTTAAAGTGAGATTTCCCCCCAGGCTAAAACCTACTAAGTGGATTTTTGCATAACCTTTGTTTAACGCATGGTCAATGATCAAGCCCAGATCATCTGTTGCACCGCTGTGGTAAAAACGTAGCCGTTTATTCATTTCTTCACTACATCCACGATAATTCCATGCCATCACATCATACCCTTTCTTACTGAATGCCCGGGCCATACCTAATATATATGGCCTTGTTGAGTTCCCTTCCAGACCATGAGATAGAATGACCACCTCTTTGCTATCGGATTGATGCATGTCAATATCCAGGAAATCATCATCCGGAGTATTAATTCGCTCTCTGAGCGTATAATCGAAGTCGCGAATTTTTCTAAAAAGCGCCGGAACGATCGTTTCCAGATGCGGGTGGAAATAAAAAAGTGGAGGCTTATAATGCATACATCAATAAAACCGTTGTCTGTAAATCAATGGTTAAAACACTGTATTTAATTGGATTAATGACCATTCAACATTTTTTTTCTCAAAACGTCAACCATTGGTTTGACCGGTCGTCTTTACTTCAAATTAAAGATTTTTATGAAACAAAAACTCAATCCTAAACATTTTAGATACCCCAAAAAGCACGCGCTGGGATTACTATTATTTTTTTTAGCAACTCAACTGGCTTTAAGTCAGCAGAAGTTCACCTTGAATGGTTATGTAAAAGATGCGGAAAATGGAGAAGAGCTAATTGGTGTAACAGTATATGTTAAAGAGCTCAAAACAGGAAGTGCTACTAACGTCTATGGCTTTTATGCATTGAGTTTGCCGGTTGGAGAATATAACATAACCTACAGTTCCATTGGATACCAACCGGTAGTCCAAACCGTTTTGCTGAATGCTGATCTGGAAATGAATGTGGAATTACCTGTATTAATCACGCAAATGGATGAGATTGTGGTGACGGATAAAGCCATAGATGCCAATGTAACCGACATTAAAATGAGTCGCAATGAAATTAATGTAAAGCAGGTCAAGCGACTGCCTGCCCTGTTTGGTGAACCCGACATCATTAAAACGATTCAAATGCTACCCGGTGTGGCATCGGCAGGTGAAGGGACTTCCAGTTTCTTTGTACGTGGAGGTAGTGCGGATCAGAACCTGATATTAATTGATGAGGCGCCAATCTACGATCCGTCTCACCTGTTCGGTCTTTTTTCGGTCTTCAATGCTGATGTTATTAAAGAGTCGGAATTGTACAAAGGGGGTATTCCGTCCCGGTTTGGAGGGAGGCTGTCATCTATATTAGAAGTAAGAACCAAAGATGGGAACAATAAAAAATTTACAGGTAACGGAGGCATTGGTTCACTGGCCAGCCGGGTGATGTTGGAAGGCCCTATCAAAAAAGATAAGAGTTCATTTATACTTTCTGCACGACGTTCTTATGTTGACGTTTTTTTGAAGGCGGCGGGAGAAGAAAATTCAGTGCACTTTTATGATGTCAACGCTAAGGTGAACTGGAAGCATAACAATAACAACCGTTTCTTTGCCGCTTTATACCTCGGACGTGATGTATTTGACTTTGACGATACCTTTGGATTTGATTGGGGCAATGCCACTGCTACATTCCGCTGGAATCATTTGTTCAATAGTAAGCTTTTTTCAAATACCACTCTCATTGCCAGTAATTTTGATTATAAAATGGAGTTGGATGATGATGCACAAGGATTTGAATGGACCTCCAATATACGTGAGTTGACGTTTAAAGAGGATTTAAACTATTTTCTGAACCCTAGCAATGAATTCAATTTCGGCTATCATATTTCTTATCGTTCTTTTGACCCTGGTGTGATTAAACCTTCGTCTGATAAATCACTATTCACCAGGACGGAGCTTCAGGAGGAATTTGCACTGGATCATGCTTTTTATGCCGACCACCAATTAAAAGTGAGTAACAAGCTTACTTTCCTTTACGGAGCCCGGTTATCCATTTTTCAAAGCATTGGTAAATCAGATGTTTATCTATATGAAAACCCAACAGATAACATTGATGTGGTGCGCACAGATACACTATCTTATGATCGGTTTGAGAACATCAAAACGTTTGTCAATTTCGAACCACGTTTCTCGGCCCGATACATTGTTAATCCGCGAAGTTCTGTAAAGGTATCGTACAACCGTATGGTCCAGAATACGCACCTTATTTCAGCAGGTACGGTTCCTATTCCATTCAATACCTGGGCGCCGACTTCTTATTACCTCGACCCACAGTTAGCTGATCAGGTGGCTGCCGGATATTTCAGGAACTTAAAAGACAATGCGTATGAGCTTTCTGCTGAAGTTTACTACAAAGACATTGATAATGTAACAGACTTTGCAGATAATGCCAGGATATTTTTCAATCAAGATCTATCCACAGAATACCGGCAGGGTGACTCCTGGTCTTATGGCCTGGAGCTTATGTTGAAGAAAAATGAAGGAAAGTTTACCGGTTTTACAAGTTATACATGGTCTAGGACCGAACGAAAAATACCTGGTGTAAACATAGACCAGCCTTTTTTGGCCAATTATGATCGCAGACATAATTTCAATATCGTAGGTACCTATGAGTATAATGATAAATGGGTTTTTGGAGCTAATTTCACTTATACTACCGGACGCCCTATCACCTTACCAAGTGGGAAATACGAGTTTGAAGGCTATCAGGTGGACCTGATTAGCGAAAGAAATGGTTTTCAATTGCCGGATTATCATCGTTTAGACCTGTCAGCAACACTTACACCCAGGAAAAACAAAGGCAAAAAGTTGCAAGGAAGCTGGGTCTTCTCTATTTACAATGCGTATAGTAGAAAAAATGCCTTCACGATTTATACTCAAAACAAAGAAGATGCAGACGAGAACCCTATTCGAAATGAAAAAGAAGCCCGTCTGATCTATCTTTTTCCTATTCTACCCTCCGTTACTTATAACGTTAAATTCTAAAAGAATACAAAATGAAAAATTCACTAATACTCTTTTTATTTATAGGTATAGTCAGTTCGTGTGATGAACCCATTACCATCGATAGCCAGATTATTGAACCTGTCATGATCATAGAAGGCCTGGTGACTAATGTGGAACGGAACCATTATGTACGTGTTTCAACAACTGTTGACTTTTATGACCAGGTAGCTTCTCAACCTATAACTGATGCGGTAGTTTCAGTAAGCGATGATCGGGGAAATATTTATAATTATGTTCATAACCCCACTCAAAGTGAAGAGTTAAACGGGCTTTATTTGTCTAATATCCCATTTGCAGGAGAAGTAGGCGTGACGTATACGCTTAACGTAAGCGCCAGAGATGTTAACTACACAGCGACAGATGAACTATTTCCGGTGCCTACCATCGATTCACTTACTGTAATCATTAATGATGATGAATTCGAAGATCCTGAGGAAGAAGGACAGTTTTACGAGGTGCTGTTTTACATGAAAGAACCGCAGAAAACAAAAGATTTTTACTTATTTAAATTCTATAAAAACAACAAGCCACTCAGAGATGATGATAATGATATTTATTTCTCTGATGACGATCTGCTGGCAGAAGATATTAATGGGGTACCTACTGCCGGGTTTTTTAACTTGCAGGATACTTCCGTGGTGGAGATGTACAGTATCTCGAGACAGGGTTTCTTATATTATAATGATCTCTCTAACCTCCTGCAAAATGACGGAGGTTTGTTTGGTTCTCCGCCAGTAAACCCCAGGACAAATTTAAACAACGGCGCACTCGGTTTCTTTCAGGCGAGTTCTGTCGAATCTGACACAATTATTGTGAAAATTTAACCTTTCTAGAAGAATAGGAAATCGATACTTTTTGTATGATTTCCTATTCTTATAAGACCGTCTTCATTTCATTCTGCTTTTTGCACGGTTCACGTTAGAATAACGCTTATTCATAGGTTTTTATCAAATAAACTGAAAACAAATTGGTAAGGTTAATTTGTTTAGAGGATGTTTGTAGTCTTTTTCAAATTATAATGTATGGAACGTGTTTTTCCCCTGTGGAAATCTCTGATAGTCTTTGTTTTTTGCCTTCTTTCATTAAATCATTTCAGCCTTGGCCAACAAAAATTCACACTTAACGGCTATGTGAAAGATGAAGCGAATGGAGAAGCTCTTATTGGCGCTACAGTTTTAGTAAAAGAGCTTGGAACGGGTACGGCCACCAATGTTTATGGTTTCTATTCCATCACCCTTGGGCCAGGTGTCTATACCTTGGAGTATAGCTACCTGGGGTTTGATGTAGAATCGAGATCAGTAAGTGTAGAGAGTAATCAGCGGTTGGATATTGAATTAACTGCTGGAGGTACTGAATTACAAGAAGTTGTAATTACTGCAGAAGCTGAGGACGAAAATGTTACAAGTGTAGACATGAGTACGAATAAACTGGATGTTAAGACCATTCAGAAAATTCCGGCTTTTTTAGGAGAGGTTGATGTTCTTCGAAGCATTCAACTGCTACCGGGAGTGAGTTCCGTAGGAGAGGGGTCATCCGGTTTTAATGTTAGAGGAGGAAGTGTCGGGCAAAACCTGGTACTGTTGGATGATGCTCCTGTGTATAACTCTTCTCACTTGTTCGGTTTTTTTTCCGTATTTAATCCGGATGCAGTTAAGGATATCAAATTGATAAAAGGTGGTATGCCTGCAAATTATGGTGGGAGATTATCTTCTATTCTTGATGTGAGAATGAAAGAAGGAAATTCAAAAGACCTGGAAGTGTCTGGGGGTGTAGGTACTGTCTTTAGTCGTTTAGCTGTTCAAGGGCCTATAAAAAAGGACAAGGCCAGCTTTTTGGTGGCAGGGAGAAGATCTTATGTAGACATATTAGCCAGGCCGTTTATTGATGATGCTACACTCTATTTTTATGACCTTACCACCAAAGTCAATTATGACCTGAATGATAAGAACAAGCTCTTTTTGTCGGGATATTTTGGAAGGGATGTGTTTAGATTTGATGAAGAGCAGGGGTTTGACTGGGGAAGTATTACTGGTACGCTAAGGTGGAACCACCTGTTCAACGACCGGTTGTTCTCAAACTTCGCATTTTTTGTTTCCACTTATGATTACGGGTTTAGTTTTGGAGAAAATGACTTGGACAAATTCGACTGGTCATCTCGTATTCTTACCTACACATTCAAACCTTCTTTCAACTATTTCATCAATAATAATAATGAGCTTTTGATAGGGGGTGAGGCCATTCTATACGATTTCAAACCGGCTGAGGCGCAAGGCGTTTCTGATGGGGTAGTAACGGACATTAGCCTGGATGAGAAGTATTCGCTTGAAACTGCAATATATGTTGCAAACACTCAAAAGTTAAGTAGTAGAACTACTCTTAAGTACGGACTGCGTTTGTCCGGATTTCAGTTTATGGGGCCGGGTAATATTTATGAATATCGACCGGTAGAACCAGGCCGACGGCAGGAATTGGTTGAAGAGTCCACATTTCAGGCTGACCAATGGGAAGTAGTTGAAAGCTATTATAATCTTGAACCCAGGTTTTCCATACGGCAGCAAGTGGGTAAAGGATCGGTAAAGGCGAGTTACACACGTACTTCCCAATATATCCATCTTGTTTCTAATACTTCAGCTTCCACACCTATTGACCTGTGGACCCCCAGTTCAAATAACATAGAGCCGCAGATCAGCGATCAGTTTGGGATTGGATATTTTAAAAACTTCGGTAAAGGAAATGCGATCGAGGCTTCTGTGGAGGCCTATTACAGGGATAATAAAAACCAGGTTGAGTTTGTCAAAGGTGCGGATCTGTTTCTGAACGAATTCCTGGAAGGTGACCTTATCAGTGGTGATGGTCGTGCTTATGGTTTAGAGTTCAGCGTTAAAAAGAACAGTGGTAAACTGAATGGATGGGTGAGTTACACTTTAGGGCGTTCTGAATTACAAGTAGAGGGGATAAACCGGGGAGAGTGGTATCCCACACGTTTTGACCAAACGCACAACCTGAAAATATTTGGTAGTTATAATCTATCAGCCCGAACTTCCTTTTCCGGTAACTTCACCTACATTTCAGGTGCACCCGTAACAGCTCCTACATCACGTTTTACCCAACAGGGATTGGTGGTACCATTTGACTTTTACGATTCGCGCAATGACTTCAGGGTGCCGGCTACACATCGCTTGGACTTGTCTCTTACCATCCAAATGAAGAGGGAGAAGAGAGGGAAAGAGCGTAAAAATAAAGATGAGTTGGTGATTTCGCTTTACAATGTATATGGACGAAGAAATCCATTTTCTATATTTTTCTCCCAGGCGGATGGGACACCGATGCCTGGAGCGCCTGTAGAAACACAGGCCTCCCGATTTTCAATTGTTGGTGCTCCTGTTCCTTCTATCTCTTACAATTTCAAATTTTAACATCATGAAAAAGATCAGCATATTCATTTTATTAATAACACTGATGTTATCATGTGAAGACCCGGTATCTGTAAACCTTAAAGATGCTCCGCCGGTATTAGTTGTAGACGCCTGGATCAACGATAAAGCAGAAGTTCAGAAGGTGTTCTTGTCTCAAACACAACCCTTTTTTGAAGCAGAGATCCCACCCGCAATAACAGGCGCTACAGTTACTCTAAGCAGTTCCCGGGGGGAGGTGTTTTCTTTTGTAGAAGAGGAGGTGCCTGGAGAATACCGCTGGAACCCAAATGCTAATGGTAATCCGATCAATGAAATAGGTGTGGATTACCAACTTACTATAAATGTTAATGATGAAACCTACCAGGCTGTATCAAGTATAAATCGGGTTCCGGAGATCGATTCTATCAAATTTACCTTTGAAGAAGAGCGTTCTCCTTTTCAGCCGGAAGGTTTTTATGGTGAGTTCGTAAGCACGGATCCCGTAGGTGTTGGGGATTCCTATTGGATAAGAACGTATAAAAATGGCGTTTATCAAAATAGCCCTTTTGATCTTACCATTGCTTTTGATGCCGGGTTTAGTCAAGGGGGAGCTGTGGATGGAGTGGTATTTATACAGCCTCTTCAGGATTCTGTAAACCCACTCAATGAGGATAGGGATGAAATAGTGCCTTATGCACCTGGAGATTCACTTTTTGTGGAAATTCTATCGATCACTAATGACGCTTTCTTTTTTTTACAGGAAGTGCAAATACAAACACAGCGAGATGGTGGGTTTGATGAAATCTTTGCAGAACCCCTGGAAAATGTGCCTAGTAATATATTGAATTTAGATGAAAATTCGACTAACCGGGCCATTGGGTACTTCTGTATGTCTGCTGTGTCAGGCAGAGGTAGACGCCTGGTGGAATAGAGGTAGGATAACGTTCAGTCTTTAAGGGAAAATAATCATTTTAAATCGGTCAGATATTCCTAACTACCAGAGATAATCTTATTTAATATCATTTGAATAAATTCCTTACTTAGAAGTGACATAGCAAATGACTAACTAGGGAAGAGTCCCTGAATTATTGGCCTTTATTCCGGATTTTCCTAAGTGCATTGGAAACGGATATATCCAAGATTCATTCTTGCCTTTTACCCTTCCGGGGCATTGGTTGTTCTGAGAAGAAACAAAAAGATATTCTTACCCCCCATGGTGACACTCACTTATTACCGGGTGATGTAATTGCTGTAATTGGAAATGGAGAAGTATTGCAGGATTTTAGAAAAAATTTCATGAGTTGAACACCAACATGTTACAACCTATTTGTTATTTACATTATTCGCTATCCGTAGTTTTACCTATACTCATTTACGCTTCTTATGCTATGTTATAATATTGACATAATAGCGATCTTTGGGTATATCAAAAGAGAAAGCTATGAAGGTGTTGAAGATTATTTCATTGATATTTTTTGTCGGAGGCCAATATATACTATGGGGCCTGAGAGTAAAATTCGGATGCATAAAAGTGAGAGAGATGAAATCATTAAAAAGTGTATTGATCGCAGTGATACTAGGGGCTATTTTTTCGTCATGTGCTACCTACAGTTGCCCTACTTATTCCAAAGAGACACCGAAGCAGGAGCAGCGATTTAAATCAGTTTAAAAGAGTAAGAGTATAAAGGTTGGTTATAAAGGATTGAAAAAAAGAAAAGGCCCCTTTCCGAAGCCTTTTCACCCATCTAACCCAAACACTCAACTACTAAAAAAATACTCTATCTATTAACTATTATTTTTCTTCTTTCTTTAGGACATTACAAAGGTCCATTAAGTCGGCCTATTCTATTTAAGAGATAGCCCTTACTTTTAAAAATACGAGTACCACTTAGTTTTATCGGGGCGCATTTATTAGTACCTTTTACTTAATAAAGCGTCATTCCCTCATGAACAGGTACATTTTCCTACTTTATTTATTTTTTTCAACGGTTGTTGTTATGAAGGCCCAACCAATAACTGTTGGGGTTTTTGACAATTATCCTCTGATGTACACTGATAAATCAGACAATGTTTCGGGGATTATCCCTGAAATTTTCAATCATATTGCAAAAAAAAATCAGTGGCAGGTCCGGTACAATTACGGTTCATTTATTCAATGTCGTCAGTGGCTTTCCGATGGCGAAATAGACCTGATGCCTGAATGCTACAATAATCAGGTGGACCGGAAGCGATTTCTACTTAATGATGAAGCACTTATATCAACCTGGGCTACGATATATGCTGGAAACAATATAGACTTTACCACATTTTTAGACCTGGAAGGAAAGCACGTGGCGATTGATTCTAACAGCTTTTTTGTCTCAAATCCCAGAATGGGCCTTTATGATATGCTGGAAGAGTTAGGTATATCATGTAAGGTTGTATTGGTCGGAGACCAGCAAAAAGTTTTAGATATGGTGGAGCAGGGAGATGTGGAAGTAGGTGTGGTTGATCGTATTTATGGCGATATAAACAAACGGCATTATAATGTAGTAGCGACACCGGTGGTTTTCTCTCCTTATCGTGTACTAATGGATTTTTCTCCCAATTTTAACCAGGTCCTTTCTGTCAGATCTGTGTTGGATAAGGATCTTAGAGTGTTGGAAGAAGATAACAATTCAATCTATCACCAAACCTTGGATAACTACCTTGATACCACGGATAGTGAAGCGTTGCCACTTTGGGCATGGGTAGTTTTGTCCATCTTTGTTATCAGCATCATACAGCTATCATTGTATGTGTCCCTTTTAAGGCGAGAGGTGAATAAACGTACTAAAGGACTTCGGGAAGCGCTGGATGAGATACACGAAAGGGAAAAGCTATTATCACTGATATATAATAATACCAAAGATTTCATTGGTCTTATGGAAGTGCGGGGAGAAAATTCTTACACGATTAAAAAACTACCTGACTGGCTGATCGGAAATGTTCTGGAAAAATTTCCTGAGTATCATAGCTTCCAACTATTGGATATGGAGTTGTCAGCCTTTTACGGCAAAATATTAAATATTGATGAGACAGAAATTAATCGGCGTTATGACCAGATAAAACAAGTAATTAGCACGAGAAAACCAGTCTACTTTGAAGAAACTATGAGTTCGGTGATAAGGGAAGGTATTGCAGAATCAGTCATGATACCCATTATCAATAAAGCTGGTGTAAGCCATATTTTGTATGTATCTCAGGATATTACACGTCAACGTGCACTGCAAGCTGCTATTGTTGAAAATGAAGAGCGTATGCGGTTGGCAGTTCAAAATGTACCGGTAATGTTAGATGCTTTCGACGAGGAAGGTAAATTGGTAGTATGGAATAGCAAATGTGAAGAAGTAACCGGATACAGGGCGGAAGAAATGATAGGCAATACAAAAGCTTATGAAATTCTCTATCCGGATAAAAATTATCGTGAAAGATTGATGGAGAGTTGGAAGGCACCTCGTGATAACTATGAAGATGAAGTAGAGATTACCTGTAAAGATGGTAGTAAACGCATCATATCCTGGATACATCGTGCCAATAATTATCCTATCCCTGGTTGGGCTGATTGGGGTATTGGTATTGATATCACGGAAAAGAAAGAGGCCGAACAGGCGCTGATAAGAAGTCAGCAACAGTTAAGTAGCGTTATGGACAATCTGCCTGGCATGGCTTGGAGGTTAAAGGTAGATAAAGATTTTACTGTGATCTTTGTCAGTGAAGGAAGTCGTGAGTTGCTGGAAATCTCCCCGGAGGAATTCCTGGACAAAGGATATAAACCCAGAGACTTCATTTTGAAAGAATACCAGAAGTTGGTAAGGGATGAAACATTGAAGTGTCTTGAAGAACGGAAAAGCTCTGAGCTCGTCATTCCTCTGAATGTAAACGGGAAAATAAAATGGGTGCTTGACCGGTTCAGGCCTGTTCAACTGGAGAATGGACAGGTTGTTCTGGATGGATTGCTGATAGATATTTCTGATAAACTCGAAAGCGAACAACGGCTACAGTTGGCCATAGAAGGCGCCAGACAGGGGATGTGGGACTGGAATATTAAAGAGAATATTCTGGACCTCAATCAATATGCTATGGATATGCTTAATACAAATAATAGTAGTATTAAAGACGCTAAGAAAAACTTTTTTGACCGGTTACACCCGGATGATATTGCATCCACACAGAAAGCATTGAATGATCACATGCATGGAGAAGTGGATTACTATGAAAATGAGTACAGGCTTAAAACCACCAACGGAGACTGGAGGTGGATCCAAACCCGGGGAAGGGTGGTACAGCGAAATGTTAAGGGAGAGCCATTAAGAATGATGGGAACCCATATAGATATAGATGCGAGGAAACGAGTAGAATTGGCATTAAAAGACAATGAACAACGGCTACAATTGGCTATTGAAGGGGCCAGGCAGGGTACCTGGGATTGGAACGCAGAACTGGACACGCTTGAATTTAACGACTATATGGCGGAAATGTTAGGTTATCAGAAGAATGAGATGATAAATACTACAGTCTTTTTTTACAACCTTTTACACCCGGAAGATCAGAAGGTTTCATTAGAAAAACTGATGAGTCATCTGAAGCGTGAGACTGAGTTTTTTGAGCAGGAATACAGGCTTAAAATGAAATCAGGGAAGTACAAATGGATCATGACACGTGGAAAAGTGGTGAAGCGGGATAAGCAGGGGAAAGCGCAGCGTGCAATAGGCATCCATATTGATATAGATACCAGGAAAAAGACTGAACTCGCTTTGGCTGAAAATGAAAGAATGTTGAGTAACCTTATGTCTAATCTGCCGGGTATGGTATACCAATGTCACAATAATAAAAAGTGGTCTATGACCTTTGTGAGTCAGGGTGCGTTGGAATTGACAGGTTATTCATCCAAAGAGCTGGAAACTGATGCAGTTAGCTATGGAGATATTATCATTCCTTCGGACAGGGAAAAGGTATGGAAAGAGGTGCAAAAGGCCGTTAATGAACATGTATCCTATACCCTGATATATCGGATCAAAACAAAGCATCATGAAAATAGATGGGTTTGGGAGCAGGGTAGCCCTATAAAAGGCACTGATCTGCTGGAGGGTTTTATTGCGGATATTACAGATAGGATAGAGGCACAGGAAAAATTGGTATCCACAGTAATAGAAACGGAAGACAAAGAGAGAAAACGTATCGCTAAAGAATTGCACGACAGTTTGGGGCAGAAGCTTACCACCGCGTCCCTTAACCTGAATTCACTTAAAAATGATCTTACGAACGAAAGTAAGGGGATAAAAAAACTATTGACAGGCCTGACAAGCCTGAATTCTGCTATTAAGGATAGCCGTGATATAGCGCATAACCTTATGCCTCGCAGTATCGAGCATTTTGGATATGTTCCCGCAGTGCAAAGTATGATAGCCGAGATTGACTCGGTGAGTAACATAAAGTTTGATTTCTATGATAACCTCAAAGGAGATCGGTTAGATGAAAAAACGGCAGTACATTTATACCGTATTACACAAGAAGCGATCAATAATATCTTAAAATATAGTAAGGCTACCACTGTAACTATTCAACTTATGAAATATGAAAATGATCTTGTATTGACTATTGAAGATGATGGAACCGGCTTTGACGTAGCTGCCACCATGGAAGGTGAAGATAACTTCGGGCTCAGAAATATGCGTAATCGTGTAACGTCTATTTCGGGAAGTTTTCACCTGGACAGTTCTCCGGATTCAGGAACCATTATTACTGTTGAACTCCCAATCAAACTTATATATCATGAGCATTAAAATAGCTATAGTAGATGATCACAAAATCGTCAGGGATGGCATAAAACTTTACTTGAATAACGATGATGAATACGAAGTTTGTGGTGAAGCTCAAAACGGGTATGAAGCAATAAATGTCTTGAATCAGCAAGAAGTAGCGCTTGCGCTGATAGATATTAATATGGATGGCATGGATGGAGTAGAAACCACCCGAAGATTAATACAAGACCACCCGCAGTTGAAAGTGATAGCTCTTACCATGCACAACGATTATCAGCATATAAAAGCTATGATGGATGCCGGTGCAAGTGGCTACTTATTGAAAAATTGCGATGAGTTTGAAATGAAAAATGCCATCCGGGCTGTAATGAATGATGATATTTACTATAGCAAAGAAGTGGCTCAAACTGTAATGAATAATTTAGCCAAAAAAAGAGCCAGAGCCCGGTCGGAAGGTCTGGCTACTCCGCTTACCCCAAGGGAGAAGGAGGTATATAAACTGATACTTAAGGAATATTCTAACCAGGAAATAGCAGATAAACTTTTCATAAGTGTACGCACTGTGGAGGTGCACAAAAGAAACCTTTTGGAGAAAACAGGCGCAAAAAATACAACAGGATTAGTGCTGTATGCTATAAAAAATGAACTATTTGAGGAAATCTGATAACAGTGCGTAAGTATCTAACTAAGTGCTGCCACTTATTAATAATTAAGTAAAACTGCTTACTACTAGGGCTGATGCCTGATATATCTTTGTTTCATAGCTTTTTTGTATTTGCCGTGAACAAAGAGAAACTCACCATATATTTTTTTAGCGCCTCAAGTGAGATATTTGATGTCATCAGTGACGAACTCTTCGGGAAATGGAATTTTCATCTGGTAACTCTTGCGCCTGGAACCATCGAAATTAACCTTGAAGAAATACCTGACCTCATTATTTTAGATACCTTAAGTCTTCAGCTTGAATTGCTCGAACATATTAAAAGACATCCCAGGTTAGGTAGTAGTCCTGTACTGGTAGTGGATGACTATCAGGAACAAGTACTTATAGATAAGATTGTCGAAAAAGGGGCTTCGGAATACTTACACATAGATGACTTCATCGATCGCCTCAGCCAGACGGTAGAAAAAATCATCCATAGCTCTATGTTCCGCTCTATAATCCTTTAGTTTTTAGCTACTAATAAACTTTTTCATGACTTTTTTTTGTTCTCGTTTACCTTATCTAAGGTATAAAGTTATGGGCAACTAAGTAAATCACGTAAACACACAAATACGATACTACACTTAAAGTAATAAGAATATTCTTAGGGTTATTTGTATTGTATTCAAACAATCACCCGTGAAAAGAACAGACTTAAGTGTAGGAGACTACTTTTTGACAGCTGATCACAGTGCCATAGCAGGAGTATTGGATCAGATTGATGAAAGTGTGATTTGGATGGACCTTTCCGGAAAAATTATTAGAGCTAATAAATCAGCTATTTTGAAAACGGGATATACTCAAATGGAGTTGATACTGCTGAATGTGTTTGACCTGTATGATGGCTTAAGCATGAGTGGCTGGTTTTTACACGTCGATAAGTTATTAAAGCAACAACGCAATAATTTTAAATGTAAATTAATTACTAAGTCCGGCAAGTTGATGCCTATAGCGGTCAAAACTTACCTTATAGAAAGTGGCAGTAATACTTACGTTTGCGCTATAATCAAAGAGGGCGGTAGCGAATCTACTGAGACAAAGCGGATGGAACGGGTCGTGTATGAATATGATAAATTGATATACCGCCTTTCTCATGATCTTAGGTCGCCGATATCTACGATAATGGGCCTGGTGAGCCTGGCCAAAAAAGGATCTACGGAAGAGCAGCAGGAATACCTTAGGTTGATAGAACTTACATTGAAAAAGCAAAATACTATGATGACTAATGTTCATCATCTCTCTGCTATTCATACTACACCAGTCCAAAATCTGGATATTAATTTTCCTGATCTGATTAATGATATAATTTCGAACATTCCAAAAGAAATTGAAAGAAGGGAAACAAACTGGTCATTCAAATTCAAGCTTTCCGAATACTTTTGCAACGACTACTACCTCATTTCCAAATTGCTGACACCTGTGATCGAAAATTCAGTGCAATTCACCGGATTAAATGGGAGAAAATCTGAGATCGATGTATCCGTAAGTACAAAAAAGAAAGGTGCGGAGATAAAGATTGAAGATAACGGCATTGGCATTGACGAAATAGTTCAGGATCAGGTGTATGAAATGTTTTTCAGAGGATCACCTTCCTCAAAAGGTTCAGGTTTAGGGCTATACCTCTCCAGTGTAGCGGCGAGTAAATTGAATGCAACGATAGATTTTGTCACCGGTAGAAAAGGGACTACGTTCAATATTTTTATCCCGAACTGTGCTTAATCTATGAATTGTCAATAGAGAGACGTCAAACGCAACTATTTTAATGGCATATGCCTTATTTTAGAGGGCATGATACATTTACAAAGAGCGAGGGGATTTTTTTTCGTCGTTTTAGCCTCATTTTTGCTCTTTTCAGAGCATGCCAATGCCCAAAGTCAGGTTTTAGAAAATAATCCATCTGATATAAGATGGCACCAGATCAATACCCCTTCGTTCAGGGTGATCTTTCCTGATGGATTTGAGAGTGAAGCGCAAAAAATGGCAAACACACTTGAACATATCAGCGCCCCGGTGAGTAAAAGCCTGGGAGGGGAAAAGCCAAGAAAACTTTCTATAGTAGTTCAAAATCAGAATACCATCTCTAATGGATTTGTAACATTAGGGCCAAGGAGATCAGAATTCCAAACCACTCCTCCTCAAGACTATAATTTTCTTGGCACCAATAACTGGCTGGAATTGCTTGCGGTCCATGAGTATCGCCATGTAGTACAGTTCAACCAAAGTCGTACAGGTTGGAATAAGCTGTTCTTTTACCTGTTTGGCCAGAATACCCAGGCGGGAATGGCATTTACCGCAGCCCCACCCTGGTTTTGGGAGGGTGATGCCACAGTAACCGAAACGGTTATTACTCCTAGTGGGAGGGGGCGTATCCCTTCTTTCGACCGTATTTTCAGGGCTAATTTATTAGAGGGGAAGAGGTATGATTATAATAAACAACACCTGAGGTCTTATAAAGATTTTGTGCCGGATCATTATGTCCTGGGCTATCATATGGTGGCTAATATTCGTCGAAGAACAGGACAGGAAGAAATTATGGATAAGGTAACACGTAGTGCCTGGAGCTGGCCATTTATACCCTTTACATTCTCAAATTCATTGAAAAAACATACCGGTGAATTTATAGTCCCTAATTATGAGATCATGATGACTGACATGAAGATGAATTGGGAGAAACAGCTTGAAGGCCTGGAACTGACAGATTTTGACGTTATCAACAAGAGAACCAATAACATTTTCACCGATTATCACTATCCGAGAGTACTGGACGATGGCACAGTTGTCGCGCTGAAGTCAGGCATAGCCGATATCCAGCAGTTTGTGAAGATCAATGCAGATGGCAGCCTGACGAATGACCTTATCCCTGGTATAATGAATGATGCGGGCATGTTGTCCTCTGCAGGTAGTAAAATAGTTTGGAACGAATTTCATTTTGATCCGAGATGGCGTGCCAGGAATTATTCAGTGATCAAAATGTATGATTTCAAAACCGGGGAGCAAAAAGTTATTACCGAAAAAACACGTTACGCTGCTGCTGACATTTCTCCTGATGAAACACAGATCGCGACCGTACTTAACACAGCCAGGAACAATAATTTCCTGGTCATTATAGATGCTAACAATGGAACTGAACAAAAGCGGTTTGATAACTCTGACAATGCCCAATATGGTATGCCGAGATGGGCGAATGATGGTAAATCCATTGTGGTATTAAAAACGAACAGTCAGGGCAAAGCAGTAGTAAGATATGACGTTGTGTCGGGGAAAGAAACTGAACTTGTTCCTCCTGGTCATGAAAATATTGGTCATCCTTTACTTTATAAAGGATTACTTTTCTACAATTCTCCCTACAATGGTATTGATAATATTTATGTGAAAAACCTGGAGACCAATGAAGTGTATCAGGTCACAAGCAGTAAATATGGTGCTTACAATCCGGCTATCAGCCCCGATGGGCAATATATCTATTATAATGAACATACAGTAAATGGATTAGATATAGTAAGGGTTGCCTTGCAGGAAGGGCGGTGGAAATCAATGGCGACTGTAGAAGATCGAAACCTGAGGTATTACCAGCCACTGGTAGAGCAGGAGCAGCATGATGACCTGTTACAAAATATTCCCGATAAAGAATATTCGGTAAAAAAGTATAGCAAACTGGGGAACATGATCAATATCCATAGCTGGGGTCCTTTTGCAACTACGGATCTTATAAGAGCCCAGGCAGGGATATTTTCCAGGGATGTGCTGAGTAACACCGATGTATCTCTTGGTTATGTGTATGACATTGAGGAGGAGTCCGGTTTTGCGTCAGCCGGTGTTAGCTTTCAGGCCTGGTATCCTATTACAGATGTGGAATATCAGTTGGGTAATCGAAGTACAAGTAGCTATAAATGGGATGAGTCCACTGTTCTGGCAGGAGTAAGAGTGCCCCTGGTCTTGACCAGGAGTAAGTATTTCAGAGAATTGACCTTTAGCAATCAAATTGGGTTAAGGCAGGTGACCAATTTTCAGGATCGTTCCAGGAATGACGGTAGGAGGATCGAAACCAGGCAAAGAATTAATGATTCTACTACGGTAGACGTTTTTTTTCTAGATGTGAATGATCTGGATAACGGAAATCTAGTATTCAACCAGTTTGGTATCACTTTCTCCAATCTTATGAAGCAAAGTACAAGGGACATTAATAGCAGGTTTGGACAATTTGTTACCTTCCAGCGAACCAATACCATAGGAGGTGATTTTACAGGAGCTATCACGGCGGTTAGAGGAGGTTTATTCTTTCCGGGTTTATCTAAGAACCATTCCTTTTTTCTGAGAGGCGGATATCAAAGTAAAAAAACAGATGCAAGATTAGACATATATAGTTTTCGCAACGCGATTTTTAAACCCAGGGGCTATTCTTTTCCGGAGGAAAACAATTTCACGACTGTTCAATTCAATTATGCCCTACCCCTATGGCATGCTGATCTGAGTTTCGGTCCTGTACTTAATATAAAAAGGATCAAAGCGAATGTTTTCTACGATCTGGGATGGGATAATGTCATACAAAACGCTTTTTTTGCGGAATCTTTTGGAGATCGAAGACCGGGAGACTTTTTTGGGTCCGCTGACATAGATAGTAACTATGTCTCGTACGGGGTGGAACTTACCTTTGACGTCAATATACTGAGATTCATTCCTGAAATAGAACTGGGGGCAAGGATCTTGAATCGGGAAGCGAATGCCTGGAACAACGGAGGCCCTTCAATAGAATTAATTTTAGGTGGGGTTAACTTTTAATTTTTATCCCCTTTTTATGTTGAATAAAGTTATTTTAACCTCTATTTTTGGACGCTAAATGAAGATAATGATATGGCCGAAGTAATACGTATGCCCAAAATGAGCGACACCATGGAAGAAGGTGTAATCGCTTCGTGGTTAGTGAAACCAGGAGATGAAGTGAAATCAGGTGATATACTTGCAGAAGTAGAAACCGATAAAGCCACAATGGAGCTCGAGTCGTACGAAGATGGTGTGCTTTTGCACATAGGAGTGAATGAAAAAGATGCTGTGCCGGTGGATGGAGTGATAGCTATCATAGGTGAAAAAGGTGAAGATATCAGCGCTTTACTCCAGGCCGATAGTGGAGCCAAAGCCGGGGCTGAACCGGCAGATACCACTTCTGAATCTACTCCGGCTGAAGAAAGCGAAAATATTGAAGAGATAGATACTTCAGACATTAATGCTACGGTGATCACCATGCCCAAAATGAGTGATACCATGACAGAGGGTACCATAGCCTCATGGTTGAAAAAAGAAGGGGATACGGTCCGGTCAGGAGATATTTTGGCCGAGGTAGAAACCGATAAAGCTACCATGGAATTGGAGGCTTATGAAGATGGTGTACTCTTGCATATTGGAGTGAAAGACGGCGATTCAGTAGAAGTAGATGGTGTTATTGCTATTATTGGTGAAAAAGGGGCGGATTACCAAAAACTATTAAAAGCACATAAATCAGGCCCTCCTAAGTTGGATATAGCACCCGATGCTACAGGTTCTCAGGCAGAGACCAAGGAGCCTCAGCCTAAGCCTGAATCTGAACAAGCGCCCACTGAACAGGTAAAGGTTTCCAATAACGGTCGTGTGAAAATTTCTCCATTAGCAAAGAAAATGGCTCAGGATCTTGGGTATGATGTTAATCAGATAACGGGCAGTGGAGATAACGGGCGTATTATTAAACGGGATGTAGAACAGTTTAGTCCTTCAGCCGTACAAGCGCCTTCGACAACATCGTCTGCGGAAGCTGGTGCAGCGCCTATAGCTTTACCTGCTATAGTGGGAGAAGAAAGTTATGAAGAAGTGAGTGTTTCTCAAATGCGCAAAGCCATTGCCAGGAGCCTTTCCGAGAGCAAATTCACCTCTCCGCATTTCTATCTTACGATGGAAATCGACATGGATAAGGCTATGGAGGCAAGAAAGTCCATGAATGCTATCGCCCCGGTAAAGATCAGCTTTAATGATATTGTCATCAAAGCCGTATCTGCTGCTTTAAGGCAACATCCAAAAGTGAACTCATCGTGGTTAGGAGATAAAATAAGATACAACAAGCATGTGAATATTGGTGTGGCCGTGGCAGTTGACGAGGGACTTTTGGTACCTGTAGTGAGGTTTGCTGATAGTAAAACGCTGTCCCATATTTCAACTGAAGTAAAACAGTTAGCTGAAAAGGCCCATAACAAACAACTCCAACCTAATGAATGGGAGGGAAGCACGTTCACCATTTCAAATCTGGGAATGTTTGGAATAGAGGAATTTACAGCTATCATATCCCCCCCAAATTCCTGCATATTGGCAGTAGGAGGTATCAAGCAGACTCCGGTCGTTAAAGATGGTGAGATAGTACCGGGTAATGTAATGAAAGTTACACTTAGTTGTGATCACCGTGTAGTGGATGGAGCGGTAGGTTCAGCTTTCCTGAAGACCTTAAAAGGACTGTTGGAAGATCCGGTTAGAATATTGATCTAGCAGGTTGAACGAAACCCCGTATCAGCTGGGATTTTAGATGTAATAAAGAAAGTAAAAAATCACAATGGCCCTGGTAGAATCATTTTGCCAGGGCCTTCGTTTAGAAAAACATGACAAAAATAAAATCAACTACAGTACTTGCCGTTATTCACGAGGGTAAAGTGGCTATAGGGGCTGACGGCCAGGCCACCATGGGTAATTATGTGGCAAAAAGCAATGTAAAGAAAATACGCAAGTTACAAGAGGGAAAGATCGTCACAGGATTTGCCGGCTCTACCGCTGATGCATTTACACTGTTAGAGAGGTTTGATGAAAAACTCAATAGTTACGGAGGCAACATGAAACGAGCTGCCATCGAATTGGCCAAAGACTGGAGGATGGATCGTTACCTCAGAAAACTTGAAGCGATGCTGATCACTGCAGATAAGAATGAATTACTGGTTATCTCAGGGACGGGAGATGTTTTGGAGCCAGATGCACAGATTGCAGCTATAGGCTCCGGCTCTATGTATGCACAATCGGCGGCATTGGCGTTGAAGAAGCATGCGAAAGGATTGTCAGCTAAACAAATCGTGGAGGAAAGTTTGAATATTGCAGCGGATATTTGTATCTACACTAATCATAATTTGATCATAGAAGAAATAGAATAATACTTGAATTCTATTTATATTGACAAAAAGCAGCTTTTCCATGGATTTAAGCATTACTGAAAAGTTTATTTTACTTGCTCAGCATCCTGCAAAGGCGAAATTCATGGTTTCGGATATTCATGTAAACTATGGGTTTTCAGGCTCATTGTTGCTGGAAATGTCCGAAAAAGCCAAAATCAGCATCGATAATGATCTTGTGGTTCTACAAAGGGGTGAACGTTCTTCTAATCCGGTAATTTCTGAGATAGAAAGCCTTATTAATGACTCTGGCAAAAGCCGAAAGATGAAGTATTGGGTTTCAAAAATTGCCGGAAAATCGGGAAAGTATAAAAAAATATTTCTTCAGTCGCTCGCCAATAAGCGATTAATAAGAATAGAGTCTAAGAGGTTTTTGGGGCTCATTCCATACATGAATCACTACTTATTGGACAGTAGAACGCGTAATTCCTTGATTCAGGAATTAAAGAATAGCGTGTTACAAAAGAAAGCGCTAAAAAATGACATTACTATTCTTTTAAGTTTAGTTGAGGCTTGTAAGATGCACAAAGTTCTTGCTACGGATAAGATAGAACTGAAAAAGTTGAAGAAAGAACTGAAAGAAATAGTGAAAAACAACCCGATAGCTGGTACGGTTGATCAGACCATACAAGAAGTTCAGGTGGCGGTAATGGCAGCCATCTTTGCTTCTACCATAGCATCCACTACGGCAGTTACCTCGAGCTGAACTGTAGTGAACTAACGAGCGTGACAGTCCCCCTGTTAAACCTTGACCCTGATGTGTTTCAAGGGTTCAGTAAAGTCGGGCACTCATGAAAAATAGTTTTAGCTCAAAAAGTGTGTTTTTGACGTTTAAATGCACCTTTTTATGGGAGGTTTGGGTGTTTTGAACCTCAAAATCATTGATATTATGCCATTTTCGAGGTTTTTATCTTCTATCACGGTCTGATTTGCAATAAGCGACTGAGCAACATCATTTTTCAAGTGTATTTATAATGTGATGATAATCAATAAATTGTGCACTGTATTGCCAGTGGCCCAGTGACCAGCACCCAGAAACAAACCTTGAAAATGGAATTTTCGAGAGAGCCCTAAAGTCTGAGTGATGTAAATGATTCTTTTAGAAAGCTGAGGTCAATAATCCAACGGAATAGTTTCTTTTTTGGAAAGCTCTATCACTTTCTCATACTCTTCATTATCCAGATCACGCTGGAAAAAGTTGATAGGGTCTATGGCTTTGTATTTATACAACACCTCATAGTGAAGGTGTGGCCCCTGCGAGCGGCCGGTATTGCCTACGTAACCAATGACCTGACCACGTTTAACCGACTCTCCGTTCATGATGTTAAACTCATGCAAGTGCGCATAGCGTGTCTGGTATCCATATCCATGGTTTATGAAAATCACGTTACCATAGGTGGCTGACCGATAGGCTGCAGTTACAGTACCGTCTCCTGTAGCGTATACCGGAGTGCCAATGTTCGCTGTAAAATCAATTCCTTCATGGGGATGGATCTTTTTAAGTATAGGATGAAAGCGTCTTGGGTTAAACCCCCCTGCTATTCTTTTTAACTCTTTGTTGTTCACCGGTTGAATAGCAGGTCTGGAAGCCCATATTTTTGCCTTTTCCGTTAAAATACTGGATATTTCATCATAAGACTTACTTTGGATATAAAGCTTCTTCTTGAGATCATCAACTCCCTCGTAAGTATTCAGAATAAGTGATGGGTCTTCCAGGTTCTGATCCATCAAGTTTTCGTACCTGATATGCCCTCCGGTACCACCTTCCCTAATAGTAGAGGGTATTGGTTCGGCGTCCAGAATCACCCGGTAAATATGATCATCTTTAAATTGAAGTTCGTCTACATGCTGGTAGGCTGTTCCAAGCTGTTCTTTCAGTATGCCCCAGTCCAATTTAAGTTTATCGTTTTCAGCTCGGAGTCTTGATTCTTTTAAGGGGGTAAAATTAGTGCGATACACATAAATTATGCCCAATGACATCACGAACGAAATAATAATGAAACCCAAAACATTGAAAAACAATGCTTTCTTGGTGGCTTTGATAGCTTCGTATTTACACGTTTCCGTGTTATAGTAGTATCTTATTTTAGCCATTTTAGATCAACGTTGGTTTTAGCTTAAAAAATGTCAATCGAATGATTGGTTTTCACGAGAAGCCAGTTTTACCAACTTTTCATAATCTGAATCACTCAATCCCTGCAATAAAAAATTTATCGGATCTATTTTTTGCTTGTCTTTAATTACTTCATAATGAACATGAGGGGCAACTGAACCACCGCTGCTACCTACCAAAGCAATTTGCTCACCCCTTTGGACATCATCCCCAACGCTCACTTTTATCTCTCCAAGATGGGCATATTTGCTTATATAACCAAAACCATGATCTATTTCAACGTAATTACCATACCCAGTCTCAAGAACACTATTTTTCTTGACGGTAACCACTTTTCCGTTCCCGGTAGCATAAACGGGTGTATTTCTTGTCGCGGCAAAATCGATTCCTTCGTGTTTTACCCTTGCTTTATGGAATGGGTTGATACGCATACCGAAACCGGATACTAACTGGGTCAGATCCTTATTATCTATAGGTTGTATGGCAGGTAATGAAGAGAGCATTGTATTGTTCTCCCTTGCCAATTGCATTATCTGTTCAAATGAATTATTCTTAGCGGAGGCCTTGTCTTTTAATTGATCGATTTGTCTGGAAGTGGATGAAACTAACACTTTGTCACCCAAGCCTTTTTCCATAATTATGCGGTACTTTTCGGCACTCCCTTGCTTTTCAATCGTAGCAGAAAGAGGGATGGGTTCAGCCTCGTATATTTTCCTATATATATTGTTATCTCTTTCTTCGAGTGCATTAATAACTTCCTGTACCTCTGTCATCTCAGTTTCAAGTACAGCGTAATGATCACTCAATTCGTGATTTTCCTTTCTTAATTGCGCCTCAATGGGAGATTCGAAATAAGTATTGTAAATCAATACCATTGTTATGGCCATGATCAAGGCAACCGACAAAAAACCCATAAAATTCGTAAATACATCTCCTTTAGTTACTTTCGCACGCTCATATTTACAGGTCTCCGTGTCGTAGTAATATTTTATTCGCGCCATTAATGTCCTAAATTAAAAACTACTATTTTTGTGCCGCTGTTAACAATAGCCAACAAAAAAAGGAGTTAAATGCGGTTTTTTTTAATATACTACCTACGCAATATATCAAAAATCAGCGTATTAAGCATAAAATCGCAAAAGTATTAAATTTTTTTCAGAGTTAGATGGATTCCAAGTCGATAAGGCAGAAGTTCCTTAGTTTTTTTGCACAAAAACAACATGAAGTAGTGGACTCTGCGCCACTGGTAAATAAAAATGATCCGACATTGATGTTTACCAATGCCGGAATGAACCAGTTTAAGGATTATTTTCTTGGAAATAAGACACCATCTTACAAACGTGCTACAGATACTCAGAAATGCTTGCGTGTATCTGGAAAACACAATGACCTGGAAGAGGTGGGGCTGGATACCTATCATCACACACTTTTCGAGATGCTTGGTAACTGGTCATTTGGCGATTATTTTAAAAAAGAGGCCATAACCTGGGCCTATGAGCTGCTGGTCAATGAGTTTAAGTTGCCTAAAGAACGTCTGTATGTCAGTATTTTTGGAGGGGATGAAGGAGATAACCTTCCTGTAGACCAGGAAGCATATGATCACTGGAAGGAAATTGTAGGAGAAGATCGTATTATTTATGGATCAAAGAAGGACAACTTCTGGGAAATGGGAGAAACCGGTCCCTGTGGACCCTGTTCAGAGATACACATTGACCTTAGGTCTGAAGATGAGATAAAGGCATTGCCGGGTAAAGAGCTGGTTAATCAAGACCACCCGTTGGTTGTTGAAGTATGGAATTTAGTATTTATGGAATTTAACCGGCTGGCTTCCGGTGAGCTTCAAAACCTACCGGACAAACATGTGGATACCGGTATGGGCTTCGAAAGACTGTGCATGGCCATTCAGAATAAAACGTCTAACTATGATACTGACATATTTACACCACTTATTTCATTTATTGCAAAAAGAGCTGGTATAGTCTACGGGGAGCAGGAAAAGCAGGATGTTGCTATGCGTGTTATATCGGATCATATCCGGGCGATTGCTTTTGCTATTGGAGATGGACAGCTTCCATCCAATACGGGAGCAGGTTATGTCATCAGGCGTATCTTAAGGAGGGGAGTGCGGTATGCCTTTACTTTTTTGGATATCAAAGAGCCTTTCATGTACTCGATGGTGCCCATATTGGCAGGTCAGTTTAATGGTGTGTTCAAAGAAATAACGCAGCAACAAGATTTTATTATGAAGGTGATTGAACAGGAGGAAGCGTCTTTCCTGAAAACACTGGAAAAAGGGTTGAAGAAAATTGAGCAGCTAAAGGTAGAATTGAGCAGCAGGAATGAAAATATAATCTCAGGCGCTACTATTTTTGAGCTCTATGATACCTATGGCTTTCCATTTGACCTGACCTCTCTCATAGTTAGGGAGAATGGTTTTGAGGTAGATGAAAAGGGTTTTTTTGCAGAGATGGAACAGCAAAAAAACCGATCTAAGGCAGATGCGGTGAAAGAAACCGGAGATTGGATACAAGTCAGGAGTGAAGATACGACGCAATTTATAGGCTATGATCAAACTGAAAGTGTGTCACGTATAACAAAATATCGTAGCATAAAGCAGAAAGGGAAAGTAGTGTATCAATTAGTATTAGATACCACTCCATTTTATGCAGAAAGTGGAGGGCAGGTAGGTGATACGGGTACACTGAGCTCTGCCAATGATCGGGTTAAGGTGCTTGATACAAAAAAAGAGAATGACCTTATTGTTCATTTTACGGATAAATTACCTATCGATCTGGAGGCCAGCTTCACCGCGAAAGTAGATGTCAGGAAGCGTTCTGCCACTATGAATAATCATTCGGGAACACATCTTTTGCATGCAGCTTTACGCCAGGTACTGGGCGCCCATGTTGAACAAAGAGGCTCCCTGGTCAATGATAAAATACTACGGTTTGATTTTTCTCATTTCCAAAAAGTAACAGAAGACGAAATAGCCCAGGTAGAAAAAATGGTTAATGAGAGGATCCGCCAGAATATAACACTTGATGAACAACGTAATGTACCCATAGAAAAAGCAAAGGAAATGGGCGCTATGGCGCTATTTGGTGAGAAATATGGGGATTTCGTGCGTGTAATTACTTTTGATCGGGACTATTCAGTGGAACTGTGCGGTGGTACACATGTGACTGCTACAGGTAATATAGGTTCTTTTAAGATTGTTTCCGAGGCTTCAATAGCCGCCGGTGTACGACGAATTGAAGCGCTCACAGCCGATGCGGCGGAACAGTATATGAATGATCAGTTACAATTAGTGAATGAGATAAAAGCCTTACTGAAGAGCCCTAAAGACCTGGTAGGAGCAGTCAGCACATTGGTGGAACAAAAAAATAAACTGGAAAAAGAGATTAGCTCCTTGCACAATGTACAGGCCCAAGATCTTAAAAAGAACCTGATCGCCAAGGCTTCGTCCGGAGAGGATTTGAACAGTATCATTGAAAAAGTGAATGTGCCAGGTGCCGATGTGTTGAAGCAAATTGCCTTTGAGCTTAAAAAAGAAGTAAAAGATCTGTTTATGGTATTGGCAGCGGAGATAAACGGTAAGCCGCAGATAGCGGTTGCTATCGCCGATAACCTGGTAAAGAATAAGGGGCTTCATGCCGGAAATATTGTTCGGGAACTTGCGAAGGAAATAAAAGGCGGTGGTGGCGGACAACCTTTCTTTGCCACGGCAGGGGGCAAGGATCCGGGAGGGTTGGATAAAGTGATCGCTAAAGCAAAAACGTTAGTTTAAATGGATCCATCCACAAAGGCAAGATACGAGGTAGTAGTTGGGTTAGAGGTCCATGCTCAACTAATGACTGCATCGAAGATATATGCGCCTGACGCTACACATTTTGGGGAAACACCTAATACACATGTGAGTGTGATATCACTTGCTCATCCGGGAACATTACCTCGCTTGAATAAGAAAGTAGTAGAAATGGCGATTAAAATGGGCCTGGCCTGTGGCTCTGAGATCTCTCGGAAACAAATATTTGACCGTAAAAACTATTTTTATCCGGACCTCCCCAAAGGCTATCAACTTACCCAGGACAGGACTCCTATATGTATAGGAGGAAGTCTGAAGGTAGATGATGGAAAAGGGGCAAAAAGATCTATTCCGTTAAACAGGGTCCATATTGAAGAAGATGCAGGCAAATCAGTGCACACGGAAGGTCAATCAGATACATTAGTAGACCTTAATCGTGCAGGAGTGGCCTTAATAGAAATTGTGACTGAACCGGCGCTAAGATCGTCCGTTGAGGCAGGTTCATTTTTGACCGAAGTGAGAAGGCTGGTACGCTACCTCGAAATATGCGATGGTAATATGGAGGAAGGTTCTCTGAGGTGTGATGCTAACGTTTCAGTAAGATTGAAGGGAACTGAAAAACTGGGTAAAAAAGTAGAAGTAAAGAACCTTAACTCCATCAAAAATGTACAAAAAGCTATCGATTTTGAGGTAGAGAGGCAAATTAACCTGTTGGAGAAGCAAGGGTTAATAATTTCCGAGACCAGACTGTTTAGCGCTGATACAGGAAAGACCTACGGTATGCGTGAGAAAGAAGAAATGAATGATTACCGTTATTTTCCGGATCCTGACCTCAGCCCGTTACATATTTCAGAGGAATGGCTTGATGATATTAAGGCTACATTACCCGAGTTACCCTGGCAACTTCTGGAAAGACTGATGAAGCAATATAAGCTGTCGGCTTATGATGCAGGAGTGTTGATGGAAGACAGGAACCTGGTGCATCTCTTCGAACAGGTTTGCCAACATACCGATCAATATAAGGCTGTTTCTAATTGGATTATGGGGCCTGTTAAGGCACAATTTAATGAATCCGGTACGGTGGCAATCTCCTACAAACAACTGGCAGGTATGATCAATATGATCTCTGCCGGTAAGCTCAGTTTCACTACAGCATCCCAACGACTCTTCCCTGCTTTATCTAAAAATGCGAATGCCAAGCCGGAAATACTGGCCCGGGAACTCAATCTTATCCAGGATAATAACGACAGCCTGATTGCTGACCTCGTAGATGCTGTAATTAAAGATTTTCCTGAAAAGGTGGAAGAATATAGATCAAGCAAAAAGGCCAAAGGACTAATTAGCATGTTTATGGGAGAGTTGATGAAAAGAAGTAAAGGCAAAGCTGATCCTAAAAAAGCCAATGAACTTTTATTAAACCGTCTGGGTTAAGGAATCGTTTTAATTTCATTAGTCAGTTGATCATTTACAGGGTATCTTTGATATAGATCATTTTTTTAAGATCTAAAGATTTTGAAGCGCTTAAATAAAAATAGTAATATGAAAAGGATTGGTTTGTTGTATTTTATCTTAGTCTTGGCTACCTCGTGTCAGTCCGGTGCTGGTTCTGATAAACCAGCTCAGGATCAGACGGATGGAAACTATATTACACTTTCTGGTACAGTGGGCTACCCTCAGGAAGGCCTGATACTGTTGGAGGCGTATCAGGGAGCTCAGAATATCACCACAGTAGTGGATACACTACTTCTGGATGATGCTACCTATAAATTTTCTGAGCGTGTGCTGGTTGATAAGCCCGGATACTATAAACTTAACTTTTATAACAAACAGGCAATTAATCTGATTTTACACAAAGATGATGTAGAGATAAAAGTAGATGGTAATGCTCAAAACGGTTTTGCACAAATTACCGGTTCCTCAGAATACGATTTTATCAAAGATGTGCAGGGAATGAATCAGGCTTTTCAATCTTCTGATGAAATTCAGGAGTTGAATAAAGTCTTTATGGAAGCCAACCAGGCTGGTGATATGGCTAAAATGGATGAACTGAGAGGCAAATACCTGCAAATGGAGAGCGAGTTTAAGAAAGATATTATAGCGCGAATTGAACAGGAAGGGCCCTCTCTGGGTGTGTTGGAAATATTACGTGGCGGGAAAATCCTGGACCGTGATAAAAACTTTGATGTTTACTTAACGTATGCCGAATTGTTGAAAACGGAATTGCCTAATAGTGAAATTGCCCAGGAGTTTGTAATGGATGTGGAACAAATGAAAAGCCTGGCAGTTGGACAAGTAGCCCCGGACATTGCATTACCCAATCCTGAGGGTACAATAGTCAGTCTTTCTTCACTTAGAGGAAACTATGTTCTGGTAGATTTTTGGGCAAAATGGTGCAAACCTTGCAGAATGGAAAACCCTAACGTTGTAAAGATGTACAAAAAATATAATGAAAAAGGATTTGAAGTTTTTGGCGTATCACTGGATAGACGACGTGAGGATTGGATACGAGCGATTGAAGAAGACCAATTACATTGGACACAAGTCTCAGACCTTAAATACTGGCAAAGCGAAGCTGCGCAACTGTATAATGTAACCGCAATACCCTTTGCGCTTTTACTGGACCCTGATGGGCGTATTATAGGAAAAAATCTCAGAGGTAGACAATTAGAGGATAAATTGGAAGAGATTTTTGGAAAGGGATAACATTTTCTGCTGAGGTATTGTATTAACAACAGTGCAGAAGTAAAATACATTAATTACAGGGATAGAATATCCCCGTAATTAATTCATTGTTTTAGCAATACTCTTTAAACACTTCCAGCAAATGATTTCCGATCATTTCAGCTGATCTTCCTTCAATATGGTGGCGTTCTACGAAGTGTACAAGTTCTCCATCTTTAAATAAGGCGATGGATGGTGATGAAGGAGGGTAGGGCAGCGTATACTCTCTTGCTTTTGCTACCGCATCCTGGTCTACACCGGCAAATACTGTTGCTAAACGGTCAGGCTTTTTGTCCGTATTTTGTACAGCCCATTTCACTCCCGGACGTGCTGCACCTGCGGCACAACCACAAACGGAGTTTATTACCATTAAGGTAGTACCTTCATGGTCAGTCATATGCTTATCTACTTCATCGCCTGTTTTGAGTTCGGCAAAACCTACCGAAGTCAAATCTTCCCTCATGGGTGCAACTAATTGTTCTGGGTACATAACTTTTTCTATTGCTGATTTTATTATTACTAATTAACCTGTTTATTACTATAAAGATTCAAAACAGGATTTTGTTTTAAAGAAAACCTAACTCAAGCTTGGCCGCTTCCGACATCATATCCTGTGAGTAGGGTGGGTCAAATGTGATTTCCACATTTACTTCATTGATTTCTTCTATCTTTTTAACATTTTGCTCTACCTCTGCCGGGATAGTCTCCGCCGCAGGACAGTTTGGTGATGTCAACGTCATAAGTATGTAAACGTTATTCAAAGGGAAAACACTTATTTCATAAATCAATCCCAGCTCGTAAATATCTACAGGAATTTCGGGGTCATATACCGTCTTCAGGGCTTCGACGACCTGTTCTTTCAGTGTTAATTTCGTTTCCTCACTCATGCTTTTATAACTTATATCTTCCAATACAGAAAGTAGGTATCAGTCGTTTACCAATTTTGTTTTCAACGCCAGTGCAAATAGCTTCATTTGCTTGATCATGGCAAGAAAACCATTTGACCGTTGTGTCCCGATAAATCTATCCATCCCTATTCGTTCCGGGAAATACAGGTCTGTATTTATAATATCTTCAGGTTTTTGACCCGATAAAACACGTACTAATAAACTGACCAATCCTTTTGTTATAGCTGTATTGCTATCTGCTGTGAATTGTACTTTACTATCTTCTAACGTAGCTGTAAGCCATACTTTAGATTGGCACCCTTTAACGATATTCTCATCTGTCTTTTTTGATTCATCCATCACGGGTAGCTTTTGTCCCAACTCCATGATATAGAAATTTGTCATTTCCTGGTCACCATCTAAAATGGCAAACTCATCAATAATGCTATCTTGTATTTCTTGAATGGTACTTGTCATACAGAGCTAATGTCCTGTTTTCATAGTTGAGAGAGTATCTGAATATTATTTCATGAAACGAACGATACGATTCAGACCATCTACCATGCTATCAATTTCTTCTTTTGTATTATATACTGCAAAAGACGCCCTTACAGTACCTTCAATGCCAAAACGATCCATTAATGGTTCAGTGCAATGATGTCCCGTTCTTACAGCTACACCACGAGCGTCAAGCATTTGACCAATGTCAAACGGATGAATACCTTCTATGACGAAAGAGAGCACGCTTACTTTTTTCTTAGCAGTACCTATCAATTGCATATCCTGTATTTTTGCTACTTTTTCAGTGGCGTAATTCAACAGTTCACTTTCATAAGCAGCCATTGAAGCCTTACCCACTTCATTCACAAACTCTATCGCTTTTTGAAAGCCAATAACATCTCCAATGTTTGGTGTACCTGCTTCAAATTTATAGGGAATGTCGTTGTATGTCGTTTTTTCAAAGGAGACATGCTTTATCATCTCGCCACCACCTTGGTAAGGAGGCATAGCTTCAAGGAGAGTTCTTTTCCCGTACAAAGCTCCGGTACCCGTGGGACCGTATACCTTATGTGCCGATATGGCATAGAAGTCACAATCCAATGCTTGTACATCTATCGGTAAATGGGCGGCGGCCTGTGCACCATCAATCAAAACCTTAGCTCCGACCCCATGTGCAGCATCTATGATCTCTTTGACAGGGTTAATAGTACCAAGGCTGTTGGAAGCATGATTTACTGCTACTATTTTGGTTTTATCGGTTAGCAGACTTTTGTAAGCTTCCATATCCAGAGTGCCATCGGCCAAAACAGGTATCACCTTAATTGTAGCGCCTTTTTCCTCAGCAACAATCTGCCATGGAACAATGTTTGAATGATGTTCTAATCCTGAGATGATGATCTCATCTCCTTCAGAGAGGTTTTTTCTGCCATAACTGGAAGCTACCAGGTTAATTCCTTCAGTGGTTCCCTTTGTAAAGATGATTTCCTCTGTTTCATTGGCATTGATAAATGATTTTATCGTCTTCCTGCTTTCTTCAAAAGCCTTGGTAGCTTTTTCCGCCAATGTATGTATACCTCGATGGATATTGGCATTGTAGCCTTCATAGTAATCGTTAATGGTTTCAATGACCACCTTTGGCTTTTGTGAGGTAGCCGCATTATCGAAATAAACTAACGGTTTTCCATTCACCTGCTGATGGAGTACAGGGAAATGTGACCTTATTTTATCGATGTCGAGTATTCCTTTAGTCGTCTGGGTTTCTGACATATTAAAAGTCTTTATGAAGTCTTGTGGAAATGACACTTTCCAGGTAGTCCTTAACGGGCTGAATTGTGACATTTTCTACCACTTCTGTAGCAAAAGCATAGAGTAACAGGGCCCTGGCGCTGTCTTTACTCAGCCCTCGGGCACGTAAATAGAACATGGCATCCTCATCTAATTGACCTGTGGTACAACCGTGAGAACACTTTACATCGTCAGCCCATATCTCTAACTGTGGTTTTGTATTTACCACGGCCGTATCCGACAATAAGATATTCTTATTGGACTGAAAGGCGTTTGTCTTCTGTGCGGCTTGCCTAACGTATATTTTACCATTAAACACTCCCCGAGACCTATCTTCAATGATACCTTTATATAATTCATTGCTGAATGAATTAGGCTGTTGATGGTCCACAGTAGTGTGGTTGTCAACATGAGCTTTACCATTTAAGAGGTAGAGACCATACATATGTGTTTCGCACCTTTCAGCGATAAGATCGATGTTTAGGTTATTTCTGATCATTTCACCACTAGTGGTAAAAGCATAATTAGCGAAATAACTGTCTTTCTCCTGAACCACCTGGGTGGTACCTACATGATAACCCTTTTCTTGCTCACTTTGTAAAATGAAATGAGATATCCGTGCACGTTGTTTTACTACAATCTCACTTACCACGTTACTAAAACTTTCATGTGCACCCAGGTCCGAATGCACTTCCAGGATCGTAGCCTGACTGTTTTCGCCACCTAAGATGAGATTCCTTGCGTAGTTATAGGTTTGGTTAGATGAAGTATCATTAATATAATAGATACATATCGGCCTATCTATCACCTTATTGGCTGATACCTGGATAAAGGTGCCATTTTTTGCCAGGCTGGTATTCAATGCTATGAAAGCATCTTTACCATAATCAGCATATTTTCCAAAATGAGCTGTTAGAGCTTCATGACCTGACCTGATTGCCGTTGGCAGATCAATAATTTCCAGGCCTGCATCTTCAGAAAAATCAGAATAGTCCCGACTGAATTCGCCATTAATAAAAACCAACCTGTGCGCATCAAGACCTTTGATAAACCGGTCTTCTATTTCTTCTTTTTTAAGTGAAAGTGTTGTTGGCTCTTCTTGAAAAGAGAATTTTTTTTCAAGAGCCTTGGTGATGTTAGTATATTTATATTCTTCATTCCTGGTATCTGGAAACCCTTGCGTCTTCAGTGTTTCTAACGCCTCCTTACGCGTGCCATGGATATTTCCGGTAGTACCATTAAGCTGTGCTTCGAATTTCTCAAAGTTCACAAGAACCTGGTTCAACAGGCCATTCTTTATCGTTGAATTACTCATAGGTCTGTTACGAGTTATGCAGTAGCTGCGTCAGCTTCTTCTTTTATCCAATCGTACCCTTTTGCCTCTAATTCCATTGCAAGGTCCTTAGTGCCGCTTTTTACGATTCGTCCTTTATATAGCACATGCACATAATCAGGGACAATATAGTCCAGTAGACGCTGATAGTGTGTAACCACGATGGTTGCGTTGTCCTTATTTTTTAAAGTATTTACACCATTTGCTACAACTTTCAGCGCATCGATATCCAGACCTGAATCGGTTTCATCCAGGATGGCCAGTTTAGGCTCTAACATGGCCATTTGGAATATCTCATTTCTCTTCTTTTCACCACCTGAAAAACCTTCATTTAATGACCTGCTTAGCAATGATTGATCGATATCCACCAACTTCATTTTCTCTTTCATCAAGGTGAGAAAAGAAACTGCATCCAGGGGTTCTTGTCCACGATATTCTCTGACTTGATTTATGGCCGTTTTCATAAAATTAGTAGTACTTACTCCCGGTATTTCCACAGGATATTGGAATGCCAGAAAAACACCTTCTCTGGCCCGGTCTTCCGGTGCCATATCCAAAAGGTCTTTTCCTAAAAGAGTGGCCTCACCTTCAGATACTTCATAATCTTCTCTACCCGCTAAAACAGAGGCTAATGTGCTTTTGCCTGATCCGTTTGGCCCCATGATGGCGTGTACTTCACCAGCCTTTACCTCAAGGTTAATACCTCTTAATATTGATTTGTCTTCAATAGAGGCATGTAAATTCTTTATAGTTAGCATGTTTGAAATTCGATGTTTAAAGTTTTTTAGTAACGTTCAATGTTCAAAATCGATAGTTTGAATTAACGTTTCGGTTTAATTTTAAATTGATTGTATATTGCTGTAAGCTCCTTCATGGTTTTCTAGTCTTTGAGATCAAAGGAGTTTGAGTGTTTCTAATCCATTCATTATTGACGTCTCTTTAATCCCCGGGCTTGTTAACTCGTTTGTCAAAGGTTCTTTACAACTAGTGACTTGAGTTTGTTATTATTGCCATTCACACATCAGAATTATTTAGCTGTGCGTTAATGCCTTAAAGAACATTTGATAGCCGGGAACATAAAACAGAATTAACCGACTGACCCTTCCAGTGTTAAAGCAAGAAGCTTCTGGGCCTCTACTGCAAATTCCATAGGCAGCTGGTTCAGTACTTCTTTACAATAACCATTTACGATTAAAGCCACAGCACTTTCCTCATCAATACCTCTTTGCATACAATAGAAAATCTGATCTTCTCCTATTTTGGAAGTAGTAGCTTCATGTTCTACCTGTGCCGACTTATTTTCAATGTCTATGTACGGGAAAGTATGTGCACCACAATTATTTCCCATAAGGAGTGAATCACATTGTGAGAAGTTACGTGACCCTTCGGCGCGTTTCATGATATGTACCTGTCCTCGATAACTGTTCTGTGATTTACCTGCTGAAACACCCTTGGAAACGATCCTGGATTTGGTATTTTTCCCTATGTGGATCATTTTGGTTCCTGTATCTGCCTGTTGGTAGTTGTTGGTAACGGCTACTGAATAAAACTCACCGCTGGAGTTATTTCCTTTAAGTATACACGATGGGTATTTCCAAGTAACAGCTGAGCCTGTTTCAACCTGTGTCCAGGATAACTTAGCATTATCTCCTGCACATATTCCTCTCTTTGTCACCAGGTTATAAATGCCACCTTTACCTTCTTTATTACCAGGATACCAGTTTTGTACTGTAGAATATTTTACTTCTGCGCTTTCCTTAACGTATATTTCTACCACAGCGGCGTGCAACTGATTTTCGTCACGCATTGGCGCGGTACAACCTTCCAGATAACTAACATAAGAATTGTCTTCGGCTACTATTAGCGTCCTTTCAAATTGACCGGTGTTAGCGGCATTAATTCTAAAATAGGTAGATAACTCCATCGGACACCTAACCCCTTTAGGAATGTAACAGAATGAACCATCTGAAAATACCGCCGAATTCAGCGCAGCATAATAGTTATCCGTTACCGGAACTACTGAACCCAAATATTTTTTCACAAGTTCAGGATGTTCCTTGACTGCTTCACTAAAAGAGCAGAATATGATTCCCAGTTCCGCCAACTTATCTTTGAAAGTGGTGGCTACAGATACACTGTCAATTACTGCATCTACTGCTACCCCGGTTAATCTTTTTTGCTCTTCAAGTGATATGCCCAGTTTTTTAAAAGTATCTAATAATTCAGGATCTATCTCATCCAGGCTTTTAGGCGCAGCTTTCTGTACAGGGGCTGAATAGTAAATAATATCTTGATAGTCGATCTGCGGGAAAGTAACATTAGCCCATTGAGGTTCTTTCATTTTGGACCAACTGCGAAAAGCATTCAATCTCCAGTCCAACAACCATTCCGGTTCTTCCTTTTTAGCTGATATAAAACGAATGATACTTTCATTCAACCCTTTCGGAGCCTGTTCAGATTCCAGGTCAACCGTCCAGCCATGTTCATATTCCTTGGAAGTAAATTCTTCTAAAATTTGATTGTCGTTACTCATGATTGCTATTTAGACTAATTTCAAATTACTGCACAAAGTTACAACAAAATACTGTGATGAATGTTCCTCTAATTTCTTTTTTAACGCTTGAGATTATTAGCGAATTCAGTGCAAAGCCTATTGGTGTAAAAAGCATTAATAGCTGATTATAAGGCACTTTTTTTATATATATCATTAATATAATATAGAAAAAATCAATGTCTCAGGTAATACATATTGAGCACATTTATTCAGCCTTATATGAAATGACGCTCTTACCGGGTAAATATCAGGCTAATTGAAGCTTGTGCTGCTTCAGGATATCCATAAACACTATCGAATCATGTTTGAGAGGTTCTTAATACACTTATGAATGTGAAAAATCGCACTACTCCTTTGAACAATTAAGTAAATTGTTTTGGCCTAATTTACTTCAATTTAAAAGTACCGAAGAACCAATCTTTAGAATTTACTTGCTTTACGCTGCTTGAATCGAACGGTTAAGGCTTTAAAATCCAATTTTAACTTGTTATCCATCATTCAATTGAATATTCCTGCTAATACTTTCCTCAAGTGATATCATGGTGTCTGTTCGTACGATACCGTCGATACGCTGTATTTTATCATAAAGTACATCTTTAAGGTGGTTGGTATCTCTGCAGAACATTTTTGCGAACATGCTATAATTACCTGTAGTGTAATGCACGTTTACAATTTCAGTTACTTGCTTTAATTGAGCAATTACCTCGTCATAAAGTGCACTCTTGGATAGGAATATGCCTATGAATGCTGTGATGTCATAGCCTAACCTGGCATAGTTTATTTTTAAAGTGGTGCCATCTACAATACCTAATTCTTCCAGCTTTTTCATACGCACGTGTACTGTGCCACCGGAAACATATACCTGTTTAGCTACTTCAGTGTAGGGTTTTTTAGCGTTTTTCATTAGAACCTCCAGTATTTTGAGGTCTACATTGTCAATTTCATAATTAGCTGCCATTTTATAACTGGTGTTTTTTGATAATTTTAAACAAAAATTAAATTAATTGAAAATAGTCTAAATATTAAGCTTATTTGGTGTAAAAATTTTAATAAATAACTCATTTTATTAATTTTGGATCAACAAACAAACACAATGTAGGGTGTTGAAACTGGCAGACATGCCCTCCGGTCTCGGGGGTGGAGAAAATAGGATAAATTTCTTAGCTCATCCAATAGCAACAGAAACTAACTACTCCGTGGAGGTTCGAATCCTTCCCCTACAGCAAAGTTTAGGTTAATAAGTATGATACTGTAGGATGTTGAAACAGGCAGACATGCCCTCCGGTCTCGGGGGTGGAGAAAATAGGATAAACTTCTTAGCTCATCCAATGGCAACAGAAGCTAACTACTCCGTGGAGGTTCGAATCCTTCTCCTACAGCAAAGTTTAGGTTAATTAAGTAAAAATGTAGGGTGTTGAAATTGGCAGACATGCCCTCCGGTCTCGGGGGTGGAGAAAATAGGACAAATTTCTAATCGCATCCGATAGCAAAGAGGCTAACTACTCCGTGAAGGTTCGAGTCCTTCCCCTACAGCTAATAAGGTTGTCTTGAAAAAGGCAGCCTTATTTTGTTTATCCAAAATGGAGAATTTCAATCGTTTTTGCTTTCAAAATTGAGATTTTCACAACCACCCAGCTAAAGCCCTGACATTAGAACAGCGTAAAAGACAATCATATCAAAGCGTTGGTTTTGAACTTTAGATCATGGAATGCCTCTTAATTTATTACTAATTTTTCTGTAATATTGATAGCTATAATCAAATCTAAACCTTAGCAGATGAGTAATTTTCTTTGGACTAAAAAGTATCCTAAGGGTATTCCTGAGTCGATAGAGCCGTTGAAGTATCAGAGTTTGTTGGAACTATTTGAAGACTGCTTTGAGCGTTACTCCGGTAAAGTGGCGTTTGAAAATATGGGGAAACAGATGACCTATTCTGAGATAGATGTACAATCGCGCTATTTTGCTGCATTTCTTCAAAACAACTTTGGACTCAAGAAAGGAGATGCTATTGCATTGCAGATGCCTAACTTGCTCCAATACCCAATTGCTTTAATAGGGGCCCTAAGGGCTGGACTCATTGTGGTGAATACCAACCCACTTTATGTGCCAAGGGAAATGAAACATCAATACCAGGATGCAGGTGTAAAAGCCGTAGTAATTCTGGCGAATTTTGCTTCTAACCTTCAAAAGGTAGCTGGTGAATGTGGTGTGGATAAGATCATTGTTACTGAAATAGGGGATCTGCTTGGCGGGCTCAAAGGGTCTATAGTGAATTTTGTTGTAAAAAAGATCAAAAAAATGGTGCCTGCTCATCATCTGCCTACCGCTGTTCGGTTTAAAAAGGCACTTTCTGAAGGTGCGAAAGCTGACTACCGCAAGCCCGAAGTAGCTATTGAGGATACAGCGTTTTTACAATATACCGGAGGTACAACAGGCGTATCTAAGGGTGCTCAGTTATCGCATAAAAATATTCTATCCCATACTTTACAGACTACCCATTGGTTCAAGCCTTTTTTGGATAAAAGTAAAGATCACGTTATGATTACAGCTATACCGCTTTATCATATTTTCGCTCTGACGGTCAATGGTATTTTGATGATAAGTAATGGGGCCAAGAATATTCTGATCACCAATCCTCGTGATATGAAAGGCTTCATTAAAGAGCTCAAGAAACACAAGTTTACGTTAATGACAGGGGTGAATACCCTTTTTAATGGACTTCTGAACCAGGATGAATTCAAGGAGATCGATTTTTCCGGCATGCACGGTACTATTGGCGGAGGAATGGCCGTACAGGATGCCGTATCAAAAAAATGGGAGTCTGTGACTGGCAAAGCAATTGTAGAGGGATATGGATTAAGTGAAACCTCACCGGTTTTATCTTGTAATCCGTTAGATGGTACACAACGACTAGGCACTATTGGATTGCCTGTACCCGGTACAGAGATGGCGATCTTTGATGAAAAGGGCAATAAACTCCCGATAGGTGAGGTGGGCGAAATTTGTGCCCGGGGTCCACAGATCATGAAAGGTTATTGGAATCAAGACAATACCAATGTATTCTTTGAAGATGGCTGGTTTAGAACCGGTGATATGGGTACTATGGATGAAACGGGATTCTTCAGAATTGTAGACCGTAAAAAGGATATGATCAACGTATCAGGTTTTAATGTTTACCCTAACGAGGTGGAAAATGTCATTGCGAGTCATCCCAAAGTGCAGGAAGTTGCTGCCATAGGTGTGTCGGATGAAAAATCTAACGAATGTGTCAAAGTCTTCATTATTAAAGGTGATAGTAGTTTGACAGAAGATGAAATCCGTATGTATTGTAAAGAAAACCTCACGGGCTACAAACGTCCAAAACACATTGAATTTAAGGAAGAATTGCCAAAATCTAATGTAGGCAAGATTATTCGCCGTGAACTTCGCGAAGAAGAGGAAGCAAAGTCCGGTACCTCTTGAAATGTGTCGCAAGATCAATTAGCTTTACACCCTTTTAGCTAGTTGACCGTGCAGAATTTAAAGGAGTATTACCAGCGTTATCCACTTCAATCTATTTTATGGATGGCTCTCGCCATCCGCTTGTTAGCAGCTTTTTTTTCAAAAGGCTATGGCTTTCATGATGATCATTTTGATGTTATACGAGTTGCTCAAAACTGGCTTTACGGTTTACCACATTGGCTGGAATCACCTCTGCCGCCAAAACATAGTATGCCTTATGCTGCTGTTAATGCAGGCTTTATGTGGGTTGCTCAGGCATTAGGACTACATGATCCAATTCATAAAACTACCTTCTTGCGCATCATCCATGCCTTCTATTCATTACTTACCATATATTATGCTTATCGTATAACCGAGCAGATATCAACTGTAAAAAGTGCCATAAAGGTGGGTTGGGTGTTATGTGTTTTATGGTTTATGCCCTTTATGAGCGTCAGGTTTATGGCTGAGATGGTATGTATACCCCCTATATTAGCGGGTTTTTACTTCATACTAAAAAGTGGTGCTGATACCAGGAATAGCTTAAAAAATGCCCTAATAGCTGGAGTATTATTTGGGATAAGCTTCACCTTTAGGATGCATGTGGTGCTCTTTGCAGGAGCTTTGGGCATTGTACTATTGTTCGAGAAACGCTGGAAAGAAAGTTTGTTTATTATACTGGGTTTTGTGTTCTGCATAACACTTACTATTGGTTTGCCAGATTATTGGTATTTCGAATATCCATTTCAATATATCGTTTATTACTTTACTTATAACGGGGCTAATGCATATAACTACATTACAAGTTCGCCTTTTAAGTTTCTCCTGACAACATTTGGTTTTTTAGTCCCTCCGGTAAGTCTCATGCTCATGATGGGATATATTAAATCCAGGAAAATAGCTCCTCATTTGTTTTGGGCAGTTCTGCTGTTTTTCATCGTTCATTCTACTTTTCCAAATAAACAGGAGAGGTTTATTCTGCCGATGTTCCCTTTTTTGATTATTATGGGAGTGGCCGGATGGAGTTACTTCAGGGAGAGTTCCTCTTTCTGGCAACGTAAACAACGTCTCGAACGCGGGTGCTGGAATTTCTTTTGGTGGGCTAATGTTATTGCAGCCCTGGCCTTAGCTCTGACTTATTCGAAAAAAGACCGGGTGGCACCGATACATTATTTATCTGGAAAGCCGGAATTAACATCGCTGATCGTTGAATCCGGTACGAATAAATTGAAGCAGGTCCCTGTATATTACCTTGGTCGAATGGCAGCGGACTACAATGATTTTGAGAAAGGGGATGTGCTTGGGATGAATGATTTCAAGGTGAATAAAAGACATTTAAAGGATAGTTTTCCATTTGTGTTCACACTGAGAGCTGACCAGGAGGTGAGTGAATTACGTGATCAAATGCAATCGGTGAATAAAGTCCCAAACTATGTTATTTTCAAAGGAAGAGAAAACCTGGAGGGTAGGATGGCAAAGGTCAATGAGCTTTTTCCGTCACAAAAGCTGATACTGGAGAGAGAAATTGAACCTTCATTATTTGATAAGTTACTGAGAGTGCTGAATCCGCGAAGACACCGTGATAAAGTGGCGCTGATTTACAGGCTGATAGATGAGAAACACTGATATGTATGACTTTTTGAAGACATATTGAATATTTATTTTTTTAAAGAGTGATTTTCAAGAGTTTTGTCACCAAACAGTAGGTGTTTTTTGTTATTTTAACAATAACAAGATATGTTTTTACTTTAATTCTTTCAATATGATCGGTTTTTTCCTGTTTTCCGCATGATTAGAAGGTTGGAGGGAAAATGTTTGATTCGGTGTAATAGTGAGTGATTTTCTATCAAAAGTGACTGATCCGTTGTAATTTTCATGAGTGTATTTTCGTAAGAAAAAGAACCAAAGTGGGAGAATAAGCATTCAAGTGATAGACACCTCAGGTCCATCAGATCGTCTGCTTAAGACCATTGGTTCTAGTTCTGATCCTCGGGAAGTTGATAGGATGGTTGCCCAAGCACATGAATGGATCTTGAGCTTCAAGGGTCAGCAAACTATTTCCTTAGAATATGAAGAAGACCTTCAGTTTCTGGCCGATATTCAGAGTGGTTTGCGGAAAGTATTGCTAATAGGTCCTGAATTAATATTAGGGAAGCTTTATGATGAGATTGGGTTCAAGGATGTTAAAAGTGACCTGTTACGCCATTTAGTAATTAGTCGTCTGGTTTTTCCTCTCAGTAAGCTCAAGACCTGTGAATATTTGTTGCGATACCAAAATATCGAAATAACCCCTGACCAGGTTTATCGCTATATGGATAAGCTACAAAAGAGTCAGAAGCAAGAGCTACAGCAAATAAGTTATGAGCATACCCTAGGGCTTTTTAATGGAGGCATATCTGTTGTTTTTTATGATGTGACTACACTATATTTTGAAGTCAGTGATGAAGATGACTTACGTAAGACAGGGTTCTCAAAAGAAGGTAAGCATCAACACCCTCAAATAGTTTTAGGTTTATTAGTAAGTAAATATGGATACCCCCTAGCCTTTGAAATGTTTGAAGGCAATCAGTTTGAGGGACATACTATGATCCCGGTTTTAGAATCCTTCAAATCAACTTATCAATTAGAAAAGCTTGTAGTGATAGCAGATGCGGGGTTGATGTCAAAAAAGAACTTACAACATCTGTCCGATGGAGGGTACGAATTTATTATTGGAGCCAGGCTCAAAAATGAAGCTGATCAAATCAAAGAACAACTTCTCTCGCTACCTATGAAAGATGGAGAAAGCACCACTATACCCCACCCAAGTGGTCATCGCTTAATTGTAAGCTATGCAGCTTCGAGAGCAAGAAGAGATCGAAAGAATAGAGAAAAAGGATTAAACAAACTAGAAAAGAAACTAAGCAAGGGCAGGCTTACCAAACAACACATCAACAACCGAGGCTACAACAAGTATTTGAAAATGGATGGGAAGATTGACATCTCTATCGACTATGAAAAATTCAAAGCGGATAAAAAATGGGATGGCCTCAAAGGCTATCTAACCAATGCAAAGTTACCCACTCCCCAAATTATTGATCAATACAATGAGCTTTGGCAAATAGAAAAGGCTTTTAGAATATCCAAAACAGACTTGAGAATACGTCCAATCTATCATCGCCTCCCTCAAAGAATAGAAGCCCACCTCATTATTGCTTTTTGTGCCTATAAAGTATACAAGGAGCTGGAAAGACAATTAAAAGAACGTCATTCTGACCTTACCCCTGAAAAGGCCATTGAATTAATGAAAACTATTTACTCGCTCAAAATACAGCTACCCAAATCCAATAGAAACCGTAACATCATCTTTTGCGACGATCAAAAACAGCAACAGCTACTTCAATTGTTCAATATCAAAACTGACTGACCCAGCGCGGAAAACAGGAGAGTGCTGAATCCGCGAAGACACCGTGATAAAGTGGCGCTGATTTACAGGCTGATAGATGAGAAACACTGATATGTATGACTTTTTGAAGACATATTGAATATTTATTTTTTTAAAGAGTGATTTTCAAGAGTTTTGTCACCAAACAGTAGGTGTTTTTTGTTATTTTAACAATAACAAGATATGTTTTTACTTTAATTCTTTCAATATGATCGGTTTTTTTGAACATCAATATTTATCATTTAAAAAGACTCACCTTCGAAACCTGATAGCGCTGGCAAAGTCAGATGGGCATTTGCACTTAGAAGAAGAAAAGATGCTATACAAAATGGGTGAGAAGTATGGTTTGAAGGACCGGCAAATAGCAAAACTTATTCAAAGTGATGAACCTCTGGAATTAAAGATACCTAAAGACCATGGTCCGAAGATGGATCAGCTGTATGATCTGGTTCAGATGGTATATGCTGATGGCGTGGTAGAAGACAGCGAAATTACTTTTTGTGAAGAGTTAATGCCTCAGTTTCAGTTTAAAAAAGAGATCATCCACTGGCTCATTGATAATTTTGATAAAGGGAACCCACCTACTCCTGAAATCTGGGATGACTTGAAGAAGGAAGCGCTGGAGAGGTTTGTCGATTAGCATTAGGAAGCATAGAGACTGTCTGTAGACGGCTACTACTCTATTACTTAAACCGGGGACAAGGTACCTTATTTTAGATTATCTTAATTCCGAAAAATGTACTTAGTACAGTGAAAACGAATAGTACGCCCAGTACTGTTGGAGCCAAATAAGAGATAGCAAAGTTCAGATACTTCTGTACGAAAGACCCTTTATAACCCGGTGCTCCGTTTGATAATTCTTCGTCAAGGTTATGTTTTTTCCAAACATGTGCAGCAAAAAATACAATTAAACATCCGCCCAATGGTAGTAGCGTGTCATTGGCCAGGTGATTCATGAAAGATAGAAAGTCTGTGGCTTTGTCTGCGCCTACATAGACAATGAAGTTGGTAAAAAATTCAGAATACCCGTTACCTACTAAAGATGGAATACCGGTGATGAAAATAAGGGTTGCTACTAACCATACAGCCCTGCTTCGTCGTATGCTCATTTCGTCTACAACATAAGCTACAGGTACTTCCAAAAGGGATACTGTTGATGTTAATGCAGCAAAACACAAAAGAACAAAGAAAGTTGTACCGACAATTGCTCCCAATGTACCTCCTATACTTCCGAATATTTGAGGTAGAGTTACGAATATAAGGCCCGGGCCACGGCCTACTTCCGTCATGGTCCCGTCTGTCATGAAACCTATTAGTGGAAATATCATGAGCCCGGCTATCAGGGCTATGCCTACATCTGCCAGTGTAATAAAAGCTGCTGAACTGATAATATTGTCATTTTTACCTACGTAACTACCATAAGTGATCAAAGCTCCCATGCCTAATGATAATGAGAAGAAGGCTTGTCCCATAGCATTATAAATTACTGAACCTGTGAGTTCTGAAAAGTCGGGAACAAGATAAAACTGGAGTCCTGCGAAGGAATTTTCCAGTGTTAGTGAGTAAATGACCAAAGACAGTATCATTATGATCAACGTAGGCATGAGTAATTTTGCTGCTTTTTCGATCCCCCCCGATACACCTCTGGATACTACGAAAGCTGTGGTGGCCATAAATGCCAGGCCATAGGCTCCTACGGTAAAGATGTCTACAATGTAATCACCAAATTGCTCTGCTATCCCAAAGTTGCCAGCTGCCATTTCAAAAATATACCCAAATGCCCAGCCGGCAATCACGTTATAAAATGAAAGAATGAGCACACCACTTAAAATGCCCATTTTGCCAACAATGTTCCACTTTTTATACCCCAGATCGTTGAAAGCGCCTACAGCATTTTTTTGAGTTTTACGGCCTATGGCAATTTCGGTAACCATTACCGGGTAACAGAGTATAAAACAGAAGATCAAGTAAACTACAACAAAAGCTGCTCCACCTCCCTGGCCTACTTCATAGGGGAAACCCCAGATATTACCTAAGCCAACAGCCGAACCTGCCGCTGCCATAATGAATCCTAGTTTACTGGAAAAACCACCTCTGTTAGCCATAAAGTTTTATATTTTAAATCGCCGAATTTATCGACAAATTTTGACTAATCAAAAAACATCTTTTTTAAGACGTTTCCTTGGTTTTTGAGGGTTACGGCAGGCCAATGGCCTATAATATTACTAATTAGTAGTATTTGCAGCTTTAGCCGATGTTTTCGTATCGTTTACCTCATTGAATTTATCAAAGAGTTTTTTGACCGTAAGCCCTTGACCAACAATAGAAAATAGGACCACACAATACGTCATAGTAATGATAATATCTACGATTTTCCGATCGAAGTCGGTAGTCTCATATAGTGATAAGGCCAATGCTACAGAAATACCACCACGCAGACCACTCCATGTGAGTATCCTGATAGTATACGTTGGAAAGTATCTCCTCAGTCTCATTATGGAAATAGGTAGACCCACTCCAATGAACCGGGAAAAGAGTACCGCCAGTATGGCAAAACCTGCTGCATAGAAATAGTCTATTTCATACTTGATCACGATTACCTGAAGACCTATTAATATGAACAAGATTGCATTCATAGCTTCGTCCATAAGGTGCCAAAATTTATAAACATAATCACCGGCGGCAGTCTCTAATGCCTTATTCCTTCCTTTACGTCCAACAAAAAGCCCCATGACCACCATGGCTAAGGGCCCTGAAACATGGATTATTTCAGCTATACTGGCACCACCCAGCACCATACTTAAAGTGACTAAGACCTCAATTTCAGTATGTTCATTGTCTATTATTTTCAATAAATACAGTCCTGTATAGCCTATAAATGCGCCAAGAGCCAAACCGCCTATTACTTCTACACCAAAAAGTTCTAGAGCCCCCCAGGCATGAAAATTATCTACTCCTTTAGATGCTATGGATAAAATAGTGAGAAATACGACTACTCCAACACCATCATTGAAAAGGGATTCTCCGGCGATTTGCGATTCCAGGTTTTTGGAAACGGTAGTTTTTTTCATCATCGCCAGCACGGATATAGGATCTGTAGGTGCGATTAGTGCACCAAATAGCAAGCAATAGATATAGTCTAATGGCAGGCTTACTAAAGGGAGTACATAATACATTACGGTACCTGTAATAAGTGTAGATATGAGTACACCTACAGTAGCCAACGCGAATATGGGCCATTTTTCTTCACCCAATTTTCTCAGGTCCAACTCCAGTGCACCTGCAAAAAGTAAAAAACTCAACATTACCTGGAATAGTACTTTGGAAAAATCATATTCTGTCATGAGATTGGTCGCCAGGTCATGCAATACCTTAAAAACCCATTCGCCAACTATAATGAATAATGATAATCCCAGGGCCAATAGCATCAGACCGATAGTAGAGGGAAGTTTAAGGAACTTCACATTGATCAATGTGAAGAAGGCGGCCATTATAATTAATAAGGTAATAAAATCAAGAACTTCCATAAAATAGCTTGTATCTCTTTGATTAACAGATCAGAACATCTTAAGTTATAAAACCACTTCAATATAAAAAAATGGATTTATTGTTTTCAAAATCATAGTAAGTTAGTGAATGATGGCGTAGTATCCGGTAACTTTATATATTAGTTTGAGCTATTGAAATTAATATATCATGAACGAGCTAAGAAAGCTGTCTACAAAGGAAAAAGCATTACAGATAAACCTGACTGAGGATATTTATGGTTCTTTTGCTGAAATTGGAGCAGGGCAGGAAGTAGCAGCTAATTTTTTTAAGGCAGGTGGAGCATCAGGAACGATTGCCAAGACCATGTCGGCCTATGATATGAGCTTTAGTGATGCCATCTACGGATTTTCTGAAAGATACGTTAGTGAGCCCAGGCTTATGAAAATGGTGCAGAAAGAATATAGACTGCTGTTAGAGCGATTGCCACATAGAGCAGAGAATACCAAATTCTTTGCATTTGCCAACACAGTAGAGGCGTTAAACTATGAACGTACTAACCAACCCCATGGATGGATCGGAGTTCGTTTTCAAAATCGACCTGGCGGAGCATATAATGAATGTATTATTCATGTAAAAATGCATGATAATGATGCCATCTTACAGCAACATGCTCTTGGGGTGGTAGGGGTTAACCTCATCTTTGCATGTTTCTTTATTCATGATGTGGACGAATTTCTAGGTTCGCTGTTAGACGAGTTAGCTCAGGGGAGAATAGAAATAGATATGTTTAAGATCTCAGGCCCGGACTTTGAGCATGCAGATAACCGATTGATGTCTTTGAAGTTGGTTAAAAATGGTATGACCAGTGCAGCGATGTTCGGTTCTGACGGCAATGTATTACAACCTTCAGAAGCACTATATAAGAAGAATGTCCTCATGCTTAGAGGAAGATTCAGGCCGGTGACGCATGTAAATGTGGATATGCTTTTGACTGCCAGAAGGCAGTTTAAAAAAGAACCGGATGTAGACCGTGATAAAATCGTTGTACTTACGGAATTGACACTTGCAGATCTTAGATCCGATGGTGAAATAGACGAAGAGGATTTCTTAAACCGTGTAGATATTATTTGCTCTTTGGGCCAGAATGTGATGATATCCAACTACCAACGCTATTACAGGTTAGTGGATTACTTGTCAGGAATTACGCGAGGCAAAAAAATTGGGATTATTCTTGGTATCTACAATTTGCAACGTGTGTTTGATGAAAGTTATTATACAGACCTGAGAGGTGGGGTACTTGAGGCTTTTGGTACTTTGTTTGGCAATAACATTACTATCTATGTTTATCCTTCCTATAAGCCTGATTCAAATGATTTATACACACTGCAGAATTTTGAACTACCTGAAAACTTAAAAGGCTTGTTACATTATTTATTGGATAATTCGAAATTAATGGATGTGAAGGGAGCTGACATCAGCCATTTACGGATTATTTCTGATAATGTACTGGCAATGATAAAATCAGGGCAGCAGGGCTGGGAGCATATGGTGCCTCGTAAAGTATCAGCTGCCATTAAGGCAAAATGCCTTTTTGATTACCCGTGTTCAACAGACAATGAATCTGAAAATAACCAGGGTGTGGAGAGTTTTAAAGATAACAATACTGCCTAGAAGAAACCTTCGCTATTGTCAGCCGCAGATTCCATCATTTTTTGTGCTTTTTCCTTACCCAGGTATCTATCAATAAGATAATGGGCAAAATACAAGGTAGGAGTAAGGGCTAGGGCTATGAAAAACTTATATATATAATTGATAGTACCGACAGATATCACTTGTGTGATAGTCCATCTGGTTTCTTCTGGCTGTAAAAAGTAGAAAGCGACCGACAATACGACAAAACTATCCACCAATTGTGATACCAGTGTTGAACCGGTAGCGCGAAGCCACAACAACCGGCTTCCTGTTATTTTTCTCAATTTGTGAAAGACAAAAACATCCAGCAACTGACCGGTTAAGAATGCTGCTAACGAACCAATAATGATTTTGGCACCCTGAAGAAATACCTTGTTGAACGCATAATCCATATTGAAGGGATTTCCGTTCTCATCTTCTTTATTTATGTCCAACCAAAACTGTGCAGGTTCAAGCCAGGTCACAGCAGCGATAATGATGAAGGCAAAAATGATGAAAAAGATGGTGAGAAAAGTGATCTTTTTAACACCTTCTTTGCCAAAATATTCATTAATGATATCGGTGGTAATAAACACAGCTGGCCACAATACTACTCCTGCCGTAAGGTTAAAGTCTAACACCCAGTCGCCCAGCATTGGAATTTGAGCAGGAGCGAATCCCAGTGAAGCTTCTAATGAAAATATTTTGATCCCTACCAGTTCGGCTAAAAGAGCGTTGGTGAGAAATATTCCACTTAAAATGATAAATAAATTCGTTCGCTTATCGATTTGCATTATAAATCATCGTCAATTTTGATTTCTTCACCTTCATAGGCTAATAATGTATTGGAAAAAACCTTTTTTGTCTCTTCAAGAAAAGGGGAAAGGTCGCGGTAACGAGCTGAAAAATGGCCAATGACCAATTGATTCACTTCTGCTTTATGTGCTATAGTGGCTGCATCGGTAGTAGTACTATGAAAAGTAGTCTCTGCCCATGGTCTTTTTTCTTCCAAAAATGTAGCCTCATGGTAAAGTAAGTCTACATTTTTAATATAGGGTAATATCTTTTCAGTATAGCGGGTGTCAGAACAAAAGGCATAGCTGCATGATTTTTTTGGAGGTAACGTCAGGTCTTCATTTTGATAGATAATAGCCCCATCCTCATCCGTTACATCTTCTCCCTTTAACAATTGTCCGATGGATGCTAAAGGTAGGTTTTCAGGTAGTTTTTCTTTGTTCAGTCGAACTGGTTTAAGCTTTTCCTTAAATAGGAACCCACAGCAAGGTATTCTATGTTCCAGTGGAAAAGAAGTGACTTCTATGGTTTTGTTTTCAAAGATTTTTTGTGGGGTGGCAGGATCCAGCTCTCTAAAGTGAAGATTGTAGTTCAATACACTGTTGGAATATCTGAGTTGTGTGGTAATGATGTCTTCTAATCCACGTTGGCCGTATACATACAGATCTGCTGTGCGCCGCAAAAGGTGCATAGTGAACAATATTCCCATAAGTCCGAGATAGTGATCACCATGCAGATGGCTGATAAAGATATGATTGACCCTAAGTACGCTTACGCCAAATTTTGCCAAACGTTCCTGTGTACCTTCTCCACAGTCTATCAGAAAATGCTGGTTTTGTGTAGAAAGTAGCTGAGCTGTATGGTGCCTTCCATAAGCCGGAGTAGCAGAATTAGCTCCTAATATTTTTAATCTGATTGACAAGCCAACGTTAAGCGAGCAATATACGCCTATTCTTCATCTTCCAAACCCTTTTCAATTTCATGCATAAGTACTGCATCTATAGCTTCTTCTACTGTAGGAAGAATGTTAAGAACACTATCCAATTGTGAGATCTTGATCAATTTGGTGGTGTGATCGGAAAGGCACGCCAATACGAATATTCCACCATCTTCCTGCACTACTCTATTCCCCACCAGTAAAGCGCTAAGCCCGGATGAATCCGTATATTTTACTTCACAAAGGTCAAGAATGATATTGTGAATTCCTTCGGCATGGATCGTAATCAACTCCGACTTCAGGCTGGGAGCGATACTGGAATCCAGTTTTTCTTCGTGCAATTTTAGTAAGCTATATTTTTCCTGTTTGTCTATTGTGTATTTCATTTGAATCTAATTGATCGTATCAATAATACTATTTTTTATCCTCTCTTCAATATTGGTATAGTCCTGTTTGATAAAAGACTTACCGGTAACTTTTTCGTATAGCTCCAGGTACCGGTCCGATATAGATTTTACAATTTCATCCGTCATCTCAGGTACCTGCTGCTCATCCTTTCCCTGAAAGCCATTGGATATTAACCATTGTCTAACGAATTCCTTGGAAAGTTGTTTTTGGGGTTGGTCGTTTTTCTGTCGTTTCTCGTATCCTTCGGCATAAAAATAGCGCGAAGAGTCAGGGGTATGTATTTCATCTATAAGGTAAATGGTAGCATCCGATTTGCCAAATTCATACTTGGTGTCTACCAAAATAAGACCTTGTTTCTTAGCCCTTTCTGTTCCTCTTTCAAAAAGTGCGTAGGTATATTTTTCCAGTAGCTGGTACTCTTCCTCATGTACCAGATTTTGCCGGATGATCTCATCACGCGAGATATCCTCATCATGCCCCTCATGGGCTTTTGTAGTGGGGGTAATGATCGGCTGGGGTAACTTATCGTTTTCTTTTAGTCCTTCAGGCAATGCGACGCCACAGACCTGCCTTTTCCCATTGCTGTATTCCCTCCAGGCGTGTCCGGCCAGGTAGCCTCTAATGACCATTTCAACCGGGTAAGGCTCACATAAAAGGCCAACGGCTACATTAGGATCAGGAGTATTTATAAGCCAATTTGGGCATATATCCCTTGTAGCCTCCAGGTTTTCAGCTGCTATTTGATTCAGCACCTGACCTTTATAAGGTATAGCCTTAGGTAGTACTACATCGAATGCAGATATTCTGTCGGTAGCCACCATGGCCAGTGTATTAGAGAAATAATAGATGTCCCTTACCTTACCAGAGTAGAACCGGCTCTGTTTTGGGAAATTGTAGTTTGTTTGATTTAATGCTTGCATGGAAAGACCACAAATTTAGGGAGTAAAGTAACTTTTGGAAGTAATCCCGTTTTTATTTCTGTCTATTGAGCAGGGTAATACAGGTAAACACTACGTTGCAGAGGTCTCATAGAAGGTATAACTATTGACTGACTAACTTTCCAACCTTATAGATTTCAGTTCTTTCAATTGAACCATTCTCTTCCAGGAATTGCCATTCTCCAACTTTACGGTTTCCTGCATATTTACCCCATTCTTTTTTTGTCCCGTTTTCATAGTACTTTATATAGGTGCCATGTAGCTTATTGGAGTGGTAAGGGATTTCCTCCAAAAGGTTTCCGGAAGCGTAATAAGTTTTTGCCAGGCCGTAACGTGCTCCAAATTTGAAAGGTTCTTCTTTGGCTTTATTGCCATTAATATGATATTCCGTTCGATTACCATTCATACGATCCAGGTTATAGGGCTCAGTCCATTTAAGCTGCCCTGATGAGTAGAATGCCTGCCACTCGCCATGACGTTTGTCATTATTGTATTTTTCAATGATCTCCATGTAACCGGATGAGTCATAACGTGTGATGGTTTTAGTTACTCCATCTTTGTCTACTTCTATGGATGAGCTTAGCCGGGTGTTGGGGAAATATGTGTTATTAATGCCAACCAGTTTGCCTTCTTCATAACGGAATTCATGCTTCAGTGATCCATCGGAATAGTAGGCTTTATTTTGTCCATGCAGCTGCCCATTTTTATAATGTCCTTCCAATACCAGTTGACCTGTCTCGCTGTAGTTTTTGAACATGCCGGTCTTTTCTCCTGCTACCAGTTCACTCATAGTCTCTAATTGACCTGACGGGTAATATGTCCTGTAATTTCCGTTAACTATACCTTTTTCATATTCTCCTTCCGTATGTTTCTTACCATTTGGGTAATACGTAACGGTTCGCCCGGTTTGTTCACCACCTTTGTAAGTAATCTCTCGTCGTTTTGTACCTGATTCATAATAATCGATCAATAGACCTTCAGGTTTACCATCTATAAAACGACCTTCACTTTTTAGCTGTCCATTACTATGATAGAAAAACAAGCTGTCGGTGAGCTCACCGTTTTTGAAGATGGCTTTTTGAATAATGTTTCCTTGTTCATCATAAATGCCTACCGGTCCTTCACGCAGACCATTTAGGTATGAGATCGTTCTTTGAAGTCTGCCTGTTTCATAATACTGTTTAAACGGCCCATGTTTTACTCCATTTTGAAAAGCCCCTTCCGTAGCCACTATTGCATTAGGGTGATACTTTATATATTTTCCTTCAATAGTACTGAGGTCTGCTTCACTGACATAGTAGATTTCCTTTACTACTTCTCTTCCTTCATCATAATATGTACGTACTTCTTGCTGACCTATTAGCGGTAGATGAAAAAGTGAAAAGAAAAGAAAAAGAGTGTATCTCATGATGTAAAGGTAGTTTTTTATTCAAAAAGCCGTTGGTTTCTTATCCCAACGGCTTTGGTTTTATGAGTACTAACGCAAATCATAAAATGGTAGTACATGAAGTTTTGATCTTCACTAAACTTTTTCAAGAACAATAGCAGATGCGCCACCACCGCCATTGCAAATACCTGCAACACCTATTTTAGCATCTTGTTGATGTAATACACTGTTCAAGGTGGTTACGATTCTGGCGCCTGAAGCACCTAGCGGATGACCTAATGCTACAGCACCGCCGTTTACATTTACTTTATCATTGTCCAGTCCCAGTTCTTTATTATTGGCAAGAGCAACTGCAGAAAATGCCTCATTTATCTCATAATAGTCAATATCCGATGCATCTAAACCTGCATGTTTGATGGCCTTTGGTATAGCTAAAGAAGGAGAGGTGGTAAACCATATAGGTTCCTGTGCAGCATCAGCAAAACCCCTGACCTTGGCTAATGGTTTTAATCCTAATGCTTTAAGCTTTTCTTCACTTACCAGTATCAGGCATGATGCTCCATCATTGATGGTAGAAGCGTTAGCCGCCGTAACTGTTCCTTCTTTTGAAAAAACGGGTCTCAATGAAGGTATCTTGTCGAAGTTGACACTTTTATATTCCTCATCTTCTTTGAAAATTACAGGGTCTCCCTTGCGTTGAGGGATTTCAACAGGAATAATTTCTTCCTCAAATTTACCTGCTTCCCACGCAGATGCTGATCTTTTGTAAGATTGTATAGCGTATTCGTCTTGTGCCTCACGAGAGATGTTCATTTCTTTTGCCGTATTATCGGCGCAGTTACCCATCGGAAATTTGTGATAAGTTTCCCACAGGCCATCATGCATTAACCCATCTATTAACTGACCATGGCCATATTTATAACCAAACCGGGCTTTGGGTACATAAAAGGGTACGGAAGACATATTTTCCATGCCACCGGTCACGACTACATCATTTATGCCGAGCATGATGGATTGTGCACCTAACATAACTGCTTTCATTCCGGAGGCACAAACTTTATTTACCAGTGTGCAGGGTACGTTATAACCTATTCCTGCACCTATAGCTGCCTGGCGTGCCGGTGCTTGACCAAGGCCTGACGAAATCACATTACCCATAAATACCTCGTTTACTTCGGATGCGTTAACACCGGCCTTTTTAAGTGCACCTTCTATGGCAATTGAGCCCAGTTTGGTAGCAGGAATATTGGCTAAACTTCCACCAAAACTCCCTATAGGAGTTCTTACGGCGGAAACGATATACACTTCGTTCATTTTTTGTTGTGGTTTGGTTTATTGGATTATCCTAACTATTGTTAGGTAGCAAAAATAGGAAAATCAAAATAGATAAAACGTCAGCTCCAATATAAAAGACGTTGACTTCAGTGATATTTAATTCTATCTATTTAATGCTGAATATCAAATGCTTTGACTCTACCAATCAGGCTTTTTAGGGTCTTTTCTCTTCGACGGTTTTCGTTTGTTTTGCTGATAGTACTGGATTTCTTTGTTCTTTAATGCCTCCAGGATCATCTGAGCTTTTTCTTCTGAAATTTTCATTTCTTCCAGTTTGTCGGAGATTGAACTCATTTGATCTTCTCCTTCTTCTTTCTCGGCGTTTTCTCCTTCTTTAGGCTCAGGTTTTTGTTGTTCCTCCTTACTTTCTTTCCCTTCTTTCTTCTGTTCTTCCCCTTTTTTCTCTTCTTCGCTTTCTTCACTCTCTTCACTCTCTCCGTCCTTGCTCTGTTCTTGCTGTTGTTCCTCTTCGCTTTGTTGTTCTTTGTTTTGTTCCTGGTTCTGTTTGTCCTGGTTCTGTTGATCTTTTTGCTGCTGATCTTGTTTTTGATCCTGGTTCTCTTTGTTCTCTTCGTCCTGATTTTGTTGCTCTTGATTCTGTTGTTGCTCCTGTTCCTGTTCCTTCAGGATCTTTTTCATCAACTCGTAATTATACCGTGCATCTTCGTTCTGAGGGTAAGCTTTTAATGCTTCTTTGAAATAATCGAGCGATTCTTCAAATTTCTTGTTGCGGGTAGAGATCACACCCATTTGTTGGTAAGCGGTTGATTTTACCAGTGGATTTTTACTATCGAGTAAGGAAGAGTAATTTGAGATGGCTTGTGCGGTATCTTTTATATTATAATAAGCATTGGCCAGGTTTAACGTGATATTGTCATCATTGATTTTTAAAGAGTCTATAAGGTAATTGTACTTATCAACAGCGATCTGATAATCTCCATTGAGGTAAGCTTCTTTTGCCTCTTTCTTAACCTTATTGACTTTAGCGATCTTATCCAAATCGCCTAAAGGGGTGCTTAAAAGTAAAATGGTGATTAAGTACTTCATATCTCTTTTGTTATGCTTTACCTCTTAAATGATGTCGATCTAAATTCGTATTGTTTTTACGCTGGTAAGAACTTCTACCATGATTAAAAATAGTGCGAAGGCTAGAAAGTAATAGTATCGATTAGCGGATACATCTACCTGTCGTGAATCTCGCAGTTCCCCTTCAATGTTGTTGATTGTATTAATTAATCGGGAAACGTCATTATTGGTTGCATTTATCTCAAAATACTTTCCATCTGTATCAGAGGCCAGTTTGCGTAGAGACCGGCTATCTAATTTTGTTACTACGTCTTTTCCTTCTCGATCCTTTTTAAAACCGTTCCTTGTTCTGATCTTACTTCCGCGTTCGGTTCCTATTCCGAGGGTAAATAGCTTAATACCTGAGGATTGAATATCATTAGCTACATTTTCTGTTTCTTCACCAAAATCTTCTCCATCACTAATAAGAATTATGACCTTGGATTTTTGCTGTGTGACCGGAGAGTCGTCACTATTCAACTTTTCAAGTGCCATAGTTAAAGGAGGGCCGAAGTCCGTGCCTGCATTGGGTACTAAATTGGTATTAAGTGTTTCTATAAAGAGACCCAGTGCATTTTGGTCATAGGTAAGTGGAGATTGCATAAAAGATTCGGAAGAAAAGATAATAACGCCGATTCTGTCAGAACTAAAAGAATTAATGATATTTTTCAATTCAAACTTTACCTTCTCCAATCTTGTCGGTTGTACATCATTTGCGTTCATAGATTGAGACAGATCCACCAGAAGAAAAATATCCTTACCTACAGACTTTACCTCCCGCTTTGACTCACCAAATGAGGGACCCATGATAGCTATGATGACACTGACCAGTAGTAGAAACCTTAATCCTACTTTTAAGAATACACCAGAATAAGACGTGTTAAGGTATTTTGCAGTTCTGATTACCCGATATAGATAAGCCCCATAGAATAAAATAAACAGGCTGATAAATGCCATCTCAAGGATACTTAGAGAGTATAACCAGATCATACTAAAGAGTAACGTATTTTTTCAAGCAGCAAATATAAAGAAGTGATAAATGGTGACAAATTTACTTTACAACATTGATGTAATACATGAATAACGGATTATTATAAGCCCCTTTTTCTTTAAGAAGGTTTAATTTTAGCAATAGAACTGATGACTTTAATAAGAGAATAAAACTGTTAAATTAAAATTGGACTATGGAATTTGAAGTTTATCTATCGGGAGAGATTCACTCGAACTGGAGAGAAGAGATTATTGAAGATGCCAGAAAAAATGGCCTTTCAATAACATTTAATACACCAGTGGTTACGCATGAGACTTCTGATAATGTGGGGGTTAATATACTTGGGTCGGAAGAAAAGGCATTTTGGAAGGACCATAAAGCTGCCAAGATAAATGCCATACGAATTAAAAGTGGTATAGAGCGTTCTGATTTGGTGATCATTAAATTTGGTGATAAATACCGTCAATGGAATGCTGCCTTTGATGCGGGACAAGCAGCAGCTTTAGGCAAACCGTATATTGTTATTCATCCTGATGAATTTACTCATGCGCTAAAAGAGGTGGATGCCCAGGCCATGGCGGTAGCGTCTAACAATAATCAAGTGGTTGAGATTTTGAAATACCTTGCTTCACAAAAATAGTCGTATCGGTTTTAAAAGGTAGCAGGTGTCTATCGGGTAAGCTTATAATTTTTACCTGGTAATGATTTTACCCATCCCTGAAATTCCAATGTCAGGAGTACAGAAGCCAGTTTGTTAATGGGAATCTGTGTAGACCAGCTTAGTTTATCAATCTGCGTTCCTTTTTTGTATTTATCTAACTCCTGTAATACCATTTTTTCATCTTGGTTAAGGGAGGTTAGATCAGGCTGGGGAGCTTGTTCTACTGCACTTCCTTTATCCCAATTCATGATATACTCAAGATCGGATATGCCTGTCAATAAGTGCGCTTTATTCTTTTTGATAAGGTTATTGCATCCCACAGAATAGGTTTGTCCCACTTCCCCGGGCACTGCGAATACATCTCTGTTGTATTCATTGCCCATTTCTGCTGTAATGAGGGCACCACCTTTACTGGCTGCTTCTATTACCACAATAGCATCAGCCATTCCTGCAATGATCCTATTACGAGCAGGAAATTTAGGAGGTTCCGGAGTGGTATCAAATGACTGTTCCGTTATAATCCCACCATTATCCTGCATCTCATAGGCGGTTGATCTGTGAGATGCAGGATAGATCTTATTTATACCACCGGCCATCACACCTAATGTAGGGAGGCCACATTTTAGGGCCGTTTTATGGGCTTGTATGTCAATCCCATAAGCCAGGCCACTTATGATCAAAGCATTATGTTCTGTTAACCCGGTCACCAGGTCTTTTGTGATTGACCTGCCATATTCGGTGGCTTTACGTGTGCCTACCACGGCTACTATCTTTGCAGCGTTTAGCTGTGCGTTACCTTTTATAAAAAGTACTGCGGGCGCATCGTATATTTGCTTTAATCTATAAGGATATTGTTCATCCGTATAAAGAAGAATGGTAACACCTTCTTCCTCAGCGCGTTTAAATTCTTCTTCGGCTTTTTGGATGGGTTTTTGATTCAGAATGGAATTCGCCGCTACTTCACCAATGCCCGGAACTTTGAGTAAACGACTTTTATTAGCTTTAAATACGTTTTCAGCTGAACCGCAGTAGCTAATGAGTTGTCTGACCAGGAAATTACCAATGCCGGGGATGAAATGAAGGGCCAGTTGGCATAACCGGTTCTGATCCATTCGCTTTTAAATTTGCCCTCTCAGATCAACCAGGAATTGTTTTACTTTATTCAATGAATCGATTATTTCCATCTTATTTTTGATGGAGTAGGTATCGTTTTTCAACATTTCCTTTGCCCCCTGGAGCGTAAACCCTCTTTCTTTAACCAAGTGGTAAATTAACCTGACATTTTCGATGTCTTCCTTAGTAAACTGACGGTTACCCTTCCTGTTCTTTTTAGGACGAATAATATCGAATTCACTCTCCCAAAAACGAATCAACGAAGTAGCCACATTGAACATACTGGCCACCTCACCTATGGCAAAATATTTCTTTTCAATGGTCTTTTCCTTATAGGGCATCCGCAGAAGTTTTATTCTTGAAGATAAGTAATTATACCAGCAGCATCAATACTTATAGGCACTTCAGGGAAATCTTTTTCGGTGAGTTCCTTTAATTTATCGATGACACGTCCTTTAAGGTCAATACGAGGACCTCCGGGAGCGTATTGAATAACCGGTGTGATGTGTGCCTTAATAAATTCACCATCGCTTTTGGTGTACACTTTTAATATTGGAGCCAGGCCGTTGTCGCCACGTAGGTTGAAGCGGGCGTAGGTGCAGAAATTTCCTAAACTGTAAATGATGAATCTTCTTTTGTAAATATCCACAGCCCGTGTGACATGGGGCCCATGTCCAAAGATGATATCAGCCCCTGCATCAATTAAGTGGTGCGCGAATTTGTAAACATTGCCACGATCCTCTCCATAGAAGGTCTCATTTTTTCGCAGTACGTGTTGGTATTTGCTTCCTTCAGCACCTCCATGAAATGAAACGATCACCACATCGGTTATTGAGTCCAGGTGGCTTATAATTTCTGTTGCCTGTTCATAATCATGTATACTCATAGTGCCGTTGTTCGGAGCAAATGCTGCAAAGCCGTATTTCATTCCTTCACGCATGAAAGTAGTATAAGGACGCGCGACCAGACCAGCATGATGTATTTTCAGTGAGTCGAGCACACGCATGGTATTTTTTCGTCCCGGATCACCGAAATCACCAGCATGGTTATTGGCAGTACTCATTACGTCAAACCCAGCATCTTTTAGGTTTTGTACCATGTATTCCGGCGAGCGAAAAATGTAACAGATTTTTGGGTTTTTGCAATATTTGGCGTTTCCCCCATCGTCTAAAATCACACCTTCCAGATTTCCAAAGGTTACATCTGCATTACTGAGGACTGAATCAACTTCCTCTAACAGGTCCCTTCCCTGATTTGGAGGGAGGTAGCTTTCATCAGGGAAGTTAGTTCCCATCATTATGTCCCCGACACCAATGATAGAAAGCGTGTCTTTTAGTAACCGGTGTACATTAATTTCTACAGAGTCCTGTACCATAAAGGCACTGGAATCAACCACAGTGATCAAAGTGTCTACTTTGACAGCAACAGTATCTGATGCTTTTGATTGGTTCGATACCTGGCTTACTTTACACGAGGATATCAGTAAACCAAAAAGAACGACAAAAAATAACGGACAATATTTGAACATCGGATGCAAAGAACATAACACACGGCTTAAGTGTCAACACTTTGGGGAACAATATTGAATGTTACTAAAAAGGCAGCTGTTCAACTGCCCTTAATTTTGAGTTTTAACCTTCCGTTGTTGGCGGTGGTTCGGGGAGTTTGAACGATATTGGCAAGATGATCCGTTGCTTTACTTTTTGACCATTTTGCATGGGTGGAGACCACTTTCCGGAAGTTGCAACCACACTTGCAGCGGCTTCATCACACCCACCTCCAATACCTTTCACGGGTATTACATCTGATACATTACCCTCTTCATCTACAATAAACTGAACATATACTCTTCCTTCTACTCCGTTCTTTCGTGCATCAACCGGATATTTCAGATTGTCAGAGATAAAGGCATAAAAAGCATCATATCCGCCTATTGGCATTGCCGGCTCTTCCACTATACTGAAAATTTCATTGGTTTCATTAAATTCTTCTAACTGTTCCAGCGGACCATTTTTGTTGATTAATAAACCGATCATTTCACTATCTTCTCTTTTTTCCATGTATGCAATAGTTTTTTGATCAATTTCTTGCAATTTATCAACCTCATCAGCGCTACTAATATCTGTTTCAAGATACACGAATTCTGCATTCGGATATTTTTCCTTCAGGACAGCTACTTTATCTTGTAAATGAACCGGTATTTCTACTTGTTTAGCGGTTGACATAACTTCATTCACGTCATTTATGACATCGTCATTGCAGCTTAATAATATTGCCACAAGGCTGGTTACGGTCATTGCACTACCCCATTTCCAGAAGCTGAGTTTACTTTTTGGTGTTTTCATCATTTTTATTCTTTTTAAAACCAGAGATTTATTAAAGTGATTTCCGAGTGGTAGAGCCATTTGATTTAAAGCCATTTTGGCCAATAAACTACTGTACTCATCCGGGTTGTGATCTTTTGTGATATATTCATCAGCTAGATATTCGTGTATGTTTTGCGTAGAATACTGCAATGCCCATATCATTGGGTTTATCCAAAAAAAACTTTTTGCTAATTCAATAAAGATGATATCCACACTGTGATATTGCATTATGTGCACTTTTTCATGTTGTAGTATTTTCATGCGTTCTTCCAACGATACAGGTAACGTATTGTCAAAAAACAATAGATGAAAGAAGGAGAAGGTTGGGAATTGACCGTTAGTTGGCAAAACCAGCTGCCCCTCTATAAATTCCTGTTTTGGTTTTCTTAAAGAGTAGAATTTTAGTATTTGGAAAAGTCTCGACAGTAACAGTGTGATTAAAACAAGTACACCTATAAAATAGAGGATAACCAGAGAGCTTGTTATGAACGAACCAAAATGAATTTTTGCCGGGGTTAAAGTAGGTGTGATATCGCCTATCACAAGCTCAGGTAGCATCATGACCCATATGTCACTGGCAGTTGACGCTCCTCCAATGTCCCAGGATAATACTGGAACAATAAGACTGATAACTAGGATCAATAAGATATAGAAACGTTGAAGTTGGAATTGTCTTTCGCGGGCTAAAAAGAGGTAGTATATGCCACCTAATGCAAGGAGGCACATGTTAGCTTCCAGATAGAAATTGATGAAGTCAATCATTTTCAGTTTTGTCTAAATTTTCTTTTACGTGTTTAAGAAGCTCATCTACATCTTCCATATTCATATCATTTTCTTTTGCGAAAAAGGACACGAGGCTTTCAAACGAACCACTGAAATAGCCTTTCAAAAAATTGTTCAGATAAAATTTGCTGTAGTTGATTTTATCCACAAGTGGAAAATATTCATGGGTTTTCCCATACGCTTTATGGTCAATGAAGCCTTTCTGTTCAAGTATTCTGACAATTGTAGAGACTGTATTGTAGGCAGGTTTAGGTTCCGGCATTTTGGCAATAATGTCTTTGACAAAACCACGTCTGAGCTTCCATAAAATTTGCATTACCTGTTCTTCAGCTTTCGTTAATTCTTTCATATGCTAGGATAACTAATTGATTAGTTAAATATATCACTAATAATTTAGTTTTACAACTAATCAATTAGTTATTAATGAAAATATGAGCTATTCGTAGGAGGTATGTTTTTGATTATCTTAACTTATGATCCTGTGAGTGTGTATTGAACGAATGTACAACTACTTTATAATGGATACGGTTGTAGTATGCCTTTCTAAAGTTGCCTAACCCAGATATTCCGATAACTTACCGGGTTACCATGATCCTGGAGTGTGATGGAAGCTGCTTTATGGCTTTGGTATTGAGGCAGTCCCCGATAAACGGAAGGGCCACGAATTTCGACATTATTTTGTATTAGCACACCATTATGTAATACGGTTATTCGGGCAGGGGTTCTTAAGTTACCTCTGTCATTAAAGTCCGGGGCCTTGTAGATGATGTCATAAGTCTGCCATTCTCCGGGTTCTTTGCAGGCATTTACCAGCGGAGCATGTTGTTTGTAGATAGAGCCCGCCTGTCCGTTTGCATATGTCTTATTCTCAAAATTATCCAGTACCTGTACTTCATACCGCTCTTGTAGGAATATACCACTATTGCCTCTTCCCTGACCATCACTTTCTACGTTTTCAGGAGTGCGCCATTCTATATGTAACTGGACGTCTTCAAAGGTTTGAATGGTCTTTATTTGACCGGTTTTGGCTTTAACCGTGACGGCCCCATCTTTTAGCTCCCATTTAACGGGGCTTCCATCGTCATGTACCCATTGTTCTAATGAATTGCCATCAAATAAGACGATAGCATCGGAAGGTGGTGATCCCGGAGTTTTCCCAGGTGTCACGGTCACTGGCTGGGGTGTCCAGATCTCAGTTACCGCAGGGTCTTTCTCTGTTTGCCCATATGCGATTTGAACAGAGCAAAGGATGGCAAATATAATTGGGTATTTCATTTTATATATTCTATTTGGATGCAATGTTAGATGATCAACTTTAGTAATTTCATAAAGGTAATTATTCATGTTAATTCCTGAAAGCTCCACAAATTAGATGATAGCTGATGTTCTTTGAGATATCTATGGCTCTCTTTTTTATTTGTTGATTTTATACGGAGATCAATCCCACATATCCGGAAAAAATGGGTTGAGAAACAATATACACTTAAGAGTAGAATGAATGACATTTCTTTTGCATACACGCATCCTCAAACGGTTTGCCTATGATTAGATTGACAGGCTTATGCATTCATTACTTGAAATAAATGACTTATCTGCAGACTCCTTTTCAAGATCGCCTTTGAGCCATAGAACCCTTATTACTCTAATACAAAATCCTGTTTTATGAACGGTTGTTTGTATAGTCTCTTACCTGTAGCGGCGTAAATGGCATTAGCCAGAGCTCCGCCTGCCGGAGGTAGGGTAGGTTCGCCAAGCCCTGTAGGGGCATTGAAGCTTTCAACGAAATGGATATCCACTTCAGGTGCTTCAGGCATTCTTATTAACCGATATCGATCAAAATTACTGGCATGCGGTGTTCCCTGAGTAAAGCCAAAGTCACCATACATCGCATGACCTATACCGTCAATCACACCTCCTTTAGCTTGATTGATAGCGGCTATTGGATTGACGACAATGCCACAATCAATTGCGACTGTCATTTTGGTTACCTTAGGCCGATTTTTTTCCATAATCACTTCTGCTACCTCTGCCACATACGTATTGTGCGAATAATAGGCGCTGAACCCTTGAAAAATACCATCTTTATTTTTTCTCCAACCAGCTTTGTCGGCCGCCAACTTTATTACTCCAATAAACTTGTCAGGGTCATAATTGCCCTCCGGGCCAACACCTTTTTTTGCCTGTTTCAGTAGTTGTATCCGCAGCTCCAGTGGATCAGTATTTGTTAATGTAGCTATTTCATCCAGAAAGGTTTGTTCCGCAAAGGCCAGGAAGTTTGTGTAAGGAGCTCGCCAGGCACCGGTTGATATATTGCTTTCATACCGGTGATTATCGACCTGATAATCGGCAAGTGCTCCGGCCGGGAAGTTATTCGGCAATCTGCCATACATATTATTGTTTATGGCAGCCTCTATCAATTGATAACTTGTGATTTTGCCTTCCTTAAGCCCTGCTTTTATCTTGTATTTAGTAGCAGGGCGATAGATGCCTGCAGTCATGTCATTTTCTCTGCTGAACATTACCTGTACCGGTTTACGAATTTTATCAGAGATTTTTGCTGCTTCTACTGCAAAGTCGCCATAAAGCCTTCGTCCGAAGCCTCCACCCATTCTACTCATGCCCACACTTATCTCACTTTCATCACGTTCAAATTCCTTCGCTATCCTTCTTCTTGTTCCTGCCGGAGTTTGTATAGGGCCGTAAAGGTCAATTTTTTCATCAGTCACATCAGCGAAGAAATTCATAGGCTCGAGGCAGTTATGGGGTAGGAATGGGGCCTCGTAAGTACGTTCTACGATTTCATCTGCTTCTTTGAACTTATTTTCTACCTCTCCATCTTTTCTGGCGTGGCTATCAGTATCAGCCTTTTTGTTCAGCAGTGCCAGCAAAGTACGATCGTGGAAATCACTATCTTCCAGGTTTCCATCTGTCTGCCATTTTGCTTCTAATGCTTTTTGACCTTTCATGGCTGCCCAGGTAGAATTAGCCAATACGGCTATTTTATTATCAAATTCTACCACCTGGCTTACACCATTAATCGTTTTGGTTTTGGTATCATCAAAAGACTTCAGCTTCATTCCAAAAGCAGGAGGGCGTAACACTACTGCATATTGCATACCTTCTCGCTTAGTATCTATACCAAACAGGGGTTTTCCGGTAATGATGCTTTCAATATCCACATTGCCTCTACTGGTTCCTACAATTTTAAAATTTTCAGGATCTTTAAGTTCAACTTCGTCAGGTATTTCCATACCTGCTGCAGAAGACGCTACTTCCGCATAGCTGAGTTTCTTGCCATCAGGTCTGGTGATTACGCCATTTTCAGTTTTAAGCACATCAGGATTGACATTCCATTGTTTAGCAGCAGCATTGACGAGCATTTTTCTTGCTGTGGCACCGGCCATTCTTAGTCCATTCCATCCTTTTCGTATGGATTGACTTCCTCCGGCTACCTGTCTTGTAAATGCATCAGTGTTTAGTGCGGCCTGCTTTACAATAACATCTTCCCAATTTACATCTAATTCCTCTGCTACGATCATTGGCATAGAGGTTTTTACATTTTGACCTATTTCAGGATTGGGTGACATAACAGTCACCTGACCATTATCCGCAATGCTAAGAAATGCGTTGATATCAAACCATTCTGAAGGAGGCTTATGTTCTGTTACTTCCGAAACAGGATTACAGGAAACCACCCAACTGAATCCAATCATTAACCCACCTGTAGAAGCTGCTGAAACCTTAAGAAATGATCTTCTGTTGTGTTTCGTTTTTATAAGTGTCATTTTCTTTTATTTAAGAGGTGGATCACACGTTTTTAGCGGCTGTTTTTATAGCTGCTTTTATCTTATTATAAGTACAGCAACGGCAGATATTACCACTCATACCATTTTCAATATCCTGATCCGAAGGATTGGGATTCTGACTTAACAGTGCCGTTGCATTCATGATCTGACCCGCCTGGCAATACCCGCATTGGGGAACATCATGTTCACGCCACGCATTTTGCACAGCATGATTTGCCTTTTCAGAAAGCCCTTCAATAGTGGTTATCTTATTATTACCAATATTATTCACCGGAATGGAGCAAGATCTTACAGCCGCGCCATTAAGGTGTACAGTACAAGCACCACATTGTGCTATACCACACCCGTATTTAGTGCCCACTAAATGAAGATGATCACGAAGGACCCATAATATTGGAGTGTCCGGGTCTACATCTATTTCATGACTGCTACCATTTACTGTGATATTGAAAAGCGCCATAACGGGTTCGTTTATTTCTTGGTATAATAAATATAACAAAATGCTTTCTCAACAAACCTACCTTTTTTAAAATGGGTGGGTTTAGTAGACAAACGGTTTGTTAGATGGTACTAACTACTTTTTGCAATAGCTGATTGCATTATGCATTAATTAATGAGATGAGTTGTAATTCACCTGTCCAACTTATCATTGATATTGTGTAAAGCAGTAAGTTAAAATATTCGCTCCCATCTTAAGTGCCTGCTGTCGTTTTACTTCCGGATCGTTGTGTATGCTTTGATCTTCCCAACCGTTACCAAGGTCTGATTCATAACTATAAAAAGCCACCAATCTTCCTTTGAAGATCAGTCCAAACCCTTGTGAAGGCTTTCCATCGTGTTCATGTATTTTTGGAAGTCCGGTGCTGAACTTAAACTTTTGATGGTATATAGGATGGTCAAAAGGTAACTCAACAAATTCTAACTCAGGAAATACTTTTTTCATTTCTAACCGGATGAACTGATCTAAACCATAATTATCATCAATGTGCAAGAAGCCACCAGCTTCCAGGTACTTTCTTAGGTTTTCCGCGTCACTACCAGACCACACCACGTTCCCGTGTCCGGTCATATAGACATAAGGGTAAAGAAACAAATCAGGGCTGCCTACGTCCACTACTTCATCGTCCTCATCTAAATTCATACCTAGTTCTTGATTGCAGAAATCAATAAGGTTGGGCAGTGCTGTTTTATTTGCATACCAGTCACCACCTCCATCGTACTTTAATTTGGCGATTTTTATTTTCACTTGGGCTTGTCCGGTAAACGTAATCAACATGAATACTGCAAGGCATCCCCATTTTTCTGGTTTTAATATGTTGTTCATGGTATTACAATGTGTTTAACAATAAAACTGAGAGGCTAGTGAAAATATTTTTTTAACCTGATTAAACCCTATTCACTTTAGTGTATCTAATCATCACAAACAAACATAAAAACTATGAAAATGATTGTTAATATGAACCTAGTTGTGATGAAAAAAACACTTTTGCACAGTTTATTAGTACTGGTTGTATTCACTTCCTGTGATCCCGAGTCTGATGAAGCTAATCTGAATTCAGACCTTGATGTTACAGCCGTCAACGAAGCTGAGATTGATGCAGTTTATGAAGATATTGATGATTTATCTATAGTAAACTTTGAATCTGTGACAGATGCAATGAATGGAAGAGTCGCAGAGGAGGAAGATGATCGGTTATGTGATAATGTCGTTTCATTTGAAGGAGACCGTAATGAAGGTACAATTACGATTGATTTTGGTGAAGGATGCGTCGATCCAAATGGTAATGTAAGAAAAGGTAAGATCGTAATAGAATACAACGGTCCTAAGTTTCAACCAGAGTCTGAAATTGTCACCACACTGATCGATTATTCTATTAATGATATTGCGATCGAGGGTGTAAGAACCTTAGAAAATATTTCTACAAGTACTGAAGATTTTCCGACATTTCATATTCTGCTTGAAGGTGGTAAAGTTACCTGGCCTGATGAGACGTTTGCTACCCGTGAAGTGGACAGAGTGCGAGTTTGGAAAAGAGCCCGGAACCCAAGAGAAGATGCACATTTAGTAACTGGTACGGCTAATGGAATGACAAGACGAGGTATACAATATGATATGGAGATTTTAGACACATTGGTCTATAAAAGAGCTTGTCTCCCTAGCCGAAGAGCCAGGATACCTGTTGCGGGTGTCAAACAAATTGAAACTGAAAATAAAGTCATCACGATCGATTTTGGTGATGGTGAGTGTGACAGACGCTTTGATGTCTCTATTGAAGGAATTACAGAGGAAGTAACGGTTGATTAAATAGTTCCTCAAACCTCCCTCTGAATGACCCCGCTTACAAGAAAGCGGGGTTTTT
>NZ_VKDC01000025.1 GCF_007097395.1 Fulvivirga sp. M361
ATTTGAAGTAGTACACACAACACTAAGTTAACCCTTAGTCATCAAAAAGGCCGACAGCTTCTCGCTATCGGCCTTTACTTTCTTTACCATAAAAAGAAGGTGACTTTTGAGACACCCTCTTTTTAAGGGTTTTGAATATCTTATTTTGCTTTTACTTCAGCAATAAGATCCTGATTTCTTTTTATGTATCCGAAGTCGCCGTTAGGAAAGTTTTTTGCAAGGTCTAATGACTTTTCAGCTGTAGTGATAGCCTCTTTTTTGTTCCCCATCTTAGCCAGGATACGCGCTTTTAGGTGCAGGTTCCAGAATTGCTTAGAGTTTTCACCTTCTGCCAAGTACATGTTTACCCATTTAAGGGCCTGATCCATATCCTTATTGGCAGATAAATAGTAGTTAGCCGCTGCAAGGTAGTTCCTGGGATTCACTTTAGTGTTTTTTGCTATGTCAGCCATAACTTCCTCATCAAAAGAAACTTTTAATGGAACCTTAATAGACATATCTGCCCAGGCCATTTCAATAGCGGCAGTGCTATTGTCTTCACTTAAATCAGTAATGTTATAAGTTAGAGCTTCAACATTTGAGGTAAGCTTGGTGGCCTTTACATTTGTGCTCAGTACTTCCTTTGACTTGTCATACTTTGCCACATTTCCTCCTATGCTGATATCAGAGTAAAGTTTAAATTCCCACTGGTCCTTACCAGGTGTAATGAAAATCAAATATTCACCTTCGTTTACCTTTTTTCCTGCAATCTCTACATCTGTACTCAACGTTAACTTTGACCCTGAATTTGCACCTGCTCTCCAAAGTGTACCATAAGGCTGTAAAAAATCACTGCCTTCACCGAATATCTTTCTTCCTTTTACTTTTGGACGAAAATAGTCGATAGTGACATTGGTGAGTCCTACTTTACTAAAGACAGATCCGGCGGGGCTAGGTTGTGGTACAGTAATCTGCCCATTGGCTTGCCATGCAAAGCATGCTATTAATGATAGTGTTGCAATAAAAATTCTTTTCATTGGTTTAAGGTTTTGTTTTTGAATGAATGACGAAATTAAGTCAAATTTGTTTGAACCAAAGGCCGTTCGTAGAAAACGTAAATATGAAACAGGGAAGTCGTATCCTAAATGAAGCATTTTACACCCGGACAGATGTGGTGACCATTGCCAGAGAATTGCTGGGTAAGGTGTTGGTGACAAACGTGAATGGCGTTGTTACTTCTGGTAAAATTGTTGAGACTGAGGCATATTCCTATTTGGAACAGGCATGTCATGCTTACATGAATCGCAATACCAAACGTACTTCAACGTTGTTTAAGCAGGGAGGTACCTCGTATGTTTACCTTTGCTATGGTATACATAAGCTTTTTAATGTAGTTACAAATCGTGAGGGTATTGCCGAGGCAGTACTTGTACGTGGTATAGAGCCGCTGGATAATGTTGAATCGATGATGTATCGACGAGGCTTTGAAAAACCAGGTTATCAATTGACTTCTGGTCCTGGCAAACTCACCCAGGCACTTGGTATTGATATGAACCATAATGAAAGTACCCTGTATATGGAAACAATTAGGATTGAAGATAGGGGGTACCAGGTTAAAAGTGAAGATATTGAGATTTCTGCGCGTATAGGAGTGGCTTATGCAAAAGAGGATGCGCTGCTCCCATGGCGTTTTAATGTAAAAGGAAATCCCTGGGTAAGTAAAGGTTTTAATAACTATAATTTCTCATAAACAAGGGAGTTGTATATTTGTAATATGAATAAAATTCTGTGTCCGGTTGATTTTTCTGCTACTTCACTGAATGCTCTGGAGTTTGCTGTGGCTATTGCTAAACGCTTTAACTCCTCACTTACATTAGTAAATGTTTTTACTGAAAGGGATTTTAACAAAATAGTTGGAGATGAAGCAGTAGGCAAGTCTTTCAAAGAGTTGTTGGCCATGGCTAATAGTAAGATGAGCACTTTGGCCCAAAGTGTGAATGTAGAATTGAGTACAGATGCGCTTGGACGATGTGATGCCCGGGTCGAACTCGGAGAGCTGACCGACCAGCTCTTAAATATTATAGAGGAAGGTCGCTTTGATTTTGTGGTGATGGGTACTACGGGTATTAGTAAAACCAATGGGATATTCTTCGGAAGCAATACAGAGGAGGTAATAGAAAAAGTGAAATTACCCTTGTTATGTGTACCAGAAAGTGCTACCTATCATGGCTTTAATAAGTTGGTATATGCCTCAGATTTTGCAGAGGAAGATAAAGTGGCCATACAGGAAGTTATTTCCTTTGCTACCATGTTTGACGCCCGTATAAACGTGCTTCATATCAATCAAGGGGATGCAAATGTCCAATACGATCAATTTGTTAGCGAATTGAACAGCTTTATACAATACAGTAAAATTGGCTTTGTCAATAAAGAGTTCAAAGATGATGTGGGCATGGGTATCAATGAGTACATGCAAGAACAAGATAGCGACTTGTTAGTGGTATTTAAACAGCATAGAAGCTTCGTGCAGAGTATTTTTCATAAAAGTCTAACGAAAGTATTGGCCTATTCTTCTTATAAACCTCTTTTAATTCTCAAGCTTGAAGCACACTAGATTTAAGCGATACATCCTTTATAGGTATGCTATGCAGACGGTATGTTTAACTACATGTTTTTATTTGGCTCTTTTTTTACATTCCAATGTGCTGGCCCAAAATTATGACCCACTTGAAGGTGTTAACAGTGTGTTTAATGAAGAAAATCCAATTTTAAATCCGGAAGGAAATATTCTTTTCTTTACACGTGGACATCATCCTGAAAATGTAGGAGGCTCTGCGGATAAAGGTGATATTTGGTTTAGCGTTTTACAAGAAGATCGGTCATGGTCGCAGCCACGTAATGCAAGGGCACTCAACAATGCCAATTGGAACGGTGTAATTGGCTTTCAATCAGATGGTAAAATTGTATTGCACGGTCATTATAAGTCATCAGGCGAGTTAATACGAACCCAGGGAATAGCTGTGACTGAGAGTCGTGGTACATCATGGAAGAAGCCTGTAAATATTACTATACCCTACTACCGTAATTTGTCTGAAAATCAGGGAGGGAGCATAACTCAGGATGATTCGGCATTACTTTTAGCTATGGAAGGTTATGGTACCAAGGGAGCGGAGGATATCTATGTCTGTTTGAAGCTGAATGACGGAGGCTGGTCAGAACCAAAGAATCTCGGAGCCACTATTAATACGCCTTACCAGGAGTTTACACCATTTATGTCAAAGGACAATAAAACCCTTTATTTTTCTTCTAATGGGCACAAAGGAACACAAGGAACAGACATATTTGTATCCAGTCGCCTGGATGATTCCTGGCGTAACTGGTCAGAACCTCGACCATTGGCACATATCAATACAGAAGGGAGAGAATTGGGATATCGTCAATATGAAGGTTTTGCTATTTATGCCAGTATACGTGATAGTGATGGATACGGAGATCTCAAAGTATATACTGAAGTAGATCTTGACAGCCTAATGGCACAAAAAACATTGGTGGAGATGGATACTACTGTTCAATTGATAGAAGTGCCTGAAGAGCAGGTCAAAGAAACCGATAATCAATTTGTATTATTTGGACAGGTTTATGACAAAGCTTCTGAGCGAACGTTAGCAAATGCTACTGTTACTATTACGTCTGAGGAGGATTCTTTTTCGAAAACGGTGAGTCCATCGGGAGGTAAGAATAGGTACTCACTAGGGGTGCCGGCTGATGATAACTACATTGTTAGAATAGACGCACCTGGTTACCTGAGCCATCAGCAAAATCTGGATGTATTCAGTGATGAAGTAAAGGTGTTAGAAATGAATTTTGGGCTACAGGTCATTTCAGTAGGTGCGAGGGTTAATTTGGAAAATGTGCTTTTCAAACAATCGAAGCCTGAAATAGTGAGTACATCTTATGCTGAACTTAACCTGGTGGCTGATCTTATGAAACAAAATCCCTCCATGGTTATCAGGCTGGAAGGACATACAGATAATCGAGGAGATGCCAAACAAAATATGAAATTATCTCAGGAGAGAGTGCACGCCGTAAAAAAATACCTGTTAAAAAAGGGCGTAAACAAGAAAAGGGTTAAAGGTAAGGGATATGGTGGTACCCGGCCTTTAGTAGATAATAATGATCCCGTCAAAAGAAAGCTCAACAGAAGGGTAGAGTTCACCATATTGAAAGAGTAGGCCAAAAAGTGGGGTTTTTAATAAAATGCCAAAGCTGTTAGTCTACCAAAATCAATGTGCCGAAAACACCGGCATCAATCCAACCTTTGTTTTTGTCAGCTCCGGTAATGATTTCTGAACCTATAAAATTCTCACGTTCCTTGCTGCCATCGTTATCACAATAAGCCAGTGCAAAGCCTATTTTTTTGTTTCTATCTAAATAAACAGGCCTATTGTTACTCCCTTCTTTAAATTCATCTGTGTAAAGGTGAATAGCCATTTCCCAAACCGAAACATTTTTCTTTTGACGCCTCTTGACTTTGATATGGTCGTTGTAAAGATGAGGCTTCTTGTCGGGCCCAAGATCCACGACGTTATAATCCAGAGCAATATGGTAGGCAAAAGCATTATGATTGTATTGGTGTTCTCCCCCAGAGTTGTCTTCATCTATGAACACTTCAACACAGTCGTCGTCCCACCACAATTTAAGTGGGTCTGAATATTGATCATATAAAACATCATCTTCCACTTCCACTAACAAGTATAATGCATCCTTGGACCAACTTAGTTTATACCGTCCGTTAAAGTCTTTTTTTTTGTAAGGGGGGCCTAGCCACCTTTGATCTAAGGGCATCCACTCTGCTTCATACCAGCATTCATCGTCCTGTCGCCCGTCTACAAGAGGAATGCGAATAGCTTTTTTTACTTCTGTAATACGTTCATTACTTTTTTGTGCATGTGCCGGAAAAAGATGTATCAACGAAAAAAAAAGGAGTGCTGTTAGCCGGACATAGTAGTCGTACATGGGAATATGCTTGGATAGTTACAGTGACAATTATGACAATTTACGCAACAACCACCTAAAGGTTCTTTCCATTCAGAGCGAGAATTATAACCTGAAAGTAAGGGGGAAATATGCATTGAAATCACCGCAAACCTTTGCGGTGATTTCAATGCATAACGTTGGTTTATTGATGGGTTAGGTCGATTTTTGGCATCAATATTTATTTTATACCGGCCTTATGAAACGAGTTTGCATTATTTTCTGGATTGTTTTTATTGTTTTAACGGGGGCCTGCAATCAAACTCCCATGAAAGAGACGGACAAGTTGCCTGATAAACCCTTATCAGTTTGGCCTTTAGGAATTACCTATGAAATTTTCGTTCAATCGTTTTATGATTCAAATGGGGATAGGATTGGTGATTTCAATGGCTTAACTCAAAAATTAGATTATTTGGCGGACCTGGGTGTTGAGGCCGTCTGGCTGATGCCGATAATGCCTTCACCCTCTTATCACAAATATGATGTCACGAATTATATCGAAGTACATGAGGACTATGGCACTTTACAGGAGTTTAAAAACTTTGTAGAAAAAGCCCATGAAAGAGACATAAAAGTGATCATCGACCTGGTGATCAATCATACCGGTATAGGTCACCCCTGGTTTGTAAAAGCCAGACAAAAAGATCCGATATATCGCGATTATTATATTTGGTCTGACCTTGATTCGGTAGCTGAACAAATCAACAAAAAAGAGGTTACCGGGGATTCTGACAATATCCTTCAGTGGCATGCCCTCGATGAAGACCCTGAAGGAGAACATTACTATGGATTTTTCTGGGGAGGTATGCCTGACCTTAACTTCGATAACCCAAAAGTTCGTGAGGAAATATATCAAATAGGCAAATACTGGCTATCCGAAATAGATGTAGACGGCTTTCGACTAGATGCGGCAAAACATATTTACCCTGAGGAACGTGCCACCGACAATCATAATTTTTGGAAAGAGTTTCGCAGCGAAATGCAACAAGTGAAAGAAGATGTTTATTTGATAGGAGAAGTATGGGCGCCCACGGAGGTCAGCGCTCCATTCACACAAGGGCTTCCGGCACTTTTTAATTTTGATCTGGCTTACAGCATTATTGGTTCCCTTAAAAACGAGCGTTCTGTATCAGCCGTCATTGCCGGGTCATCCTGGGAACTGGAAGAAGGAGTAACATTGATTGAAGGGCTTATAAGAAATGAAGCAGCATTTAGACGTCAAAATCCTGATTTTATTAATGCCACTTTTTTAAGTAATCATGATCAAAACCGTATCGGATCAATGTTAGGAGGGCATCAGGAAAAAATTAAGATTGCAGCCTCTATTTTGTTTACGTTGCCCGGTTCGCCTTACATCTATTATGGTGAAGAAATTGGTATGCTGGGGCAAAAGCCGGATCCCTATATAAGAGAGCCTTTTCTATGGGATATTAAAAAAGAAGATTCCGGTAGGACAACATGGCAGCGACCTTCTTATTCCACAGATACTACATTGATGCCTTTGCAGCAGCAAAAGAAGGATGACAATTCAATATATGCTCATTACAAGAAACTCATAGCGCTTCGAAGAAATAGTGAGATACTGACCCTGGGAGATATTAGTGAAATTGTGACAGAAAGTATGGGACTACTCGCTTACAGGCGAAGTTATCACAATGAAAGCCTGCTGGTGATCCATAACCTTACGGACACTGCCATTACGTACCCTGTTGAAGGTAACTCTTATGAGGTAATAATGTCGGCTCCGGAGACGATAAAATTAGATAAGGATGGGGTCGTTATTCCGGGATATGCGTCGATAGTAGTAAAGTAAAGTTAAAGACACTTGTTGTGAAAAAGCTTTTTACTTGTTTTAGTAAAATATTGATCGATCAAGACACGATTATCGAATGTTTTAACCAATTTAATAAGTAGAAAATGATCCCGGGTCATAAGGCGGATAAGGATCACCTATTATAGTTAAAAATCACTAAACCGGTTAGTATGTCTAAGAGGTCTAAAGTTGCCACAGAGTCACAAAGCGAAAAGAGCACAAGTACGAAAAGAAAGAAGAAGATAACTGTTGAATCTAATAAAAGTGTTGAAAAAGAAGCCGGCTTCTTTTCGTTACTTACTGACTTTGATATCCATCTTTTTAGAGAAGGGCGACATTACAAACTTTATGAGAAGCTAGGGTCACATGTAGTGACGCACGATGGGCAAGTGGGTACTTTCTTCGCCGTTTGGGCGCCGAATGCAAAACATGTCTCGGTTATAGGGAACTTTAATCATTGGGATAGAACATCTACACCGCTTTCCTCACGTTGGGATTCTTCGGGCATTTGGGAGGCTTTTATACCAAATGTGGGGCATGGAGAGGTTTACAAGTACGCCATTGAAACGACGCAAGGGGATATCCTTGAGAAGGGTGATCCATTTGCCAGGTATTGGGAACAGCCTCCTAAAACAGCTTCTATTATTTGGGATGCCCGGTACCATTGGAAAGATAAGGCCTGGCTGGATAAAAGAAGAAATGAAGCCGGGCAACCTAAACCGTATGCAGTTTATGAAGTTCATTTAGGCTCGTGGAGGAAGAAAGACCATGAAAACCGATCGCTGTCTTATCTGGAGCTGGCTGATGAGCTTGTGGCTTATGTTAAAGACATGGGTTATACTCACGTGGAGTTCATGCCGGTAATGGAATACCCTTTTTACGGGTCGTGGGGTTACCAGATCACAGGGTACTTTGCACCTACCAGCCGGTTTGGTTCCCCTGAAGACTTTATGGCTATGATAGATGCCTTTCATGCTGAAGGGATAGGAGTAATCCTGGATTGGGTACCGTCTCATTTCCCGGGGGACGCTCATGGGTTATACCAATTTGACGGCACACACCTTTATGAACATGCAGATGACCGTCAAGGGTTTCACCCGGATTGGAAAAGCTATATATTTAACTATGGGCGCAGTGAAGTATGCTCCTTTTTGATAAGTAATGCTATTTTTTGGTTGGATACCTTTCATATAGACGGACTTCGTGTAGATGCTGTGGCTTCCATACTTTATCTTGATTACTCTCGTGAAGAAGGTGAATGGATACCCAACAAGTATGGTGGGAACGAAAATCTGGAAGCCATTCATTTCCTAAGAGAAATGAACACCCAGGTGTATGGTCACTTTCCTGATGCCATTACCATTGCCGAAGAATCCACCTCATGGCCTATGGTGTCCAAGCCAACTTATATAGGAGGCCTGGGCTTCGGACAAAAATGGATGATGGGATGGATGCACGATACATTGGAATACTTTAAAAAAGATCCTGTTCATCGTAAATATCATCAAAATGAAATTACCTTTTCCATCATATATGCCTTTACAGAAAATTTTATGCTACCTCTGTCTCATGATGAGGTAGTACATGGGAAAGGTTCCTTGCTATCAAGAATGCCTGGGGATGAATGGCAAAAGTTTGCCAACCTGCGTCTGATGTATGGTCTTATGTATGCTCATCCCGGTACAAAGCTTTTGTTCATGGGGGGTGAAATAGCGCAGTCCGCCGAATGGGATTTTAACAATGGATTGGACTGGAGCTTACTTCAATATGATCTGCACAAGGGAGTGCAAACCTTTGTGAAAGACTTTAATGTTCTTTATAAAAACACTCCCGCTCTTTATGATTATGCCTTCGAGGCAAAAGGGTTTCAATGGGTGGACTATGCTGATGAGCAGAATAGTGTGATCGTATTTCTTCGAAAAGGGGTTGATGAGACGTTAGTAGTGATCTGTAACTTTACTCCACAAGCTATTAATGATTACCGCGTTGGTGTACCCTTCTCAGGTACATGGGTGGAAATAATGAATAGTGATCATAATAAGTATCAGGGCAGTGGAGTTACAAATGATGGGCCGCTGCAAACAGATTCAACAGCATTTCATGGACGAGATCATTCCATTCAATTGAGAATGCCGCCCTTAGGTGTTACGATGTTTCGTTTTGAAGGCGCGTAGCCACGGTATTGAGGTTAAAAAAGACTCTTTATAATACTGATTTGCTTAATACTTGAAACACAACTTTATACATAGAACATAAATTAAATTTCAGTAGAGGCAAGCTACTTCCCTCTTTTTTTTGTTTAGATATAAAAAACGGATCAATTTGAGTTGATTTCGTTTAAAAAAAATTTATTCTTGATACATAATTACAACTAAACTGATTCTTACCCGCATCTCAATAACCGGACAGGTGAAAACAGGAAGGTGCTATAATGGGTCGTTTTAGGCAAATCTTGATTCAAACCACACCGTAACATTTAGTTAAACTATTGCTATGAATAAACTCATATGTATTCACGGACATTTCTATCAGCCTCCAAGAGAAAATGCGTGGTTGGAAGAAGTAGAACTTCAGGATTCGGCACACCCATTTCACGATTGGAACGAGCGGATCACCCATGAATGTTATGGCCCTAACTCAGCGTCCAGGATCCTGAATAAAAGCGGGATAATTAAAAAGATCATCAATAATTACTCAAAGATAAGCTTCAACTTCGGTCCCACCTTACTTTCCTGGCTGGAAGCGTGCGATAAAGAAACCTATGAGGCCATACTTTATGCAGATAAGTTGAGCCAGGAAAATTACAGTGGCCACGGCTCAGCGGTAGCGCAGGTGTATAACCACATGATCATGCCACTGGCTAATCGCCGAGATAAAGAAACGCAGGTGAAATGGGGGTTGTATGATTTTAAAAAGCGATTTGACAGGGATCCGGAGGGGATGTGGCTGGCTGAGACGGCAGCAGATACCGAATCTCTTGAGGTACTGGCAGAACACGGAGTAAAATATACTATAATGGCGCCGCGTCAGGCAAAGGCGGTGAGGAAAATAGGGCAAGAAAACTGGACCGATGTATCTGACCTATCGGTGAACCCGAAAGTGCCCTATCTCTGTAACCTTCCTTCCGGTAAGAAGATATATATCTACTTTTATGATGGGAATATTTCTCAGGCAGTCGCTTTTAACGGGCTCTTAAATGATGGACAACGTTTTGCAAATGAATTGATAAAAGGGTTTGATGATAATATGGAGGGACAGCAGTTGGTCCATATCGCTACCGATGGTGAAAGCTATGGTCATCATCATAAGCATGGTGATATGGCGCTTGCTTTTTGCCTTGATTATATCGAAAAGAGAGATCAGGTTGAACTAACCAACTATGGAGAATTTCTTGAAAAATTTGAAGTACAATACGAGGCACAAATACAGGAGAATAGTTCTTGGAGTTGTGTTCATGGTGTAGGTAGATGGAAAGAGGATTGTGGCTGCCATACGGGCGGTCATGTGGACTGGAACCAACAGTGGAGAAAACCACTCAGAGATTCCCTGGATTGGCTTAGAAATAAACTTGAAAAGATATTTGAAAAAGAGGGAGGTGAGTTATTCAACGATCCCTGGAAAGCCCGTAATGAGTATATACGAGTCATTATGGATCGTGGCGGAGATAGCGTTCAGCAATTCTTGTCAGATTTTTTGAAAAAGGGAGACGACTATACCAAAGCCTTACGACTGATGGAGTTACAGCGTAATGCACAGCTAATGTATACCAGTTGTGGATGGTTTTTTGACGAAATTTCAGGAATTGAGACCACGCAAATTATGCAATATGCTTGTAGAGCAATACAGCTGGCATCACAAGTGGGTGGACAAGACCTGGAACCTGAGTTTTTGAAACATATTTCAAAAGCTAAAAGTAACTTGCCTGAACATAAAGACGCAGGCCATATTTATACTAAATATGTGGTGCCGGCTAAAGTAGACCTTGAGAGGGTAGGGATGCACTATTCTATCGCTTCTATTTTTGCCGAAGAACCTGAATCTTGTCCTGTATTTAATTACACAGCTCAGAATGACTTTTTTGAACGTAGAGAGGCGGGTACGCAACGGCTTACATTGGGAGTAACCAAGATCAGGTCCGGTGTCACTCATTCTGAAAATAAATTTAGCTTTGCGGTCCTTTATTTAGGTCAGCAAAACATCATTGGTAACATCTCTATTGACATGTCTCGCGAGCTGTTTGATGAGATGCGTGCAAAGATCACTGATGCCTTTAATAAGAGTAACCTGGGAGAAGTATTTAGTGTCATGCAAAAGTATTTTGGCCCGGAGAAGTATAACCTGTGGCATCTTTTTAAGGATGAAAAACGAGAGGTGCTTAAGCAGATCATGGAACGCAGCCTTAAGCAGGTGGAAGGATCTTTCAGGCGTATTTATAATCGCGACTATCAATTGATCAATTCCCTGCTTATCGATGAAATACCGTTGCCAAGCGCCTATATCACCACGCTACAGTATACATTAAATGCAGATCTGATGGCGGCATTTAATGAAAAACATATTGATTTGGAAGAGCTCAAACGCATTAAATTTGAATTTGATAAGTGGAACATTGCACTGGATAATAGCCTGGCTTTAGAACAACAGGTAGCAGTGACCGTATTCAAAGCATTGGAACGGATATCGCGTGATAAAGGTAATGTCGAGCGTCTGGATCGGTTAAACAGCTTCTTCAGTGTGCTTAAGTATTTTAACCTGGAGCCAGGTCTGTATAAAAGCCAAAACCTCTATTTTCAGATCTCAATCAATCAAAAGGACTGTGGATTGGATAGTGCTGACTGGTATAAGGCCTTTGCTAAGCTTGGAGACCATTTGAAAGTAAAGGCTTACTGAATTGTAATCGTTTATATAAGCTTCAGTTGAAAACTGCACCAATAATTATTTGGTATTTGGATCTTTGGTAAGTTTTATTTTTACTCACTCAAAAGTGGAAGGCAAAAAACAGTCAACATCAAATTAACATATCGGTAACTGACCACGAGAACCCGGAACCCAGTCACAGTATCCGGCTCTCTGTACTTTGCCAAATCCAATCCCCTGTTTGCCTGCTCGCCTCAAATGAATATTCTCTACCATCCTATTTATAAGCACTAAATATGACAGCTGATCACATTTCAAGTCTCAGAATATAATCGGACATTAGCTTCTACATTATCAAGGTGAATGAGATCAGTCGTATCTCCCAAAACTTCATCGATTAAACCAAATTCTTTAGCTTGCAATGCATTTAAAAAACGATCTCTAATGAAGTAATCTTCTATTTCCTTCCAGGAATGCCCCGTATTCTTCCCCATGATATGAAAGAGTTGAGCCTGCAGTCTTTCCTGCTCCCTGGTGGCTATCCTAACGTCTTCCGTATAACCTTTTGCGCCGCCACCGGTAGGGTGCATGTGAATGGTAGCTTGAGGTAATGCATAACGCATACCTGCCGTGCCCGCGGTGAGCAGAGCAGTAGCCATACTGCCGCAGAAGCCCACCGCTACAGTGGAAACCGGAGCTGAGATCATTTTCATGGCATCATGAATTGCTAACCCTGCATATACACTACCTCCCGGGCTTTGAATATATAGATCGATCTGTTTTTTTGGATCCTGGCTATTCAGGTATAGTAGTTGGGCTACGATCATATTAGCTACCTGATCATCGATGCCAGTGCCCAGAAATACAATACGTTCTTTGAGCAACAAACTATAAATATCATATACCCTTTCATTGCCTCCCTGGCTATCTACTACCATAGGTATTACTTGTGCATTCATTATTTCCTAGCGTTAAAAATATTCAAGATTTTGTTTTTGAATCGGATGTATTCAGGTTCTTTGAAAAGGCGTTGATGCACCTCTTCTATTTCTTCTATCAGTTTTTTGCGTCCATAGCACCTAATGTGTTCATACAATTCTCGTTGTTGACTTACTTTTTCCCGTAACTCACCACTACACATCAGAGAAACCTCGAACCGCAGATGCTGTGAAGGGTCATTCTTCTGCAATAAGTAGTTTTCTATGCGCTCAATTTCATTCAACGAAGTCCTCATATGCCATTTTTTTCTCTTTAATTAATTCCCTTACTTTTTCCATACACTTATACTTTTGTACTGTGGCTGAGCGCTCCCCCATAAAACCAAACTTCTTGGCTACCTGGCTCATAGATATTTTATCATAGTATACGGCTTCTAACAATTCCATACATTTTTGACTCACTTTTTCCAGAAATGTTAACAAGATTTCCTTAGAGGGGTGACTTGGTTCTTGCAATTCGGCTGTTTCCGGGAGATTTTCTAATGCCATAGGACTCGCCTTGTTCTCTTTATATCTCTTGTACCATAAATGCCGGGAAATACCAAAAAGGTACGCCGCGTTACTTTCCTGCCTTTGTTCAGAACGAGTTTGCTCGTAATGTATGATCAATGCATCCTGAAACAGGTCTTTAGCATCTTCAAGTGATCCACCTCGCTTGGAGATGTAAGCTGCTAACTGGGGGAAAACTTCCTGATATAGATGTAAGAATAGTTTTTTTCTTGATTCCCTGGTTTCATTCATAATCATTAAGGCTAATAATTCTTTTGATTGAATTCAGCTGTAATACGTTAAAAACGATTGTTTAAATGCAAGACGGTTCTTGCATATTAGTATGACCAATACCTGAACTTCATCTGCCACTCATATACTAAGTGTAAGTATGGAAGAGATTATCACCTTTCTTTTTTAACTTTTTTTAAATATCAGCTAAAAAATGATGAACAGGTATTTTGATACTTTCGGCGAAAGAAACCAGGATGGGAGGACAAATGGTCGATAGATTTTATTCTAATCGAGATGATAGATTTCCATGATATCTTTGAGCACTTTATCAAAATCAATATTCAGGTCGATGAGTTTACCCGTAGAGATGTCAAAAACCCAACCATGAACAGTAATGCCTCTTTCTTTATAAGCGATTTGTACATCTGCTGTTTTAAGGATATTTACACATTGTTCCTGTACATTAAGCTCTACGAGGCGTTTGTATTTTTTGTCCTCATCCTGGATGGCATTTAGCTCCTCTTTATGTAGCCGATATACATCACGTATGTTTCGAAGCCATGGGTTTAAAATGCCCAGGTCAGTAGATTCCATGGCAGCCTTTACCCCACCACAGTAATAATGACCACACACTACCACATGATTGACTTTTAAAATACTTACAGCATAGTTTACTACCGACATAGACGCCAGATCAATATTGGAAACCATATTTGCAATATTCCGGTGAACGAAAACATCGCCTGGTCCGACCCCCATAAGCTCTTCCGCGGTTACCCGGCTATCTGAGCATCCAATGTAGAGTATTTCAGGGCTTTGCCCTGATGCCAGTTTAGTAAAATAATCTTTATCCAGATTTAACTTTTCATTTACCCAGTCCTGGTTGTTCTTGAAAATCTCTTGAATGTCCATTTTTATGATTTTAGTAGGATTAGTAATACCGGAATAAGTTTACCGAATCGACAGATTAGATCATAGAAAATCAAAAAAAACCTTTGATTAAGAACTTATTGATAATATAAAAAGCAATGAGATCGGATTTACTTAAATAAACTAATTGATAATAAGTATTATTGAATGTAAAAAAAATAAACAAGTTATTAACTTATGTGACAAATTTGAGATGTGTTATTTTAAAAATCAACATAACTAATTTCACCTAAAGCCAAATAGTAGCTTGTTGAGTTGTTTAATATTAATCAAGGTTTGGTTTTAATTAAATTATATTCTTGATTACCAGGCGCAAAGAGTCCCTACAAAGTGTGTATAGAAAGAGCTAAGTTATTTTTGCTGTTTTCCTGTGTGCTAACAAATATTAACTTGTTGGCACAACACCCGGATGTCGATGAGATAAGGCAAAGTATCAAAGACTTCGAACATAACGAAGTCATTGAAGATACATCTTATGTACATATGCTCAATAGGTTTTCAGAGTCCTTTCAGTACATTAACCTTGATAGTATGCAGTATTATGCTCAAAAAGCCATGCATGTGGCGGAAAAGCTGCAATATCTGGAAGGGGTGGTGGAAGCTACCCGGCTAAGGTCTTCTGTTTTTCTACGTCGGGGAGAGTTTAAAAAAGTGGTTGACTTGACCTTAGGTACACGCCTGAAAATAGATGATACGCAGCTAAAGAGTGAAAAAGCTTTGATGGATCAGTACATAGGCATTGCGTATTGTGGCGCTGGCTTTTATAAAGCCGGCATACCTTATTTACTCAGATCGCTGGATGCCTATAGACAAATAGGAGATTCGGGCCTAAGGGTTTTTCAAAACCTTAACAACCTGGGAGTGGCCTATATCAAGCTGAAAGATTTTGAAGAAGCCCTGGAGATATTTCTTGAACTGGACAGTTTACCCAAAGAGGATTCTTACGAAATGTCTGTTTCGGTTAACCTGGCATATGCATACTCCGGATTAGGAAGATATGAAGAGGCTAAAACACAATGTAATAAAGTCTTGAGCTTCCCTAAGGAAAAATACGACCCTCGGGGCTTCGGCTACGCCAATTTTCAACTGGGTAAGTTACTGACAGAAGAACGGGATTATGAAGGAGCTGTGGCTGCGTATGAGGAGTCTATATCTATTTTTGAAAACATTGGTAATACGGTTGATCAGGTCCCTTCCTATGATGGGCTGACTAAAATTTACCTGGAAAATGGCCGTAAAGATAAAGCACTTAAATATGCGTCTATTGCCCTTGAAAAAGCAGAGGCAAGTGATGCTATGGATATGCGCAAACTTGCCCTTGAGACAAATTACATGATGTTTAAAAGGTTTGGTGAGTATGAAAAGGCTTTGAGTTTTTATGAATCGTTCAAAAGTGTGTCAGATAGTTTGGAAAATGCAGAATTGAGTGAAGAGTTGGGGCGTCTATCTGCCGAATATAAGTTCAATGAAAAGAAAAATGAATTGTTGTTAAGTCAGCAAAGAGAAAACCTGGAAAATCAGCAAGCCATCACTAATCAAAAAAGGCTGGTTTATCTCTTTATTATGGTCATCGTTGCCGGAGCTATTATTCTTTTTATTGTCTATCGTAATTATAAAAGTAAAAAGAAGCATAGTCTGGCATTGGAAGAAAAGAACCTGCAGATAGAAAAACAATCAGAAGTACTTCAGAAAGCTAATCATGTTAAAAACAGGTTGTTCTCAATTTTAGCGCATGACCTACGTAGTCCGTTAAACTCACTGAATGGCTTATTGATGATCCTGGAGAGCAAAGTAGCTTCACCTCAAGAAATCGAATCGCTTCTTCCTCAATTGGGAGAGAGCTTTGATAGGAATTCTAATTTATTGAATAACTTATTGCATTGGGCATGTAGCCAGTTAGATGGATATAAGGTCGTTCCTGAAAAATTTGATATTGTTAGTGCTATACAGAATGATCTTCAGCTTTTTGAAACGCGTGCTGACAAAAAAGGGGTGAGTTTAGCTCTCAATATAAATGAGCCTTACCAGGTACATGCTGATAAAAATATGATTGAGTTGGTGCTTATTAATTTGCTGTCTAATGCTATAAAATATTGTAAATCAGGAGATAATGTAAGTGTTTTCGTTAGTGCCGAGAACCAGGTACTGGTTGAAATACAGGACACAGGCATAGGTATGGATAGCCGAACATTGGATAAGATCTTCCAGGATTCCTTTTTTAGCACAAGTGGTACGAATGATGAAAAAGGAACCGGTCTGGGTTTGATGTTGTGTATGGACTTTATTAAGAAAAATGGAGGTGAGATATGGGCTGAAAGCGAATTGGGCGCAGGCAGTACTTTTTATTTTACTCTCCCAGTTTATGTTGACTGATTTTTTATTATGTATAATACATACTTTGTCTCAACATAAGTCATGAGTTTGTCAAAATCTCCTATCTAGGCGCCTTTACCTTATTGACCTGCTTCCAGTCTCTGGTACCAGTTCCCCGGCACCCATCACACATTATGCTCCAAGCCCTTCGCGATAATAGAATATACTCATTTAATTCATAAAAGAGCATTGAACCAGGCGCTGAAACGCGAATATAAAGATCGTGCTACCATCCGTTTAATGTTTTCGTTTGCTCTATATGTCCCAGGTGATGGTCCCCATGCCATTCGTACAAAAACAGGTTAGACTTAAGTGTAATTTCATGCCCTGATTCCGGGTGAATGAAAGTTTTCTCCAGGTTTTCGTCTGTGAGAGCTCTTAATAAGTACACCCATTTGGAATGCAATAGTTCTAAGAAATCTAAAGAGGTGGCTATGGGAGCAGTTTTATAATCCGGTAATTCAGCCCAGGCTACCTCATCATAAGCTTTAATGACAGGTTTATTTTCTGTTAGAGTCCATTTGAATCGGATGTAGCTGTTTAAGTGGCTATCGGGAACATGATGTACTACCTGACGTAAAGTCCATCCTTCTGGCCTGTATGCAACATCCAGTTGTTCTTCGGTCAGTGTTTCCACTGCTTTTCTGAACCGCAAGGGAAGTGTTTCAATACGATTGATACATTGATGGATGTCCGTTGGGTCTATGATCTTTGGCCATTCGAATTTGCCTATAGGGTAACGTAATTTTTCTAGTGATGGCATCTGTTTTTATTTTCTTTTAGTTCTGAATATCAACACAAGCATCTGCACCACTAAATGGCTTTGTTTTGTGCCATGTATTTTTTCAATACCCTGAGCGTTTCAGCGCTTACTTTCTTTTTTAAGAAAGGTGACCAGCCTAACAAAGCCCCTGGCATACCCAACGCCATTTGTGACCATTTCCAGAAACTGAAGTAATCTGTATGGCGTATTATTTTACCACCTTTAAACTGAAATGTTGCTTTGATCTTATTATGTACCTTCCTGCCGGATTTGGAAAAAAGATAGATAGCTTCCCATGCAGCGGTGCCTTCATTATCATCGGCTTGTACATCACCAAAGGTGATGACCAGTTCTTTTCCGCCTCGTTCTATCAGCATGTGCCACATCGCACAGGCATGTTGATGATCAAGTTCTCCGAACACAGGATCTGAAAATTGTAGTTCGTCGTGATAGCAGGCAACCATGCCGGTTGCATCATGTTCAGCAAAGGAGCTATAGAATTTTTGTATCAGAGCTAAGTGAGCATCTCTCATGATACACTGAATTTATACATCTTATGCATATCCAGTACCATAGCTTCTAATTTTTCTATGGTAACATGATCCATTATTACAGCTTTATACCACCTCGGATCGTGATGGTTATCTGGTACCAGCCCATACCTCTCAGCGATCTCTTTTGAGATATTTTCACTTTTTATAGTGACAATGTTTGAGCCGGGTTGTCTGAAATAAGCTACTTTTAGCTCATCCAATTGTGTACATAACCAATCTGTGCGGTTTTGCAGCACAAGTATCTTTTCATACCAGCCATGCGGGCCATAGGTCATCAGTATCATCCATACCGCTATGGCATTGGCGCCGGACCGGCTTCCTATTAGGGTGAAATCTTCTCCTTCTACATAACTCGCTTCTTTTGTATTTGCATAAGATATCAGGTCTTTCCTGATTAAGAATATTCCTGTTCCATAAGGAGCTTGTAACATTTTATGAGCGTCCAGGGTGATGGATGATACACCGGGATTGCTAAAATTAAGGTTAGTATCAGGCGTTGAAAACGGGTAGAAAAACCCGCCGTAAGCGCCGTCTACATGGGCTTTGAAAACTACACCGGCCGAATCAAGGGCCTGGATATAGGTGTTCGGATCATCTACCGAACCGAACATAGTGGTCATCATGTTAGCTACGGCAATAAAATACTTCTTACCCGTAGTTTTTTTCTGATCGATCACCTTTTTGACTTCATTTATATCAATACTCCGGCTTTCATTATCTACCGGTATATAGGCAATATCCAGGTTAAGCACATTGGCAGCTTTACTTGAAGAATAGTGCGAGTCAGAGGAACATAGAATGGAAATTTCCCTGATATCAGCCCCATGTTCCTGGATGAAGTAGTTGCGATATACCCATATCGCCTGTAAATTAGCTTCAGTCCCTCCGGAGGCTACATATCCATCGAATTCACCATCCCCCTTAAGAATGGTATTCGAACAAATATTGATCAATTCCTTTTCGATTTCCTGGGTGCCCTTAAAGAAGCTTTCAGACTTTCCCAGTGTATGGCACCCAATGTGGTTTGGATTATGAATAAGTGTAGATAGGAAAGGCGCGTTGGCTAAAAATGGAGCGTCTTGATAGAATACCTTGTCGTCAAGGTGTGATGCAGGTATGCCAATGATTTTTTCACTGTAATAATTTACATTTTGGTTCAGCGCATTAAATACCCTGTCCCTTATTGCTTCTTGTGAAAGCTTTTTCCAGTTTGCCATAAAGATAGTGTTTAAAGATACTTTGAGCGACGGCTCTTGGTCGTAACCCTCATGCGGGCTGACTGCCTGGCAGTACTAATATAGGAATCAGACTGATGTAATCCCAATGCTTATTCACACGCAATGGCAGACCAACTCTCTCACATTCAAGAGAAAAATACTTTATTAAGTACTCGCTACTTAATAAAGTATTCTGAATTTGATCGTATGTTCTATACTTCTTAAAGCTTTGATCACATCACGATTGTATTTCTTATCAATATCCGTGATCACATAACCAATTACCTCGTTTGTTTTTAAGTACTGACCTACGATGTTAATGTCGTGGTCTGCCAGCACCTGGTTGATTTTAGCCAGGATGCCAGGTACGTTATGGTGGACATGTATCAGTCTGTGGGCGTTTTCAAAAGCAGGTAGTTGCAAGTTTGGAAAACTAACACTATTAGAAGTACTCCCTGTGTTGATATACCCCATGATCTTGCCGGGGACAAACTCTGCAATATTTTCCTGGGCCTCTTGCGTACTGCCTCCAATATGTGGCGTTAATATGAGATTGGGCAAACCTCTCAACTCTGAAAGAAATTCTTCATCATTGCTTTTAGGTTCAGATGGAAATACGTCGATAGCAGCACCAGCCACTTTACCACTTTCAATATTGTCTTTTAAAGCAGGAATATCCACCACATGTCCTCTGCTGAGGTTAACAAAGATGACGCCATCTTTCATCCATTGAAACTCAGTTTCACCAATTATATTAAGATTTTCTTTTCTTCCATCTACATGCAGCGTAACGATATCGGCTTTTTTAAACAGCTCTTTTAATGAACGACATTTGCGGGCGTTACCTAAGGCGAGTTTTTCTTCAATATCGTAGTAATATACATTAAGGCCGAGTGCTTCTGCCAGTACAGAGAGCTGAGCGCCAATATTACCATATCCCACAATTCCCAAATTCTTGCCTCTTACTTCATGACTGCCACTGGCTGACTTGTCCCACTTTCCTTCATGCATGGCTTGAGAACTCATGTAAAGCTTTCTGCGCAATGCAATGATTTCAGAAATGGCCATTTCTACCACAGACCTGGTATTACTGAAAGGAGCGTTAAAAACCGCCACTCCTTTTTTCAGACAAGAATTCAGGTCGATTTGGTTAGTGCCTATACAAAAGGCCCCGACAGCGATGAGTCGGTTGGCATTCTCAAGAACTTTTGCAGTGACTTGGGTCTTTGAACGTATTCCCAATACGGATACATTCTTAATCTTTTCACAAAGCTCATCTTCATCTAAACCTCCCGGATATACTTCAACGTTATAGCCTTCTTCCTTCATCAGTTCCACAGCTTTTGGGTGGATATTCTCTAATAGAAGAATGTTAATCCTGTTTTTCGGATAAGAAATGGCAGTATTCATTTTATTAAGATACAGGAATTCGTCAAGGCTTGGAGTAATATGATCTGCTTTTTCCAGTACATTGTCCCGGGTGACGTTCTCTGTAAAAGCATAGAATTTATTAGCCATTCCAGCCGCTTTTATTTCATAGTCTGTATATCCGTCACCAATTACATATACATCTCCCTGGAGGTCCAACTGCTTTAACTGTTCGGCTTTTCCTCCATTGATTGAAAGTGCATTGTTATGGTCAAAGCCTACAATACTTCCACCTTCATCAAACTCAAATGAATTGGCAAAAACATTGTCAGCTTTTATATGGTATTCTTCAACAATAGGTACAATGAAATCTTTAAACCCATTGCTGATAATGAAGATGTTATCTGTATAATTCTTGAAAAACTCTTTATTACGTTTAAAGGATTTTGATACTTCGCCTTTGAGACGGTCCACTAATAACGGCAAATGATTTTTGTGAGCATCCAGTATCTCCAGCCGCTGGACGAGTGATTCACGAAAGGTCAGGCTACCACTCATGCCTTCATCTGTGATTTCTTTGATCTTATGCAGCCGATTTTCTTTTTCTACGTGCCCTTCCAGGGCAATTTCCCCAAGTATGTCTAAAGCTTCTACCTGTGTGAATGTACTGTCAAAATCTATGACGAAATACTTTTGACTATTGTCTTGCATAATGGCGAATTTTACGCGGCGAAATAAAGCGAATAAAACACTATATGAAAGTTATTTTTTTAAAAATTACCTTTTTTAATTGTGAAGTTCGATTTCAAACGATTGCGAATGTGTGGAAATATGTTACGGATTGGTACGTAGTTTGAAATCTAAGTAAAAACACCTAGATAAAATAAGGTAAAATACTGATGGCATTAAAGCTATCGGTTGCTACCTTTGAACTGTTGGTTTTCGATAGACTAATAACCTCAAATAGGAGTGATGGTTAATTATTTAGTTTATTGAACTATTCGGGTGAAAGAGGGCTATGGGGGTGGCCCTCTTTTCTTTTATACTCTTCTTTCTGTTTTCGCACTACTATTATTTTCATTGTACATGTCATCTGAGTTGATGACGATCTGTCGTCCTATACTGATGTTGGTCGATGAAGGCTTTGGTTAAAACGGTTGAACGACTAGCTTCACAATCATAAAGCCAACTATAGACAACGAATTATCCCCTGGAGCCAGGTCTTCAGGGGATTTTTTGTATAAGAATTAATGTAAGAAATTTTCTTTTTGAGCTTAACCAAGCTATCTGCAGGCTGGTTTACATTACTTATGATTCATGAAGTATTGCATGCAAATTGCCGTTGTGGGGCAAAGCTTTTTGAATTCGGCACTTTGTAAAATGATTTCGGGAACCTCGTTTCTGGCAGTTTGAATAAAGTCGTGTTTTTCGAAAAAGGTCTGGGCGGTTTCTGTTAATAAGTAAATGTTTTTGACTTGACGTAAATCGGCTTCCTGGATCAATCGGGATACTAGTTTGGAACCCAACCCTCTATTTTGACTTGAGTATACTACTGCCATAGAGCGGAGTAAAGCATTTTTACCAAATATTTCTAAAGCTCCTATACCCGTCAAACGCTCCTCGCTTTGGTAACCTATGAATAACTGTTTTTCCAGATCAACGTCCTCTGTCGGTAATTTGCTTTGTTTCAGTATTGCCAATACCTCATCCGTGTAGTTATGGTCTAATACGATTATGTTATTCATTGCAGGTTGATCTGTTCTTGTATTGTTATATTGGGTTATGAGCTAATAAGAAACATGCATTAGCCTTTGCAAATATATTCTGAAAGTTTATAAATCCCACCAGTACCTGCAGAGCTGGAGGGATTTATAACAATATACTTTTATTCTCTAGCAGCAATCGGTGGTTTCCTCTTTGTCAGTAGCTGATGAAGTGCAGCAGGCGCCTTCCCCGGAATACTTTGCGTCATTGACTGCCACATCTTCCATGAACTGGAAAACCTCCCACTTGTAGCCATCAGGATCTGTTACCCAGAATTTGTCTTGCTTAGCATAACAACACTTCACCTCTTTTTCTACATCTATGGGCAGGTTGTAGCTCATAGCACTACCCAGTTTTTGTTTCAGATGATCAGGATTATCCACTTCTATACCAAAATGGAGGGTCTCTTTTTGAATGGGCTCGTCACTTTTAATGAATGAAATATTCAATGAAGGTTCTGATAGCAAAAATTTAGCATAGTCTTTTTTGACCTTTATGGGTTCAACTCCAAAAAACTTGGTATAAAAATCAACAGTGGAACTAATGTTTGATACATGATAACTTACATGTATTCTTGGAAATGTTTGTGTCTTCATTTTTTTGATGTTTAAAATTTGTTAATCGTAATAACGCGATGATTTAATGTAAATTTTTTTTAACAACAGTTCTTGGTGCTATTAAATAAGTCAAATAAACCAGCTAATTCTTCTTTTGCCCTGTTCCAGACTTCTGAGTTAATGCAATAGCATACGCTTGGACCTTCTACGGTACCTTTGATCAAGCCAGAAGCTTTTAGTTCTTTTAAATGTTGAGAAACAGTTGATTGCGAAAGAGGAAGTTCATCTACAATATCACCACAAATACAAGACTGTGTCTTGATTAAGTACTGGATAATGGCAATGCGCGCAGGATGTCCCAGTGCTTTTGTAATTTGTGCGAGACTGTTTTGCTGATGGCTGAATTTATCTGCTTTTGTGGTACCCATATCCTTTTAATCGTAATATAGCGATTAATGTTTCATCTTTTTCAATTTTTTAGCGCTTTATTTTGTTGTATGCCATTATCACCTTGCTTTTTGTCGAAGAACTGCAACTTTCCATGCATTCTCATGTAAACATAGAGACATGTATGGAATACGCTGTTTCTTGGTTCTCCCCGCTTTGTTTATTTTAGGGGCTGCTTTCTGTCAGAAATCAAACACATTTCCGTCCTTTTTGGAAAAACTGAACCAGCAGCCGTATAATGTTCGTGAAGACATAATTGCAGGATACTTGCGACAGGTTCAAAAGACCCCGATCATTGAAAATGATCAAGTTATTTTTATGGTTAAAAGCGATATCGAGCCATTGCTTTTGGCTGATTTTAACGGATTCTTAAACCCCAGGTACGTTAAGGACAGCCTATTGGGCTTTATGTACCACATAGAAGGTACTTCATGGTATTATAAGATAAAACAGATTCAATCAAATGCTATTGTTAATTATTGTTTCTCTATCAACGGGCAAAAAGTAACAGATCCCCTAAACCCTAATTCCCGATTGAGTTTTGATACTCCATATTCATTCGTTGCTATGCCGCAGTATGTGCAGGAACCATGGTCGGTTACAACAAGCGACGTATTAAAAGGGGAAGTGATAAAAACAGAGATTACAAGTAAAATACTTGGGCATGACAGGACAATCCATGTTTATTTACCACCTGGCCATCTTATGATGAAGAGCCTGCCTTCAGTATACTTTCATGATGGTAGTTATCAGGTTAATGATATGAAAGTACCGGGAATACTGGATGATTTAATAGCAGGTAAGAAAATAATTCCGGTGGTGGCGGTCTTTGATGACCCGGTTGTGAGGGGTAAAGAGTATCGTGGTGATATAGGCTACAGAGATTATCTTCAGCATGAACTCATACCATTCATTCAGAATTCATATGCCGTCAGTCATAAAAGAACGGACAGAGCAGTGGCAGGTTTTTCAAGAGGAGGTATGTCTTCGCTATACCTTGCCCATACCACTGACCTGTTTTTTGGCTCAGGTGCTTTTTCACCTGCTATAAGCCCCACGTCCATTGCTGATTATACAAATGAATTAGAGGCTTTTAATAATGCACCACACACTTTATTTTTATGTGGGGCGGTGTACGACCACCTTTGGTATGATGATGCCCTGGCATTGAAAGAGTATTTCACTGCCAAAGGCATATCAGTAAAATATAAGGAAATATCTACAGGGCATAATATCGCCGGTTGGCAAGAGGTAATGGACGACATGCTCATTTCCTTCTTTCCTTACCGGTCTACCGTAGATTGATCCATTTAAAGTGTTTTCAAGATCTGTAAACCTTATATTGGTTGATCAGTCCATTGGTAGATACATCATGACTCGTCACTTTTTCCTCATCTTCCAATTCGGGTAAAATCTTCTTGGCCAGCTGTTTTCCTAATTCCACACCCCATTGGTCAAAACTGTAAATATTCCAGATCACCCCCTGAACGAAGATCTTATGTTCATAAAATGCGATAAGGCTTCCTAAAGTACGTGGTGTCAGTTTTTTGAAAAGAATCGAGTTAGTGGGCCTGTTCCCTTCAAATACTTTGAATGGGGCCAGTTCAGCAATTTCTTCTTTGTTCAGGCCCTGGGCAGAAAGCTCTTTTTCCACTTCAGCCCGGGTTTTACCATTCATTAAGGCCTCCGTTTGTGCAAAAAAGTTGGCCAGTAGCTTTGCATGATGATCGCTGACAGGATTATGTGAAACCGCTGGCGCCAGGAAGTCACAAGGGATAAGCTTGGTTCCCTGATGGATCAATTGATAAAAGGCATGTTGTCCGTTAGTGCCGGGTTCTCCCCAGATCACAGGTCCTGTCTGGTAAGTCACCTTTTTACCATGGCGATCGATATATTTTCCATTACTTTCCATATCACCTTGTTGGAAGTATGCGGCAAAACGGTGCATATACTGATCATAGGGTAGGAGGGCATGAGATTCTGCTCCAAAGAAATTGTTGTACCAGATGCCTAATAAAGCCATAATGACAGGGATATTACTTTCCAGCGCTTCATTTTGAAAATGCTGATCGGCAGCATGAGCGCCTTCCAGTAATGCTTCAAAATGGTCGAAGCCTATGGTACAGGCAATAGAAAGCCCAATGCCGGACCACAGCGAATAGCGGCCACCTACCCAATCCCAGAAACCGAACATATTATTTGTATCAATGCCGAAAGCGGCTACTTCCTGCGCATTGGTAGATATAGCTACAAAATGCTTTTTGACATGATCATTGTCTATGGCATATTGTAAGAACCAGTCACGTGCGGAGTGTGCATTGGTCATCGTTTCCTGCGTAGTGAATGTTTTTGAGGCTATCATGAACAGTGTCGTTTCAGCATCCACTTTTTTCAGCACCTCGCTAAGATGCGTGCCGTCTACATTAGAGACAAAATAAGCCTCCATATGCTCTGCTTTATAGGGCTTCAGAGCTTCCGTTACCATCACCGGCCCCAGGTCTGATCCGCCTATTCCTATATTAACAATAGTATTGATAGGTTTACCGGTATATCCTTTCCACTCTCCGGAGATCAACTTTTCACTAAAGGTCTTCATCTTACCCAGCACCTCATTGACATCCGGCATCACATCTTTTCCGTCCACTAGCACAGGAGAGTTGGAGCGATTCCTCAGTGCGGTGTGCAGCACCGACCTGCCTTCCGTAGCATTGATCTTGTCACCTGAAAACATGGAAGAAATAGCTTCCTTGACTTTCATTTCTTTCGCTAACTGAAACAACAGTTCAAGCGTTTCTTTTGTAATCCTGTTTTTAGAATAATCCACCAGGATGTCCTCAAAGTGGATACTGAATTTGTCAAAACGGGTATTATCCTCGTCAAAAAGGTCTTTAAGATGTTTTTTCTCTATGGATCCGTAATGGGCTTGTAATGCTTTCCAGGCGGAACTTGTTGTAGGGTCATTTGATGATAACATAGCGTCTGTTTTAATACCGGTGTGAAGTTAGAAAAGTGGTGCGCTCAAATAAAACAAAAAGTAAATTTTATACCTACTATTTACTGCCTCTCATACCACTATTTCAGTTAATTATATGAGATGCAGTAAGTACATTGATCAATTGGAAGGTGCCATGTACATCTGCAGTAAGAACATCAGCGCGGTGAGAGGTTGATAAAGCTTTTTTATAATGAAGTGATCAACTTCCACTTTTGTTGAGTTAGTGTTGTGTTAAGGATTACATGACGTATCCGACATAGATTATGTAAAGTATTTAAATTTTCGTTGCCCGATGAGTTAGCAGTCGGCAACAAGCGGTAAGCAATGCTATGTCATAAAGTTTAGCCTACTGCCGACGTTGTCCTCGGTCAACCGTTATGTGCATCGTAAATGATGATTGAGAAATAAAGACAATGCAGACAGGACAGTAAAATATAAATAACACATGGTTTGTCAATCGGTTCTTAAAAGGATGTCAAAAAAAGATCCCGTAAAGTTCCAAAATTGAAAATATATGCTTAAAATTGAAATGTGTACGTGCACAAATAAAAAGTGCTCGAACACTTTTTATTGAAATTGCATTAAGATATGCAATGTGAAAACAGTCAACTGCCTGTTAAACAGGTTTAAGTACTATGCAAATTGAGACGCTTGATATCCTTATTATTCTAGCCTACCTGGGCATTTCTGTTGGGATAGGTTTCTACATTTCCAAAAGAGCCTCAAAAAATCTGCAATCGTATTTTCTTGGGGGTAATAACATCCCCTGGTATGTGTTGGGGGTTTCTAATGCCTCAGGAATGTTTGATATTTCAGGAGTAATGTGGACGGTGGCCATCTGTTTTGTATATGGCTTAAAGAGCGCCTGGATTCCCTGGCTATGGCCTGTTTGGAACCAGGTGTTTGTCATGGTTTTTCTGGCGATCTGGCTCAGAAGGTCAGGGGCTATGACAGGTGCTGAATGGTTGTCCACACGATTTGGCAATAACAAGGGACAGCAGTTATCACATATTGTGGTGGTGGCGTTTGCTGTGATCAGTGTCATAGGCTTTATTGCCTATGGGTTTAAGGGAGTGGGCAAATTCGCGACCATCTTCTTCTCCTATGACCTTTCCTTTTCCCTGGGTGATACTATTATTTCCTCACCAGATGCTTACGCGTTGATCATAATAGGTATAACAACCTTGTATGTAGTGAAGGGAGGTATGTATAGCGTGGTGGGTACAGAAATATTGCAATTTCTGTTAATGACCTTTGCCTGTTTTGCCATAGGATATGTGGTAATGACGCAAGTGAATGCAGAACAGATTAACCAGTCCATACCCAATGGCTGGAAAGATTTATGGTTTGGGTGGGAACTGGAATTGGACTGGTCTGATATATTGCCTGCGGTAGATAATTACATTGCTAATGATGATTTCAACCTGTTCGGGCTGGTGGTGATGCTCATGGTATTTAAAGGAGTTTTTGCTTCTTTAGCCGGGCCGGTGCCTAGTTATGATATGCAACGCATACTGGCCACCAAATCACCCAAAGAAGCGGCACAAATGAGTGGTTTTACCATCTGTGTTCTATATATGCCGCGTTATTTAATGATCGCAGGGCTGACTGTTTTGGGACTCGTTTATTTCAAGCCTCAATTGCTGCAAATGGGCAATGACATCGATTTTGAAATGATTTTGCCTTATGCTATTAATAACTTTATTCCTACCGGTGTGCTTGGGTTGATCCTGGCGGGCCTTATGGCAGCGTTCATGTCCACTTTTGCCGCTTTTGTGAATGCTGCTCCTGCCTATCTGGTGAATGATATTTATAAGAAATACATCAATCCCAATGCTTCCGCCAAAAAATACATCTACATGAGTTATGTGGCATCTGTCACTATAGTGATCATTGGTGTGTTTGTAGGGTTTTTTATCCATTCGATAGATTCTATTACCAAGTGGATAGTAGCTTCTTTGTATGGCGGTTATGCAGCTGCCAATGTGTTGAAATGGATATGGTGGAGGTTCAATGGACATGGATATTTCTGGGGAATGATCATGGGTTTGTTGGCTTCTATGGTTGTCCCAAAGATCTTTATCGGCGTATTTGATCTTTATCTCTATCCTCTCATCTTATTGATCTCACTGGCCGGATGCATTTTGGGTACTCTTCTTACCCCTCCCGAAAGTGATGAGACACTCAAAAACTTTTACAGGAAGGTAAGACCGTGGGGCTTTTGGAAGCCAATCCACCAAAAAATAGTGGAAGAAGACCCTGGTTTCCAGGGTAATGATCAATTCTGGAGAGACTCCTTTAATGTGGTCGTTGGTATAGTCTGGCAGATGACGATGGTTATTATTCCCATTTACCTTGTCATAAGAGAGTATTTTGCCATGGGAATAAGTATTGCTTTACTAATCGTATGCAGTTTTTTACTTAAAAAGTACTGGTGGAATAAGCTCCCCGAACAGTAACATAAGACAATCTAATTGAAAGCTATAAAAAATGGAATCCAATAGCGCAATAAAACTTACAGGCACATTTCTAGACGAAATAAGCCATGATATCCCGCATCAAAATTGGGGGGCGAAAGAATGGAAAAAGGACTTTCAGGCTATGAAGTCCTTGGGAATCAATACTGTTATCATGATCCGGTGTGGGTATAAAAAGTGGATTACCTATGATTCCGATGTGCTTCGGAAAAAGGAGAACTGTTTTTCGCCGACCATTGATTATTTGAACTTATTCTTAACGCTCAGTGAAGAGTATGGTATGGACTTTTACTTTGGGTTGTATGATTCGGGTAACTATTGGATTAACCACCAATACCAAAAAGAATTAGATATCAACAGGTCCATTATCGATGAGGTGTGGGCAAAATATGGTTCGCACAAAGCCTTTAAAGGATGGTATATCTCGCATGAGATCAATCATCATGTACCGGGAGTGGTGGATACTTACGTCAAATTAGGTGAACACTGCAAGCAGTTGACCGGACTTCCGGTCTTGATCTCGCCCTATATAGATGGAAAAAAAGCAGTGGCTGCAAGTAGTAATATACTGGAAAAGAAGTATGCTACATCTATAGAACAATACGAGCAGGAGTGGGATGAAGTGTTTGACAGTATAAAACATGCTGTTGATATAGTAGCCTTCCAGGATGGTCACGTCGGTTTTGATGAGATACAGTCATATTTCGAAGTGAATCGAAAACTCTCGAAAAAACATGGCATTAGATGCTGGAGTAATTGTGAATCATTTGACAGGGACATGCCTATTAAATTTCTCCCTATTAAGTGGGAGAAGATGCTGCTTAAATTAAAGGCTGCACAGCAAGCCGAAGTAGAAAAGGCCATCACATTTGAATTTTCACATTTTATGAGCCCTAACTCCAGCTATGTTCAGGCACACCATCTTTATAATCGATATATGGAGTACTTTGGACAAAGCGAGGAAGTCACTACCATAATGGAAACGATCCGACGTCAAAACTCTGAAAAAGTATGAGAATTACGCCCAGCTTGTCATCATATATAGAATGCTATCATAACTCATTGATACATGATGTACTGTATTTCTGGGAGCGGTATAGTATTGACCATGGAAAGGGCGGTTATTTTACATGCTTGGATGAAGTCGGGCAGGTGTTCGACACAGATAAATTTGTTTGGTTGCAAGCCAGGCAGGTCTGGATGTTTTCAAAGCTTTATAATGATCTGGAGCGTAAGGAACATTGGCTGGAAATTGCCAGAAACGGTGCTGATTTTCTGGATCGTTTTGCCTTTGACAAGAATGGAGACTGTTACTTTTCGCTTGATCGCGAAGGAGTTCCACTGGTGAGTGCTTATAACATCTTTTCCGATTGCTTTGTGACAATGGCCTTTGCTCAGTATGGCACTGCTACAGGGAACCAATATTTCATTGACCGGGCAAAAGAACAGTTTGAAAAGATATTAAAGAGAAAGGATAACCCTAAAGGCACATACAATAAAACCATCGTTCAGAACAGGCCGTTAAAAAATTTTGCACTACCCATGATCTTGTGTAACGTGGTCATGGAGCTAAAGGCTGTGCTTTCACCACAACGGGTGAATGCGACCATTACGGAATGTGTTCACGAAATAACCCAACACTTTTTATGCCCGGAAACTGGCCTTATCTATGAAAACGTACTGCCGGACGGTAAAAAACATGACTCTTTTGAAGGGAGGCTAATTAACCCCGGTCATGGGATTGAAGCTTGCTGGTTTCTAATGGATATTGCTTATGATATTGGGGATAAAGCCTTGATGCATAAAGTGGTATCTACCAGCCTGAATTTGGTTGAATATGGATGGGACGACCGGTATGACGGCATTTTTTATTTTATGGATGCAAAGGGGCATCCACCCCAGCAGTTGGAGTGGGACCAGAAATTATGGTGGGTCCACCTGGAGTCGTTGATAGCTATGTCAAAGGGGTTTAGATATACCGGTGAAGAAAGATGCATGCACTGGTTTGAAAAGATACATAACTACAGTTGGTCTCATTTTAGAGATGCCCGGGGAAGCCTGGAATGGTACGGATACCTCAACAGACAGGGTGAAGTATTATTACCATTGAAAGGAGGGAAGTGGAAAGGGTGCTTTCATGTGCCAAGGGCATTGTATACAATTTCGTCAGAGCTTAAAAAGATATCAGAACTTGAAGGTAGCATAGCAGATGATGTATAGAAAGAGTTCGCTTTTACTTATCATTCTTGGATGCTTTGGGTGCTTTTTTCTGACTACTTGCAATGAAGCGGAACATCGAAATGATCTTATGGATCCCTTAACATATGTAGATCCTTTTATAGGTACGGGCGGGCATGGACACACTTTTCCTGGTGCTACCACTCCGTTTGGCATGGTTCAGTTGAGTCCGGATACACACCTTTTTGGATGGGATGCATCCAGCGGATACCATTATTCGGATTCAACCCTCTATGGGTTTTCTCATACTCATCTAAGCGGTACAGGTATAGGTGATCTTGGTGATGTTCTTTTTCTACCCTACACCGGTGGCCATCAAAAAACTCCCGTGGCCACTTTTAAGAAAGCAACGGAGTATGCCACACCCGGATATTACCGGGTCCAATTAGACAATTTTGGAATTGCCGCCGAACTAACGGCTTCTCCCCGCGCCGGATTTCATAGATATACGTATCCGGGGGCAACTGAAAAGAAGCTAATGATAAACCTGGGGCATGTATTGCAATCGGACTGGGGGCATAAAAGTACGGGAGGTTCCATAGAGTTTATAAACGATAGGGAAATTAAAGGGATGACCACTACTTCAGGTTGGGCATATGATCAAAAGGTTTATTTCCATATGCAGTTTTCTTCTCCGTTTGAAGTAATTGAAGCCAGGAAGGGGGAGAGAATACTCACAGGGTCGAAGATAACCGGAGACTCTTTGAAAGTGTTTTTACGATTTTTGTCTGCGGATTCATCTGTCGTTTTATCAAAAGTGGGTATCTCGGCGGTTAGTGAAGATGGTGCTTTAGAGAATCTCCAGGCTGAAATCGAAGATTGGAATTTTGAGGAAATACGGGATGAAGCTGAGCAAATGTGGCGGAAGGAACTCCTGAAGATAAAAGTAAAAAGTAGCGATACGACCTTGCTGAAGGTATTTTATACAGCGTTGTATCATGCTAATATTGCTCCTATGCTTTTTCAGGATATAGATGGAAAATACCTGGGAATGGATAAAATGATCCATGAGGCAGAACCTGGTTATACTAATTATACTGTCTTTTCCCTATGGGATACTTTTAGGGCATGGAATCCGCTTATGACCATTATTAATGAAGGCCGCTCTGTGGATTGGATAAATTCATTGTTAAGAAAGTACAAACAAGGGGGCATATTACCTAAGTGGCCACTGGCAGGTAATTATACGGGTACTATGGTAGGCTACCCGGCCGTAGCTGTTTTTGCCGATGCACTCACCAAGGGGATCACCGGTTTTGATGATTCCCTGGCGTTAATGGCCGCAGTTCACAGTTCACAATATCATGACGATCTGAACCTTAAAGAACCCAGGGCAAAACAAGTGTCACCCAAGCATCTCTATTATGTGGAAAAGTATGGCTATATACCTGCTGATTCTATTCAATGGTCAGTTTCTTACGGATTAGAAGGTGCCTATTACGATTGGTGTATTGCTACTATGGCTCAGTCTTTAAACAATGACAGTGTGGCCTCGAAATATCGGACCAGATCACAGGCTTATAAACAGTATTTTGACCCTGAAGTCGGGCTGATGAGGGGCAGACTGAATAAGCAACAATGGAGGACCCCGTTTAGCCCCGTGCAGTCAGATTTTAATGGCGATTTTGTGGAAGGGAATGCCTGGCAATGGTCCTGGTTCGTCCCTCACGATATTCCCGGGCTGGTGCAGCTTATGGGTGATACCACTTCATTTGTAAAGCAACTGGATGCTTTGTTTGAAGCTGATTCTGAGTTAGAAGGGGAAGAGATTCCCATGGATATTTCAGGTTTGATCGGCCAATATGCCCACGGTAATGAGCCTGATCATCATGTTACCCACCTTTACAATTATGTGGGTCAATCAGCTAAAACCCAGGAAAAAGTAAATCAAATATTACTGGACCTCTATACTACAAAGCCCGATGGGATCATTGGTAATGAAGATTGTGGACAAATGTCAGCATGGTTTATAATGAATGCGATGGGCTTTTACCAGGTCTGTCCGGGCGTACCGGAGTACTCGATAGGGCGGCCTTTGTTTGAGGAAGTTACTATTGAACTGGAAGGGGACAAAGATTTTATCATTAAGGCCATTAATGTAAGTCGTGAAAATAAATACGTTCAAAGCGCTTCGTTAAATGGCAAAAAGCTGGATGCTCCTTTTTTTACACATAATGACATTATGCAGGGAGGAACATTGGAATTACATATGACTTCTGATCATGAATAGGGAAAGACTTTACTTCAATATCCGCACGTTTCTTCGCTTTTTTTTAAGTGCAGGCCTTATCAGTTTACTTTTATTCTTTGTTGTGGCTTGCCAGGAACCGGTAGAAGATGTTTACCAGACCGATGTATTGGTGATAGGCGGTGGCTGTAGTGGAGTGGCAGCCGGTATTCAGGCGGCACGGTCAGGGGTTGAAGTCATACTTGTAGAAGAAACTCCATGGTTAGGGGGCATGCTCACAGCTTCCGGCGTTAGTGCTGTGGATGGTAATCACGGATTGCCTTCAGGGCTATGGGGAGAGTTTAGAGAAGGACTTTATCAACATTATGGTGGACCGGAAGCGCTGGCCACGGGTTGGGTAAGTAATACACAGTTTGAACCCCATGTTGGGAATCAGGTTTGGAATGCACTGGCAGACCGGGAAACGACTTTAACGAGAATGCATGACTATCACCTGGTAGAAGTCCTTAAAAAAGATGCCCGGGTGTTGGGGGCCACTTTTACCAACGGAGAAGGTCGAAAACTACGGATAGAGGCCAAGGTGACCATTGACGCTACAGAGCTGGGCGATGTGATTGCCCGGGCAGGAGTGTCGTTTTTGCAAGGTCAGGACGCCAGGTCATTGACAGGTGAAGATGGAGCACCGGAAAAGGGAAACCCGTACATTCAGGATTTGACCTATGTGGCGATCCTCAAAGATTTCGGCCCGGAAGCAGATAAAACGATAGAAAAGCCGGCGAGTTATAATGCTTCACAGTTCAATTGTCTTTGTGCGGAAGTATGTGATGATCCGGAACGTAAACCGGTTACCTGTGATAAGATGCTTCAATACGGTAAGCTTCCCAATGAGAAGTATATGATCAATTGGCCAAACCAGGGCAACGACTATTATGTGAACGCGATGGAAATGAATACGGAAGATCGGGAAGCGGCCTTCACAAAAGCCAAAGAACATACACTGAGTATGGTTTATTTTATTCAGACAGAACTGGGGTACCGGCATTTGGGGTTGGCAGAAGATGAGTTCGATACAAAGGACCACTTGCCTTATATTCCCTATCATCGGGAGAGCCGAAGGTCTTATGGAGATATTTTTCTTGTACTGGAAGACTTACAGTATCCTTATGGAGACAGTACAAGGCCTTTCTTTCAATATGCAGTAGCTGTGGGAGATTATCCTATTGATCATCACCATACGAAAAACGAAAAAGCAATTAGCGAACAGTTCCCGTCCATTCCTTCTTTCTCGATTCCCTTTGGGTCCCTGCTTCCGGGTAACGTTGAAGGGTTACTTGCTGCGGAGAAAAATATTTCAGTCAGTCACCTGGTCAATGGTGCTACCCGCCTTCAACCTTGTGTAATATTGATAGGCCAAACAGCAGGAATGGCAGCCGGATTGGCGGTTGAGACAGGTGTCTCTCCGCGTGAAGTCAACATTAGAGTACTTCAGCAGCAACTGTTGGATGCACATTGTTGGTTACTTCCTTTTCTGGATACCAAACCGGGGAGCCCATATTTCCAGCCCCTTCAAAAACTTGGAGTGAGCGGTATAATGAAAGGGCATGGGGTTTCTTACAAATGGGCCAATCAAACCTGGATTTACCCGGACTCTACCTTATCAACGGCTGATTTTATTGATATGCTGGAAAGAAGCTCCGCAAAGAAAATAGACAAGCATTTGTACACATTTGAAAAGACCCCGATAATTTCCAGGAGAGATGCCTTATGGTTTATCTGGCAATTGTTAGAGGATGTCCGGCCCTCTGTGAAAGCAAAAGAGCACGATTATGAATCAAGTTACCTTCATTTCAAGTCAGAAGGGTGGATTGAAATATGGGATGGCCAGAGCATTGATCTGGAAAAGCCCCTTTTAAGAAAAGAATTGGCTTATTTGATTGACCAGGCTTTAGATCCTTTTAATACATTACCTGTACCGGCAGCTGGGAAATAGCCAGATGCCTTATAAAAGGCAGTAGGCTAAACTTTATGACATAGTATTGCTTACCGCTTGTTGCCGACTGCTAACTCATCGGGCAACGAAAATTTAAATATTTTACATAATCTATGTCGGATACACCATGTAATCCTTGACACGACACTAGAGGTAACAATCGACATTTTCGGAAATCACAATATCCAGGGGCAGCAGTTTTACTTTAGGTACTTCTCTTTTGTAGATCAGGTGCTCTACGAGCATGGAAATCCCATCATACCCTTGTGAGATCGGGTTTTGATGGATCAAGATATTGATTTTTCCTTCTTTCATGTACTGTACATTTTTAGGGATCAGGTCATATCCTATGACTTTTATGTCCTCATTGTCTCCGATATGTTCGGCTACCAAATGTGTTTTAGAGGTGGTCATGAAAATGCCGGCTGTTTCCGGTAGTATAGCTTTCAGATCAGTTAATTCTTTAGCATCACGAAAAGTGAGTACTTCAATGTCCTGAGAAATGTTTTTATCCTGCAAATAATCCTTAAAACCTTGCTCCTTTTCCTGGAGGTGAGTGGAGTTTTCAAAATATTGCTCCACATGTATTACCAATATCTTTTTTTCATTACGTACCAAAGTGTTCATCAGTTGTGCTGCTACCCGGCCGCTTTTTCGGTAATCCTGACCAATAAAAGTACGATAACTGACATCTTCAATGGGAGTATTGATCAGGTTGAAAGGGATATTCTTTTTTTCCAGCCTGTGAAATAATTCTAATGAGTCCTGGTAATAGACCGGGGCAATTAAAACTGCATCGGGATTAAAGTCTATAGCTTCGGAGAATTTCTTGTTATAGTCTTCTTGCGTTTTTGAATATTGAAAGTACTCCAGTGAGATGCCAAATTGACGGAACTCTTTTTCTGATGTTCTTATCCCATAGGCACATTGCCTCCAGTAATAGTCTTCACTGTACTCCGGGATCACCACAGCTATAACACTGTCCTTATGGGCCTTCAAGGATCTTGCGATCAGATTGGGTTCGTAATTTATTTTTTCCAGTACCTCTTTTACCTTTTTTGCCGCGTCTTCCGACACAGTACCTCTATTGTGTATTACTCTATCCACCGTTCCTCTCGATACGTTGGCCATGGCTGCAATATCACGTATTGTATAGCGCTCTTTTCCCATAATGTAAAAATAAGATTAGATTATTGAACTAACAATATATTAAAATAAGTGCTCGAACAAAAATCAATTGTTCTCGTGCACAATTTGTTTTTTTGCATTAAAAAAATTACTTTTAATATCGAGAATTAAGCCAATGGTATAAGGAATGTATTCCTGAAAGATCATTGCTTTTGGCATTTGTCATTCGGAATAAGAGAAGGCAGATCGAATTTTAAATCGTTAGCGTGAACCGTTTTATTTCATGGGATTACTTAAAACCAATTTTGTATACATGAGACTTTTACTAAGTTTTTTACTCATACTTTTTTTTACCTCGGGCTTACAGGCGCAGGCAGACAGAGCTATTAGCGGAAGGGTAGTGGATAAAGATGATGGTGAATCCATGCCTGGGGTCAGCGTCTATGTCAAGGGTACTTCCGTAGGGACTATTACAGATATAGAGGGAAGTTTTACACTTAATGTTCCGGACGGTACCGGGGTACTTGTGTTTTCCTTTGTGGGATACAGCACCCAGGAGATCGCCATAGAGAACCAAACTTTTTTTGACGTTAGCCTGGAATCTGATATTTACGAACTTCAGACAGTGGTCGTCACCGCGCTGGGTATTGAAAAAGAGGAGAGGGCTTTAGGCTATACTTCCCAGGAAGTAGGCGGGGACCAGATCAGTCTGGCCAAAGAAATTAATGTAGTTAATTCACTAACAGGAAAAGTAGCCGGTGTTTTTGTTAACCAGGCAGGTACCGGTCCGGGAGGTACATCTAAAGTGGTCATTAGAGGTTATGCCTCTGTAAATCCTGCAGGGAGTAGTAATTCACCACTTTACGTTGTGGATGGTGTACCCATGACTAACCCGCAAGGAGGGGGTTCGGAATTCGGAGGTGTTGATTTTGGGGATGGAATATCAAACCTTAACCCGGATGACATTGAATCCATTAACGTGCTAAAAGGACCTAGTGCATCTGCTTTGTATGGTTCCAGAGGGCAGAATGGTGTGATTATGATCACAACGAAAAAAGGTGCTTCAGGAAAAGGCTTAGGAATAGACGTTAGCAGCAGCATAATGCTGGAAACGCCCCTGGTGTTACCTGAGTTTCAAGACGAATATGGTAGAGGTTCCGGAGGTAATTTTCCGGTCGATAATAACGGTAATTTCTCGGATAACGCACGTATCAGCTGGGGGGAACGTATGCTGGGACAAACGGAAGTAGGCGGCAGGCCCCTATTGAACTGGACAGGGCAACCAACTCCTTATGCTTCACAGGAGGATAATATTTCTGATTTTTTCAGAACAGGCAAGACCTATATTAATAGTGTCACATTATCCGGAGGTAATGAAATGTCTCAAGGTATATTGTCCATTTCCAACCTTCAAAATGAAGGTATAATGCCAAATAATGAGCTGGAAAGGACTACCGTAAACCTAAGGATCAGTCATAAGCTTTCTAAAAAGCTGTCTTTCGACGGTAAAGTCAATTACATCAGGCAAGAGGCTTTTAACCGACCAAATTTGGCCTTAAGTCCGGATAACCCTATGAACAGTTTGATCTCTATGCCAAGATCTATTCGATTGCGAGATCTCGAAAATTTCAGAAATCCTGATGGATCTCCACGGGTCTATACGAATGCGCCAGGTACTGACTTTTGGCAAAATCCTTATTGGGCCACGAATCTGAATACGAACGAAGACACGAGAGATCGGGTATTGGGTTTTGTTTCTATAAAATACGATTTCACAGATTGGTTAAGTCTGCAGCTACGTTCGGGAACAGATTTTTACCATGACAGAAGAGAATTCCGCAATGCTACTGGTACAATTTATAGAACAACACCGGATAAGTCTTTCTACTCTGTATATAACGCCAGGATCTCAGAAACAAACTCTGATTTTCTATTAATGTTTAATCCTGCGCCCCGGGAGAAAATATCTATATCCGGTATCCTTGGAGGGAATATCCTGAAGGAAAGGTCGGAAACAGTGAATAATATAGCGCAAGGATTGGACATCCCTGATTTTTTTGTGCTACAAAATGGGTTATCCATATTGACCACCGAGGGTAGAGCTGAAAGAGAAGTACACTCACTTTATGCTTCGGCACAACTCGACTACAAAAAAGTACTCTTTTTGGAGGTCTCAGCACGAAACGACTGGTCTTCTTCATTGCCTCCTGATAACAGGTCTTATTTCTACCCATCTGTCTCTACTAGTTTTGTCTTTTCTGATCTGCTCGACCTGAACAACAATTTTTTAAGTTTCGGGAAACTGCGGGCTTCCTTTGCGCAGGTGGGTAACGATACACGGCCACACCAGCTAGATCTGAATTATTTCGTAAATACGCTTACCCACGATGGACAGTCGTTTGGTCAGGTTACCCGGACCCAACCTCCTGTTGACCTCAAACCTGAAGAAACGAATTCTTTTGAGATAGGCATAGACCTGGCGTTTTTTCAAGGAAGACTCAACCTGGATGCGAACTATTACAACGCAGGGACCCGTAACCAGATCTACGCTACGCCGGTTTCCCGGCCTTCGGGTTTTGAAAGCAAATTTATCAATGGAGGACTGGTCAGAAATCAGGGAATAGAAGTCCTGTTGTCAGGAGAAGTGCTCAGGAAAAACGATTTTACCTGGACTTCCATGATCAATTTTTCACGTAACCGGTCTACGGTAGAAGAACTTTCGGATCAGGTAAATATTCTTTCCTTCGGAGCGTTCGACCAGTTTGGGGTACGTGTACAGGCAGAAGTCGGCGAGCCTTTTGGTAATATATACGCTGACAGGAGTTACCTGAGAGATCCGGCTACAGGGCAACGGATCATTGGCGATAATGGCTTGCCGATACCTGACCCGGATGGTGAGATAAAAATAGGCAACTTCCAACCGGACTGGCTGGCCGGGGTAACCAATACTTTCACGTTTAAGAATTTTACCTTAAGCTTCCTGGTGGATATCAAGAAAGGAGGAGACATCTATTCTTTTTCTAATGCCGTAGCTGCAGCAAACGGTAATGCAGAGTTTACCCTGGGGCAGCGGGCAGAATGGTATGCAGGGGCAGGTGGGTATGTTGCGGAAGGCATAAGAGAAGATGGAACCCCGAATACCCAGGAAATTGACCCTCAAGAATATTGGCAGTTTGTTGGCGGACAAGCTTCTGCCTTTGCGGAGGAATTTATCTACGATGCTGGCTTCGTTAAACTAAGAGAATTGACTTTGGGGTACCAGCTTCCGAAAAAAATCCTGGAGAAGACAGTGTTTACGAAAGTCAGGTTGTCCTTTGTAGGGCGTAACCTGTTTTTCATCCATAAGAATACCCCTGGTTTTGACCCCGAAGCTACCTTCAATTCGGGCAAATCTCAAGGTATAGAAGCGTTTGCTTTTCCAAGTACACGAAGTTTTGGTTTTAATCTAAATTTTTCAATATGAACCGGTTCCGGAGATCTTATCTGGCTATAAACAAGACCATGTTGCAAGGTGTACTGGTCATCCTGATGGTCACAGCCTGTACAAGTGATTTTGATGAAATGAACGTAAGTCCAGTGGCGGTGCAAGAGGACAGGATAAACGAAGACCTATTGTTTACGCGAGCGTTGGTGTACGGTATGCTACGTTACACTGAATTACAGCGAGCTCAACACTTGTATACACATCACTACATACAATATTATTCCGTCGCTGTAGACTACTTCCAGACCGGGCGCTACATCACACGTAACGACTGGCTTACTGCCTACTGGACGGAAGCGTATGCTGATTTTGGTATGCAATGCCAGCAGGTCATTAATTTAACCCGGGATAACCCTGAAAAAGTTAATAAAACCTCTATTGCCCGCATATGGAAGGTATTCATTATGCACCGGATTACGGATTTCTGGGGCGATGTACCCTATTCCGAAGCTTTTTCAGGAGATATCACACCTGTCTATGATAAGCAGGCAGATATATACAGGGATATGTTGTCTGAGCTTGAAAATGCTGTGGCACAGATTGATCCTTCCAAAACGTTGAACTTTCAGACTAGCGATGTGATGTACAGAGGGGACCTTGACCTTTGGATCAGGTTTGCCAACTCTTTGCGATTGAGGCTGGCCATGAGAATATCAGACGCTGACCCTGCCCTGGCACAAGAGCATGTTACAGCGATACTGGCCGAAAATAGATTGATAGAGAATAACAGTCAATCTGCTATTATGAACTATGGCAGAGACTTCGGTGGTGCAGATGAAAACGTACAGCCTATGTCTCTTATAAAGAGCTTCAACGAGTACCGGATGAGCAATACGATCATTGATTACCTGCAAGACAACAATGATCCGCGCCTGCCGATCTACGCCAGCCCGGCAGAGGGTGGTAATTATGTAGGATTGACCAATGGATTAAACCCTGCTGAAGTAAACGAGATCATTCGCAATGATTATTCACAAGACAGTGAAATAATTTCTAATGTTTATTCGCCCAGTACGGCTTTACAGTATTCGGAAGTTAACTTTTTAAAAGCCGAAGCCGCGTTGAAAGGATGGGGTCCGGGAAATCCTCAGGATCATTACGAAGAAGGGATCAGAGCTTCTGTTAACTATTGGTTAGATGTTTATACGAACTTACAAACCCGTGTTCCCAATCCGGATGCACTTCCTGTTATAGAGGTTACCTCTTTAGACATAGATAATTACCTGCAAGAACCTGCCATTAGCTATGACAATGACAATGCATTAGAGCAGATCATAACACAAAAATGGCTGGCCAACATTAACAATGGTTTTGAGTCCTGGGCAGAGTATCGCCGGACCGGATTTCCATTATTGAACCCGATACCCAACACTGATGGGCTAAGCGAAACGGGAGGGACTTCAGTTCCCGTACGTGTAAGGTACCCTATTGAAGAACTATCCCTTAATCAATTAAACTATGAAGCCGCAGTACAAAATAACCCTGACCTGGTGACAACACGGGTGTGGTGGGACGTGAACTAGCTTCTGACCTTGTAAGCGGAAAACCTTTGAGACTAAATCCAAAAATCATGAAAAACAATTACCAGATCAAGTTAACCACGGCGCTGAAGACATTTTGTCTTCTGGCCTCATTTCTTGTATTCACAGCTTGTGGAGACGATGATGAAAGTGAACCACTTAGCGATGCTAAGGAAATGCTTTCTTTTGTTTTTGCTGACCTGAGTCCTGCCATTACGGCCACCATAAGCGGTACAACAGTTTCTGCCACCGTACCTTTTGGCACAGATGTTACAGCGCTAACACCTACTGTGACCATATCCCAGGAAGCCGAGGTAAGCCCGGCAAGCGGACAAGCCGAAGATTTTTCAAGTGCGGTGATTTATACCGTCACAGCAGCCGATGGTACTCAGGCGGAGTATACGGTGAATGTTAGTGTGGAAGCAGGTTCTTCTGCCAAAGAGTTGCTAACCTTTGTATTTGAAGCACTGGATCCTGATGTTACCGGTGTCATTACGGATAATAGTATCCAGGCAGACGTGCCTTTTGGTACAGACCTGACTACTTTAGTACCTACCATCACGATATCCGATCTGGCCTCTGTTGGTCCGGCAAGCGGAGCAGCTCAGGATTTTACAAGCCCTGTAAACTATACGGTCACCGCTCAGGATGGAAGTACGAATGTGTATGCCGTTACAGTGACTGAGCTTCCAAAGCCAGGTGTACTTATTACCCCGGTATGGGAAAGGACTCGTAAGGAGGGTGGAGTACCTGATTGGTTTACGGTTAATAATGATCGCGACATCGCACTATCTTCTGATTATGTTTATGTTCATAGTAACAATGATAAAATAAGAGTCTTATCAGTTACGGATGGTACCGATGTATCTGCAGGATTCGCTGATGACGATACTAACCCTGATAAGGAGTATATCAATGGTAAGGAGAATTTTGCCACTGGCAATTTGTTCTTACTTACTACTGCTACTGATGATAATGGTCTGATTTTCGGCGGCAATTTAAGGGTGGGCAATGGCGCTAATCCATGGAATTTGTACAAATGGAATAATAAAGATGCCACGCAAGAGTTGTTTTTATCATATGTTCCACCGACAGGATTCCACGTAGCAGAGAATTTGAGCGTGGTAGGTGATGCCACCAATAACGCCTTCATTTATGTGCCAACCAGTGGTTTTGGTACAGCCAATAACAAAATCCTCAAATTCACTGTAACCGGCGGTGTGGCAGATGACACTCCGGAAGTTATTACCTTAAACGGACTTGAGAACCTTGGGAATGCACCCGATGTATGGCCCGTGTCCGGTGCTGCGGATGCGAACTTTATAGTAGCAGGTACTGGTGTAGGTGGAATCGCTGAATATGACAACAGTGGTAATCTTGTGGGCAAATTACCCGAGGCCCTGAATACCGGAAAAGATGCTAAGTTATTTGAGTTTGCACTTGATGTAGCCTACTTTGAGTTAGGTCTCCAAAAGTTTGTACTGGCAACATCCACTGATTTTACGGCATCTGCTCCGGATAAAGCCGGAAATCTTGCTGTTATTGACGTTACCGAAGGTTGGGAAAATGTTGAATCTGCTGATATAGTCTATTATGCGCTTACACCGGATGGTAATGATATAGCGAATGGAAACGGTACCGGTGGAGTAGATGTACGTGTGAATGGAAATGTTGCAACTGTAGCAGTATGGATCACAAATCATGGAGCTGCATTACTTGACATAACGTTAGAATAAGCCATTGAGTAATGGATATTGAGAGATAACTGATCTCAGAAATAGATTTAATTAAAACTGACAGTCAAATGAATAAAATTTGCAAAAACGTTTTCGCATTACTTTCATTAATAGCAATGAGTCTATTGATTTCCTGCGGAGATGACGATGGAGAAGACAGTCCGCTTTTAAGTAAGCGGAAAGAAGTGGTATCGCTTGAATTAGATGGAGGATGTGCCGGGGGAAATGTGTCCGGCGAGATCAATGAGGGTAATTTTACTGTGAGGGCTACCGTACCGTTTGGAACGGATGTTACAGCCCTGGCTCCTGTAATTGCGATTTCAGAAAAAGCAACGATCCAACCTGCTTCTGAAACAGCACAAGACTTCACTACTCCGGTTAATTATACTATTACCGCTGAAGACGGTTCTACCCAGGTATGGATTGTAATTGTTGAAATAGCCGGTGAAGACACAAAGCCTAAACTAACACTGAGTGATCCTGTTTGGGAATTTAATGCCTTCAAAGGCAATCTTCCTCCGTGGTTTACGAGTAATGGAGAAGATGGTATTGCTTTTGGGAATGACCATGTTTATGTAGTGTTTAACCAGGACCAGGTAAAAATTTTAGATGCCAGCAATGGTGATGCAATAGGAGACCTGGATATGACAGGTATCAGTGGAGGAAGTTTGAATCTATCCGATGTAGAGACCAGTGCCGATGGTTCTATACTGGCTTGTAATGTGGTAGATCACAATGGTTCCGGAACGGCTACCTTTAAGATCTACCGGTGGGCTACTGAAACCAGTAGCCCGGAAGTCTACCTGGAATATGAAGTGAGTGATGTGGTTCGTCTGGGAGATAACTTTTCTGTACTTGGCGATGTCACGGGTACTGCTGTAATTTATTCAGCCTATGGGAGAAACTTCTCAGCAGGTGCGAGGGGTGCCGACGTTTATCGATGGGAGGTAACAGAAGGAACATTGAATGAAACTCCTCAAATCATTAAAAGTAACGACTTTGGAATCACAGGTCTGGGGTCGAGAGCACATGCCACTGCTGTAGATGTAGATGACGATGCTGTATGGGTAAACGGTAATGATGTGGACGTAGCGAAGTTATCACTGGCAGATGGGTCTATCCAGGAGCAACTGCCTAATGACAGCCGCGACCTGGTGGATTTCTTCTACAACAACTTCGTGCTTTTCGAGCTTTGTGATAAAACAGTCATGGCCTCTGTCTTTCCAAGAAGCGCCAATGAAAGCCGACTACTTATTATTGATGTGACTGACGGTTTGGATAACGTAACAAGTGCTGAAGTGATCTATTCAGGCGACTTTGTGCAAGGTAATACCACGGATAATGCAGATGCCAGTGGAAACGTGACTTACAACAAAGTCAGTGAATCCGAAGCTGAAGTTTACATTTTAATTACTAACCAGGCATTGGCCAAATTCACACTTACCTTGGAAGTAGGGGGGTAATAAAAAACGTTGTTATAATGTTTGGATGGTATGGAAAAGGTGCATCGCTATTTCGGCACCTTTCCATATTTCTAACAAAATAATCATTGATAAGCGGACATAGAGTATATAAATAATGGGTAGCAGTATTAAGCCATTGACCTTCTTTCATTTTCTGGCCCTGATCTTACTGTTTCAATGCTCGGGAGTAAGCAATGAACAAGCCATCCCCCCGGCTAAAGAGGGGGTGAGAGGAGTTTGGCTGACCAACGTGGCGAGTGATGTGCTTCTTTCAAGAAAGAACATCGAAGAGGCCGTAACGCTGCTGGACTCGTTGCAGTTTAACACCATTTTCATGGTAACATGGAACAGAGGGTATACCATGTACAGGAGTGATGTGATGAAAGCCCTTACCGGGTATGCAATAGATCCGGTGTATCGGGACAGGGATCCGCTGAAAGAAGTAATAGAAGAAGCACATAAAAGAGATATAAAGGTCTTTGCCTGGTTTGAATTTGGGTTTGCCTCTTCTTATGATCAGACGGATGGTGGTTTGCTACTACAGACCAAGCCTTTCTGGAAAGCATTGGACAGTAAAGGGGACATCACCGAAAAGAACAAATTTCAATGGATGAATGGATTTCATCCGGAAGTACAGGATTTTATGGTATCGCTGGTAAGCGAGGTGGTGGAAAATTATGAAGTGGATGGTATCCAGGGAGATGATCGCCTGCCGGCTATGCCGGTGAACAGTGGTTACGATGAATATACCGTTGGTTTGTATCAAAATGAACATAATGGAGACCGTCCGCCTGAAAACGAAAATGATGCTGAGTGGATAGAATGGCGGGCCCAAAAGCTAAACGGGTTTATGGGAGTGTTATACAAAAAAGTAAAGGAACTGGACCCACACTGCATTGTATCCATGGCGCCCAGTATCTACCCCTGGAGCAAAGAGAATTATTTGCAAGACTGGCCCACATGGGTCAACAACGGTTATGTCGACCTGTTGTGCCCCCAGCTTTACCGCTATGATATAGACGCTTATTCCAAATTGCTGGATGAAATATTAATGCAACAACTGGATAAAGAAGATCATCGGAAATTCTATCCGGGTGTTCTTTTACAAGTAGATGATTACAACCCTTCATCAGAACTGCTGATGGCTAAAATAGATTCTAACAGATTACATGGCATCAACGGAGAAGTATTTTTCTTCTATGAAGGGGTGAAAAAATTCAAGAGCCAGTTTCAAGAGAAGTATTCCGAAAAAGTCAATTTCCCTAAGCTTAGATAAAACAACTATGAAAAAAAGATCATACAAAAAATACAGGCTCATGAGCTTCATCTCGTTACTGACGTTATCAGTGCTATGGGTATCTTGTGGCGATGACGATGAAACCACTGAACTGAGTGCTGAAAATGCGATTGTTAGTTTTCAGTTTCAGGGGGTCAGCGGAAATACAGGAGCAGCCATTGATGAAGTGAATTTGACGGTTATTGACACGTTACCTGCAAATACAGATGTTAAATCATTAACTCCGGTAATCACGATTTCTGATAAGGCATCCATCTCTCCGGCATCCGGAGAAGCACAGGATTTTACCAACCCGGTGGTATATGTTGTTACTGCGGAAGATGGGACGAACAAGGTATATAGCGTCATTGTAAGACTCAAAGAGGAAATAATAATTACACCGAAGAGTGATGATAATGAGATTGATTCATTTGTTTTTTCAGAAGTATTTATCAGGGGAGAGGTAGAAGGTAACACGGTTACTGCTTCAGTGCCTTTTGGAACGACCCTCAGTGATATGGCAGTAAGTATCGATGTCCATGAGAAAGCTTCCATTTTACCACTTACTTCACAAAAACAAGATTTTAGTAACTCGGTAATGTATACCGTAACCGCTGAAAACGGCGATGAACGTACCTACACCGTTCAAGTGACCGTGCAACCCCAGGATGTCGGTGTCAGGGGGGTATGGCTTACCAATGTAGATAGCAATGTACTTAATTCACAAGCACAAATAGAAGAAGCGGTTGCGCTCTGTGATGAATTGAACATCAATACCATCTTTGTGGTGACCTGGAATAAGGCACTCACCACGTACCCCAGCCAGGTGGCCCAGGCAATTACAGGAAAGAATATAGATCCGCTATATGCAGGCCGTGATCCGCTTCGCGAACTGATTGATGCAGCCCATGCCAAAGACATAAAAGTAATGGCCTGGTTTGAATATGGTTTTGCCGCATTCAATGGTAGCCCAGGTCCCATATTGGATAACACACCAGACCATTGGAAGTCCAGGGATGTGGAAGGAAACATAGTTGTAAAAAATGGCTTTTACTGGATGAATGCTTTTCATCCTGAAGTGCAGCAATTCATGATCGACCTGGTAACGGAAGTAGTGGAAAATTATCCTGATATAGACGGGGTACAGGGAGACGACCGATTGCCGGCATGTCCTACGGAATCCGGCTATGACGACTATACTGTCAATAAGTATAAAGACGAGCATTCAGGACAGACCCCACCTGTTCAATCTAAAAACACCGCCTGGTTGAGATGGCGTGCAGACATCATTAATGAGTTTGGGAAGGCGCTGTATGATTCTGTCAAAAAAGAAAATGTGAATATGACAGTGGCCATGTCACCCAGTCCGTTGAGTTTCGGATACGATGAATATTTACAGGATTATACCAGCTGGGTAGAAGGCGATTATTGTGATGTGGTAAGTCCGCAGCTTTATCGGAGAGAATCCCAAGGGATCGAGGTTTATAGAGGCCTGCTTAGCTCGCAACTTAACCGACTCAGTGTGGAAGACAGACCTATCTTTTTCCCGGGATTATTATTATTCCTGGGAGGGTACTTGCCAAGTCAACAGTTTATAGCGGATATGGTACAGTCTAACAGAAAGCAAGGGGTGCAGGGTGAGGTTTATTTCTTCTATACCGGTTTTACGGATACCAAAGTGCAGGAGGTTATGAAAGCGATGTATCCTGCAAAAGCGATATACCCGAATTTATAATCCTAGCCAATCATAAACACAAAATATTTTCTTAACAATTGTGCTCGAACACATTCATTTAAAATAATCAAAGGCTCGCAATGAAAACACTTGATCATTCTCAAACGAAATTGGAAAAAATTCCCGTTACGCTCTTTGATGGGCCGGGACCTGCTTCAAAGTATGTGGCCGAATATATTGCAGATCTGATATTACGGAGACAAGCAAATGGTGAACAAGTGGTATTAGGCCTGGCTACAGGAGCCACTCCGGTCATGGTGTACCAGGAACTGGTAAGAATGCATCGGGAAGACGGACTGAGTTTTCAGAATGTCATTACGTTTAATTTAGATGAATATTACCCGATAGCGCCTGACTCTCCTCAGAGCTATCATTATTTCATGAACTATCACCTTTTTGATCATGTAGATATTCGCAGGGAGAATATTCATATACCACTCGGTACAATAGACAGGAATGAAGTGACCACCTACTGTGAAGAATATGAGAATAAAATTGATGCAGTAGGAGGTATTGACATCCAGGTACTGGGCATTGGCAGGACCGGGCATATCGGTTTTAATGAACCGGGTTCAGTATTTCGCTCCGGGACCAGGATCGTCAAACTGGATCCTGTGACTATCAGTGATGCTACCAGGGAATTCATCAAAGAGGAGTTCGTGCCTCGTACCGCCCTTACCATGGGTATTAAGAGTATTTTTAAGGCAAATAAAGTTTTTCTGATGGCATGGGGAGGAAAGAAAGCAGAAATAGTGAATCGTGCGGTAGAAGGTGAAGTCACTAAGGAAATCCCGGCTTCTTTCCTGCAAAATCACGCTGACACAGAATTAGTGTTGGATATGGCAGCAGGTGCCGGCTTGAGTAGATTTAAGACACCCTGGCTTACCGGTTTTTGTGAATGGACAGATGACTTGCGAAAGCGAGCGGTGATATGGCTTAGTGAAAAATTGGATAAACCTATTTTGAAGCTGACGGATAAAGATTACAAGCAAAATGACCTGGATGAATTGATCCTTATTCCCAATTATTCCCAGGAACTGAATGTGAAGATCTTTAATGACCTGCAACATACCATTACCGGCTGGCCAGGAGGGAAACCCAATGCAGATGATACCAACCGGCCCGAACGTGCTTTCCCTGACAAAAAGCGAGTGATCGTATTTAGCCCACATCCTGATGATGACGTGATTTCTATGGGAGGGACACTATTAAAGCTTGTAGAGCAGGAGCACGAGGTACATGTTGCCTACCAAACTTCAGGTAATATCGCAGTGTTTGATGATGATGCCGTTCGATTCGCTGAATTTGCCAGGCTGCTTGAAAGCTCTTTAGGAGAAAAAAATGGACTACTTCAGGACGCCTACCAAAAAGTGATGGAAGATATTCGCGAAAAAAAACAAGGGGATGAGGATGGCGAGATCTTAAAGATCATCAAAGGCCTTATACGTAGGGGAGAAGCGAGTGCAGCTTGTCGGTTTTGTAAGGTAAAAGAAGAGCGTGTACACTTTTTGAACCTGCCATTCTACGAAACCGGTAGTATCATGAAAAAAGAACTGGCTGAACCGGACATAAATATCATTAAGAAGTTATTGAAAGAAGTTCAACCTCATCAAGTTTTTGCGGCGGGAGATTTGCACGATCCGCACGGCACACATGAAGTATGTCTTGATGCGATCCTGAGGGCGCTTAAGGAGCTCAAATCAGAAGCCTGGACATCAGATTGTAACCTTTGGCTTTACCGGGGGGCCTGGCAGGAATGGGATATAGAAAAAATAGAAATGGCCATTCCACTGAGCCCGATCGATGTCATCCGTAAAAGAAAAGCGATATTTAAACATCAATCTCAAAAAGACTACCCGGTATTCCCCGGAGAAGATACCCGCGAATTTTGGCAAAGAGCTGAAGATCGAAATAGTACCACCGCCAGGCGCTATGATCAACTGGGACTGACAGAATATGAGGCAATCGAAGCATTTGTTAAATATGATTTTTAGTGATTAAAGTATCATAAGTCAATAAGGTTTCACGTGAGATGTATTTTCAGTAAAGATCACGTTACCATATAGGTTAGGGCCTTTATTCTTTTAAGCGTTTTAGGCTTTTGTCAAAAAAGAGACAAGCGAATCATTAAAAAAAATGATATCCTTGTACAACAGTGACTAGTACAGGGAATATAGCGATCATTTACTTCAGTAGGAGCGCACAGGCTGAGAGTAAACATAAACAATGGTTTGACGCAGGTTCAGACCATCGTAACATGGCATTAGCTACTTCGCTGGTAGCCCATGGTTCACATATTGTAAATAAGTCTGGTTTTCCTGTATTTCACTATCATGAAGGAAATCAAATTGGTCTTACTTTTGGTGAAAGAATAGCCAATGCATTCTCAGAGGTTTTTAATAAAGGATATGAAGCGGCCATAGCTGTTGGAAATGATAGCCCGGAATTAGACGGAACCAACTGGCAGAGCATTTCTGATCAGCTAAGAAAAGGTGAGAATGTATTAGGGCCTTCGGTCAATGGAGGGGCCTATCTGGTAGGACTGACAGCGGCTACCTATAACAGCCAGAAGCTGCAACAACTTCCCTGGCAAACCCATCGGTTATTTGATGCCCTTCTTCACTTGAGTTCCAGTGATAATATGCGGACTCATGTTTTAAAGAAGCTACAAGATGTTAATTCCTTTTCCGACGTTCTTGTCCTCATCAAAAGCAATGCACTGAGTAAAGCTTTTAAAACAGTGTTACTAAACATTTTAGATCGTTTTAAAACGCTGCTTTTTTGCCATACACTTTTCATAGAAAACCTTTTTTCAGATTTTTCCCGCCCATTACGTGCACCTCCGGTACTTGCTTTGTAGATAAGCCACCCTATTTCCCGCGGCATTTTATAACCTTATACTTCCTATAAGGCTTTATTTTACCTCATTTTACGAACAATGAAAAAATTATTGATGATAGCCGTATTGGCTACATTAGGCCAGTACATTTATGCACAGGCTGGCCTTGAGGTCTCTGTTATCAACAGGGACACCAATTTGCCACTCACCAATTATCCGATCAGGCTGATCAATGAGTCCATTGGATTTAGTATCGAAAAGAATTCTGATAGTCAGGGTAAGGTCAAATTCCGCGGGCTCTCTACTTCCGGAAGGTATACGCTAAGTACTTCCGAAAACGACCAGTATTATGCTTTTGAAAAAAATGATCTGAGCCTTCGCTCCAATCAGTCGTCCAGTATTACCATCATTATAAACTTGAAATCAGCGATAGAACTGGAAGATGTAGTAATACGGGGAGGTGGTTTTTCTGCGATTAACACCGTGAATGCTGAAGTGACTTCCGAGCTTACGGCTAAAGAAATAGAAACACTTCCCATAGAGGGACGTGATATAACACGAGCCTTGTTTAGATTGCCCAATGTAACACAGGCTACGGGCTTTTTCTCTGAGGCGCCTACGGTAGCTATCAACGGGGCCAACTCTCTGTATACCAGTTATCTGATTGATGGACTTGACAATAACGAAAACTTCCTTGGAGGACAAAAATTTGCCATCCCAGTCGGCTTCACACAAAATATCACCGTGCTGGCCAACAACTATTCTGCTGAGTATGGCCAGACTGCCAACGGTATTTTCAATATAACCACCAAGTCAGGTAGTAATGAGATCACCGGCGAGGCTTTTTACATTACCCGCCCGGGCCCCGTGATAGATGCAAGTTCTTCTTTTGCACAGCGTGACCTCTCCGGTAACCAGGTGAAAGACGGGTTTCAACGTCATCAGGGAGGATTTGGTGTCGGAGGTCCTATCGTAAAAGACCGGACCTTTTTTTACCTGAACCTGGAATACACTAAAGATGTTAAAGACAATTTATTGAACTCGCCTGTTTTAGGAGTAAATGAGACCGTGCGTGGTGAAAATGATTTCTTGTATTTCTCCGGAAAAATTGATCACAGATGGAATGCACGATGGAAATCGAACCTACGCTTGAATATGGGTGATGTAGGCATCGAACGACAGGGAGGCGGACTGGATGGTGGGTTGTCTTTTGAGTCAGCAGGTAATGTACAGGACCGAAATTCTATTTTGATAGCCTCTCAAAACGTCTATAACCTGGGAAATTTCCTTTCTGAAACGAATGTACAGTTTGCGCGCTTTCGTTGGGACTTTGCCAATCCCAATAACCCTTCCAGTCCTAACGTAACGGTATTAGATGCCAGTACGGATGAGACCATTGCCGTTTTGGGGCATCCGGGCTTTATTTTTAACTCACAGGAAGAGACCGTACAACTGCAACAAAAGTTTACGCTTTTCAAAAACAAGCATACCTTTAAGGCCGGGTTTGGCGTAATAAGCGCTGACCATAAATTATTAGCAGGAGGTAATCCCAACGGCAGTTATACAGTGGCGTTGGATGCGGCTCAAATTGAACAAGTACGTTCTTTGAATGCAGGTGCTGGTCTGTCTGCTTTTGATATTCCGGCAGGTGCAGAGGTACGTAACTATGGTATTGAATTAAGGCCACAGTCTTTCGGCACACGCCAGAACCGGTGGAGTGCTTATATCGAAGATCTTTGGTCCGTCACCAACAAACTAAATGTTACACTGGGTATCCGCTACGATTATGATAACCTTTCTAAAGGTGGTAGCAGCAGTGGTGATCTTAACAATATTGCACCCCGGCTCAATGCGAATTATAAGATCAACGATCGAAGCAACGTACGTTTTGGCTATGGGCTGTTTTATGAAAAGATCCTGTATGCTGTTTACAGTGATGCGTTACAACAAAACCGGACATCGCCGGATTACTTAAGACAATTACAGGAATTGATTGATCAGGGCATATTACCCTCAGATACGGACTTGAATGAGATCACCTTTGAAGGTAATTTAGGGGCTTCTTTTGATCGGAATGCTGTTCAGACGGCCGGCATTACTTATTTGAACGGGCCTGATTTTAGTGAATTACAGGGGCAGCGTGAAACCATTTTTGATGGGGAAGATGCCAGAATTCTCAACCCGGAAGGTTACGATAACCCGTTCAGCCATCAATTTACACTGGGGTACCAAAACCAGGTCGATGATGATATCTTGTTTTATGTCGATTTGATCCATTCCCGTTCGTTCAACTTATTTCGGTTAAGAAACCTTAACGCACCCGCTCCGCATACCGTAGTGTTTAATCCTGATTTTGCGCCTGGGCAGGTACGTAGCCCGGAAGATGCGGATCGGGTACGACCTGTTCCGATAGGTGCTGACTCTCAGGGTGGGTATGCCCTGGTGGCTGGCGATACACTTCGCGGAGGAGCCCGAAATATTGTGGTTTCTGAAACAGAAGGAACATCCACCTATTATGCGGCTAACTTTAACCTGGTAAAAGATAAAGGAGAAGATAACTATGCCTATCGCCTCTACTATACACTTTCCAGGCTTCGTAATGATACGGAAGATATCAATTTCAGAGCTTCCGACTCCAATGATTTTAGCAGGGATGAAGGGCCTTCCGTGAATGACCGGACACATGTGATCAGCGCCATTGGCTATTTCTACCCGGTCAGGAACTTTTCCATAAGCCTGGCTACGCTTATTCAAAGTGGCCAGCCGATCAACCGTATTCCGGTTTTTAGTGAATTCGGCACAACGGACCTTAATGGCGACGGTCAGTCATTTGGAGATGCATTTGTAGGAAATAGCGACCGTTCCCCCGGAGAGGCAAGAAACAACGACCGTTTGCCTTGGTCCACTACATTTGACTTAGGACTACAATACCAGTTTTCATTTAACGGAGGCGCTGCCCTGGAATTGAGGGCGGATGTATTTAACCTGTTCAATGCTGAAAACCTAAGCGGCTACAGTAACAATGCTACGCAAAGTAACCAGATACAGTCCGGACCGGAAAGCTCCGGAGCATTGGTCATCCGAAATGCTGCTCCACCCCGACAATTCCAGTTTGGAGTACGGTATTTATTTTAAGTTGAAAAAATCGATTCATTCATGCGCTTAAAGATTTTATACCTCGTCCTGATAATAAGTAGTATCGCTTGCGAAAACCAGAAAAAAGAAGAGGTAATAACAGATAAACCCTGGCAGCAGATCATTCGGGAATCCAGGGATAAAACCCTTACCTTGATGATGTGGCAAGGAGACCCTTTAATCAACCGGTTTATGAGTGACTACATAGTACCAGAGCTCAAAGAGCAATATGGTATTACACTCAACATAGTGAACGGTCAGGGCAATACCATTGTCAGTACACTCATGACAGAACTGGAAGCCGGAGTGTCCTCCAGTGAGGTGGACATGATATGGATCAATGGAGAGACCTTCTATCAATTACGTCAGATTAAAGCCCTTTATGGCCCCTTTGTGGAGCGATTACCTAATAATGAATACATTGACTTGAGTAACCCTTTCATTGCCTATGACTTTCAGCAACCTGCGGACGGTTATGAATGCCCCTGGGGTAATGTGCAATTGGCGCTTATCTACAATGGAGAGCAGGTGAAAAACCCACCACAGAACCTGATCGAATTAGAGAAATGGGTCAGGGAGCATCCTGGTAAATTCACTATCGGTAATGATTTTACAGGTATGACGGTGCTCAAGTCCTGGCTCATTCATTTGGCAGGAGGAAAAGGGGCGTTAAAGGGCGATTTTAATGAGGAAAAATATAAAAAGTATAGCGCTGAACTATGGGAATACCTTAACCGAATTAAACCCTATTGGTGGAACAAAGGACAAAGCTTTCCATCTTCGGTAGCGCAGATCCACCAGTTATTTGCTAACGGTGAAGTGTGGTTTACCATGAGCAATAACGATAGTGAAGTGGACAACAAGATCGTTCAGGGGATTTTTCCTGAAAGTAGCCGGGCTTATGTCCCTGAAACCGGAACGATACAAAACTCACATTTTATGGGCATCGTCAACCATTCCTCCAACAAAGAGGCGGCCATGGTCGTATGCAATTTTCTGATTTCACCTGCGGTCCAGTGGGAAAAGATGCAGCCAGCCGTGTGGGGGGATGGCACAGTCCTGTCTGTGTCTGCACTGCCCGTGGAGTGGCAGCAGAAATTTCAGGCCATACCAGGAAGGAAAAATGCTCCTGATCGGGAGTTTATCAATGAAAGGGCCTTTATGGAACCCGCGCCTGAATATATGATCCGTTTGTTTGAAGATTTCAGAAAAGAGGTGATTGAAAAATAACTGCTGTTGAGAAAGAAGACCATTATATTGATCTATGTCCTGGTTACATTGGGGCCCTTAGCGCTTGGGTTAAGTTATTCTATACGCTACAGCTTTGGCCTGACGGGTTTGATGAATGAGGGATTTACTTTAACACATTGGATCAAACTCTGTAAGGAGAGTGATGCATTATACAGTTTAGGGTATAGCGCCTGGCTCACCATTATTTCCATGTTACTTACATTAGGTTTATCCTTGATGCTGTCCTGGTGGTTTGTCCGCCGGAAAGGAGCTAATGGGTTGTTCAAGTCCCTTTTCTTGCCGATGTTATTCCCGCCGCTTGTAGCGGCTTTTGCATGGTTTTACCTCCTTAGTCCCGGGGGCATCATTTCCCGTATGGCATATCACCTGCACATTACCAATGCTATTGACGACTTCCCCCGCTGGACTAATGACAATTACAGTATAGGAATAGTGATCACACATGTGTTTCTAATATTTCCCATTTTTACGTTATTATTTACTGCACAGGCACAGAAAGAGCGAGTGTCTGAGTTAATGAATGCTGCATTAACCTTAGGAAGCAGTAAAATACAATTCTTGAAACGTATATACATTCCTCTATTGCTTTTAAAAACCCGTCCTGTTATTTGGCTCTACGGGATATTTTTATTGGGTACCTACGAAGTGCCTTTATTACTGGGGCAGTCTTCCCCAAGGCCAGTAACCTTGTTCATTACCGATAAACTTACCCGGTTTGACCTCAAGGACATCCCCGTTGGTCATGCTATGGTGGTGGTTTATACGCTATTGGTTTTGGTTGTTATTGCCCTTTTTGTTCGTAAAAAGCAGCATCTGATTTGAAAAACCAACTCCGTCATATCGTACTTATTTTTGTATTATCCCCTTTTTTGACAGTGGTTTATCTGTCCCTGGTATCAGGATGGTCATTTCCTGACCTGTGGCAGGCCAATTTTACCCTGCGTTTTTGGAAAAGCCTTTTGGAGTCAGGTAGCGGATTATTGGACAGTTTGCGGTTGTCTTTGTTTATTTCATTTTCCATTGCTCTATTGGCTACGGCATTTGGTTTTTTTGTGTCTAAACAACTCATGTTCTGGCAGCGCTATCAGGCTTTGTTACAACTGGCCTTCTATCCCTACCTTATTGCACCGGTAATACTCGGGGCCATGTTACAATACTATTTTGTACGTTGGGGGCTGACAGGGACACTTCTTGGTGTATTCCTGGCCCAAACCTTATTCGTTTTACCCTATAGTGTATTACTTATGGCCACCTTCTGGACGGACCGTATCCGGCAGATCGCTTTTCAGGCCAGTAGTTTAGGTGCGTCCAACCGGCAGGTGAATGCATCTGTACTGTTTCCCATGGCCAGGTCGTGGTTACTATTATGTTTTGTCCAGTGTTTTCTGATCTCCTGGTTTGAATATGGTATTACGCGCTTGATAGGTGTGGGTAAAGTAGATACGTTGACCATTAAAGTCATGCATTTTGTACAGGAGGCGAATCCACACTATGCAGCATTGGCAGCCTGCCTGATGATATTACCACTTTTGGTAGTACTGGTCATCAATCAGCGGTTAATCACAAACAGAAATCCAAACCCACTATGATCGTTCTGGATAACTTGCATAAAGTCTATGATGGGGAGACTGTTTTGAATGGCTTGTCATTGGAAGTGCCTGAACAGCTCACACTTAGTATCCTGGGAAAATCAGGTAGCGGCAAAAGTACATTGCTAAAAATAATGGCCGGCCTGGAATCTGCCGATTCAGGGAGCTTCTCAGTGCATGGTGAAGATATGTTATCGCTGGTACCTCAAAAAAGAGGAGTAGTATACCTGAGCCAGGAGCCCCTGCTTTTTCCACACTTAAGTGTCTTTGAAAACCTGGCTTACGGGCTTAAAATACGAAAACAGGATAAAGCCGCCATACAAAAGGACGTGGAGGTGATGGCAGATAAGCTTGGTCTGTCCGAACACTTAATGAAAGGGCCTCATCAACTTTCCGGTGGTCAAAAACAACGGGTGAGCTTCGGCAGGGCGCTTATTATTAATCCCAACATATTGTTACTGGACGAACCTTTTGGAAGCCTGGATACGCAAACCCGGGCTGAAATGCAGTCACTATTCAATAGCATTCGTAAGGAATTTAGCATTACCGCATTGTTTGTGACCCATGACTTAAAAGAGGCCCTGCTCATGGGGGACAGAGTTGCTATGATGCAAGACGGGAATTTACAGGTGTTTTCTTCTGTTGAGGCTTTTATAAACGATCCCGGCTCGGGAGCCGCCGATGAAATTAAATTTTGGAAACAGTTTAATCTTTAACAATGAAAGATTTTAATCATATAGAATCTGTATACTGGGTGTTTACACAACTCTGTAACGATAAGTGCGACCACTGTTATAACTTATCAGGCCCTCAGGGTTCGAGAATATCTGAAGAAGACTGCCTCAACATTATCGAAAACTTACCGGATAGTGTAGAGCGATTGATTTTATCTGGCGGTGAGCCGCTGGCAGAAAGGAAAAAACTGTACCTGATACTGGATAAGCTCAAAGAAAAGTACCAGGGTAAGACCCAGATCATGCTCCAGACCAATGGAGATCTGTTAACAGATGAGATCCTGGATACGCTGATCGAAAAAGGAGTGACACGTTTTGATATTGCCAGTATAGACCGTTATCACAAGGCGGCTGGCGGAAGACTCATGCAATTAGCTGAACTTTTTGAGTCAAGAGGAGTAAATGGTGATGATAAAGACCCGTTGGTACGTAAAGAGAATTACCTCCATAACTACTCCCTAAGCTGGGGGTATTGGGGCGCCAATGAGGATATGTGGCTGGGAGGTAACTGGGCAAGGGGCCGTGCAATGCAAAAGAACATATGGAAGAAGGACCCCGATCATAACTTTTGCGCGATCTTATCCGGGGCGGTAGGCTTCCTAAATGGAGGCGATAACATACCACAGGAAATATCCATACAGCTGTGGAAAATAAACCCCTGCTGTCCGGGTACAAAAGAAGCGCTGGGTGATGCCCGAAAGGAGAAGGTGGCCGATGTTCTTCTGCGCCTTTCCGGTAATCCGGTCTTTGAAATGCTGGACAAAGGTGATCCGTATAAAATGGGGGAGTCGGTCGGTATTTCAGAAAGTCATGCACGAAAGCGATGCGGAGAGCTTAAAAACGTGTGTCTCTGGTGTGATGAGTTCTTTGAAAAGCACTACGACATGTCTAAACTTGAAAAGAAAGCAGCAGAAGTACCCAAGGTATAACATTATGGTAATATAGAATGGAAGCAGAGAAGGAATTGATTTTCGTATATAATGCGGACTCAGGCGCCTGGAATGGATATATGGACATAATGCATAAGGTGTTCTCGCCAAAAACCTATGCATGTAATTTATGTGCGATCACCTATGGCACATTTTCCATTAAAAAGGAATGGGCAGATTTTATTGAAGGTCTGCCTGTAGCATTACGCTTTCTGCACCGCGATGAATGGGAAAGGGAATTCAAACGCAAAGATGATCTTCCCGCAGTTTTTTTGAGAAGAGGCGATCAGCTGTCTGTTTGGCTGGAGGCGGAAACGATGAATGAGATGGACCTAGAGGGGTTAAAAGGTTATATTGCTGCGCGTGTAAATGGAGCAGGGACGGAAATTGCCTGATTAAAAATCGGCAGAGTGAATATCAGAGGCAATGCATTTACCATTGCAAAGAATATATTTATCACCCATCACTAAAAATTTACCTAAAACAAACTCAATTCGTTATCTTATAAAATAATAGTCCGTGACTGTCTGGTGAAGTAATCCAGGCTGAAGGTCAAAGCTTTGTTCCTTATTTTGGTGAGTTTTAAACTAAGCTTGAAGTATAAACCATACATGTATCTGGTTATTTTGAGTAAATTGAGATGAGCTGATCGGCCAAGCACCATAAATCAAACTGAATATGAAATTTACACTCATGATCATTTCGTTAATCGCCCTCATTTCCACAGGGTTAATATCGAAGTCAACCTCTGAAAATACTTTTTCAAAAGACACTTGGGAGTTTTTACTGGACAAGGACTTAAGCCAATGGGATATATTTATGGGAGTACCCCATTATTCCGTTGATCTGGAAGGTTACCCAAAAGGAGACGGGATGAAAGGCACCCCTATTGGATTAAATAAAGACCCGTTGAAGGTGTTTTCAGTAGAAGAGGTGAACGGAGAACCAGTACTGAAAATTACCGGGCAGATCTATGCCGGATTGAGCACGAAACAAGTATTTGAAAACTACCATTTAAGTTTTGAGTTTAAGTGGGGGGAGAAAAAATATGAACCCAGGCTGGGAGACAAGAGAGACAGTGGTTTGCTTTACCATTGCCAGGAGCCACATGGCCAGTTTTGGAACGTTTGGATGCGCGCTCCTGAAATGCAGGTCCAGGAAACGGACTGTGGAGACTTTCATCCGTTGGCAGGGGTGAGCATGGATATCAAAGCGTCAAAGCATACAGAAAATAACAGGGAATATTGGATATACGATCCGAAAGGGAAGGTCAGGACGTTTAAAAGCGGACCTGGAGGCAGTTGCAGAAGGATCGCAAACTATGAAAAGCCAGGTCACCAGTGGAACCACCTCGAACTCATTTGTATAGGGGATAAAGCGTACCATATTGTGAATGGCAAAATAGTAATGGTGTTGGAAAACTCACGTGAATACACGAAAGACGGGATAGCTTCGGCACTAACGAAGGGAAAGATCCAGATCCAGTCTGAAGCGGCGGAAGTTTATTATAAGAACATAAAAATTAGAAAAGTAACGAAGTTGCCAGAGGTTTTTGCAAAGCAATTGTAGTAGGCATTTATAGCCGGAATCCTTAAAGAGACTACTATCATCAGAATAGATGGAACGAAATGAATAGCGGGTGACAAACAGCCTTTCCCGTTACCCATGAAGTGATTTGCTTAAAGTCGGGCTATTGCCACAGTTAACCCATCAAATGACATTTAGTTGTAGCAGTCTATTTCTCCTGTTTCAGGGAATAAAATAATTAAGGATAAATTTGTCCGGAATTATATTTTCGAATAAATTCACATCAAAATCGTCCGGATGTTTTCAAAAGCCTGTGAGTATGCATCAAAAATCATGATTTACCTTGCTTCAAAGCGAGATGAGGATAAGCTGGCAGGGCTTAAGGATATTGCAAAGGCCATCAATTCCCCCGAAGCTTATACGGCTAAAATATTACAGCAGCTTGTTCGGAGGGAGCTGTTACTTTCTGTAAGAGGACCCAACGGAGGGTTTGGTATACACAAAAACAAGGAAGTATCTCTCATGGAGGTCGTCATGGCCATTGATGGAGAGGGGATTGTGAAAAAATGCATTTTAGGATTGGAAGTTTGTTCGGAAAACCGCCCTTGTCCGGTACATGATAAGTTCGTAGCGGTGAGGGACCACTTACGTGGTATTCTCTCTACTACATTGATCACCGAAGTAGGGGACGGTATAGAAGAGAGTATCTTTTTCTTAAAATGATGAAACATCTAACTAATAAAGGATATAAAGGTCTTTAAATCTTAAATAAAAATGAAAAACATTTCTCAATTAAAAGTTGGAAAAATTGTAGCCATCAATTTCCGAACCTCTAAAGTGTTGACTGCCCATAATATTGACTTTTGTTGCAAAGGTGGGGTCACGTTGGAAGAGGCGTGTAAAGAGCGAAATTTGTCACTGGATCAGATCATTGCTGAACTGGAAGAATCATTTAAAACCCCGGATGCATTCGACTATGAGCATCTTGATTTGAAGGAGTTAATTGATATTATCGTCAATAACCATCATAAGTATGTAGAAAATACGGTTCCTGCTTTAAGGACTTACCTGAACAAACTGAGTGAGGTACACGGAGGCAATCATCCTGAGCTTTTGGAGATCAGAGAGATGTTCGATTCCTCTGCTGAGGCGCTTGTGGTGCATATGCGGAAGGAAGAAACAATTGTGTTTCCATATATCAAGGCGATGGTAGAAGCCAAAGAAAGGGATTTCCCACTTTCTGAACCTTATTTTGGTCATTTAAATAACCCCTTACAACTCATGGAAGAAGATCATGATCTTGAAGGGGAGCGGTTTAGAGAAATTGCAAGGCTGAGCGGAAACTATGAATGTCCTGAAGATGGATGCCAGACCTATAGTGTAGCCTATGCCTTACTCAAAGAGTTTGAAGAAGATTTACATAAGCACATCCATTTGGAAAACAATATTCTGTTTGCCAAGGCCCGGGCATTGTATTCGGAAATCATACCAAATTGACCCGATAAATGGAAAACGAAAACCGCTTCGATGCAGCATTCCATCCGGTGTTCAGGTTTCGCTGGATGAAAGTGGCGGTTTTCTATTTTCTTTTAGCGTCTGTACTAGGCGCGTTAATGCGCTACCTCTACATACATGAAATTCCGTTTCTGGATTACAAGCACGTATTACACGCGCATTCGCACCTGGCGCTGCTGGGGTGGGGCTATATGTTTGTTTCAGGAGCCATGCTGTTTTTACTGATCAAAAAACCGGTAACAAGGGCGATTTATCACAAAATATTCATTTTGAATACCACCGCGGCCTTTGGGATGACGGTATTCTTTCTCTACCAGGGATATGGTATCTACAGTATTACTTTTTCAACGGTACACCTGATTTCGGTATACCTGTTTGCCTATTATTTTTTACGGGACTTCAGGATTGTAAAGCCGGGTCCACATTCTCCGTTTATCAGGTGGAGTATTTATTGGTTACTGATCTCTTCACTGGGTCTCTGGGCGATTGCTCCGGTCAGTGCAATACTGGGTAAGCTACATCCTTTGTATTACATGAGTATCCAGTTCTTTTTACATTTTCAGTTCAATGGCTGGTTTACGTATGCCGTTATTGGCCTCCTGATCTATTATATATCCGGGAAGAATACTTCCGTGGTCATACCGGCATCCGGGTTTGTACTTTTACAGCTTTCCCTGTTATTAACTTATGCGCTTAGCGTGACCTGGAGCACACCCATGTCCATTGTATTTTACCTGAATACAGTTGGTGTCATTCTTCAGGCAGCGGCTTTTTATCTGATCATAAGATCTGTCTTCAGGTCTTATAATCCGTTCCGTTCGCTGACGCACTGGACCGATTGGTTATTGATGTTCGGAATAGTCTGCCTGATTCTAAAGGTAATGGCTCAAATGGCTGTGGCTGTTCCTGCCATCGCTACCATTTCTTACACCATTCGGAACTATGTCATAGGATTTATCCATTTGATCGTGCTTGGTTTTGTATCACTGACAGGCGCGGCTGTTCTTATTAAATCCAATTTACTTTCCAAAAACAGTACTTCCGGGTGGGGTTGGGTACTGCTGTTAATAGCTTTTACAGGAACAGAGGCATTGCTTTTTGGCCAGGGTACATTGCTTTGGATGGAGTTGGGATTTATTACGCATTATCATCTTTTACTTTTTGGAATTACACTGCTGTTCCCTATCTCCCTTTCGGTGATTTTAGCTGGTTTCAAGAGGCCTGATTTTGCCAATACATCATGATCGGCATCATACTTAAACCGATGAATATCAGCTATTATTAATATGATCAAACTACACTCACATAAATACTATCACTATGAAAAAAATAATTTTATTGATACTGGGATCACTCAGCTTGAATTTGATCTCCTGCGGGGATGGCGGTAAAAGCCGTATTGATAAGATCAAATCAGAGACCATTAAAACTCCTGAAGCCAACCCTAAAGGCATTGGTGAAGTGAAAAATGTAACGCTTACGGACCCTTTGGAAGAGAACATGATCAAAAGTGGTAAAGCAATTTATGAAATGAAATGTTCAGCATGCCATAAGCTTACCGACCAGCGCGTGGTAGGGCCGGGGTGGGCAGGAGTCACCAATAAAAGACGCCCTGAATGGATCATGAATATGATCACTAATGTGGATGTGATGTTGGATCAGGACCCCGAAGCCCAAAAGTTACTGGAGGAATGTTTGACGAGAATGCCTAACCAGGGGGTGGCCATAGGGGATGCCAGAGACCTCCTTGAATTTATGCGACAAAATGACCTTGACAAGACACAACAAAAAGATCAGGCTTTGACTAAAAATTAACTATCATGAAAAAAACAAAGATTCAAAAAATCGTTTGGTTTTTGTTTTCTCTTGCCGTGTTCGTAACAGCATGCAGCAAAAGAGACAGCAAAACTGTTTTAGAAGGAGACGCAGCCAGCCAGGCATACGTTGCCCCGGGAGAATATGACGAATTTTACGCCTTCCTCTCAGGAGGATTTAGCGGACAGGTTACCGCCTACGGATTACCTTCGGGACGTTTACTGAAGGAAATACCGGTGCTATCCAAATACCCGGAAAACGGATATGGCTATAGTGAAGAAACAAAAGCTATGTTCAACACTTCATTTGGTGAGGTGCCCTGGGATGATACACACCATATTGAATTATCACAAACCAATGGTGAATTTGACGGACGTTGGTTGTTTGTTAATGGCAATAATACACCCAGAATAGCACGTGTTGACCTGACAACATTTGAAACGGTCGAAATTTTAGAGATCCCTGATGTAGCCGGATTACACTGTGCTCCGTTTGTAACTGAAAATTCCGAATACCTGGTTTCGGGGACACGGTTCAGTGTGCCAATACCACAAAGAGATGTTCCTATTGCTACGTACAAAGAAAACTTTGAAGGACTGATCAATTACGTAGGCATAAACCAGGAAACCGGGGAGATGAGCCTGGATTTTCAAATAAGGATGCCTGGCTTTAATTATGATCTGGCAAGAAATGGAAAAGGAAAATCTCATGGCTGGAGTTTTTTAACCACCTATAACTCCGAACAGGCGTATACCTTATTGGAAGTCAATGCTTCACAAAAGGATAAGGACTTGCTGGCCATTGTAAACTGGAAAAAAGCCGAGGAATATGTGAAACAAGGGAAAGGCAAAGAACGGCAGACTTCTTATTATCATAACCTGGTAAATGAAAGAACCTCCATAGCGGAATCCAAAGAGATCACGACGACGACTATTCTGGACCCGGCGGATTGCCCTGATATGGTATATTTTATTCCTGTACCGAAATCTCCCCATGGCTGTGATGTTAATCCTTCAGGAGACTATATTGTGGGTAATGGTAAGCTATCCGCTGATATGTCCATCTATTCGTTTGACAAATTGATGGCTGCCATTGAAGGCAAGGATTTTGCCGGAGAAATAAATGGTATCCCTGTTATTAACTACGAATCCGGATTGCATGGCATCCTGAAAAAGCCCGGTCTGGGACCTCTTCATACGGAGTTTGATGGAAAGGGAAATGCATATACTACGTTCTTTATTTCCTCTGAAGTAGTAAAATGGGATGTGGAAAAACTGGAGATCCTCGATAAACAATCCACTTTCTACTCTCCGGGACACCTGGTGATTCCGGGGGGTGAAACCAGGAAACCTTTTGGGAAATACCTGGTAGCTATGAATAAGATCACAAAGGACCGCTATTTACCTACCGGCCCGGAATTAGCCCATAGCGCTCAGTTATTTGATATAAGCGGGGATAAAATGAAGCTCATATTGGACTTTCCGACAAAAGGTGAACCACACTATGCACAAGCTATCCCGGCAAGTAAAATCCAGCCGAATTCAAAGAAATTTTACAAGATCGAAGAAAATGGACACCCTTACGCAGCTAAAGGAGAAGGGCAAGCCAAGGTAGTTCGAGAAGGAAATGAAGTTCATGTTTACATGACGGCTATCAGGAGCCACCTGGCCCCGGATAATATTGAAGGGATAAAGATGGGAGATGAAGTATATTTTCATTTAACGAACCTGGAACAGGATTGGGATGTGCCCCATGGTTTTGCCGTGCAGGGGGCAAACAACGCAGAACTATTGGTTATGCCAGGACAGACAAGGACTTTAAAATGGGAGCCTTTTAAGCCAGGTGTGTTTGCCTTTTACTGTACAGATTTCTGCTCAGCACTACACCAGGAGATGTCTGGTTACGTAAGAGTCTCTCCAAAGGGATCTGATGTGAAGTTGATGTGGGGGCTGAACAATGAAAACAAAGACGAGGAAACACTCCGTGAAATGCTGAAGGAGCAGGAAAGGAGTCAGTAAGTGGTGAAAAATGGGATCTCTTTTTAGGTCCAGAGTTAAAAAGAGATCCTTTTCAAATGGCAGGGTAATGAATCTCATTATCGCTTTAGAGTTATGTTTTCAGCATAAACCCTGCTAATCTTTATTCCGGATATCTTACTACTTAAAAAGTAATAGCATGAAATCATTTATAACACCTCGCTTTTTAATGATTGCTGCCGTAGTGCTGCTGGCAGGTGTTTTTCTGTTCCCACTATGGCAAATTACCCTTGAAGCCGCCCAATTTCCTGGAGGATTACGACTGAATATATGGATCAATAAATTCTCAGGAGATGAGGGGGGAGGTGATATCATCAAAAATATCAATATACTGAATCACTATATTGGTATGAAGTACATTGAGCCTGATTCCATTGCAGAGCTTAAGTACTTCCCATTTATTGTGTACGGCATGATGACGCTCGGTCTTGTTACCGTGTTTTTAAATAAGACATGGGCATATGCCACCTGGTTGATTATTATGTCGGTGTTAGGCATTTTAGGTGTTTATGACTTTTATCTTTGGATGTATGACTACGGGCATAACCTTGATCCTAATGCCCCGATCAAGATTGAAGGGATGACCTATATGCCTCCTTTATTCGGTGAAAAAGATCTGCTCAATTTCTATGTGAAATCCTATCCCAGAATGGGCACCATCTTCTTGACTATATCCATTGTATTTTCATTCCTGGCCACCTGGTTTCGTAAAAAACAACAAAAAGATGCTAGAATCTAAATTTATTTTTCTTTCGACAGTCTTATTAGTGATAACCTTTGCCATAGGATGCAGTTCGGATGTTGAACCTATTGCGTTTGGAAAAGACCAGTGCAATTTTTGCAGGATGACCATCTCAAATCCCAAATTTGGCGCTGAGTTGATCACTGATAAAGGGCGAATTCTGAAATATGATGCGGCGGAATGTATGATCAATCACTTAAAGAAAGATGCTCCAAAGTATCGGCAAATGCTGGCCATTGCTTACGATCGGCCCAGGGAGTTATTTCCGGTTGACTTACTTCACTTTGTTATCACTCCTCATTACAGAAGCCCGATGGGGGCTAACCTGGCTGGTTTTGAGTCGGTAACTTCAATAGATGAAAGTATTGGGAGTAAAGTGTTGAGCTGGCAGGAGGTGGAGCGTGAATTAGGCCTGGATTGATCGTGGTTTCTAAAAAAATCGCTGCTGCCCTGATTATTGTATTAGGCTGTGCTCTGCCTTGTGCGTTTGCAAAAATATTGCCTGTTGGGCCTGGTGAGCGTTTCGCTGAGATTACGCCGGCAGTAGCTGCGGCTCATGCTTTTGATACGCTGCTGGTGAAGAAGGCCACTTACCGGGAGCATACCATCATTATTAATAAACCTCTATGGGTGATGGGGGAAGGAATGCCGGTCATTGATGCCCGGAACAAAGAAGCAGATATATTCATCATAATGTCAGATTCTGTTTTTATTGAAGGCTTTGTACTGAGTAATGTAGGCGTGAGTTATTTGAATGAATATGCTGCGGTTAAAGTCAGGAAAGGGAGGAATGGGGTGGTTAGAAACAATACCATTAAGGATTGCTACTTTGGTATCTACCTGGAATATGCCAGAGATTATATCATTAGCAATAATGACATAGTTGCACATACAAAAGACGAATCTTCCGCGGGCAACGCTATACATGTCTGGAAGGCAAACAACATCGAAATTGCTTACAATTCAGCAACCGGTCATCGCGATGGTATTTACTTTGAGTTTGTAGACGATAGTAAAATTCATCATAACGTTAGCTTTAACAACCTTCGTTATGGCTTGCATTTTATGTTTTCCAATCGTGACGGGTATTTCTTCAATGAATTTACAGATAATGGTGCAGGTGTGGCCGTTATGTTTTCAAAACAGATCAGAATGGAAGAAAATCTTTTTGCCAACAACTGGGGTACGGCTTCTTATGGGCTTCTGCTTAAGGAAATCAGTGATGGAGAGATCCATAAGAACAGATTTATCCAAAATACGATCGGTATTTTGGCGGAAGGCGCTAATCGGCTGTCCATTCAAAGAAACCAGTTCACTCAAAATGGCACGGCACTGGATATGAAGGGAAACTGTCTGGATAATAAAGTAACACATAACAATTTCCTGGCCAATACTTTTGAGGTGGTTACTAACAGTAAGTATAATAACAATGAGTATAATAGTAATTATTGGAGTCTGTATTCAGGTTACGACCTTGACAGGGATGGCTTTGGGGATTTACCTTATCGGCCTGTGAATCTTTTTGCGAAGATCACTAACGAGATCCCATCAGCTTCAATTATGTTGCACAGTTTTTTTGTCAATATCCTTGAATTGAGCGAGCGTATTTTTCCCGAGATAATTCCGGAAGAGTTAGTGGATAAAAAACCCAGGATGAGACCTTACATTTTATGATAAGCTTACAAAATATCAGTAAACGCTATGGGAAACACGAAGCGCTTCAATCCGTTTCACTGGAATTTACCCGGGGACAAAGTATAGCGATGATAGGTCCGAACGGATCGGGAAAAACCACACTCATTAAAAGTATACTTGGTTTAGTAGTGCCATCGGAGGGCGCCATTTTAGTCAATAACATTGATATCACTGCAGGGTGTGATTATAGAAAAACGATAGGCTATATGCCACAGATCAATCGCTTTCCGGAACATATGAAGGTGTCTCATCTCTTCGCCATGATGAAGAAAATGCGTCCTGATGTTTCAGATGGTGACTACGACGAAGAGTTGTACCGTGCTTTTGAAATAGAGAAAATGGAAAAGAAAAAATTAGGTGCACTTTCCGGTGGTATGAGTCAGCAGGTGAGCGCTGCTTTAGCTTTTTTGTTCAACCCGTCCATGATCATACTGGATGAGCCGACTGCGGCGCTGGATCCGGTTTCAAATGAGCTTCTGAAAGGGAAGATCAATAAATGTGTGGATGAAAACAAACTGGTATTGATCACTTCTCATATTCTGAATGACCTTGATGAAATTACCACACATGTGGTCTACCTGATGGAAGGCAAAGTCCGTTTTTTCAAAGCCATGGAAGTGCTTAGAGCACAAACTTCGGAAAGTCGATTGAATAAAATAATCGTACGGCTCATTAATGAGGAATTCGCCAATGTGGAAGCTTAGTTACTATATTTTGGGTGATCTGATCAAAAACAGGATCATATTAGGTTATCTCCTGTTTTTGTCTGTGGTAGGTTGGGGAGTCTTCTTTTTGGAAAGTCAGCCGGAAAAAGCTTTGCTGGTCTTAATGCAGGTGGCTCTGATGGCAGTGCCTTTAATTGTTATGGTATTTGCTACCATTTACTATTATAACTCCAGGGAGTTTATCCTTTTGATCCTGACGCAACCTATTGCCAGGTCGGCGGTGATCAAAAGTTTTTTCGCCGGGCTTTCCTGTGCTTTCATTCTCAGCTTTTTGATCGGTATTGGTTTGCCACTAGTGCTTTTTTATCCATCCATGGAAAGTTTCTACCTGATTATTAGTGGTTTAATGCTTTCTTTGGTATTCATAGCCATTGCACTTTATGTGAGTATAAAAGTACAGGACAAGGCACGTGGGATGGGAGTAGTCCTGTTATTATGGGTGTTTTTTGCCTTCCTTTACGATGGTTTCCTTATATTCTTTATGTACCAGTTCAGCGACTACCCCATTGAAGAAGGGGTATTGGTCCTGACATTGTTTAACCCAATAGACATAGCCCGGATCACCATTATTATGAAAACGGAGGCCTCAGCTATGATGGGGCTATCAGGCGCTGTATTCCGGGAGTTTTTTGGAAGTTCAAAAGGTGTACTGGTCTCCCTGACCATATTAGTGATTTGGTGGGTGTTGCCCTTTGTTCTTGCCGGGAAAATATTTTCAAAAAAAGATATGTAGTGAATATTTTTGCCTGGTTACCGTTGCTCATCACTTTTGACAGATCAAGGTTAAAAAGTAAGTATTTGATTACCTGCTAGTACCGGTTTTCACCTTTATTTTTTAAGCATATGATGCGGATTTCTGGTCTGAAATTTTTTAATTATGCTAAAAATCACCCCTTCCTTTAGCTTTATAAATTTAGTCTTTTGACTAAATCATTTTAACTTGCGCGTTTAGGGCCTTATGAGACATTTTTTTAGTATCCCACACCTTTTTTTAATCTGTATCTTATTCGCTGTTGTTACCGTCTCTTCAGCACAGGAGGCAAAAGTGCAGGAATTCCGGAAACAACTGGAAGTAGCATTGGATAATGATAACTATGGAAAAGCCTCATTTTTGAGTTATGAGATTGCCAAAATTTTTGTAAGCCAGAATAACGATGAGGATGCCATTAAGTATTTTTCCCAATCTGCTGTTTATGGCAATAAAGGAGAAGAGCCTATGCTTGTTTACTTGTCCTATCAGCGTCTTGGTGTTGCTTATATGAATCAGACAAATAATTCCAAAGCACTCAATAATTTTCAAAAGGCATTGAAGGTGGCCAGGGAAATGGGTAAAAAAGAATTTATTGGGGACGGACTGGTAGACGTAGCCGTCAACTATGCATTATTAAATCGTCATAAGCGTTCCATAGCGCCATTAGAAGAGGCACTGGCCCTGGCACTTCAGATAGAAAACGAGTCAATTGAAAAACGGTGTTATGAGTTATTAGCCCAATACCACAAAAAACTGGGAAATGATAACAAGGCGATTGAGTACAGCGCTATGCTTGATAAGCTCAACGATCAAAAGATCCGCCAGCAGCAAAGTGGAGAGGAATTGAAAGCGCTGGCAGAAAAAGTGGAACAGGCGGATGCTGAAATCGATAAAACCGACTCCCTGCTGAACAGGCAATCACAACAATTAAGGAGCATTGAGGACAATTTATTGGCAGTTAAATATTCGCTGGAAGAAACTGAAGATCTTCTGAAAAACAAAGAAGATTCCTTAAGTATGGCCAGGCAGGTCAGTGAAAATCAACAGCTACAGATTGACTTACTCAACAAAGATAAAGCCCTTTCTGATCTTCAGATCAAAGAGCAGGAGACCCGGTTACGCCATGCGGCCTGGATAAGGAACTTTATCATTCTGGCAGTTTTACTGGCAGGTTCTTTGGTTTTTGTATTGATAAGAAGCTATAAGAAGAAGATTGAGGCTAATCAGGAAATCGAGCGCAAGAACCAGAAGATCCGTAGCAGTATAAACTATGCTCAACGGATACAAGAGGCAACATTACCTGACGATAACCTTCGTGAAAACTTAATCCCGGATTCATTTATCTTATTTAAACCTCGGGATGCTGTGAGTGGTGATTTTTATTTTATTTCAGAGATCAAAAGTTGGTATGATCCGGACGTAGTAATGGCCGCGGTGGACTGTACCGGCCATGGGATTCCCGGCGCTTTTATGTCTATGATCGGTATGAATTCCCTTAACCAGATTATAAGCCAGGGTGAAGCTGATTCAGATCAAATACTTGTCACATTGGATAAGACGATCAATTCTGCATTAAAACAGGAAGCTACAGGAAATAAAGATGGAATGGATGTGGCTTTGTGCATTTACAGAAAGGAGAAAGATGTCATCGAATTTTCCGGGGCAAAAAATCCATTAGTCTATATTCAAAATAATGAGCTTTTCCAGATTAAAGGAGATGTCCACCCGATAGGAGGCTTTAGAAAAAGTAATAAGAAGGGAGAAATAAAGAAAACCTTTAAAAAACACATCGTACAGATTGATCAGCCTACCATGATCTATTTATACTCTGATGGGTACCAGGATCAGTTTGGTGGAGAGAAAGGAGCCAAGTTTATGGCAAAACGCTTTAAGAACCTGCTTCTGGATATCCATAATAAACCTGTGGCTGAACAAAAAAAGATATTGGAAGAAACCTTTGACGCATGGAAAGGGGACATCAAACAAACCGATGATATCCTGGTGATGGGTATTCGGCTGGATAATTCTGTGGAAGCTGAATCCTGATCAAACCTCAATTTACATACGGTCTTTTTTGCAAAATGACGTCCTCATTGATCCAGCATCCTAAATGAAGGTTTTGTCCTACTTCCATTTCCTCGTAGAAAATAGTATCCATAGATGGGAATTGCTGACGGGCTTTTTCCATCATTGAAATAGCACCGGCCTTTTTGTACATTTCATAAGCAGCAATATACACAGCGCGATCATAGGTAGGGCTTTTGCCGATTTTACAATCTTCCGCGCTGGTCCAATATAGATCTCCAATAAGCTTGTACGCTTTGAGCTGGCCTGGGTCGTATTTCAAACATTCCAATGCCGCCGCACGTGATTTTATCTTCATTCCACGATGTTGATAGTGCACCGCCAGGCTATAACAGGCTTTAGCTTTTTTATTGAGATCTGTAGAAAGCCCTACGGCCTCTAAATGATATTTTTCAGCCTTATGTCTATCTCCATTTTTATCCTGGATCACTGCTAACATCAAAGCTAATGCCGGCGATGGTTCCGTCTGCTGCACAGTCCCGGCTGCAGTTATGAATACCGGTAACGCTTTACAATCAAACGTCAGACATAAGTGTATTATCCTTTTAGCCAGGACGATATTGGAGGTGTCTTCCCGGTAAAACCTGCTAAGCTCATTTTCTATCATGTCACAATCTATTTGCACCATAGAGATTAACAGCCGGTCCGCTACGTCCTGGGCTTTGTTTGCTAACCCCCTGGCTTCTATGAGTGAGGATATTAAATGGTAGCGTTCAAGTACGCCATCGTCGCCCAATTGGCCTCCGATGGATTGATACAAGCGAATAACATTCATATAGGCAACAAGATTTGCTTTTAAGATATGTTGGGGGCTGAATGAAAACGCCTTTTCGAAAAGTTGGAATAGCTTGCTATATTTATCTGGCCTGTCTTTAAAATAGCGATAAGCTGCATAAGCCTTTCTGTTCATCACCTTACCCCGATCATTGAAGTATTTGATACGCTGGTCATACATTTCCAATTGCTTTAACTGTAGCGCCTGCCTGATAATACTGTCCTTTTCCGAGAAGATCAGGTTTTCATAGATCTTCTCTGAATGGATATAAATAGATCGGTTTAGGTCCGGTGCCTCTTTTAAAAGCCATTGGATAGGGTTCAGTGCATTTTTGTGATCATTCTGCCGTAGAGCGTCCATATATAAAGCATGCATTTCTTTTGCCTTAGCCGAATCTGCAGGCCATTTGAAGTGGGGTTGGGCATAAGATGACATAGAAAATAATACCACAGCCGTAAAGAGCAGCAATTGGAATACGTAAAAGAGCATCTTCATAGCATCTTCATTAAGTTGAACTAGTTGGTTTCAAGCAGGGCGGCTGAACGAACCAGGCTTATAAATTCCTGCCGGTCAGTATCGGCCGGGTCAGACGACTGCCTGGCCAGGTCCATGACGTTGTCATAAGTAAGTGCACCACTATGGTCGGAGCCCCGGAGAAGCATAGCGAAACCCGCCGCCGCCGCTGAAAAACGGAAATTGTCTGAGCTCTGGGCAAGGGACAGGTCTTTCATAGTGACCAGGTGACGGATAAGGATACTGTTATCTTGTTCAAGAGGTTTATACCGCAACTTGATATTCATTAATTCGTTACTGTCGACAGTATTATTGGCTACACTATATTGATATCGCGAAGCGCTGTGCTTTGGTACCATTTGGTTGCTGCCGGCCGGTATAACTTCATATAAGGCTGTTACCGAATGACCTGCTCCCAACTCTCCGGCATCTTTTTGATCATTGTTAAAATCTTCACTGGCCAATATCCTGTTTTCGTATCCCAGGAGCCGGTAGGCTTTTACTACCTTTGGATTAAATTCCACCTGCACTTTCACATCACGGGCGATGGTGAACAGGTTGGCCCGCATCTCCCGGCCAAACACCTTCTCTGCCTCACGGATACTGTCAATGTAAAAGTAGTTTCCATTCCCTGCATTGCTGATCTGCTCCATACGGCCATCTTTGTAATTGCCCATACCATAACCACATATCGTAAGGTAAATGCCTTTACGCCGTTCTTCCCGGATGATTCTTACCAACTCTCCTGAAGAAGAAATCCCGACATTGAAATCTCCGTCTGTAGCTAATACCACCCTGTTATTGCCTCCTTCTATAAATCCCTCTTGATTCACTTTATAGGCTAACCGCATTCCTTCACTTCCGGCGGTAGAACCTCCGGCATCCAGTTTTTCCAGTGCATGAAGTATCTTTTGTTTTTGTGTGAGTGAGGTAGAGGGCAATATCAGGCCCGCGGCACCGGCATACACCACTATAGAAACTTTATCTCTGTTATCAAGCTTATCCAGAAGCAGCCGGATAGATTTTTTTACTAGTGGAAGTTTTCCCGGAGAAGCCATAGAACCGGAAACATCGATCAAAAAGGTAAGGTTACTGGGGGTGGATGTTTCATAATCCAGACGTTTTCCCTGGATGCCTATGTGTACCAACTTATTTTTATTGTTCCATGGACATTCAGCTACTTCTGTTATGGTAGCGAAGGGATGTCCATCGGTGGGCGACGGATATTGATAATTAAAATAGTTTATAAACTCCTCTGTTCGTACCGCATCTTTTGGGGGCATGACATTGTTGCTAAGGTATCTTCGCACATTGCTGTAGGAAGCATTGTCCACATCGATAGAGAAAGTGGAAAATGGATTTTGCCAGGTGTCTTTGAATGTATTTTCAACAATGTGATCGTATTCTTCCGTATTAAAAGTCTCTTCTTGTTCTATATCAAGATCCGCGAGGGATTCGTATCTCTGGGTAGAATGCTCAACCGGTGTATAAATACCATATTGTTGATGACAAGAGGTAGAAGCCAGGCAAAATATCACCAGTATAATGGTATATATGATATATAAACCGGTGTGTGTGGAGTTTTTAAGGTGATGTCTTCTCATAACCATTTGTTTTTAGTTCACATTAATTTGATATTTTCAGGTAAGTGAAACTTAGCAGGAGCAGCGCATATCATAAAAAATATGTGCTGTAACGCATTTGTAAAATGATTTACAAGATATTTACAAGGCATGTTTTCAGATTATATTTTACTTGCAGGTAAGTACCATGAATGACGTTGACCAGGAATATTTCCAACTTCTTAAAAAGGACATCGCAAATACTCTAAGCGTGTCTTTCCCGGAGATCACTCAACCTATTGAGCAATGGAAAGGATCAGAGATAAGCTACCTGCAGGAAGACCTGGTGAATAAAGTCGGGGGCAGAGTAAGTGAAAAATGGTTTTATACGCATGTAAAATCAAAGGCGGGAAGCCTACCCAGGATAGACGTCCTCGATCTGCTCAGTCAATACGTTGGCTATGATAACTGGAGTAGCTATAAATTATCTAAGAAAAGTAAAGCAGGGGTAAGGCCCTTCTTCAGAAAACGCTTGGCTTTCCTGCTCTTTTCAGGCGTTGTTATTATAAGCCTTGTAGCTGTTAATACTTCGTTATTCAGGGCCGGCTCTTACCAGTTCTGCTTTGTAGATGCCTACAGTAAGAAACCCATTCCACCGGAAAAACTCGAAGTAGTCATACTTCATAATGAAGAATCACCCTATAAAGCCCGTGTAAGTGATGAATGCTGTCTTACATTACAAAAATCTACCGGTTCAGTCCGGTTTATTGTTCGGTCCGCTTATTACAAAACCGATACCATCACCCGAATTTTAAACAAAGGACAAGATCATGAGCATATACTATTAAACCCGGATGATTATGCGCTGATGATCCGGGTATTTTCATATTCTGATATCGAAGATTGGAATAGCAGGCGCTTACAATTAGAAGAAATGATGGCAGATAATGCCAGGATCTTCCAGGTACTGTATGAAAATAACGTGCCTATGGAGGTCTACAATAAGGAAGAGTTCATTAACAAACTTACCATGCCCATACAAAGTCTCCGGAATATCGAGGTACTGGAAACCATATATGAAAAAGACAAGATAGTGTCCTTAAGATTTACCGAGGTGAAAGATGAAACAAATGATTGATATATTGAAAAGAGGTATCTTGCTATGGATGATTGGTGTACTGGCCTCCTGCGCAACCGCCAACCGTGAAGAAGTATCTGTTCCTGCTGAATTACCTGTGGAAACAACGACATCTCACACCGCGCTTGAAGAACAGGTGTATGCCGATGAACTGAGCCCCGAAGTTTTGAAGGCCTTTGAATTACAAGCACAGACTAAGCTAAAAGACTGTTACGAATTTTTGCAATTAATTTCCAACCCGGGATACGATACTACATTTAGAAAACAGGCGATTACACAGACATTAGCCTTGTTTTCAAGTGGATCAGGCCTTTTACAGACAGGATTAGACTCTTCTCAGGTATCGTTACCCTCATTTTTGGAAGAACTATACAAGGGGAAATGGGGAGAGACCCGTTACCAGGTCAGCCAGGTAGTATTGAAGGTGCCACTCTCGATGACCTCTGACACCAGCTATGCCGGTCAAATGGCGTACATGCTAAAACTAAATGACCAATACGTATCGGGAAGACCTGTTTTACAAGATATAGTAGTTAAAAAAGTGTCTATGGACTTTGGGGGTGAAGTTTCCGTAATATGGAAGGTTTTTCTAGGGAATTAAAGGTCCGGTTCAACGTGCCAGGAGGCGTTCAGCTTGAAGGTATCTTGATCATGTTGCTTTGTAGGTGGATGGTCCTGATAAAATAACAGGAGGCAAAAAGTAACTTACTTTTATGGGGCCATGTATCAGGACCGATCACTTAATGTAATGATATCTGGCAGACATTTCAGAATATTATGAACTCTTGGATACAGATAGTAGTACCTGGATGCCAGATCCTATTCCTGAACCAACGTACATGCCACCATTGCTACAGGTTTGCCAGGCAGATCATTAAGAGATCATTTAACCACCGTAGCTTCCAATTCAACCTTTAACGTTTCAAAAAGAGCATTCACCTCTACAACAGTTAGCGCTTGCTTCATATTGTGTTTGGCTACCCAATCCTGGTATATGTTAAAATGGGGCCAGAGTTCTTCTGACGAGGTGGTATAGATCGTTAACCGTACGATATTCTTGCATTCGTATCCGGCGTCGTTAATCACTTGTTCCAAATTCCGTATGGCTTCAATGAACTGGGTTTTCATGTCAGCAGTGCTGGACTGACCTTCGGCATTTATCGCTGTTTGGCCTGACACATACAGTGTGCCCTCTGCGTTTCTTACCTCTACTGCTTGAACATAACTGCGTTCATCTTGCCATTTCCAGGGATTAATTACTCTTTTTTCCATTTGATTTACATTTTTGTTTTGTGCTTGAATGCATGTGATCGTTACTAATATAAGTCCTAAAACTATGGTCGGTTTTTTCATGAGTTTGTTATTTAATCGACGGTTCAAAGTTATAGGGCGAGCTACAGACGGACCTGTGACATTCCTCACTATTCCGGGGTTGTGATCTACATCACAGATACATAAGAGGGTGTACTATTTTGGAGAGTGGAGTCTGCTAAGGGTCTCTCTGGAAACACCCAAATAGGAAGCAAGCAACGTTTTGGAGACGCGTTGGAACAGCGCAGGATATCGCTTCAGCAGATGTTCGTACCGTTCTTTGGCATTCAAGGTGAGAAAAGAGATGATACGTTGTTGCGATCCAATATGTCCCCGATGGGATTTCTCTAGAAAAAAGTGCTCTATCTTTTGAAGGCCTGCACATAACTTGTGGTAATCTTCCAATGCAAGGCAGTAAACTTCAGTGTCCTCAAGGCACTGTAAGGATAGGGTGGCACTGGTTTTGGTATAGTAGGCCAGATAATCACATTCCCACCAATCTTCCATGGCGAAGGAAACGATAAACTCCTTCCCCAGTTCATCTCTGTATACCAACTTTAAAAGCCCCGATACCACAAAAAAAACATGTTTTACACGTTTACCCTCCTGGATGAGCCAATCCCGTTTTTTAGCCTTTTTACTGGTGAAGTGGGAGAGAACAAAGGCAAACTCGTCATCCGTCAGGGGCACTATTTTTTCGATGTGTTGCCTTAGTTTATCTTGCATATGAGATAATAAAGATGGTCACTAAAAATGATAAGGTGGATACTGTTTATCTTGCATGGTGAATATACCTTATGAAGTCGATCGTTCCAAAAAGTGAAAATCACTCTCTGGAGCACATTTAGCAAGGCATAATGCGTTCCAATTTTCCTGTTAAGATCAAACATATAGTAGTGCTATACACATTTTTGATGAACGTATTTTGGCTAACTCCCAGGGTAAAGCATTGAGATATCAAATCCCAAAAGCTAAATACCCTTAGAGCACACCCGGATTACAACCTATTCCTAAATCAACACGCATGACGTTATCATTACATGCGCGCCAGATAGTTGTTACTTCTTTCTGCGTCGTCATGGCAAAGGCGTTCGGAAATGTTGTCTCTGCGAGAGAGGGTACGACTACATGCTGTCCTGAAGCTTTAGCATAGAAGCCGGTAGTCTCCTCATCGCAGGACGTATAGCGATTTATTCCACATCCGGCGATGGTGAGATTGCTTTTTCCTCCTTCGTCGTCATCGCAAAAACGTAAATAAAATAAAGTGCCGGTAACGAAGGTGTTTACGATTGAGGTCGCCGTGTGGCAGAGAGTACTAGGATTGTGACCTTGGATGTCATCTTACAATTAACTTAACACCGGTATGCCCATGCATTTCATTTGTTTGAGGTATGTGTTAAATGAAATGTGAACATAACTTATGAGTTTAAGCGTTTTAAAGAATGATAGTTACGTACATGGCTATGTATTTTTCTCAGATCTAAGCTTATCTGAGAGCATTAAACCGGTTCTCGCGCTCAGCCCGATCAATGTGAGGTTACCTAATCCAAAAATGAATTCAGCGATTTGAGCTATTAGAAATGTAGTATTGATCACCTTGAAGTGCGATTGATAATAAAGAAAAACAACTAAGGATATCAGGACAATACCATTGATCATAACAAATTTCATCCTGAGCTTCTTTTCAATCACTTTTGGATTTTTAGAGTTCCTGGCTAGTTGATTACCTGTGATCGCCAAAGTGGGCATGGCAATGATCAGTAACGGAAGTGCATAAAGTATACCTCGTTTAACGGTTTTAATGAGATCCGGGTCACCCCTTAACTCTGCTGCGAGCGACAACGCAAAAAATGTACTTATAGTTAACATCGCAACGATGGTTGCGATAACATGGATTTTTACCAGAGTTTTACGTTTCATCTTATTTGAATTTGATCTTATCTCAAATTTCTAAGATGATCAAGGCCTAAAATTGTAAAAACCGGAAGTTGAGATGAAAGCCAAAACGATGCTTCCGGACACCTGGGATGATGCCAACCTGGGAAGGGCTACTTCAGGGGCTGCTACAGCCATGCTGGGTAAAGTGTATCTGTACAATGAACAATGGGATCTGGCTTCCGCGGAGTTTCAGGCAGTAATGTCGTCAGGCCGGTATAGCTTAGTGGATAATTATGCGGATAACTTCAGTTCATTTACTGAAAATAATAGTGAGTCCATTTTTGAAATTCAGTTCCGAAATGACAATATGAACGGTTGGGGCGGAGATAACCCAGGTATTGGCAGAGACAATAGTTTCACTGAAGACATAGCGCCCCAGGGTTTTACCGGTCAGGACGGTATGCGCATTAACCAGTGGGCCCTGGACCTGTTTTTAGCAGAAAGGACCATAAATGGTGAAATAGATCCCCGGGCTTTCATCACTTTGTTCTGGAGAACCGATGAAACCACGACTTACCAGGGAGAAACGCTTGGTGCTACCATCTATCAGGGTAAAACGTACCAGGAAGCTTATGAGCCATCAGAAAACCGGATCTTCGGAAAAAAATACCTGGGAATAGATGAAGGAGCGGAGCGTGCGAATTTCTACGAATCAGGCAACAATTTGCGAATTATCAGATACGCTGATGTATTACTGATGTTTGCAGAAGCCGAATTGATGAATAATAGTGGAGTGGCTAACCAGGCGGCGGTAGACGCGGTCAATCAAGTAAGGACGAGGGTGGATATGCCGCTTCGTACTACGGCCATGACTATGGATAGCATCCGGGATGAAAGAGTAAAAGAATTGACGCTTGAAAGAACGCGTTATTTTGACTTACTGAGATGGGGATTGGTTAAGGAACGAATTGTGGATACGCCAGGCATTAAATCCGAAAGTGGGGGCGTTGGCGCTTATCAGCCGGGTAGGGAATACCTGGACATTCCGCAAAATGAACTTAATATTAATTCAAACTTTAATAACAACCCGGGATATCAGTAAATAGTAGCTATTTTCATAATAAGGGCTGTGATCCTTCACAGCCCTTTACTCATTGCGTATTTAGCTCTTCTGAAAAAGTACCTTTATTTTTGATCATTGTCTTAAATAACTGCCAATTCGCATGTATTGTACCAAATGCAAAAAATAAGAGCTGAAATAATCAGTAAAACATAGCATATGAATAAAATACTGACATTACCTGTTTTTATCCTGATTAGCATCCTGACGCACCATCTAATGGCACAGGAAATGATATCACAGACACAACCTATTAAAGAGTCCTGGGTATGTAAAAGCCTTGCCGATAGTGGAAAGTTCATTTTGGAGTCCCAGGCTGAAGCATATCGGGTGTGGGGCTGTGCACCGATATATGATGATGAGGGTAAGGTACATGTGTTCTTTTCCAGGTGGCCTCATGAAGGTCATTGGTTGAAAAACAGTGAAATAGCCCATGCTGTGGCCGATCATCCCGAAGGGCCATACCAGGTAACAAGCACAGTTTTGAAGGGCAGAGGCACAAATTATTGGGATGCGCACTCAATACATAATCCCTCCGTTTACAGGGTAGATGATAAATATGTATTGTTATATATCGGAAATGATACTACAAAACGAGATACCTGGCGTGACCGGGCTTCGGAAGCGAATACTCAGCGGGTTGGCATGGCCATAGCCGATACTCCGTATGGTCCCTGGCGCAGAAGTGAACAGCCGGTAATTGATGTATCAGCAGATACTATGGCGTGGGACGGGTATTGTACCGTGAACCCGGCGTTCGTTAAACATCCTGATGGTGATTACTGGATCTATTACCGGGCATGGGACCGCAGGAATGATGACCGGCGTAAAACAGGTGTGGCCATGGCCAAAAAACTGGAAGGCCCGTATGTAAAGTATGATAGAAACCCTGTCATTGATTTTCCTGAGCGGGGCGGGCAAACGGAAGACCCTTACTTTTTTTACTATAATGGAAAGTTTCATTGCCTGATCCGTGATATGGGCAATTATGACTGGTTAAGTGGTTTGTACCTGGAGTCAGAGGATGGCCTGCGCTGGGGTGAATATCAGAGAGGGCATTATACAGGAGCTCATTATTTCAAGGTACCTGAGGGTAGTCGGTATGAACGGGTACAGGTACTCTTTAAAGAAGGTAGGCCGGAATACTTATTTAATAGTATTGAGCATGGAGAAGATAAATCTACCGGAGCGGTTTTAAAGTTCCAAAAAGATAAATGAGATAAAAATGTGAGGCTATTCATTAAGCCGGGCCTTTTGCATATTTCTCATTCACCCCTATCGAAGATATCATCTCATAAATGTTAATATGCGAAATTGTAAAAAAAAGAGTAGTTAAATTGATAACGATGGAATACTTATGTCGATATAATTTAACCCGCATTATTCATTGGGTTAAGAAATCTGATTTTAGATAAAACATAGAATGTACTGAGGAGTTGTTTAGCCACCCCTGAAGATATTTCAGATAATCTTTGAGAAAATAACATATTGAT
>NZ_VKDC01000026.1 GCF_007097395.1 Fulvivirga sp. M361
TCGAGTGGCTAAAGGATGTGATGACCAGGGTGCAGTCCCACAAACGCAAGGACCTCTATCAACTTTTACCCAACAACTGGAAAAATACCCGCTAAGTTAAGATGCCATCACCAAAATCAACAGATGGGTTCTTCGGATGGATACCTTTTTTCAGCATTTTCCACCCCTTCGAAACCTTCCTGGATAAGCTGGAGTATTGTTCCTGTTTCTGAATCTTCTAATGTATAGGTCAGGTTTATGTAGTTCTCCGGCTTATCTTCTATCCCCATATTTGGATCAAACATGGTAAAAGAGACCCTTTCTCCTTCTATGATCTCAGTAATTCGTCCTTTCACATAAATGATCTCATCACCCCCTTCCGTTAAACCTTTCCAGGTTATTGAACTACCTAAATTCCAGTCTGACAAAACCGCACAACCAAACATATATTTTTTGGTCATTCCCGGATCAGTTAACAGGTTCCAAACCTCTTTTTTATTTGATTTGAAGGCTATTTTTTCATTGATAATCATTGATTCACTCATCTTTTGTACAATTTGTAATTGCTTAAAGTTGACGAGTCAAAAATCTATTTAATGGCAGAATAGGGATTCATTCTAATACTATTGGGAGAAACACTAAACTCTTTTCTAAATGCTTTTGAAAAATGCTGGGGCGAACTGTACCCGGTTTCATAAGCCACTTCTTTGACCGTTTTTTCCGTATCAAGCAACAGTCTTTTAGCCAGGCTCATTCTACTCCGGTGGATCAACCCAAAAACAGTGGTACCAAAAAGTTCTTTAAACCCTCTCTTTAATTTGTATTCATTTATGCCAATCAATTTTGAAAGCTCTACAATAGTCGGTGGGTTTTCAATACGAGAAGACAGTAGTTCCTTTGCCTCAATCAATTTACGCTTATCTATGGCTGATTTAATAAATGGTTTCTTTGATTGTTTCTCGTATAATTCTGCCTGAATAACAAGCAGTTCTATACTCTTTGAAAGTAAGAATAATCCATTTAATTCAGTGGCATATGGGCAATGGATCATCTCATCGATCACTTGTTGAAGCCTAAAGTCGTTTGTTTTCCAGGTAGGTGAGAATATAGAATTCTCTTTGTTCATGACCTTCTCAGAAAATCGTTTCATGGCTTCATTACCATTTTGTGCTATTGCAATGTACGATTCAGGGGTAAAATTAATCCCAAAGGTCTCTATTCGATCACTTTTATTTTGAACCTCAATTTCCAATCCGTCTGAATACATGATATTATTGTGATGTCCTGACAGGTCATAAGAAGCATTCAACTGACTAAAACTGAATTGATAACTTCCCTTAATTCCAAAGTGGAGTCTTACATATTCCGAATCATTCATTGATCTAACCTTTCCAAATGAATTATATTCAATGATATTATGAGAGATCCGGATCTGTTCTAATTCCCAGGTTTTTGAGGTTCTGTTTTCGATATGATGCATTGACATTATTTTTTCTTCAGACTAACAGATATATGAACATGAGCATTGGTCCAAGCCTCCAAGTACTTAAAGATAATGGAACAGCATGGACCATGTCTGATTTGACAAGCCTGACTACCAAAATATCTCAAATGGGGCTAAAGCACTGTAGTAAAATACTCTGCAAAAGGCATACTCACTGCAAAACTGATGTCTTTTCTATCCCGAAGACCCCGGAATATTCATGGTGCATAAATCTGGGATCGGAACTGTATAAATGACTTCTCAGATATTGTCCATTATGATACTATGAGTGTTAGTATCAAAAATTAAGGCTCCTTCTTCCAAATTATTCAATTGCCCTATTAGTTTCCCCTGTTGATTCCAAACAGACGTTTTTCCTGCGCTTTCAAAATCGTCACAGTTCCCAACACAATTAGCCATTGCTACGAACAAGGAATGCCTACTTGCCATATCAGAGAAATGATCAAATGCTTTTTCAACCCCATTTTCGGATTTGGCTACGCTTGCCATATAAACTGTAGCACCACTTTTTATGGCGTTTTCTGAATGAGCAGGAAGTAAAGATTCGTAACAAATGGCAGGTGCAATTTTCTCATTTTTCATTGTCAGTATAAGCTGGTATTCTCCCGGCACAAAATACGGACATTCGTCAGAATGTAAATGCTGCTTGGAATAAGTTTGTCTCACCGCCTCAGGCTGAAAAATAATCATACTGATCTTAATTCCGGTATTTATCTTAGTGGGCACTCCAAAACCAATGGTAATTTGATGACTATCACTCAGTCTTTGAAAATCATCAAATCTTTTGTCTTCCTGATTTGTCGCGAGGTCTTGAGCCAGTAGGGGTTCGTAACCCGTTATAGAAAGCTCTGGAAAAAAGATAGCATCGACATGATGAGATATAGCTAGTTGTACAAAGTCTTTATGTACTTTAATGTTCTTTTCAATATCTCCTTTAAAAGGTTTTATTTGAACTACACAAACTTTCATTTCCAATGGCTAAGAGCAATTTTACATAAATTCTTCATCCATGTTCTCCATGCGAGGTATGTTGTTGTATTTTAAGTTTCATCACCCCACCGATCTGAGTTGCTCTTTTAATAGCTTCATCTGCCTTTTCACCCATAAAGTTTTCTTTGATCGTACTTTCCCAAATAGACAACCATCTGTCAAAATGACCGGTGGTCAACGGCTCTTTCTTATCTAATTCAATATGCTTCAACATAGGGTTTCCTTTATACTTTATATTTCCCAAAAGTGTAGTTTCCCAAAAATCATACATAACAGGTATATGAGTATTCCAATCAAGCCGGACAACCTGAGTGAAGAAATAGCCAATTAACTCATCCATAATAACGCGCTTGTAGAATTCATCTACCAGCAATTCAATATCTTCTCTGCTTTCAATAGTTTTCAACATGTCCTTATATTAACTACTTTTGAGCACATCATACCAACTATTTTCCTTTCACACATCTGCATTAAAGGTTTTCACCCCGTTTTAATTGCATCTGGTATTCGCAGGACCATATGAAAGTTATTAATCTCAACGGCATCTATCACGTGTTTATTTTCATGGATTACTTTAAACCCTTTACACTCAAAAAATGACCTGGCGGTCTTACTGACATTTGAGGTCATTGTGTTGTGTCCAAGTCGTTCTGATTCTGTCTTTAATTCCTCATAAAGTTTGTTTGCAATGCCTTGCCTTAAATAGTCTTTATGGACATATAAAAAATCCAGGTATTCACCATTTTCTAAAGAAGCAAACCCTACAATTTTGTCGTCAGCAGTAGCTACCAAAGCAAATTGTTTCTCCAGAACACTATTCCAGCGTCTTTTATTCTTAATGGATGATACCCAAACGTCAAGCTGTTTCCGGTCATAATCATCCTTGCAAGTACTTTCTATGGTTCCCGCTATAAGACCTTGTATTTCTGATATGTCCTGAGCTAAAGCTCTTCTCACTCGCATCTGTTATATGCCATTTACATTATACCCGAGATAGATTGGGCCATCTCAGACGGCAACAAATTAGTCTTTTCTTATCAAACAGCTATTGTTATTGCATAGGCTTGACAGGTATCCATATTTCTTCTTCTGAGTCAGGATCATTGTTCTTGTATTTCTCTCCTAAAACTTCAAAATGTGGCCGATCATCAAGATGATAGTCTGAATTAGGTAGCCATGTGGTAAAGATATATTGAAAAGTACTGAAATCCGTACTTGAGCCTTTGTGAAGAAAAACGGCGTAAAGTCCGCCTTTCAATAAAAAAGTACTCATACCGTCAGGAATATTCTTAAAATCTGAAACCTCAACAGTCGCCCACTTTTCAAACTCTGTGTTAGGGTCAAAGTCAAATGAATGACTATACACTTGCATTGAAATCAAATCAGTTGTGATGTTATTGGTGATTTCTTTTCGCCTGGGCATAAAACTCTTCCATAAATCAAACGTCTTATTCTTAGTCAATGACATTTTCAAAGATTTGCCTATCAACTTCTTTGCAGGTAATATTTCAATTCGCGGCTCCATTTTTTTCTGATACTTTAACCCGTTAAGCACTGATTACTCACCTCACCTTACTTATCGTAGAAAAAGCATCTCACGATACTTAACCAATGGCCAGTCTTCATCATCCACTAACAATTCCAGCTTATCAACAGCATAACGTATTTTTTCAAAATACTCACCTTTGATATTATCACAATACGCTATAGCCTTTTCCCGGGCATTATCGATTTTGTTGGCCCGTTTACGTGCCTCCGTCATATCGTATATACCCTTATTAAGTGTTTCAATATACTCGGTGATCTTCTTTACGTTCTCAACCACGGCTTTATTACTTATACCCAGGTCTTGGAGTCCATGTGCATTTTCGATCAATCTGTTTTGGTAAGATATCGCCGTTGGGATAATATGGTTTAAAACAAGGTCACCCATTACACGAGACTCTATTTGTATTTGCATGCTGTAGGCATCCCAGCTGATCTCATTTCTGGCTTCAAGTTCTATCTCGCTCATTACTTTATGTCGCTTAAATAGCTTACGTGATTTATCGGTCAGGTAAGCGTCCAGCGCCCGGGGAGTATCACTTACATTCGTCAGTTTTCTCTTGGCTGCCTCTTCCACCCATTCATCAGAATACCCATCTCCTTCAAAACGTATTTTCTTGGACTCTTTGATGTATTTTCTAAGCACATTGGCTATGGCCAGCCGCTTATCAATGCCTTCTGCTATAGCTTTTTCCACCTCTTTATAAAACTTATCCAGTTGATCAGCTACAATAAGGTTAAGAATCGTCATTGGCAAGGCAGTATTAGCGTTTCCACCAACTGCTCTGAACTCAAACTTATTTCCGGTAAAAGCAAAAGGCGAGGTCCTGTTCCGATCGGTATTGTCCAGGATAATTTCTGGGATCTTATCTATGCCCAGTTTCATATACATATTATCCCCCTTTTCCACTTTGATATTGCCGTTCTTTTCAAGCTCATTAAGTACTGCTGTGAGTTGTGAACCGATAAAGACAGACATGATAGCCGGCGGTGCCTCATTAGCCCCTAAACGGTGATCGTTACCTGCTGAACCTATACTTGCCCGCAATAGATCAGCATGTTCATGAACAGCTTTAATGGTGTTTACCAGAAAAGTAAGAAAGATCAGGTTCTCTCTGGCACTTGAACTTGGCTGCAACAAATTAACACCTGTATCGGTGATCAATGACCAGTTATTATGCTTACCGGTACCATTCAGTTCAGCAAACGGTTTTTCATGGAAAAGTACCTTCAGATCATGGCGCTCAGCCACCTTATTCATCAGGTCCATCAAAAGTTGATTATGGTCCGTTGCAATGTTGATCTCTTCAAATGTGGGAGCCACCTCAAACTGACTTGGCGCTACTTCATTGTGCCGGGTACTTACCGGTATTCCAAGCCTTAGCGCTTCAATTTCAAAATCTTTCATGAAATCATAAATGCGTGTGGGAATACTACCGAAATAGTGATCATCCAACTGTTGACCCCGTGCAGGGTTATGCCCAAATACTGTACGACCTGCCATCATCAGGTCAGGCCTGCTGTTATATAAAGCTTTATCAATGACAAAATATTCCTGCTCACATCCCAGGGAAGGTTTCACCCTTGTCACCTTACGATAAAACAACTGACATACCTGAGTAGCTGCTACATCCACAGCTTCTACGGCCTTTAGCAATGGCGCTTTGTTATCTAAAGCTTCCCCGGTATAAGAAACAAAGATGGTAGGTATACAAAGTGTCACGTCATAAATGAAGATGGGTGAACTTGGGTCCCAGGCGGTATAGCCCCGTGCCTCGAATGTGCTTCTTATCCCTCCGCTGGGAAATGAAGAGGCATCCGGTTCCTGTTGTACCAGTTCGTTGCCTTTAAATTTCTCCATCCCGGTAAGGTGATCAAAAAAGGTATCGTGTTTTTCAGCGGTTGCACCTGTCAGTGGTTGAAACCAATGGGTATAGTGTGTGGCCCCTTTTGATAAGGCCCAGGTCTTAACAGCTGAGGCAATAGCATCCGCCGTATCCGCATCGATCTTAATACCTTCGTCAATGGCAGTTTTAACTCTTTTAAAGATATCAGGAGACAAGTGCGATTGCATTTTGCGTAGGTCAAACACATCGTCAGCAAAATAATCAGAGATCTTTCCGGGTGATTCAACTTGAATTTTAGGCCTGTTATTAGCCTTTTCCAGGGCACTAAAGCGCAGTTTGGTCATAGCAAATTAAGGTTGACATTATTGGGAGGCAAAGCTATCAATTTTTGAAATACACTTACCTCCTACATCCTCAATTTTAACAATGAAAATGGATGAGACACCCATTTCCAATCTGGCAAATAATAAGAAAAGCCGGATTAATCCGGCTTTCATCATCAGCAATGACCTGTTATTTAATTTAGTAAAGAACTAGTATAAAGTTTCAAGAGCAATTCGGTCGAACTGACCAAACTCCCCATTCTCATTGGAACTGAAACATGCTAACATAATAGAATTGAGGTCAGCTGAGGTTGGAGTTCCCGGAATATGGATTGCACCAACTCCTGCCTGACCCTCATTACCACCTCTACCACAAGAAATAGAACGGTTGAAGTAGTCGGTATGACGTAATCCTACACAGTGACCGATCTCATGAGTGATCACATGCTCAACAACGTCTGTGCTGAAGTTACTGGTACCCGATTGTATTTGTACCCACTTGAATGGTGCACCCCCGCTAGGAAAACCAGCAGAACCACCGCCTCCACCGCTTACACGATATACTACGATGTCAAATGGATTAAAATTAGTACCAAAAGTAAGTGTGAAAGTAAGGTTAATGTTCAGCGCATTGAAATTATCCACTGCCTGTTGCAGAGCAGTACGCATTTTTGAATCTAATCCGTTGATACCTGAACCGGTGAAACCAATCACGTTAATCGTACGGTTCTGACTTACCAGGTTAGTAGTACGGTACTGCTCTAGCTTAGGTTCACCATTATTTACATAATCGCCCGAAAGCATATTATCCAAATCTTTCTGACTAACTACTATATCTCCTTCCAAAAGATACTTACCACCTTCATTTTGTGGATCAAGCTTTTCCATACCGTCAGTGGTTGTAATATCACTCACATCAAATCCGAGAGAAGTAAATTGTTCCTTTACTTCATCACTAATCACGTTATCAGGGGGAGCTACATCTACGGCATCATTACAGGCCGTCAAGCCAAAAAAGACAATTGCTGCCGACGCTGACGCCAGCTTTAAGTTTACATTTTTCATTGTGTTGGGTTTAGGTTTAGTCATTGCCACATGACCTTCCGAAGTTATACTTAGTGTGATTTATAAAAAACTGAATAACCTCAGTTTTATTACATAACTGAGATTATTGCGAAGGAACCCTTCGTCAGAAAAAAGTAAATGGGAAACTTTAAAGATGGAAATTATTGTTAGTTAACATCTGACCAAAACCCTCAGGCTCAATGCGCATTGTTACTCAATTTATACTCGTCACTTGTCTGATCGGCACCACTGTTTTTGTAAATGGGCAGGGGCTTCATCGATGGTCCCGGTATATTGAAAACACCCCTGTAAAACCGGATGTCCTGGCTACTCATACCTACATTATAGAATTTGAAGGTTCCACAAATGAACTTGTGCAAAAGGGACTTAACATATTGCGTGTGCTGAATAGTACTCATTATATCGTACAGCCAAAAAACCTGAAAAACATACCTGAAATTGAGGTAGTGGAACGAGCAAATCCTTTTTGGAAACTGAGCGATGCGTTGTATCAGAAGTATCAGATCAAAAAGGACTTTTCAGGCCGGTTAAACATTGTTGTGAATGACGTGAAGGGCTTCATTAATGACCTGGAAAAACTCAAAACACCCTTCTTAATTGTTAATACCTATAAGAAAATTCTGGTTGTAGACTTCCCAAAGTCGGTATTTTTAGATCAATTAATGACACTTTCATCCGTAAAATCTATCGAAGACAGTCACTACTTACCTCGGCAAGAATCTCCATTACGTGATTTTAATTACAATGTCAACCATATCAATCGTATTCGGGATCTGGTACCAAACCTGAATGGTGGAGACCTGACTGTGTCCATTAAAGAACTGCAATATGACGCATCAGATATTGACTTTAAAGGTAGACATCTACCCAATACTATCAGTGCTGCCGGTATTTCTAACCACGCTACTGAAATGGCCACTATCATAGCTGGTGGCGGCAATTCATCTTTCCAGGGCCTGGGTATAGCATGGGGCGCCCGGCTTACTTCTTCAGACTTCAGTAGTCTCCTGCCGGATGATGATACCGAGTACACACAACTGAATGTAACAGTACAAAACCATTCTTATGGTACTATACCCGAAAATTTTTATGGAGCATTTGCCAGAGCTTATGACCTAAATGCAAACAATAACCCTGAATTGCTACACATATTTTCTGCTGGTAATGCCGGTCAGATCACTACTGAAGAAGGACCCTACGAAGACGTGGAGAAATTCGCTAACATAACAGGGAACTTCAAAATGGCGAAAAATATTTTAGTAATAGGAGGGTCTGACACTTTGACCAATCCCATCGAAGCTCTTTCTAAGGGGCCGGCATTTGACGGTAGGGTCAAGCCGGAATTAGTAGCCTATAGCCAGACAGGCTCATCTTCATCGGCAGCGGTAGTCTCCGGAGTATCACTCTTACTACAACAGCGCTATACTGAAATCAAGGATCATGTACCTTCATCAGCATTAATTAAGGCCATACTGATAAATTCTGCCAATGACATAGGCAGGAAACATGTTGATTATACAGCCGGTTTTGGCAATGTAAATGCCTTTGATGCCTTAAAAGCCATAGATAACGGTCTTTTCTCTCAAGGCGAAGTCACTCAAGGGTCAAGTGTAAGTTTACCTATAACACTACCTGATAATGCCTTAAACCTAAAAGTATCATTAGTTTGGAATGATCCGGCAGCAGCAGTAAATTCCTCCAGAGCACTTATCAATGACCTGGACCTAAGCGTGCGTCATAATGACTCCGGCGTACAATATCTTCCATGGGTACTGAATTCATTTCCCCACGTAGACTCACTCCGAAAGCTACCCGTACGTAAGGAAGATCATTTGAACAATGTAGAACAGGTAAGCGTGCAAGACCCATTACCCGGCAACTATTCCATTGAAGTCAAGGGGTTTGATATTACTACAGCTTCCCAGCAGTTTTTCATTGCTTTTCAATGGGATGACGCTGATCAATTCACATGGACATATCCCACTGCCAGCGATAATTTACCTCAGGACGGAGAATTTCAGAGCTTCTTCCGTTGGGAAAGTACTAAAGAAGAAACAAAAGGACAGCTTGAATACACTATGGACAATGGAAACACCTGGAGTATTGTAGACAATAACGTTGACCTCTCTAAGTCATATTTCTCCTGGTCTCCTCCTGAGGTTGACACCAGGGCCAAAGCCAGAATGACAATAGCCGACCAGGTGTATGAAACAGAAGAGTTTGTTATTTCCAGAGCATTAAAGGCAGACATTGGCTTCAACTGCCCGGATTCATTACTCATTACCTGGCCCAAAGTTGAAAGAGCCACACATTATGTGATCAGTACACCAGGTGATTTCTACCTGGAAGAAATAATACAAACCGCAGATACCTCGGTAGTATTGGAAAAAGCCATGTTCTCACAAACTCTGTTTACGGTCACTCCTTTTTTTGATAACAAACCGGGTTTGAGAAACTTGTCTTTCGACTATATATCTTTAGGTGTTGGTTGTTTTATTTCAAATTTTCTGGCCAACCTTAATCCAGGCACAGGTGCCGATTTAAGCCTTACCCTGAGTACTACGTATCAGGTAGAGGAAGTAACTTTTCAGCGTTTAGTCGACGAAGGCTTTCAGGACATCGCAACATTTACCCAACCAACGGGCGTCCAATTATCGTTCACAGATGATGAGACAGTGGAAAAACGAAACGTTTACAGGGGTAGGGTACGCTTCTCAGGAGGTACTGAAGTTTATACAAAAAATGATACCGTCTTTTTTCTCAAGAATACAGTAGCGGTACTATTTCCAAACCCGGTAGCTCAGTCGGACGAGTTGAGTGTACTTATGAAAGATTTTAATGACAATGAAGCTTTTTTAAGACTTTATAATACACGCGGACAATTTCTGAGAGAACATAAGCTAGCCAAAGAAAGTGATAGCATCTCCATGAGACAGCTCAAACAAGGGCTGTATTTTTATGAAATTATTTCAGCAGGAGAACGTCAAACAGGCCGCATCGTGGTAAAATGACTTTATTTGACCTGCCCCGGATAAATAAAATACATGGTTTCCATTTATGTTCCGTTAAGCTTCATATCCAGCATTTCAGTCACATAGTCTTTTTCAGTCCCACCCAGTTTTTCACTACGTTTTTTTATTTCCGTATGAATATGGGACCTGTCTTTCAATGCATCCGTTTCAAAACGATATTCAGCTGTTTCCAACAGGTAATCATATGGCCCACGGCTTGAAATAAGTTTCACAAAAATGGGAGCTGTTTCGATAGCAATAAAAAGTAAAATGATAAAGAAACTGGCCATATTAATAGCTGAACTACTTTTGGTTAATCTGCTTAATGCCTCCATTCTGGCGGCCGGTCCATCAATTTTCTCTCTTTCAAAGGCTCCCTGCTCATTATTCATCATAACCTCCAAGTCATTCAATGCCGCTAATTTATTAGCGATCAGGGCTTCATTTCTTTCCTTCAATTGTCCAAGCTCTGAAGCCACCCTGTCAGCATCTGCCTTTTTTATGCGATAGATAGGGCCGGCATTTCTTTGTCCTGTTCCTCCCGTACCGTCTGCCTCTTCACGTGCTATACGAGCCAATTCATCCCTTTTAACAGTTTTTGCTTCTATTGCCCGCTGCAAATGCTCTATTTCGCTTCGCAAACGTGTTCTAGGATCTGTATAACGATTTTGCAGTTCCTGTTCCTGACGTGAATAAATTTCCTGTTCCATAACAGTAAGTTCTGCTAAAATCTCCTTCTCAAATATTCTCAATTCCAATGGCCTGGCAATAACCACAGAGATCAATAATGCCAAAACAATTCTCGGTGTAGCTATGGCTAACTCAGAGAGGAACTTACCACGCTTTCTCATACTTGAAACAATATACCTGTCCAGGTTGAAGATCATAAGTCCCCAAACTATACCAAGAGAAATGGCAATCCATACGTTGTCGAAAACTGTGAACAAGGCATATCCTCCTGACAAGGCTGCAAAAACGCCTGTGAAAAAAATAGTAGCTCCTATTCCTGCATACTTACTGGAATCAGTGGGACATTGCCTTAGCAACTGAATATCAGCACCTGAACAATACCAGAAAAATATTTTGACCTTATTCATACATGGAAAACGATAAAGAAAAAAAGATATTTCGAGAGTGGACAATATTGATGCCATCAATCTTCCCATCGAAATCAGGCGTATTACGAGCTTTCAAATGTACGATAGTGAACATAGAAGGTGTTCGGTTAAGTATTTCTCTACAGCATCAGCCCTTTTTCAATGCTCCAAAGATCCGATAAGCTAATACCAAGATACTGATCATTAGATAAATCGTGATCACATACACGGTATTAATGTCGAAGAAATCATCGGTAAAATAAACAATGATCAGAAAAAGTGGAGTAAATATACCGGGACTACGCTCTATGCCATCCACCAAATGAGCTCTTTTTAACTTACCTATATAAAGGCTGGTATATAATGTGACGATAAGCGCTAATCCAAGCGCAGAGTAAAGTAATGTACTGAAAGACGTGACTATGAACAACAAAATAACAAAAAGCCATATCCCATAAGTGAGGTTAGCTATTCGTGTAATGGTTTTTATAAAGGTTATTAAAGAAGTTAATGCCCACAACGCAAAAAATAATTCGAACAGGCTAAGACCTGAAAACCGTTCTAAGAGGAAAAAATCATAAACAATATCGAAATAGGATACAACAAGCAGCAAGACCGCTACGAAGGTTTTTTCCAGTGTACCTATGGAATCTACTACAAACCAGCCTGTTTTATATTGTTCATAAAATGTTGCTACATCGGATAAATAGGTAAACAAAAGTGCTACTGAAAACAGGATCACATTGTTCATCTGAAAAACAATGAAAAGTATATAGAGTAATACACCGCTTGCCATAGCCTGGATCAAATGTTTCCAAAATTCTACCAGCGCAGATTTCCATTTCTCTTTATGCGCATTATCCAATTCCCGGCCAATGAGGTAAACCGATAAAAACAGAGGAATAATGAGCCTGTTATTTTTTCCCAAAACAGATGGCTCTAATACCAGATAAAGGGTAACGTAGAGCATTGCATAACTCACAAACCACAGGATATCTATATACAGCTTTCCTCGAATAACACGTAACAAAAATGATAAAAACAACCTTTCAAACGCAGGAAGTAGCATTGAATGGTTTTTCTTCTTAAAGACATACCTGGACATAGGGCCATAAAGAAAATGAATTACTTGTATCACACATAGCCGATGTAATTATTTTTCCAAGAATAAACAGATTCGGATTTAGTCCTATATTTGTCGCCAACTCATGATGCGCATGAAGACAAACAGAAGAAATATGAGATGGATCTCTATTTTTTTAAGTGTTGTGCGATAATTACCGATTAGTAACCAGAATTTTGTTCTTATGTTGAAGAATATATTGGGTAAGGCCTTAAGGATCCTTATCTACTCAGGCTATCTGCTAGGCTTAAGTTTAGTATTTTTACATGATGCCAGCACCATCACTGATGGAGATAAATTCATCGAAAGCTCATTGACAGAGTACTTTCAGGAAGGTGCATTTTTCATCACGGTCATAATGTATTTTTTATGTGCAAAGCTTTATCGTCCCAACAGATCCATATCAGTAGTATTAGGAGGGTTCTTTTTAATGGCCTTTGTTCGGGAATTTGATGCTTTTTTGGACTTCTACCTCTATGATGGTGCATGGCAGACTCTTGTTGTTATCATACTGGTAGCTGTTACTTACCGTACTTACAAGTATTGGCACCCTATGACTGAGTCTATTTACAACTATGCAAACAGTTTTCCATTCGGGCTTATGCTGGCAGGTATGATGGTAACTTTCGTATATTCCAGGCTTTTCGGTGAACCTTTCATGTGGCAAACCCTAATGGAGGAGAATTATTTAAGATCTGTTAAGAATGCGGCAGAAGAAAGCATAGAACTGCTGGGAGACTCTGTCATCATGTTTGGCTCTATTGAGTACCTACTTTATGTAAGAAAAATAAAAGGGTAATTTACAAAACGAATAACACCGTACCTGGCAAAGGTGGCTACTTCAAACACAATTGATTCGTGTAAAATCAAAGCTGTTCTATTCGATTTCGATGGCACTTTGGCTAACACACTTACCCTTGGCCTAGAAGTATTTAACAACTATGCCAAAACACATGGATACAAGGAGGTAAATAGTCAGGACCAGTTGGAGCAGTATCGAAGCATGAGTACACTCAAAATAATCGAGTCTATGGGGATATCACTCATTAAGCTCCCATTTATTGTTAGTGACCTTAGAAAGAGGATGGGAGAAAAAATCCATCTTGTAGAGCCGATTGGTAATATTGTGCCTGTTGTAAAAGTGTTAGCCAAAAGGTACACTTTAGGAATTATTACATCTAACTCCAGGCATAACGTTGATATTTTTTTAAACAGGCATAACCTGACCGATGAATTTCAATATTTTTCTACCAGTATAAAACTGTTTGGCAAAAGTAAAAGACTGAAGCGATTCCTGGCCAGAGAAAAACTTGACCCCGACCATGTCGTAATGATTGGCGATGAAACCAGGGATATCGAAGCGGCAAGAAAATGTGGAGTAAGTATAATAAGCGTAAGTTGGGGTTTCCAAACTTTCAGTGTACTAAATCAGATGCAGCCTGACTTTTTAGTCAGTCATCCGCACGAGATCCAAGAGATCTTAACGTGATACTATGCGGTCACATTCATCTCCGGTCAATGTTGTCTCATTCGTTGTTCATTCAAAAATGACAGACTCTTTGCGACCAACTTGTCAATGTCTTTGACTTTGATTATTGAATAAATTAAACTTCTTTTTTTACCATCCGTCATTGCATCAAATGTTTTCCTGGCGTCCTCATCCTGGTCCAGTAATACCCTTAATGCCTCCGGCATTTCCACGCCCAATGGATTAGGGTCCTCGGTGATTTCAAATGACACTTTATCACCCACCTTTTTATCCAGAATTTTCACATATTTGCTGGCTACTATAATAAAAAAGTTTCCATCGCCAAAATGATTCAAACCACAGGGATATGTAATTTTCTGATCAATAGAACACTTTAGCCTTACTGCGCGCTTTTTAGGATATTTATCTACTATGCTTGAATCAATTTTAAGGTAGAAATAGCCTCCTTTTCTTTTTTCCAGTTGTTTGAGTTGCTGTATGAACTGGAAAGTCGGCATTTTATAATGATGAATAATATTTTGTTATTACTTCTAACCAAATGAAGATAAACATGTTTCAAATTACATTAACAATCAAAACATGATAGGGTCTATCTCCTAAATTGCTTGGTTTAACCTTTTTTTTGTCCTTTCGGCGCTTTCTTGGCAACCATTTGCATTTGCGGACAGTCTTTAATAAGTAACACAGATTTTTTTAACTATTAGATATTAACCAACCCTTTACTGTGATGATTAATTTTTCGATAACAAATACTGCCGGGAGATTAAAAAAGCCTCTCTTTAAAACCGTGGGCCCCTCATATCTCAAGAGTTTTAATAAAGCTTTGGTAAACCTGGAATTAAACTTACAAGAAGAACAGATGAAAGCTCCTTTCAATTTTAAGCTTTCGAAGAGGTTCAATAATTAATGGGATTTTCTAACAGATCCGCCGCTACCAGAGTCAGTATGTGACCTTTGTGGATTTCCTCGATACCTTACACTTCCTCCACTACTGGCTTTGGCATCGATCTCTTCTGAGGCATGTACTTTAATGTCAGCACCACTACTGGCCCTGGCACGTACTTTTTTTGCCTCAAGATCATAGGCATCTACCCCACCTGCGCTTGATGCACTGGCATCTATCCTATCTGCCTTGCCGGAAAGTTCAATATCTCCGGCTGATGACGCGACAGCCTCTACGCTACCCACATTAATATCAAGTTCTATATCCGCCGCACTCGATACACTTAGGTCCAGGCTCTTACTCTCTATAATACCTTCTGAAATAACATTAGCAGCTGAACTGGCTGAAATTTCTTCCAGTTTAACAAACGTAACAAACACCTTCACACTGTGATTTCTATGCCTGTTACCGCTCAAGTGGATCTTGAGTCTGCCGCCGCCCACATCCGTAAGCACATCATTTACATCGATTCCGGAAGCCTCCACCCTTACTTTTTCCTTTGTGCCAGGCTTTACATATACATCTATACCCTCTGCAGCAGAAATGGCATAAAAAGAACCAACATTCCGATCTTCTGTACGTTGAGCGATTCCAAAATTACCGGCAACTACTAATGTTATAAAGACAAGTACAATTCTCAAAGCTTTCATTTCTAAATAGATGTTCATTCGATTATTCACAAACATGTAATTTAAACAACGGCAGTTAGTACCCGCCTGTTTGAATTATTTTAAACTGAATATACTCTAAAGACATAAACACTTTGTGACGGTTGCACCACATTAAAATTAAATCCAATCGCAAAGTTTATGTCGGATTAATCCCCGATCAATAAGCAATAATAGGGAAAACAAGTATTGTTTTCTATTAGTTACGCCCTGACAATCAAACACATTCGCTGTATATCTTACATCAAAATGACATCCTGTTTCAGGTCTTACAGTTTTTTTGTTTTTTTAGTTATATTGGCTAACTCAATTAATGAGCAACCAATTTAATATCTATAATAATGGTCAAAGAAAGATTAAATGTATTGATACAGCTGGCGGCCAGCGATAGTCAAGTAGCAGATAAAGAGGCTAAACTGATACAAATGATTGGTCAATCCAATGGGATGACAAAGGAAGAAATAAGTGAAATGCTGACTAATCCGGCACGTCCCATTGGGGACCTCAGTTTACTTACGGATGATCAAAAGTTCGAGCATTTATATCACATCGTTCAATTAATGAAAATAGATGGCCAGGTGTTTAAAAGTGAGATCGTATTTTGTGAAGAAGTGGCTGATCGTCTGGGATACAAAAAAGCTGTTATAGGAGAGTTATCATCAAAGATATTCAGTGATCCGGCCATTACATCGGATAGAGAACATTTGAAAAAGAAAGCCCAAAAATATTTAAAGTAGGGACGGGACAACTTTTGTAAAAAAACAGGGTATGATGCGTACCCTGTTTTTTTTATTTTTTCATTTCTTACTCTACAACATTAACGGGAACAGTAATTCTGGCTTTTTCCCATGCTAACCCAATACTATTTTCGGCTATGCTATACGTTAGTCTTTCCTGTACTTCTTCTTTCCATTCAGGGGTAACAGGCAAACGAACCACATCGTGCTTTTCATTGTAATTATATGCTCCCCAAGCACCATGTTCCTCTCGGTTCCAGTCCGTATTAATGATAACTATCCAATCTGCATTTTCATTAGGAGTCACGTAAAAGCCGTATTTACCGGCTGCCACTTTTTGTCCTCCTATTACTACATCGGAAGAAAATTCAATAGATGTGGTTTCATTGGCTCCTGCTCTCCAAACTTTGCCCCAGGCCTCAAGTCCTCCCCATACTTCACGACCTTTTACAGCTGGCGATCCATAATCAACTACCACGTCAGCACCAGCGATTTTCCCAACCGCCTGCTTTCTGGGACTAGCGATCTTGGGCTTTTCTGTGGTAGCTTCTGCTGCCGTTTCTTCTCTATTTTCAGTTTGTGTTTCATCTCCACTCCGAGAGTTACAGGAAGCAAGTAAGACGACCATGGCAGTCAATAACCATGTGCAGAAAACAGCTATCTTTTTTATCATAATTAATATGTTTAGGTTAAAACAGTTACGGTCACTGAATATCTTTATTTTCATTTGATTCTACAAATCATTTACGTTCATAAACGATCTTTCCTCCAAAAATCGTTGCATCTATCTCCGTATTGAGCAACTCTCCCTCGGGAACTTCCATAATATTCTGTGAGAAAATGGTAAAGTCAGCAAGTTTATTAGGTTCAATAGACCCTTTAATGCTCTCCTCAAAAGCCCCATAGGCCGCATCAAGTGTATAAGATCGCAAGGCCTGTTCACGTGTCATCTTTTGATCAGGCTCATAACCACCCTCAGGATCTCCTTCTAAAGTTTTTCTGGAAACGCTCGCATAGAAAGAGGCAATAGGGTTAATAGGTTCAACAGGCACATCAGTACCATTAACGATCTTAACACCGGATTTCAACAACGTCTGCCATATATAGGCACCGTCTTTAATACGTTGTTCACCGAGGCGGTCAATAGCCCAAGGGCGATCTGATGACATATGGATGGCTTGCATAGCAGGGATTACCCCCAACTCAGCAAAACGTGGAATATCATCAGGGTGAAGGTGCTGGGCATGCTCAATACGAAAACGTGAATCTGTCTGAGCCTCTGGATTGCTTTTAAAAGCCGTTTCATAACGATCCAGAATCTCACGGTTAGCACGGTCGCCTATGGCATGAGAACAAACTTGAAAACCACCTTTTAGTGCCTTGTGAGAGGTCTCTAGTACAAAATCCATAGGTAACGTTTCATGCCCGTAATGTCCCGGCCTATCGGTGTACTCTTCTAACAACCACGCTCCTCTGGAGCCTAAAGCGCCATCACAATTAAGCTTTACAGAACGGATGGTAAGCAAATTATGTACCGTGTCAATCTCAGGTCCTCTCTGATACCATTCTTCCAGAAGTGCTTTATCCCACCCTGTAAGCATAACATATAACCTTACTCCAAGATCACCGCTTTTTTTAAATTCTTTGTATAACTGAATATGTTCTCTACCTACTCCGGCATCATGAAAACCAGTGATACCATTACGCCAGCATGCTTTTATTGCCAGGTTCATTGCCTGCCGATCTTTTTCAGGAGTGGTTTCAGGTATATTTTGAGTAATAAGTGTTTGAGCTCGTTCATTGAAAATACCTGTAGGATTACCGAGCTCGTCACGTATGATCTCCCCTCCTTCTACCTCCTGTTGGCTCATATTCTCTTTGGACAACTGCTGCACACCTGCTATTTCCATAGCTTTAGCGTTAGCAAATCCGGCATGTCCGCTGGCATGCCTCAAATACACCGGATTATCTGGCGAAACAGCACTGAGTTTTTCATGGGTTTGAAAACCTTGTATCATCACCTCGTTGTCGTTATTCCATTTACTTTGATGCCATCCACGCCCGGTAATCCATTGCCCGGGCTCCGCCTCCTCCACTGCGTTGGCTACCAGACTTACCAATTCATCATAACTTTTGACTTGTAATAGATTCAAATTAAGCTCGTTATATCCTAATCCCATAAAATGACCATGCCCTTCAATCAAACCAGGTGTCATTGTACGCCCTTCAAGGTCAAGGGTTTTTGTGTCTTCAGCTACATATTTTTCTACTTCCTGTACACTACCAACATATACAATTTTATCACCCGTCACTGCTACGGCTTCTACAATAGGTTTCTGGTCGTTCAAGGTATAGATCGTACCTCCTTTTATGATGAGATCTGCTTTTTCAACTTCTTCTGTACTGCCACATGCCACCATAAACATATACGGCAGTAATAACACTATAATTTTTATGTGAGCATTCATTCCTATACTTTTAAGTTTTAATAAAATCAACTAAAATTATCTTACCCTTTAAATTGCTAAATCCATTCCACAACATGGCCAATAAACTACATCAGCGGCTTGTCTTAACAGTTATAATCTTTTTCACAGGCATTTTTTCAGCCACCTATGGTCAGGAAGTAGGATTGTCTTTTTCTTATTTCCTCCCGAAAAACGGCTATTTCTCAGTGCCTATCAGTCCATTTTCACTCAGAGGAGTAGGAGTGGACCTAAATCGCTATTTTGCTCTTCAAACGGGGTTCTCACTTTACAGGATGTCAGGGTTAAACATTAAAGACATTGACGATTTTTCAAGTAAAGATGCGTTGGTAGGTCCTAATTTCACAGTTATGATACCGGTTGAGCTGGTATTGCAGTTTGTTGGCAAGCGACAGGAATTTCGTATTAAGGGTGGTGGATTTGGTTTTGGCACCTTTGACAACAAACTTAATAACGGGAACCTGGATAAGGCCATCAGGGAGTTTGAAGGTTGGGATGTGGCCAATGCCGACTTCGACTTTGATAGCGGCCTGGGTTTTGGATACTTTTTCGGCGCTGAATACATCTTTTATGTTACACGGCAATGGGGACTATCATTGGAAGGAAACTATTTCATCGGTGATGCAGGTTTCTCGTTAAACGGATCATATACCGGTGGTAATTCTGCAGGTCCATTAGAAACAAAAGCAGTAGATTATGCTGATGCCAAACTGGACTTCACAGGACTTGAGATCTCTATAGGTATAATCATTACGCAATAGAATAGAAAGTCTATTTTGCTCAGATCTTGAATATATTACGACAAGAGAACCGTAAAAGATCAATTCTCCTGATCTAATTCCTTGTTCAGATACTCAGGTCAACGATGAGATTAAAAAAGTTTTTCTAAACGTAGTTATTCAACATAACCGGCATGACCAGAAGTAAAATATCTTCGTTTTCATCTTTGTCTAAAGGAACAATTAACCCGGCCTTATTAGGCTCACTCAGATTAAGCTCTATTTTACTACTATCCAAATTGTTGAGCATTTCAATAAGGAAGCGTGCATTGAAACCTATTTCTATATCTTCTCCGTCATGCTCACATGAAAGCCGTTCATTGGCTTCATTTGAAAAATCAAGATCTTCAGCAGACACCTGAAGTTCACTACCTGTGATTTTCAATCGTACCTGGTGTGTTGTTTTATTAGCATATATCGCAATCCTCTTCAAAGAGCTCAACAAATCGGCCCTTTCAATGGTCATCTTATTGTTGTTATCCAACGGGATCACATTTTCATAGTCAGGATAACGCTCATCTATCAATCGACAGATCATTTTTATGTTATCAAACTTAAAAAAGGCATTGGATACATTAAATTCAACAGAAACACTGGTATTTTCTGCAGGCAGTGTGCTTTTAAGTAGGTTTAAAGCTTTCCTGGGAATTATAATGGCATTACCATTTTCAGAAGCAACATCCACTCTTCGGTAGCGTATCAAACGATGTCCGTCTGTAGATACAAATGTTGTATTAGTATCTGTGAGATTCATATATACGCCTGTCATTGCAGGCCTTAACTCATCATTGCTGGTGGCAAAAATGGTATTATTAATGGCACTGGCCAGTACATCAGTGCTCAAGTCAACGGAAAAATCATTAGATACGGCCGGCACTTTAGGAAAGTCTGTTGCATTTTCTCCCGCCAACTTATATCTCCCGTTGTCAGAACTTATCTCTACGCTGTAAGTCTCTTCATCAATGGAGAATGTTACAGGCTGCTCAGGCAAGTTTTTCAACGTTTCCAATAGTATTCTTGCCGGTACCGCTATACTTCCACTCTCCCTGGATTCTACTTCTAATTCCGTGATCATGGATGTCTGAAGATCTGAAGCTGTTACAGTCAGCGTACCTTCTTCTATTTCAAATAAGAAGTTCTCCAAAATGGGCACCACCGGATTCGTGGTGATCACTCCGTTGATACCTGAAAGCTGCTTCAAAAGAGCAGAAGAAGACACTATAAACTTCATCTAATATTGGGGTTTGTTAATACAACTGGAACAATAATACCTATTAATAATAGCGCGTAAAGTTATGAATAAAATCATTTTTAGAAAACGCACTTTTTCTTAATTCCAATATCAGTACATACTATGCTAAAAGTACACCTTCTATCGATAATAAATTAGCTAAATCTGAATGGGAAGATGTTGCCTGATTCTATTCCTCAGGCATGAAATATCGCTTGGGTCGTAATAGTTTTCTCACTGACTCATAATCAAATAAGGCATAATCAAGAGAATCAATCCTTCCAATTATTTTATCATCATTTGTCCCACCTCTCAAAAACTCCACCGAGTGAGTTATATCACCCAATGTATTTACCAGCAATGTTGCTAACGGAAGCCCTGACACGTTGCCTTCAAGCTCTTCGGAACGCAGGTAATCCTCCACCAGTAACAGTGAAACATCATCTAAAAAATCAGTGAGCTTGACAGAATCTGTCCGGCTCAGTTGCTGTATGGCATAATAGTGATTATCATAAACGATGTCAAATGAATTTTGCTCCTCCTGCGGGTATATGACTTTTACCTCTTGCAAGTTAGACCAGCTAACATCAAACACCAGAGGATTTCGCCATCCGTTTTGATCAAGTGAAAATATGCCGCCAAGATTAACTCTATACCCTGGGATCTCTACAACATACCGCTCCTTACCTTGCGAAAAATAAGTCAGACTCCCATCTTTACTGCTTACCACATCGAACTGTTTTAAAACGTTCTCACCTTGCAAAAATTTAACATTTACACCTGCTGCTTGCATCAAGCTATCGATCTCATCTTCTTTGTTTCGTGCAACCATTCTTCGTACTTTGTTCTGTTTGAGAATAGCAAACAGAACTGTCACACGCTGCGGGTCCGCAGTATAACGTCCGTTCAGTTGCCACTGGTTGCCACCAAATACGAGGACATTACGTTCTTTGGGTGAACTAAGCACTACTTTATTAATTCCCGAGGGATCGTTCATAGCAAAAAGATCACGCGAAACTGTCAGTCGATCCTGAGAAGAATCCAACAGATAAATACTAACCGTTACAACTAATAAAACAATCCAGGTGGCAAGGAGTCTTATGTTTTTTTGTTTTTGAGTCATTCTGTACTGAAACCTGTATATCTCTTTTTACGCATGTAATATCTGATTATCCCATAAGCAGTAAATAGAAGAACGGGAAGTAACATATTGATCAATTGCCACTTCCATTTCTCTTTATTTACCTTTACTTTATTTAATGGGCGTATTTTTACCTCTTTATTACGTGCCGTGATAATACCTTGATCATCCATTAAGTATGAAAGTGAATTCATTAAGAAATCCTCATTAGCAAATATTGAGGGTGCGAAAGGATAGAACCCGAGTGCCTGGGGCTTACCCGTACGTGGGTTAACTTCATTACGAGCAATATCGCTGTCACTGACCACTAATAGTTTACCCTCAGCTGTAGCCTTATCTATAAAGTCAGTATCGTCAATACTTTCAGGCTTAAAACGATTTTTATATAAAGATTCAAATGCTCCTTCTAACAAATATGCCACTGCCAGATTACGTTCGTTCAGCATTTGAGGGGTCAAATTTTTTCTAAGATCAGGGATAGAAACTTTCACCGGTGCGGTAACAGACCTTGAATAATCAGAGGTAAATAATAGCGGGATTTTACGAATACCATCCGATTTAACGGTATCTATGGTACTTACGAAGCGCATAAGTATTCCATCCATATTATTGGTGATGGGATGCTGTCCAAAACGATTGATAACCGGGAAAAACCACCATTTTAAGGCTTTGATCTGAGGTTGATCCCCCACATTCCCTACATTAACAGGGTAGAGTGCGGCTGAATTATCCTGGATCAAATCATTATTGATCCTGATGCCATAACGAAAAAGCTGATCGTCCAGGTTGATCTCATAAGGAAAGGCGTAGTTATGCTCCAGTGATGCGCTATCCATATTTGCCTGAAGCTTATCTAATAATAGCATCACTTTGCCCCCGTTGAGTAAATATTGATCCAAATAGTATTTATCTGCTTCTGAAAATGGTTCCTTCGGTCCTGGTATGATCAGTACATCATAATTCTGCAAAGACTTGTTTAATCTTACTTCTTTCACGTCATATTGCGAGGCCAGTGCTATGTTAAAGCTTTCGATTTCAGTAGCGGCCATTTCATCATGACCTCTGAGCAACCCTACTTTCTTTCTTTCTAAACTGGTGAGATTTGATATAGCCATTGACAGTTCATACTCAACACCTTCAATAGATTGATTCAGCTTCTCTTCCGGTGTCGCAGCTTGGTTACCGCGAAGTAACATCACCCCTTTTTCAACACCTCCGTAGCTCACCACAGCCCCTGGAAAGATCAACCTTTCCATACGCTGACCATTTTCCTGGTCTATCACATTAGTGGGTTGTATGCCCTTAGCCATCAGATTTTGCATGAACTGATTTTTGGCACTTTCACTTAGCGCAGCATTAGGGTCATTAAAAGTGTACTGGATATTGTTTCCTGAATAAACCCTAAACTCCTCCAACGTTTCTCGAATGGAATTTCTCAGTCTCTTGAAACCTGCATTAAGTTCCCCATCAAGGTAAACCTCCACATAAACCACATCATCTAATTCATTCAACAGTTTTTTAGTAGCAGGTTGGATAGAATAACGCCCTTCCTCGGTCAAATCTATTCGATGAAAGTTCTTGGCGACCAAGATATTCAATAAGACCAGAAAGGTGATACTAATCAACGCCGATAATACATCTCCCAGCCTTTTACTCTCCAACTTTACCATTTTCTGCTCCCCAAAATGAGTTTAGTCAATACCAACATGAAAGCCGTTATACTTCCAAAGTAAACTACATCGCGTGTGTCAATAAGCCCTTTACTTAGTGCGTTGTAATGATAAAGCACACCAAATTCTTCTAATATCGGAGACCAGTCACCCCAAACATTGATAGCCGCCAAGGACTGAAACCCGGAATAGAAGATAAAAGATAAAAAAACAGCTATGATGAAAGACACGATCTGATTTGATGTAAACAATGAGCTGAGCATACCAATGGCGGTAAAAAGGCCTCCCAATAGTATAAGCCCAATATATGACCCGATTACACCGGCGGTATCAATATTACCTACAGGATCTCCCAACTGATAAACCGACCAATAATAAATGAGTGTCGGAAAAATGGCTAAACACACTAATAACCATCCTGAGAAATATTTACCCAGGATGATCTGCCAGTCGGTCAACGGTTTTGTCAACAAAAGCTCAATGGTACCTGACTTCTTCTCTTCAGCAAACATGCGCATGGTGATAGCCGGGATCAAAAACATAAATACATATGGCCCAAGTGAAAAAAGGGTCTCCATATCTGCATATCCGTATTCCAATACTGAGGTATCCGGAAATACCCACATCAGCAAACCTATACCGGTCAAAAAAACACTAATAACAATGTAGGCAATAAATGAATTCAAAAATCCATTGAGCTCTTTCACTAAAACCTGGATCATAGTGTATTATCCGATTGTGTCAATTCCTGAAATACGGCTTCCATGGTGGTTTCCTCCTGCTGAATTCCCAGGAGCGTTAATTGATATTCTTTGGCGCATTGAAAAATGGCCGGACGTATGTCTCGTTCGGAAGAGGTCTCCACAATATACTTACCTGCTTCCTGTGTAATGACCTTCTCCACTCCTTCTATTGCTTGTAACAACGAAACATCCACCGGTTCAGAAAACTCCAATTTGATCACCATTCGTTTCACCTGCTGTATTTTAAGTTGCTCAATTGGGTCATCAGCTACCAAACGACCGTGATTAATAACAACAACCCGGTTACATAGCGCTTGTATCTCCTGCATTACATGTGAACTGAAAATGACCGTCTTATTCTTACTGGTCTCTTTTATCAGTGCCCTTATTTCTATGATCTGGTTTGGGTCCAAACCTGTAGTAGGCTCATCAAGGATTAACACTTTAGGGTCATGTATTAATGCCTGCGCTAACCCTAAGCGTTGCCGATAGCCTTTGGAAAGGGCTTCTATTTTTTTGTTTTGTTCTCTTCGTAATCCACATAATGTGATTACCTCTTCCACTCTGTCATTCAACTTCTTTCCTTTTACCTTGTGGGCCTTACCCGCAAATCGCAGCGCCTCGCGAACATACATATCAAGATACAGTGGGTTATGCTCCGGAAGATATCCAATCATTTTTCGAACGTGTTGTGGGTCAGTTACAACATCCTTACCACATATACGAACCTGCCCTTCCGTAGGCGGAAGAAAGCAAGTCATGATCTTCATTGTAGTGGACTTGCCTGCACCATTTGGGCCCAGAAAACCTAATATCTCACCTTCATCAACATTAAAGGACACATTATCCAATGCCTTTTGCTGTCCAAATTTTTTAGTGAGATTACTGACCTGAATTGACATAGCGCTAAATGAACGACAAAATTATTACAATGGTGTAACTATGCCAATAAATTTAAAAAAAGACAATTCCAGTATAATACTACTGGAATTGTGATATGTAGTACTAGTGTCATGTCACACCTCAAATGGCGGTTACACTATTTTTTAGGTCTCATTCTTAAAGTCGGCAGTAGGCAAAGGGCAGTAGGCAAAAAAATACGGGACAACTTCCACTTTTTTGCCTACTGCCCTTTGCAGATTGCTGACTGGCCGAGAACTTTCCAACACTGCAAATAGGGTTCATTATCTAACCCTATACATCAATTGAGGATTGGCCGGATACTAGTTCTTTGCGTAAAAAGCACCTGTGACACTGGCAAAATTACCAGTGACATCATTGATAATTTGAACATCAAATTCCCCTTGCACCCCTTCTGTTGTAATTTCGTTTATTTTCACGATCCCGGTATTATCAACAAATTTGTAAGTATCCGAACCGAGAAAATAAGCTTCAGCCACCGGAGGTTCAATTCCACTCACTGGTGATATTCTGGCTAATGGATAGGAGCCTATATCCCATTCAACCTGATCGTCACTGATCAGGGCATTTATAATAAAATCAGGATCGTTTCCAAAGGCATTAAGATCGACCTTGTAGCGAAGTGTACTATTCACGAACCTATCGCGTCCTTTAAAAAACGCCTCACCTTCTACTACCTCTTCAAGACCAGCGTCGGTAATTTTAAGGCTGAACGTACCTAATGCCGGAACTACATTAAGGTCACTGTCATCATCGTCGCCACACGCAGCTAAAGTGATGGTCAGGATAAATAGCCAATTTAAGTGCTTCATTTTTTTTAGCATCATTTTATTTAGTCAAATTGATTACGGGTTATACAGCTAACTGACTTGATGCATTTAAAAATAACATTGTAAACAAGATCCGCATGATTTTTCTTAATCTGTTGTGTGCATTGCAGGGAGCTTTTTACTTTTGATTGTTAACTGCATGTACAGTGCATTTGAACCAATGATGGTTTTTCAATGTTTGAAGTAAATTCTATTGCTTAACTAATGAGGAAACTTAGCTACATTTTTTTTGGTCTTATACTGATTACCTCCTGTAAGTTGTCCGCCCAGGGATACAAGATGGATTTTAAAATTGAAGGTCTGCCTGATACCACTTTTTTATTGGGTAATTTCTTTGGTGAAAGTACCTACGTACAGGACACCGCCAGGTCTAACCACCGAGGTGAATTTTCTTTTGAAGGCAATAAAGCACTGGAAAGTGGTATGTATTTCATAGTACTTGATAAAGTGCGCCTGTTTGATTTTGTCATTGGCAAGGACCAGACTTTTACCATGGAAACCAAGCATCCCGACTATATAAAAAACCTTAAGATAAACGGGGACACGGATAATGAGTTGTTTCTGGAAGATATGCTATTCAATGCAGAGAGAAATAGTGAAGCACAGCCCTTTGTGATGGTATTAAAAGATAGTCTTGCAACACCTGCAGATAAAAAAGTAGCCCGTGAGAACCTAAATAAAGTAGGTGAAAAGGTAGCTGAACGATCAAAACGGGTCATCCAAAACCATCCTGATGCTGTAGTAAGTAAACTCATGCGTGCCAACCAGGACATAGACATACCCGAACCTCCGCTTTTAGAAAATGGTCAGGTAGACAGTACATGGCGCTATAAGTATTATAGGAAGCATTATTGGGATGGTTTCGACCTGAGTGACCCGACCTTGTTGCGTTTTTCCAGGCCTGTTTATCGTAATAAGCTGGAAGACTATTTTGACAGGTTGATCCTGCCGAATGCCGATTCGATAACAAAAGCTATTGATGAACTCTCCGTCATTGCCGGCAAAAATCAAGAGACTTATAAGTACTTCATATGGAATATGACCATAAAATATCAACACCCCGAAATAATGGGATTAGATAAGATATTTGTGCATTTGTACGACACGTATTTCGCTTCTGGCAAGATGGACTATTGGGCTAACGAGCAATTAAAAAACAACCTGAAAGAACGGGCAGATCAATTGCGTAACAGTCTGGTTGGAATGAAAGCTCCCAACCTCATTATGCAAAACCAAGATCTGAAACGTCGTGCTTTGTATGATCTGACCAATAAATACACCGTCATTTACTTCTATGATCCTGATTGTGGGCATTGCAAAAAAGAAACACCCAGGCTTAAAGAATTTTACGATGGAAGTAAGTTTGATATCGGAGTATTTGCAGTTTCAGCTGACACCTCTATGACTAAAATGCGGGATTACATAGAAAAAATGAAGATAGATAACTGGGTTAACGTAAACGGCCCGAGAACGTATACTGTTCTTTATCAAAAACAATACGACGCATCCACCACACCAACCATTTATGTGCTTAACGAAGAAAAAAACATCATAGCAAAAAAAATCCCGGCAGAACGTTTGGAAGAATTTCTGCTACGCTATGAAGAAGTAGAAGCTTATCAAAAGAGAAACAAGCCCAATTAGATGTAACTTTAAACCGGTATTAACGTCTATTTCAGGTAGGCTCACTGATTTGTCCATGAAGTAAGCCTGGTCAAAACTCAAAAACAACAACATGTCATTAATTAGTAATCTATTCGGAAAGAAGAAAAAAGCGTTCAAAGCATCTTGTGACATCAGCAAAGAACCTTTGGAAAAGGGTTTTGGATATCTTCTCACCACTTCACAAATCGTTTCCTCTAAAAAATTCTGGGACAATATAATGACAGAACCGGAAACCATGTCGTACACTATTTCACATTTTAAAGGTGGTGATGAAATGGCAACCAGGGTACGTTCTATGATATTTGAAAAACACAGTACTGTAGAAAAACCGTGGATCATTTCAGACTCTTACATTCACCTTTTCGATGTGAACAAGGAAGAAGCAAGATCCGATGCTCATAAGTGGTGGGAACAGGAAGGCTCTTTCGTTCCTAATCAGGTAGGAAAAGCCGAAGACACTATGGCTACTTCAGATTTTGAAGAGGTTAAAAACTATGCGGTAATGGAAGCTGGCAGAGAACGAGTGGATTGAACTATTCTCGGTAATTTTCATGTAATTAACTCCTTATCTCCAATAAATAGGGCTCTCTCGAAAATTCCATTTTCAAGGTTTGTTTCTGGGTGCTGGTCACTGGGCCACTGGCAATACAGCGCACAATTTACTGATTATCATCATATTACAAATACACTTGAAAAATGATATTGCTCAGTCGCTTATTACAAATCAGACCGTGATAGAAAACAAAAACCTCGAAAATGGTATAATACCAATGATTTTGAGGTTCAAAACACCCGAACCTCCCATAAAAAGGTGCATTTAAACGTCAAAAACACTTTTTTTGAGCTAAAACTATTTTTCATGAGTGGCCAGTTGGATTAATGCCTGTAATGTTACTGTAGTAATCTTATGGTGTTAGTGGATTCGACAGTTACATGGCAGCCTTATCTCTACTTCCTACTTGATCCATATCATTTCTACGCATATATTCTAAAATGGATCGGGCCTCAGAGGTACCTATACGTTGGTCAGGCATATGCGTCATACATTCTTCTAATAGTTTTTGTGCTGCCTCATCTTCTTCCAGCATTACATTCACATTGGTGATCATGTTCATAATCCACTCCGGTGATCTCCGGTTGGTGATACCCGCCCAACCTGGCCCTACTTTTCTCTTATCATTTAACAGATGGCAGCCGAGACATTTAGTATCATAGCTTTTTCTACCCGTACTTACCAAATCCGTTATCAATGGGTCAGTAAGCTCTATATCCTTAAAAGCGCCTATGCCTTGTGAGACGGACCGGAGTTCTTCCACCTCTGGTTTGGTATCAGTAGAATGCTCTTTTTTACACGCACTTGTTAAGAATAGAACTAGAAAGATCAGAAGAAAACAACGAGATACTTTCATGATTCTCAAGATTTAAATGTGAATGATCCCATCAACACAAATCCGTCTCATGGTTCTTAAAGATGACGTAAAGCAGTAGAGAAATGAATATCACCCATCAGGTACTAACCTGACATTTGTCAGGTGATTGATGGAAACTCATCCAGGCGGTACGCAATCAAAAAAACATATATTTTTGAAACCTGACTACTTCTCCTGTTCGCTGTCTTTCAGTCCGCTGACCCCGCCGCTTACTACAAATTTCATAGCTGCTGTAGATCTCATCTTACAGGTTTTCACCTTGCTTTTTTCAACAAGAAAATGGTTCCCACTGAAGTTATAAGAATGTGGAAGGTATACGGAAACGTATCCGGGTAAGCCTATTTCTTCTAAATCATCACAAGTGATAAAGCCAATTTTCAAAATCGTCCCCGAATCATCTAAAGCCACCGTTACGGGCACGTTAAACCTTTTCTTATCACCTACAAAAGCTCCTATGAGGTCTTTGATGGAACTATAAAGTATGCTTACCAGCGGAATTTTAGTAAAATACTTTTCAAACTGATCAAATATGGGGCGGGTAATGAAGAATGATGCCAGATAACCTAATATTGTTATGGCACAAACAATGATCAATAGTCCTAAGCCGGGTACTTTTATTGGAATGAGTCCATCCAACCATTCTATGATCTCATAGATAATATAAACCGTGAGCGTAAGTGGTACAACGAATATTAATCCTCTTAAAAAATACCGGATCAAACGATTTAATGGAAATTTATTCATAATTACTGTGGCTTATCATAAAGTGGGTAACACAATATAAAGTAACAACCATGAAGCACAAATACAATGCTCCATCTTATCAGAGAGAGGCCATGTAAATTCTTGAAATGATAAGAAGGATATTTTCGAAAGAATTGAACTATCGCATAAGATTTTAAAAGGTAGCGTAGCTTTTCGAAAATGAAGTAATAAAAAAGGTACCGCACCTCTTCTTATCGCAGTACGGTACCTTACTGGTAAATAGCTTTAAACTAAACTCATTTCACTTAATACGCTGTTCATTTTTCTTACGGCATCAGCACTTTCGTTAAACTGAGTCTGTTGACTGTCTGAAAGCTTATAATCAACGATCTTTTCCCATCCATTTTTTCCAACTATCACTGGAACACCAATACAAATATCAGATTGTCCATATTCTCCATCTAAATACACGCAACATGGAAACAGTTTCTTTTGGTCCCTGACAATACTTTCTGCCAGAAATGCGCCAGCTGCGCCGGGAGCATACCATGCCGATGTACCAATAAGTTTGGTGAGGGTAGCTCCTCCTACCATTGTTTCTTTCACTACATGTTCCTGCTGTTCAGGAGTAAGGAAATTAGTTACCGGTGTACTATTGTAAGTGGCATGATTAATAAGAGGAATCATTGTAGTGTCTCCATGCCCACCAATTACTACTCCTTGCAGATCATTGGGGGAACATCCTATTGCTTCAGAAAGCCTGAATTTAAACCTGCTGCTATCCAATATTCCTCCCATGCCTATTACCCGCTCCTTAGGAAGACCACTTGATTTCACAGAAAGATAGGTCATCGTATCCATCGGATTACTGATAACGATCAAGATGGCATCAGGCGAATGTTTTAGGATATTTTCTGTAACAGTACTCACTATACCGGCATTTGTTCCTATTAACTCTTCACGAGTCATACCGGGTTTTCTGGGAATACCTGAAGTAATCACTACTACACTGGAGTCAGCGGTAGCATTATAATCATTCGTAGATCCTATTATCTTGGTATCATATCCATTTAGTGTGGCGCATTGGTTCATGTCCATAGCCTTACCTTCGGCAAAACCTTCTTTGATGTCTAACAGGACAACCTCTTCCACTAGCTGTTTTCTGGCGATATTTTCGGCACAAGTGGCTCCCACTGCTCCGGCACCTACAACAGTTATTTTCATAATTATTGAGCGTTTAAAATTTGACATTTATTCGCCCACTAAATTAACCATAAGCGAGTTACTATGGACATGGAAAACTATATAATTTAACCCTCTGTTTGATATACCTGACGCAGGTTAAAAAAGCCGCGTGAAGCCTGGTAGGCATTGAACAAATTCATATTATAAGAATTGTACATCTCGGCTAAAGACTCCAACATTTTCAGTTTTATCTTAGGGCTGCTTTCAAAAATATCAAAGATATTATCTTGTGGGATCACATAAAATTCTGCCTGCTCAGAAGTGACATAAGCATTTAAAAGTCTATTAGCATCTTTCAGCAAACAACTCTCTCCCAGTGCTGTACCCGATTTAATGGAAGTGAGGTTCTCAAAATTACCTGCCATATCAATGTCTAATGATACAGTACCTTTTTTCAAGAGATAAAGTGCATGGCTCGGATCTCCTCGGAAAAAGACTATCTCGTCTTTCTCATACGTGCGGATATGCATATGTGGCAGAAATAGAGACATCTGTTTATGGTTCAACTCTGAAAAGAGTTTAATATTAGCGAGGAATACGAATGTATTTTGTTCCTGCAATGTATATGCCTTCTTAAATGGATTGATCATGTAGATGCATATGAATAAAACAAATCTTTTGGGTATTTGAAGTGACTTTAAAACGATTGTCAAGCCTGTGTCCTACTACCCAGGCAATATCATCGGAGCTGGTAAGCACAAACACCCTATCTTTCAAGTTTAGTGGAATTTTGTTATCTATCATAAAGTCACTTACCTTTTTTTTCCCCTTCATTCCCAAAGGATAAAAAGAGTCTCCATCTCTCCATTTTCGTAAGGTAAGCGGAAATTTGAGCTTACCCAGGTCCATACTCGCCACGGAACTAGCATTGGCAACCGGCGTGTCCCTATCTTTCACATCAATTTCCAATTCTATATAGCCATTTGTAATGTACGTATCGCCCCAGTGTATACTCACTTCATGAAAAGGTTCATTGATACTGTGCTTAGGGCTAAGGATCAAACTATCGCGGTCAATATTTAGTTTATAACGCGTGGTATAAAAAACCTTACCAGGAGGACTTTGAGCCATCCGTTCCATAATATTTTTCACCTGATCAAATTTAAAGCCATAAGGCTTCAGCAAATAATCCAGGACAATGATGTTATCGATCTCTTTGAAATCAATAATAATATCTTTTCCAATCTTCCTGACCCAATTATTGCTCTTTTCCTGTAATACCCCTTCCAAAAATACCTCGGTTGCCTGTAATCGCTGTTGTGTTTGGCGGAAAGTAGCCAGGAGGCCAGGGTTTATTTCCTTAAGCACAGGGATAACGTCATGACGTATGAGATTACGCTTGTATTTTGTAGAATGATTGCTCGTATCCTCCCGCCATTCGATATGCTCTCTTTTAGCATAGTCTATGATCTGCTCTTTGGTAAAGGAAAGTAATGGTCTGGCCAGATTGTTTTTCCCTGAAGATATTCCTCTGAGTCCGGATAGTCCGGTTCCTTTAGCCAGGTTAAGTAAAGTAGTTTCCAGTGAATCATTCAGATGGTGTGCAGTCAATAGCCAGTCAAAATCATGTTTTACCATCAATTGTTCAAACCAGCCATACCTCAACTCACGGGCAGCCATCTGAGTAGAAATACCTTTCTTAGTGGCATAATTATTGATATTGAAAGTTTCAATGAAAAACGGCACATCCATTTTATGCGCAGTAGCACGCACAAAGGCTTCATCCTGCTCTGATGCCTTATCACGCAGTTGGAAATTACAATGGGCTATGGCAAACGGTAGCTTTGCTTCTTTGAGCAAATGTATAAGAACCATGGAATCCACCCCTCCACTCACAGCTACAAGCAGTGTATTGCGATGGGATACCAACCCATCACGCTCTATCACTTTTAAAAACTTCTCAAGCATCTTTAGACAGAGTTTTTTACCTAGCTTTGCAACTTACTAAACATGGTTAAGATCAAAGTAAAAATAGTTCTAATCTTTTTATTCTGTCTGATAGCAGGGCATCAGCTCATCGCTCAAAAAAAAGTAGAGTTAAAAAGCGCTGATAACCTTTATGGAGGCATTGATGAAAATGGGGAGAACTTCAATAGTCCTGTGGGTAATGTGGTGTTCCTTCAAAATGAAACGACCATCTACTGTGATTCGGCCATATTCTATGAAAGCACTAACACTATAAAAGCTTTTGGGCATGTAAAAATCACTGACGGAGATTCGGTAACCATCACATCTAAAACACTATTTTATAATGGCAACACCAAGAAAGCTGAACTACGTAATGATGTAGTATTTACCAAACTTGAACAGCTGACCCTTTATACTGATTTCCTGGATTATTACCGACAAAAACAGGAGGCACGCTACTTCAATGGAGGCAAAGTGGTAGACAGCACAAATGTCTTAACCAGTGAAAAGGGATATTATCACGTTGACTATAACCTGGCCTCTTTCAAAAAGAATGTAGTAGGTACAAATCCGGATTACACGCTTAAATCCGACACCATGCAGTATAATACGAAAACCAAAGTAGTGTTTTTCAGAGCGCCTACAGAACTCACCGATGTAGAGGGTAATGTTTTTAACTACGAAGAAGGGCAGTACAATACACTTATCAAAAAGTCAGACCTGTATTCGGGAGAAATTGAGTCTGAATCATATGTGCTGACAGGCGATAAGCTATTCTTGGATGACATAAGAAAATACTACACGGTAACCAATAATGTAGAAATGATTTCCAAGGAACAGGACATCATTATTACCGGCGATTTCAGCTTTTACAATCGTAAAAACGGATTCGCAAAGGTATACGGTAATGCACTGATGAAAAAGATAATGAAAGAGGACACTCTGTACATTACTGCTGACACCTTAATGGCCATTGAAAGTGAAGATGAAGCCAAAAAAAGACTACTTGCCTATAAAGACGTAAAAATCTTTAAAAAGGACCTGCAAGGGATCGCTGACTCTCTGGCATATGTAAACATAGATTCTATCATCTATTTCTATGATGACCCGGTACTATGGACGGGCACCAATCAAATGACGGCTGATTCCATTAACTTAAAGATCGTAAACAACACAATTGACAAGCTCAACATGACAGATAATTCTTTTGTTGTATCAAAAGACAGTATAGCAAATTACAACCAAATCAAGGGACGGGACATGGTTGCCTACTTTGAGGATGATGCTATAAAAAAGGTAGATGTGAATGGCAATGGAGAAAGTTTGTTTTTTGCTTTAGATGAAACAGACCAATTTGTAGTAGGAATGAATAAGATCATTTGTAGTAATATAATAATTAATTTTAAAGAGAACACTGCCGATAATATCTCCTTTTATGTAAGACCCGACGCTTCCTTCATACCTCCGCATGAATTGACAAAAGAAATGACCAAGTTAAAAGGGTTTCAGTGGAGAGAAGAACAAAAGCCTGAACTTCAGCAAATGCTGGATGGAAAGATACAAATAATTTCAGATGCAGACAGAGAAGAAAATAAGGCCAAAGAAAAACCTGAATTGACCCCGGAAATGTTACTTAACAAAACTTTACGGGAAGCCCCAATAGCACCCTCAAAAAATGAAAAGAAAAAGAAAAAGGTACAGTAGTCCGTTTTTCAACGTGAGAACGTCAAAATTCGGCCATACAGTAATACCCTTTGAAGATAAAATTTCGTATATTCAATGGTTTACTTTTGTACGAGTTAACGTATAAAGAGTAAGCTGTGTACTTCAATTGATTAAAAAACGCTAACCAATGCTCCATTATTGTTCACTAGTATGAAAATAGTTTTTTCAACCTTCATATTTTGGCTACTGGCTACCGGGATTTATGGGCAGAGCTTTGAATTGGTTGATTATAATAATTCCACATACAAGGGAGCTATAGGAAAGCAAATAAAGGCTCCAATAAGAATCAAAAACCTGACTGATAAACCAATTCAGATCATGGTGAGGCGTATTGAAAAAGTTATTGGCACAAGTCAAACTAATTTTTTCTGTTGGGATGGTGAGTGTTATGACGCCAATATAGACGAACTTCCATTGTCCAAATATATCAGCCCAGGTGAGACATCAGATAAATTTGAGAGTATTCTGGAAACAGGATTGGTTTCTGGTATAAGCAGTGTAAAATATCTTATTTACAACAGGGACAACCCCACCGATGCCATAGAATACAAAATGAATTACACCGTTGAAGAACGCACCCAGTCAAACATACTATTTAACTCTCCGGAACTTATAATAAACGAAGTATATCCCAATCCTGTAAAGGAATACGCCATCATTGACTATAATGTATACGATCAGGAGTTAAAAGCAAAAATAGTGTTACATAATGTATTAGGCAGTGTTGTAGGTGGATATGACCTTCCATACCTTAAAACCAAGCTCAAAATAAATACCGAAGACTTTAACCCCGGAGTTTATTTCTACACGCTGTATATTGACAATGATGCCGCCTTCACCAGAAAGCTCATCATCAGACAATAAATCCTTTCTTTTGATGTTTACGTAATGTCATTAATGGCAATATGCCATATTGCTTATTAGTATAGACTGACTTATATTTGCAGGCTTATGTTGATTCGTGTGTTTTTGAGAGTTTTTCCCTTCGTTTTCATATTCTTTTCACTAGTTTCCTGTAGCAAATTCAGGAGAATAGAAAAAAGTACTGACTGGCGTATAAAATATGAAGCCGCGCTGAATTATTATGAGAATGAGGATTATTACCGATCAACCATATTATTTGATCAAATATTGCCAATAGTAAGAGGATTGCCGGAAGGAGAAAAGGTGCAATTTTATTCAGCTTATTCACAGTATTACCAAGGATTTTATCTACTGGCTTCACATCAGTTTAAAGTGTTTTATGAGACCTATGCACGTAGTGATTTTGCAATAGAATCCGAATTTATGTACGCTTATTCGCTTTACTCCAATTCTCCAACTTACAACCTGGATCAAACCAGTAGTTTGGAAGCCGTAGTGGCGATGCAAAACTTTATCAACAGACATTCACAAAGTGAATTCAGGGAAAAAGCAACAGAAGTGATTGATGATATACAACAAAAACTTGAGCGCAAAGGATTTGAAAACGCCCGGCAATATTACAAACTACAACGATATGATGCTGCCGTTATCGCTTTCGAGAGTTTTAGTAGTGATTTTCCAGACTCCCACTATAATGAAGAAGTAGGGTTTCTAAAATTTGTGGCTCAATATGAATGGGCAGAAAAAAGTATCACTTCGAAGCAATTGGAAAGGTATAAACTGGCACAAGAATATTACATAGAATTTATTGATAGTTACCCTACCAGCAGTTTCTTGAATGAAGCGGAAAAAAAGTATGGTAACAGCCTTAATAGAATAACAGAATTAGCAAAAAAATAACCAAGAGAAGCAATTATGACTACTCAAGCATCCATTGAAACAAGAGACATGGACAAACTGGCCGCAATGACCGAAAATGTTTATGCGTCCGTAGCCATTATATCAAAAAGATCCCGGCAAATAGCTGTTAATGTTAAAGAAGAGCTAAATGCTAAATTGGCGGAATTTGCCTCTACTGTAGATAATTTGGAAGAAATTTTCGAAAATCGCGAGCAGATTGAGATATCAAAATTTTATGAAAGACTTCCTAAAGCTACCAACGTGGCAATAGAAGAATTCATAGAAGGCAAAGTAATGTTCAGAGAACGCGAAGAAGAGCAGGACAAACTGGAATTTTAAAAAACAGGTTACATGCTCCAAAACAAGAAAATATTACTGGGAGTATGTGGAAGTATTGCAGCTTATAAAGCAGCCCACCTGGTAAGACTCCTTGTGAAAGCTGGTGCCGAGGTCAAAGTCATTATGACTGCCTCGGCTTCTGAGTTTATAACCCCTCTCACGTTAGCAACATTGTCTAAAAACCCGGTACTCACAGCATTTGTAAAAAACAAGGCAGGTGAGTGGAACAACCACGTTGAACTGGGGCTTTGGGCGGATGTGATGGTCATAGCACCGGCAAGTGCCAATACCATGGCAAAAATGGCAAATGGTATATGTGACAATTTACTGCTGGCAACGTACCTTTCAGCACGCTGCCCTGTTATGCTGGCACCTGCAATGGACCTGGATATGTATCTGCATCCGGCAACTTTGACTAACCTTGACAAACTAAAGGGTTTTGGAAATCAAATCATAGAAGCAGAATACGGAGAGTTGGCAAGCGGGCTTGTAGGGAAAGGAAGGATGGCTGAACCGGAACATATACTACCGGTTTTATCCAGGCATTTTAATACGGTTAATGCACTCCTGGATAAAAGAATACTCATAACAGCCGGACCTACATACGAGGCTATTGACCCGGTGCGATTCATTGGTAATCACTCTAGTGGAAAGATGGGTTACGCTATTGCCGAGGCTGCTGCAGAATGTGGTGCCAAGGTTCATCTGGTAAGCGGTCCATCTCCGCTTTCTTTGAGTAACAATAATGTTGAAATAGAACATGTCACCTCCACAGAAGAAATGTATGAAGCTTGCCTTGGACAGTTTGACAATACCGATATCAGCATACTCGCAGCAGCAGTGGCAGATTACAAACCTTCCATCTCCGAAAAACAAAAAATAAAGAAGAAATCCGATACTATAAACCTTGACCTGATAAAAACCACGGACATAGCCGCACAACTCGGCCAAAGGAAGAAGGAAGGACAAATGATCGTTGGTTTTGCCTTAGAAACGGAAAATGAACAGGCCAATGCAATCAAAAAGATCGAAACGAAAAATTTTGACATGATCGTTTTAAACTCCCTAAATAATAAGGGGGCAGGCTTTGGTTATGATACCAATAAAATATCTATTATTGATAAAGAAAATAATGTCCGGGATTTTGAGTTAAAATCTAAAAAAGAAGTTGCTCAAGACATTATAGATACTATCATTCATGCACTAGATGAATAAGTTACTTTTTATCACATTGGTTTTTAGCCATCTGACAACTTTCAGTCAAGAGTTGAACTGTAGGGTCAAGGTGAATGCCGAACAGGTTCAGTCCTCAGACCGAAGCCTGTTTACTGATATGGAAAATGCGTTCAACCAGTTTTTGAACGACCGTCAATGGACGGACGATAATTTTGAAAACTTTGAACAGATCAAGTGTAATATCATCATCACTCTTGAAAATACACAAGCCAGCATTGGTAATTTCGAGGCCAATGTCCAGGTACAATCCGCCAGGCCTGTATATAATACCAATTACGAATCTATTTTATTGAACTTTGCCGATCGTGATTGGCAATTTGAGTATGTCCAATCTCAGCCATTGCAGTTTAATGACAATACCTTTCAGGCCAACCTCACTTCCATTCTTGCTTTTTACACTTATATCATATTAGGGCTGGATTACGATTCTTTCGGTGAATTAGGTGGTACAGAATACTTCCAAAAAGCATTAGATGTAGTCAACAACGCACAGCAGTCTAATCGGCCGGGGTGGGATGCACTGGGCAGTACGCGTAACAGATATTGGTTAGTAGAAAATCTTACCAATTCTCAAATGATAGAGTTGCGTAAAGGACTTTATAAGTATCATCGACTGGCACTTGATACTTATGGAGAAGACCCTGCTAAAAGTCGAAAACTGATCATTGAAGTCTTAAGAGAGTTTCGAAAAGTATGGAATATCTACCCCAACTCTATTCTGGTTATAGCTTTTCTGGATGCTAAATCTGATGAGTTAGTCAACCTGTTTTCAGAAGGAGACCTACAGGTACGTAGGGAAGCATACGATATCCTGAGCGCTATGGACCCTTCCAAAGCCAGTGATTACGAGAAAATCATTAAATCCAACTAGGCTTGGCAAAGAGACAAATCCGGTTAAACAATGCCGCGGACATACGTAAAAAATTACCCGAACTTTCGGGCAAAAAAGTTAATATTGTAAGGACCTCCGGGGCTATTTTTTTCGTCCGAATTGAACAGGTATCGGGTGATATACTCACAATTTCAGATATGCGACGTACCAAAAGTCAATGGGAGGTTAGTGATATTTCAGAAATTATTATAGACTTTGAAGCATAGATGCTTATTCACCTGGTCATTAAGAATTACGCGTTAATAGAGCAACTGGAGCTATCCCCTGCCAATGGGCTAAATATGATCACCGGAGAAACAGGAGCCGGTAAATCGATTATGTTAGGGGCCATCGGATTATTGTTGGGTAACCGGGCAGACACTAAAGCCCTGTTCAATAAAGAGGAAAAATGTATAGTAGAAGGTCATTTTGAATTAGCTGAATACGAACTTAAACCTGTTTTTGATCAAGAAGACCTCGATTATGAAAGTCTATCGATCATCCGGCGCGAGATCACAATTTCAGGAAAGTCCAGGGCCTTTATCAACGATACTCCGGTAACCCTGGATATTCTAAAAAAAATTGGTCTTCGGCTGATGGATGTTCATTCTCAACATGAAACATTACACCTTGGAAAAAACACCTTTCAACTGAGTTTTGTTGATGCTTACGCAGGGACCATTGGCCTAAGGAAAGCTTATGAATCATCTTACAAAGCGTATAGAATAGCTGAGAAAAAGTTTGAAAAACTCCAGGGTGAATTACAGGAAATCAAAAAAGAAGCAGACTACGACACATTCCTTTTAGATGAGCTGGTCAATGCCAACTTAGAGGCTTATGAACAGGAAGACCTGGAAAATCGCGTAGCACTTATGGAAAACGCTGAGGAAATAAAAACAAAGCTGAACGGAGCAATTGATTCACTTTCTTTGAACGAGTTTTCATCTCTTAGCAGCCTGCAGGAGGCGAATGGACTACTCAAACAACTCAGCGGGTTTTCCAAGAGTTATGAAGACCTGCATGAACGACTTGACAGTACACTCATCGAGATTCGTGACATAATTAATGAGTTGGAGAAAGAAGAAGATAAGGTAGAGTTTGATCCGGAGCAAACACAATTGGCACAAGAACGTCTGGGACTCATTTATCAACTTCAGCAGAAACATAGTGTCTTGGATATCAAGGCACTCATTGAGATACGAGATGAATTACAGCAAAAAACGGATCGTTTTTCAACTATTGATACGGAGCTTCAAGAAGCACTTGAGTCAATGAAAAAGTGTGACCTGGAGCTACGTGAAAAAGGGAAAAAACTAAGTAAACAACGAACTTCGTGCTTTAAAGCATTGGCTACAGAATTAACTGGCCTTTTGATAAAAGTTGGTATTCCCGAGGCATCTATGAACATCAAAACCCAGAAGACGGAACCAGGGCCACATGGTATAGACAGAATAAGTATATTGTTCAGCGCTAACAAAGGTGTTCATCCTCAGGAATTGGCGCGGGTAGCTTCTGGCGGTGAGTTCTCCCGGCTCATGTTCTGCGTAAAATATATTCTGGCAGATAAGGTATCTCTGCCCACCATCATTTTTGATGAGATTGACACAGGTATATCAGGTGAAATAGCATTGAAACTTGGCGATATGATGAAAGCTATGTCTAAAAAGCATCAGCTAATTACTATCAGCCATCTTCCGCAGGTGGCCGCCAAAGGAGATCGACATTATTTCGTATTTAAAGACAACAGTAATACACGCTCCATCACTAAGGTCAGAGAGCTTTCTCCCGATGAACGTGTCACTGAAATTGCCAAAATGATTGGAGGTGATGCCCCCTCTTCCATAGCTTACGACAACGCACGAGAGTTGATAGGAACCTGATGGAAGCGATGAACTGACATATTGAACAAAGAACTTAATTCTTTAATAAAGAGATATGCCTGATGTAATCAAGGGGTTCACCCATACAGAATATCTTATTGTATTCATTGCTATTATTTTCGGATATGTAGGTGCGGAGTATTTCATGGGCTGGGGATCAATGCTAAGGAACAGGGCCATGATAAAAAGGTATTGGCAACACTTGCTTTGGACCATCTTTGCATTTCTGGTATTTATGCAAAACTGGTGGGGCATCTGGCCGCGTACGGCTATGCTTAACGAAAGTATTTATTATTTTCTCTATTCACTGATCCCTATTTTCCTTTTTCACCTGTTAAGCGTCATACTTTTCCCGGACTTCAAAAGCCATCAGAAGGTGGATATGAAAGAACATTTTTATAAAAATGCAAGATGGTTCTTTACTCTTTTAGCCTCTTATTTCATAACCACTATCATCAGTTCCTTTGTTTACACCGATGTAGGAAATGTATTCATGCAAAACCTGATCCGGGGGGCAGGAGTAATACTGTCTCTGGCAGCGGCCTACTGGAACAATACCCGGCTACTCCATTATATTTTACTTATTATCGGTTATATTTCGTTGGCAGGGTTTTTCCTGGCATTACCGTCTTAATACTATGAGTAAAAGCATATCATCTACTAAAGTGATTGGTTTCTTTTTGGGTCCGGCTTTATTTGGCCTTCTACTATTAATAGGTGAGCCTCCTAATGAAAACATCTGGAAAGTAATGGCCTTAGCCCTTTGGATGGTCACCTGGTGGGTTACAGATGCTGCCCCCATCCCGGTTACTGCTTTGCTCCCGCTTGTCCTTCTCCCCTACCTGGGTATATTTTCTGTAGGTGAATCTACCGCACCCTATGCCAGCCCCATCATATTCCTGTTTATGGGTGGTTTTATGATAGCTCTTGGACTTGAAAAACACAATCTGCATCAACGCATTGCGTTGAACCTCATACGCTTTACCGGCACGTCCGGCAATGGCATTATTTTAGGGTTCATGCTGGCCACGGCATTGTTAAGCATGTGGATCAGCAATACTGCCACAGCGGTTATGATGTTACCTATTGCTACCTCTGTAATACAACTGCTCCTGGGCGATCAGGAGATGAATAAGTCAAATAAGCGATTTGCATTGGGCCTTATGCTTAGCATAGCTTATTCAGCCAATATCGGTGGAACTATGACCATCATCGGAACACCTCCTAACGTAGTCATGACCGGCTACCTGAAAGAATTTGCAGACTTTGAAATGGCTTTTGCAGAGTGGCTTATTATTGGCATTCCTGCCGGAACCATTATTCTGACATGTACCTATTTTCTAATCACTAAAGTGCTTTTTGCCAATGGGATCAGAGAAATAGAAGGTTCAGATCAGTTAATCAGGGAAAAACTGACCTCATTAGGAAGCTTTTCGAAAGAAGAAAAGTTAGTGACCATGGTATTTCTACTGACGGCTTTATGTTGGATCTTCAAACAAAACATCAATGCAGCGTTTGGGGCACCTGTCCTCTCCGATGCTACTACTGCCATGGCGGGCGGAATATTGATGTTTGTTACACCGGTAAATTTCAAGAAAAACCAGTTTCTCATGAAATGGGAAGATACAATCAAACTACCGTGGGGTATTTTGATATTATTTGGAGGTGGGATGTGTCTGGCAAAAGGCATGGAAAAGTCGGGTGTAATACAATTAATAGGACAATACGTCGCTGATAACAGTGACCTGGGTTTGTTAAGCCTTATCGCTATTGTAACTGCACTGGTACTGTTTATGACTGAGTTAATGAGTAATGTGGCATTAGTCACCATTTTTATACCGGTTATTATAGGCGTGGCAAACGGATTGGACATAAACCCGCTCTACCTTGTGATCCCTGCAACGATTGCCTCAAGTTGCGCCTTTATGATGCCCATTTCCACTCCACCCAATGCCATTGTTTTTGCCAGCGGTCATATCAAAATTAAAGATATGGTAAGAGCGGGAGCGATCCTTAATGTATTGGGCATCATCATACTGGTAATAATAGGTAAGGTACTGGTACCGCTGGTCTTTTGACAAGAGATTAATAGGTAGTTTTATATTAATACATTAAATCTCATGCAATACGAAGCAAAAACACCCAGGGAGTACATGGCAATGCTAGAGCCTGATTGGAGAAAAGAAAAGCTTGAAACTTTAAGGTCACTCATCAAGCTAAAAGCTCCTGACTTCACAGAAGCTATAAATTACAAAATGCTAAGTTATGGCAATGAACAAGGGGTTGCATTCCACCTTAACGCTCAAAAAAATTATGTAAGCTTGTACGTAGGTGATGCAAACAAAATTGACCCTGACAGAAGTTTACTCAACGGCCTGGACACAGGCAAAGGCTGTATCCGTTTCAAAAAGTCTCTATCCATAAAAAAAACACGTATCGATGAATTCCTGGAACGGGCAGTACAATACTGGAAAGATGGAAAGGATATTGGCTGCTAGCGTATTACTTGTTCTGTTCCCAATCTTCACGATCAAATCGATAAATCATGCAATCCTGCATACCAAATCGCCTGGGCTCAACAAACTTAAACCCAATCCTTTCATAAAATCTAATCGCTTTGATATTCGTAGCAAGTGGATCTATCCATACTGAAGTAACTTCTAAAGTCGCGAAACAGCGATCCAGCGCCAAACACATCATTTGAGTGCCATAGCCTTTGCCCAGATCTTGTTCAAGCCCTATCCAGATGTCTATGGCTCGTAGATTTGGAGGCACCTTACCCCAATAGTGAGTGTCTTCCAAGGCGGGATCAATGATCTGTATAAAACCTATTGGCCGCCTCTCTAATTCAGCCACTAACTGCTCACGCCAACTCGGGTAACGCCTCAGTTCAACATCCCAATCCCAGTCATCATCAGGGTCTGAGGCAATCACGTGGGGCTGTTCATCCCAATAGGATAGAAGGTCCAAGTCTTGTATGGTTGCTTGTCTTAAGGTGATTATGTCATGTACTGATTTCATTGTTGAATTAGGCCAGATAGTCAGACAATCCGGTAAAATTTACAGATTTATGGAATAGGAAAAAGTTGAAAAGTTATTGGCCTATATTACTGCTTAGCGTCTGGTTTATTTCTGCCAGGACATTATCCAGGTCCTTGGCATTGGCTTTTAATTCATCAAAATAATATTTGCGTTTATCTTCATCATTGAGATCTTCAAACTTAGTAAGGTTCACTAGTCCAAGGATACGTGCAAGAGGACTTCTTACTTTATGAGAGTTTAAATAGGCATACTTGATCATGTTCTGATTTTGCTCTTTTATGGTTCTGGCTTTAACTTCCAATAGTTCTTCCAGTTGATCTTTTACTCCCAATAAAGCTTGTTTCTGTTGCTTTATCGACTTTTTTTGCGCTTTTAGTTTACGTTCATAATTCAAATGTGCGGATTTGAAAAGGCCGTAGCCAAAGTAAACCAGTAAACTGCTTATGAAAATATTTGAATAATAGGGTATTGCCTGCCTTTCAAGGGGCATTATCGGTGCTATGGAATCATATAATGTTTTTATAGCTATATAACATGATATACTAAAAACGAATAGTGAAAAGTAATACGCTTTCTTTTGAAAAAACAACACCGGTAAAAGAGCAGTAGCCAAAAATAAGAAATCAAACCCGCCATCCTCGCCATGATACAAGCTCCCATAACACTGCATTAAAATGGCTAAAACAAAGAAAACATACCTGGAAACTGTATAATGCCCCCTCATATGCATAAAGAGGAGTACGAAAAATACGATGATTTCCCCCACACAAATCCAGAAAGATGAAATGGCCTCAATACTCAACAAAAAGATGGCTATTCCCGCCACCACTAAGATGGCCATTAAAACGGCTATATTGAATATGAGATAGATGCGATTATCTTCAAATGATAGTCGCTTTTCAGAGAAAAGGTGGTTAAAAACCGCTGAAAATCTATTAAATCCCAAAACCTGATCCGTGAGTTAATTGAACTAATTTATTCAAAATAAGAAGTTTTTTGTTCTTATTATTTGAATGAGTCCAAAAAGTGTATCTTGAAAGACAGGGTAACAGACCAGGGATTTGCCGAGACCGGTTAAAAATGCAACTTATTGTTAATCAAAATGTACGCTACCATTACCGTTCAAAGCGCTGCTATATAGTTGTTCTATTTGAGATTTCAATATCCTGTTTTCAGATAGTTCAGGTAATCCTTCTATGCTAAAGTAACGTGCATCTTCTATATCAAACCCTGGTGTAATTGCACCTCCTATCACCTCGCACAAAAAAATCAGCTTATAAACATAAAACGGTTCAGGAGGATGCGGGTGACACTTTTTATCATAAACAGCCAGTAATCTGGATACCTTTGACACTAAGCCGGTTTCTTCTTCGATCTCTTTCACCACTACCTCTGAAGGAGAATAACCGATATCTCCCCAACCACCTGGAATGGACCACTTTCCATCTACTTTCTCCTTGGCCAATAGCACTTCCTTCTTTTCATTTATCACCAACCCCCGGACATCCACCTTCGGTGTCTGATAGTCTTTACCGGGCATAAAAAAACTTTCCAGTGTAGTAAGCGGTTTCCCTGAAACTGTGCTCAACAGCTGAAGGCTAATAGAAGCTAATTCCTCATAGCGCTCTCGGTCATAGTTATTTTCTGTATAAACAAGTCCAATATCCGCCAATGCTTTAATTCTTTTGATGAGTTCCAATTCTTTTGTTTCCGACATAATATGTTTTTGATACAGGTAAATTATCGAAAGTACAGGCCGTTATATTTTGGTACTTGAAATTTCATTCATTAATACTTAAACACTAAAATGACTACTAATCTGCAATTTTAGTAACCTTTTTAAAGGTACTCAGTAACTCTACTAGTATTGCTTCGTTTAGTGAGAAATACTTTACTACAAGTCACGGAGATAAGTCCATCCTATAGGCTCATTGAACGTCAATACAATTACTAACTGTTCAAAACCCATTGCTATGCTTAGAAATTACCTGCTTACCGCCTTTCGCAATCTTACTAAAAGTCCGCTGTATTCTTTCATTAATGTTTTCAGCCTGGCCATTGGCATAGCTGCCTGTATTGTTATCTATCTTTTTATTAACGATGAAGTAAATTTTGACAGCACCCATTCCAAGAAAGAGCACATATACCGACTGGATGAAGTACAGAATTTCACCGGTACCGAAGAGCAGAAAGTAGCTTTATCCATGCCAGGAATGGGGCCTTCCATGTTAAACGACTTTCCTGAAGTAACCAATTTCACACGCTACTGGGACAGAGGGACACGACTATTCACAAAAGAAACGACACAACTCACTGTAGAACATACGGTAATGGTGGACAGTACTTTTCTTGAAATATTTGACTTTAAGTTAGCAGCCGGAAACCGTGAAAGTGCTTTGGATGAGCCCAACTCTCTGCTTCTTACCAAAGAAACAGCGCTTAAGTTTTTTAATACCCCACAGGAAGCACTGGGTAATACGCTTTCTATGGGCGATCAACTACTGAAAATTACCGCCGTGCTGGAAGATGTACCTGAAACCTCGCACTTGCAATACAATGCACTTTTATCCATGACAGACATTACCAGGGAAGAACCGGAATTCAATGACCAATGGGGGTCTAACTTTCTGAATACTTACCTGATCATCGAGCCAGGATCAGATCTGGCACACCTGGAATCTAAGTTTGATGATTTCATGATCCGGCACATGGAAAGTGAAGAAGTTATTAACTACTATTCATTGTTTCTTCAACCGTTATCGGAGGTACACCTCGGGTCAATGGATATAGAGCATGATTATAATAACTACCGTAAGTTCAATGGTGACTATCTGGACATTTTTACATTGGTCGGTCTCTTTATCCTCATCATTGCCAGTGTTAATTTTATGAACCTGACCACAGCAAGGGCATCCCATCGATGGAAAGAAATAGGCGTTCGAAAAGCTATTGGAGCCCTCAAACAACAGTTATTCTATCAGTTTATTCTCGAATCTATTCTAATGGCCATATTTGCGTTATTTCTGTCCATTGTACTTAACCTTGTATTCATACCCTGGCTAAACGTAGTGATAGGGCGTCAATTATCATTACTTTCTTTATTGGAGAACCCAATAGCCATAGGTGTTATTGCATTAACTTCTCTGCTACTAGGTGTACTTGCCGGCCTGTATCCTTCACTCTATATGACTGCGGTAAAGTCTATAAAAGCACTTAAGGGTAGCGCAGGCAGTAGTGGAAAATCCATTTATAGAAGTGCTTTGGTGGTTATTCAATTCGGGCTGGCATTGGGCATGATCGTCAGTACACTTGTAGTGGTAAAACAGCTAAGCTACATGAGGAATAAAGATGTCGGTTTCGTAACAAACCAAATGATGCTGATCGAAATGAGTGGAGAAGCTAACGACAAATTTGAAACCTTGAAAACTGAGCTGTTGAAAAGTAAGTATGTAGAAGGTGTAACCGCATCAGGCCAGCGTATAGGAAATAATTTTCATCAATGGGGTTTTAAAGTCAAAACAGATACAGGGCTGTACGAAATGTCGCCTTCTAATGTGGCCGTTGATTTTGACTACCTGGATGTTTACGGGATCAGGTTAAAGGATGGGCGCAGCTTTTCAAAAGCACATAGCACAGATGATGGCCTGGCTTATATCATTAATGAATCATTGGCCGAAGAATTGGGGCTTAAAGACCCTGTAGGCACGGCAGCCGCACATAGCTGGTACCCTGACGACTCACTTGGTTCTATCATTGGTGTGACAGAAGATTTTAATTTTAATTCGCTGCATCATAAGGTAAATACATTAGCTATGGTAGTACATTCAGCCTGGGGCTATGATGAAATGTCAGTAAAGGTAAAGGGAGAAGATATACCTGCGGCAATTGCAGAAGTAAAAAACATCTGGGAGGCTCAAATTGATACCTGGCCTTTTGAATATACTTTTTTAGACGAGCACTTTGACAATTTATATAAATCGGACGAGCAGATGAGTGCCGTAGTAACTATCATGGCAGTACTGGCTATCATCATAGCCTGCATGGGTCTGTTTGGGCTGGCTTCCATAACTACGAAACGTAAAATAAAAGAAATCGGCATCAGAAAAGTACTTGGAGCATCCGGGTTTCAGATCACTTATCTTTTGTCAAGAAACTTCACACTTCTTATCATGCTGGCCTTTGTTTTGGTAAGCCCGGTCACCTATTTCATATTGGAATCCTGGCTGACCAATTTCGCATTTAAGGTAAGCATCAGTCCATTAACATTTCTTTTAGGCGCCATACTAGCGTTAGTCATTGCACTTGTTACCATAGGCTATCATACGATTAAAGCTTCCAGGGAAAACCCTGTAAAAGCGTTGCGTTATGAATGATATTATCAAGAACTTTTTTTAAACAAGGCCACGTTACTTTACAACTATCTCATTCAACTATGCCACACTTCATTATAGACTGTTCTGAAGACATATTACAAAAACAATCACCCGACGACCTTATGCAAGCTGTATATTCCACAGCTGAGGCTACAGGACTTTTTTCGCCCGGCGATATAAAAGTCAGGATCAGGCCATATGCGCATTTTATTGTTGCGGGCAAACCTGATAGCTTCATACATGTATTTGGCTACATCATGGAGGGTAGAACTGACGTCCAACAGAAAGACCTGTCTACAAAAGTAGTATCACAGTTGAAATCAATTTTTCCTTTAGTACCTGTTATTTCTATGAATATTCAGGAGTTTGAGAAAAAGAATTATTGCAAGAAGTCAATGGTTTAACTATCATTTTAACTGCCGTTTTTCTCGTGAACATAATGTCCGTTCATTCGTTTTAAGTGCATGAAAAGCAGATATTACCTTTGGCTGAGTTTCAGTCTTTGCTCGGCATGTAAGTTTGTACCTTACAGTGGAAATGACGTATATAATAAGCAGGCTACATTGGACAGGGATGAAGCTGTTCACTACAAAAACTCTTTGGAATGGTGGTACTACACCGGCCATTTAAGAGATGAAAAAACAGGTAAAAACTACGGATTGGAATACGTCTTTTTCCACTTCAACCCCAGAAACAAAAAAGACTATATGATGGTCAACTTTGCACTGACAGATGAGGGAAACAAGGCATTTTACTATGATTACCACATTACACCTTTGAAAACAGTACTCGAGCCTGAACTTCCTTTCAAATTTGAATTAAATAAAGGTAAGGGAAGTTATTCATTGGAAGGAATGAAAGGTAACTATACCTTATCCGGAAAAATGCGAAAGCATGATGTAGCTATTGCATTAAACACGTCTACAACATCTGCACCGGTTTTTCATGATTCTTCCGGTTATGAAGTTTATGGTAAATATGCTAAAGCAGGCTACTACAGTTATCCAGACCTGGATGCCCGGGGTCAAATTATGCTTAATGAAGATACATTACATGTCAGTGGCAAGTTATGGTATGATCGCCAGTGGAACTGTATTGATGTATGGCAAAGAGAGTTGGCTTGGGACTGGGTGTCCGTGCAGTTCGAAGGCCCTTCTTCTGAATTAATGATCTACAAACTATACAATACAGTTCAAAAAGATACAATATACGGTGGGTCTTATATAAAAAGCGATGGTGAAATTATCCATATAGAACCTGAAGAAATCTTTTTAAGAGAGAAAAACTACTGGGTGAGTAATAAGTCAAAAATACGCTACCCGATTAAATGGCAATTAAATATCCCCAAACTGGACCTTTCGGTAGACATAGAGGCCGTAGTTCCGGACCAGGAACTGACCCTTAAGTTCACTCCCATTCATAAATTACGCTATTGGGAGGGGATGTGTCGGGTAGAAGGAGAAATGGCCGGTAAGCCCATAAAGGGTAATTCTTACATAGAAATGACCAATCGTCATCTCTTTCAATAATTAATCAGATGATTTCAGCGGTTAATATTTTTATCATCTACCAGTAAATCTCTAATAAGCCTTCTTCATTACCTCACAAAGGTGCAAGACCATTAAATGGAAATGTAAGATTACAGATCAAGTGATTTTTATTCGTACCATTCACAATCTTAAAATGAAGGAAATTTTAATATTCTTAACTAGGGGAAGCTTACACGTACTTTCTGATGACTAAGGTTCATATTATGTAGGCTCCTTGTAGAACCTTAATATCTGAATATTTTCTTCTGAGTTTGTTACTCAAAAAAAGTGGTCACTTTTGATGACCACTACTTAATTACCAGTTCTTTTATGTTCTCAGTTTATTGATTAGCCCGGTCCTATACATCCAATCATCGAGATGATAATGTTGGGATTGATCAATGATACTTTTCGCCTTTTGGTATTCTTTGGCTAACAATAAATCATCAAAGCTTACCTTTTCTAAAATCGTTTTATAGTAATCCAGAAATGATGTTTTGTTCATAGGGTCAATTTCAATTAAAGTTAACATTATGATGCGGGCGAATCCGGATGACTGTTACGCCAAATACATATCACACTTAAGTTAATTATGCTTTTGCTTAAAAATTTACCTTAATGTATATCTGGTAACTTTCATCTTTGGGTTACCGGTTTTAATTCAACCTAGTCTACAATTTCAAAATGTGTCACTATATCCTGCTATTGACAGGTCTAAATCATTAGACGCAGATGGGGCGAATATCTACGCCCCACTACTTTCTAAACTAAAATTCAACCATGGAGGAATACTCACTAAGAGATTGAAATGGTCCTTACAGGCTTTTTCCTTGCTTCCTCCTTCTTAGGAATGACAAGTCGAAGAATACCGTCCTTATAAGTTGCTTCAATGTTTTCAACTTCTACGGTATTGGGAAGGTAAAAAGACCTTTTAAAAGATTGATAGCTAAATTCCTTCCGTGTATAATTTTGGTCTTCTGTCTGCTGTGCGTTTTCAGAGATTTGAGTTTGCACCGTCAACATATCATTGTCAAGACTCACCTGAAAATCCTTTTTACTCAAGCCAGGTGCTGCTACTTCCACACGAAAGTCATTGTTAGTTTCTAAAATATTGGATCTTGGCATTATAGTGCCTTCATTCGTCCATCCGGACCAACCGAATAGGTCTCTTGTCAAAAAATCATCAAAGAATGATGTTGAAGGAGAAAAATTACTTCTTTTTACAATGTTCATTTTACTAAATTTTAACAGTTAAACAATTTGACTAAACTGTAATCCCAACGCATGAAGCATCGAGACTATCAAAACTTAACTCTTATAAACAGAGTGAGTCGCGACTCACTTCTTAAGAACAATCCTTATGCCAATACAAGTAAATACCATATTTCTGTTTTAAGGCTGAAAAAATGACAGAGAATTAAGGCCTGTCACCCTCTAACATTTCAAAATATGACAAAAAAGCGGGCATAAAGCCCTTTCAAGAAGTTTTGACATCGGGTTATTAAAAACCCAACATATAAAATTTAGTGTCCGGTAGATGTTCATAGATTCCTTCGATACGCACATTACCTTGCTTATTTTTTACGGTTCTTTGCGGGTCAACTTTTTCCAGTATCGTCATTATCTATTTTCGTTATATGAAATCTTCCTGTACTTCTTTATACCTGTTTAGCCTGCCTGTCTGCAATTCTTCACACCTACCTGTTATTTCCAGCCTTTTACTGTCTTTTCATCAATATCTTTAAGCCCGACTCCCAAAATATTGAAAGTCTCATTACGATTATCCACCAGAAGCCTGATCTCTCACGCTTTATATTTGGGAAAGTCACCTATTACTCAAAGCAACAGGCAGGCAAAATGAATTACCTGCCCTGTTTATTACCCCTTGTGCTCTACCTATGAAATTTTTATTGTTTTAGGCGGCTTTGGTTTTGCCTCCTCTTTTTTGGGAATAGAGATCGCCAAAATACCATTTTCATACTTCGCATTTATCTTTTCGCCATCTGCGCTATCGGGCAAAGTAAATGACCTCTGGAATGCCTGGTAATCAAATTCTTTTTTAGAATATGTTAGGTTTTCATCTCTTGCCTCCTCATTCTTATCCGATGAGATAGTCAAAATATTCTGGTCCAGGTTCAGATCGAAATCCTTTTTATTCATTCCCGGGGCTGCCATCTGCACAATAAACCTATCATTATCTTCCAGGATGTTCACTTTGGGCAATGTCGTATTACTTCTGGAAAAATTATTTCGCCTCCAATCTCCTAATTCCGTGTTAAAGAAATCGTCAAACAAACTGCTGTATGACGGAAATTCGTTACGATGTGTCCTTACTAACGTCATGATAATTACTGTTTAAATGATGAAACTTTAAAATTTTCTTATTTATCTATAGAATAACAAACGACGTTCCATCATCTTTTCTATCTTCAAAAGAAGACATAATGTCTTTTTTTTGAAATTTTCACTGTAAAAAAATGCCAAATTGACACACATCAAGCTTATGCCCTGTCAAATACTTCGATTGATCAATTCAGTTACTTCCTAACACTTAAAACAAGTTCTGATTATTTAAGACCGGTTTCTTTCGTTTTTTGCTTTCTTTTCTTCTACCAGGTATGAAACTACTAATCCTATCCCTCCAAATATGAGGATCATGGAGAAATAGGCCACCTCTTCCATTCGAGTGAATGAATCCAGAAAATACCCTACCAACAACCCTGACCCCAAACCTATTAGAAGTAGTGAGAATCGTAATGACCAATTCGTATTATTGGGTATCTTCTTCAAGTCCATGGGATTCATCCCTTTATCTATCATGTTCATTCTTTCTTCATTCTCATATTTTCTGAGGTTGATCACCATTATGATCAAACCTATGATCGCTACTATCGGAATAAAAACTCCTATTATTTCTACTTCCATCTTTGTATTTATTTTAGTTTTTGAACATCATTTTCGGATTAGACCTCTCCTTTTGACAACAGGTTACAGTCCCGTTAGAAAATTTCAGCTATGCTTTGTGTGAGATTGCAAAATTCTTTTTGTTGACAACAATATCAAACTTTCTTATTTAACAGTGTAACTTATGTGAAACTATCATCGTCCAAGGCGTGTGGATCACATCAATGATGACATCATTCTTGATAAAATATTGGCGGGGGACAATAGCCAATACAAAATCCTTATTAATAAGTATAAGGATTACGCTTTCACGCTCGCTTATAATATCTTAAATCATAGAGAGGAAGCTGAGGAAGCAGCACAAGATAGTTTTGTAAAAGCCTTCCGACATTTACCCAAATTTAATCGGAAGGCAAAGTTCTCCACATGGCTTTATAAAATTGTCACAAATACCGCTATTACTTACTGCCGGAAGCAAAAGGTTAAAAAGGAAGACATTGACAGGATAGCAGGAATTGGGGAAGTTCCTGTATCCGAATTAGAGTTGGCAGATCGTAAAAAGTTTATAAGACGAGCATTGGCTTTGTTAAATGAGCAGGACCGGTCTGTAATCTCACTGTTTTACCTGAAAGAACTGTCACTGGAAGAAATTGCTGAAGTAACCGGTATAAAGGGAAATCTGGTAAAAGTAAAACTTCACAGAGCCAGGAAGAAATTAGCAAAATATATGAAACTGATTTTACAAGAAGAAGCTTTAATTTTATAGTGATGGAAGCAGATAATATTACGGATGAAATGCTGATGGACTATCTGGATGGAGAACTAGCTCCTGAACAGACCGTCCAAATAGAAAAAGCCTGTAAGGCTGACCCGGAATTAAAAAAGCGCCTTAAAGATTTGCAAATTGCCGATAGTCTGGTGTTTGAAACAATCGAAGAAACGGCAGCATCTTTTACAGATGAGGTGTGGAATAAGTTGCAAGCCAATACCGAACACGTACCCGCTTATAATTTCAAGCGTATCTTTTTAGTGCTTTTAGCTGCCATTGGCATAATCGTTGGGTCGTATTATAATTCTGATTTCATGGTACAACTTGACTTTAACTGGTTTTTGGATCTATCCAAAACCTACTTATCTAGCACCATATCTCATGACTTCCAAAGTATACCACTAAGCTTTATTACACAGGGAAGTTTATTCTCTATAATGATCGTTACCTTGCTGCTATTGGATAGAGCTTTATTACGCCCTTATTTCATAAGAAGGAGAGCTGAGTTAATGAATGGCCAATAATCCGAAAACGACCCGGTCAATTATTTCTCTTTAAAAGTCCCTGACCGAAGGTCTTTAATAAAGTTTGACCACCTCATCGGGTTTAAAAAGTTGTTGGGTGGCACCTCCCGGTTCAATTGATACAGGTGGTTGTAGCGCATTTGTTCGTAGTAATAATCATTCATCCGATTATCATCCACGCTTTTTTTCGTTTCACGCTGTACTTCAAAAATCAGGTCGTCCATGTTGCGTTTTGGCTCTATGTCAAAGAAAGCCTTTTTAAAATTGTCCAGTGTTGGCCAGGGGAAAACCACTACCTCTTTTAACCATATAGCCTCTTTTGCCATCAATTGAACCAACGAATATTCAGTACCTTTCACATCATAAGGCATAATAAAAACACCTTCATGATATCCAATAGAGGTAAACACTAACGTATCTCCGGGAGCTATGAATAGAGAGAAATAGCCATTGTTATCACTTGACGTGCCATGACGGCTGTTTTTAATTTGGATATTGACATAAGGCATCTCTTTAAAATCATCAGAATCTACCACAGCACCTGTTATCCGTACAGTATTAATACGTTGCTGAGCATGCAAGGTATTTACTGCGAATGTCATTATCAGAACCATTAATATCAAATACCTCAACGCTTCCATTAGTGCATTATTTATGTGACCAATCATACGTGTCCAGGCCTTCCAGACACATTTTCAATAACCGGATACTGTTTTCAATATCCTCTTTATGTGCCATTTCAATTACCTGGTGTAAGTGACGGGTAGGAATAGAAACTGCTCCTGAAATAGATCCATTCTTACCCATACGCTGGATACCGGCTGTATCTGTTCCTCCTGCTACCAGTAATTCGGGTTGCCACTTAATCGTATTATCGTCAGCTATCTTTTTCATGTAATCGACCATTCGATAATCACATATTGTCATAGCATCCATGATCTTAATAGCTGTGCCTTCACCCAGTGAGGTTACTTTTTCATGCGGCTGAGCCCCCGGAAGGTCATAGGCAATAGTAGTATCCAGTCCAAAACCGAAATCAGGGTTGATGGTATGAGCTGCAACATTTGCCCCGCGGATACCTACTTCCTCCTGAACGGTAAAAACACCATAAACATCATAGGGCACTGTTTGCAACTCTCGCAATGTTTCTATGAGAATAAAAACAGAAACACGGTTATCAATGGACTTGCAATTCACACACTCTCCCATTTCTACCAATTCTCTGTCCCGGGTGATAGGATCACCAACACTTACTATGTCATCTACCTGCTCTTTGGACATACCCAGGTCAATATAAAAATCTTTCACTTTGGGCATTTTGGTACGTTCTTCTGCGGTCATCACATGAATGGGTTTGGTACCCATCACCCCCAATACATCTTTTTTACCGTGAATAACCACACGTTGCGCTGTAAGTGTTTTAGGATCAAAACCTCCCAACGTGGTGAAACGTACAAAGCCTTTATCGTCCACATGTGTAACGATAAACCCTATCTCATCCATATGTGCACCTACCATGGCTTTCTTTTCGCTACTCTGCCCTTTTTTCATGGTGATCACGTTTCCCATGTTGTCTATCTCTAAGCTGTCCACCAAAGGTTCCACCTCCTGTATAATAAGATTCCGGACCTCAGATTCATAACCAGGCACTCCGGCGGCCTCACATATTTTCTTTAATAAACTTACATTTACACTCATAGGACAAGGATACTGATAATTACTTTTTTCTTTGGATCAATGTTATCTAAAAAAGTACAATTCAATGGTATTGAACCCGTTTTATTTCCTTAATCCAGCCCGTTGTAATATAGAACAAAATCAAACGGAAAAATCTGTTCATAACACTCAAAAAAATTAATGAGGCTTATCTTTCTCCAGCTTTTTTTGACGTTACTTAGCAAGTAATGAACTCAAAATAAGTGAAGTAAATCAGATGAAAGGCGTACTTGGAAAGGCATTTAAACTTTTGCTCAAACTTGTAGTAATACTGGCAGCCATGGGTGTAGCTTTCATACTTCTGGTAGCCGGAGGATTGTTTGGTGAACTGCCAAGTGAAGAACAACTTAAAAACATACAAAACAATTTATCTACAGAAATTTACAGCGCAGACGGTAAGATCATTGGCAAGTTCCACATTCAGGAACGAACCAGTGTTGACTTTGAGGACATATCAAAACATGCCATCGATGCTCTTGTAGCTACGGAAGACACGCGTTTCTATAGCCATCATGGTATCGACTACAGAAGCCTGGTACGTGTACTTATAAAAACGGTAATACTTCAGGACCGTAGCGGTGGCGGTGGCAGCACCATCAGCCAACAATTGGTAAAAAATATTTTCCCACGTGAGCAAAACAGCATCTGGACCATACCGGTGATCAAGGTCAAAGAATCATTGCTCGCCCACCGGCTGGAAAACGTATATGCCAAGAAAGATATCCTGACACTTTACCTTAATACAGTGCCTTTTGGTGAGAATATATACGGTATTGAAACAGCCGCTAAGAGGTTTTTCAATAAATCCGCGAAAAAATTAACGTTGGAAGAGGCAGCTGTTTTAATCGGAATGCTCAAAGCCAATTATACTTACAATCCCAGACTATTCCCGGAAAAATCGTTGGCAAGAAGAAATGTTGTGCTGGCCCAGATGCACAAATACCTGTTCATTGACGATAAGGCACTGCAACAAACCCAACAAAGGCCGCTCATCATTGATTATCAAAAGAAAAAGTCAAGAAGACAGTTGGCAGCTTATTTCAGACAAAAGGTACGAAAGGAACTGGAAGCATGGATAAAAGTAAACCCTAAACCGGATGGCAGTCGCTATAATATATATACGGACGGGCTTAAAGTACATACTACACTGGACTCACGCCTGCAGAGCCATGCAGAGCAAGCAGTACGCGAACACATGACGTCACTACAATCGGCTTTTGAAACCCATTGGAAAAACCGAAACCCGTGGGACGATGATCCGGCCATATTACAAAGTGCATTGAATAAACATCCAGGCTATCAGAAAATGAAGGGGGCCGGACTATCACAAAAGGAGATCATGAAAGAGCTGGACAAGAAGCATCCAACGTCTTTATTTTCATGGAAAAATATCACTGAGAAGGAACTCTCTTCGCTGGATTCTATCAAACATTACCTGAATTTGCTTCATGCAGGTGTAGTAGCAATGGACCCAAAAAATGGTGATGTTCTGGCCTGGGTAGGAGGTATCGATTTCGACTATTTTCAGTATGATCATGCTGATGAGAGGACCAAACGACAGGTAGGTTCTACCTTCAAACCCTTTGTCTATGCCGCGGCACTGGAAAACGGATCAGACCCTTGCAAACATGTATCCGCAGCCCGTACGGTGTATACCAATATGAAAGACTGGACACCTGACAATGCAGATCGTAAAGAAAATACACTGAAATATTCATTCAAAGGCGCCCTGGCACAATCTGTCAATACCGTGACAGTCAAAATTATGGAAGAAACAGGACTCAGTGAAACCATTTCACTGGCCCGTGAGTCAGGCATTACATCAACTATACCGGAGGTACCTTCGGTTGCGTTAGGTACTCCTTCTATCTCCTTGTTGGAAATGACCAGGGCCTACAGTGTATTTGCCAATAACGGTGCGTATTCTGATTCCAGGATTATCACCTCTATTACAGACCAGAGTGGCAACGTATTAGCCGAATTCAAGAACGATACACCAAAACGAGTACTAAGTGAAGGTACTGCTATGATGATCAATGCCATGTTGCAAGAGGTCGTTAACTCAGGTACAGCTTCTCGGGCACGCCGGACATATCATTTAAAGAATGCACTGGCAGGTAAAACAGGTACCACTCAGTCAAACGCCGATGGCTGGTTTATAGGCTATAACCCAGCCCTGGTAGTAGGTGTTTGGGTAGGTGCAGATGACCCTCGCGTGCGTTTCCGGAGTACCGGTCTTGGCTCTGGTGCTAATATGGCCTTACCCATCTTCGCCAGGATGTTTCAAAAGATCAATTCAGACCGTGGACTATCTAACATAAGTAAAGCCCGCTTTACTCCACTGCCAGCTTCACTGGCGCGCAAATTGGATTGTGTAAACTCCAAAGAGGATAAAAATTTCTTGCAAAACCTCCTTGGTATTGAAAAAAAAGAGAAGGTAAAGAAGAAGGAGTTTGGTGAAAAGAAAAAAGGTTTTTTTGATAAAATTGGGTCTATTTTTAAGAAAAAGAAGAAGGATGAATGAAAAGGGACCCTTCCGTTTAAAACAAAATAGTCACACTGTAAATTGTTAATTACAGCCATTGCCCTCCTATGCTCCTTTGATAATCAATTGAAAACGAATAATGAAATACATCATTGACAAAATAGAAGAACCAGAGTACCCGGAAGTTGTAGAAGTCTGGGAAGCTTCTGTAAGAGCAACTCATCTTTTTTTAAAGGAAGCCGATATCGAATACTTTAAACCACTAATTCTAAATGAGTACCTTAAGGCGGTTGACTTAAGATGTGTTAGAGATGGTCAAGGAAAGATCACCGGTTTTTTAGGGGTGGCCGGAGATAAAATAGAAATGTTATTTGTTCATCCTAAATCATTTGGAAGAGGTATTGGAAAAATACTTTTAGAATATGCCGTAGAACAACTTGACATCACTAAAGTAGATGTCAATGAAGATAATGACCAGGCCGTTGGGTTTTATCAACATTTAGGTTTTAAGGTTATTGCTCGCTCTGAGTTGGATTCTCTGGGAAAGCCATACCCTATATTGCATATGGAGTTGAGATAGATGAACGCTATAGCAATTACTATGATTACCCAAACCGCAAAGAGAAGTTGAACAAAGCATAGAACTTTTTTGTCACTCCGCCCTTTTTGATATCTGACCCCAACAAACGAAAGTATTTCCACAGCTTAAAGGTTTACTATTAGATTGTAACATAAATGCCTATGAATTAACTTTAAGAAAGTATAATAATCACTATTCTCACCACTTAATCATAAGTATCGGAGATTATGACAGCCCTCAACGCTTACATCTGGATTGTTCTGGTCCTTGGATTGTTCCACCTGAAAATAGCAATAGCTCAAGATATTGAACTAATAGGGGTAGTAGATAATAATCTAGTCCGGATCAATAACTTAACAGGTGAAGCTGTCATTCATAAAGAATTGCAGAATTTCACAAAAGGTGAGATCATTTCAGACCTGACTTATAATACCGCCAATGGTTTGCATTACTGTATAAAATCCAGTGGAAACGCTCCGTCTCTCATAAGCATTTCAAAAGATGGTGATGTTCAAAATATCGGTCCATTAACCCTTGGCGGAAGGCAAATTCCATTGGTAGAAGCCTTAGCGTATAATGCGACAACCAATAAATTATATGCCGGAGTGAGTCTTAACGGAGGTACTGCCAGCAATGATTTTTATTCGGAATCCATAGTAGAAGTAGAGCCTTCTACCGGAGAATGTCAGTTTCTAACTGAAATATTAACAAGTAATAGGGACCCGGACATTGACGCAATGGCATTTTCAGAAAATATGCTCTATATTTCCGATGGTGCTCCGCCAGGCGCCAATTTTCTAGAGTTTTATGTATTAGATATTAATAGTGTCGGCGCTTCATCAAGTCCAAGGTTACTTTATAAAAGCACTTACCTATCCGTTCAGGACTTCACTGTTGACAACAATCAAATCTATTTTACTGAAAACAGAAATCTTCGTAAGTATTCCATAGCAAATAATTCAGTCAGTTTCATCGGAAGTACTCATTTAAGTTCGGAATTCGCTGGACAGCTTATCAGGGGTATAAGTCAATTTGAACCTTGTATTACTCCAAGAATTGAATTGGGGAGCGATATAAGTATATGTAAAAATCAAGTCCTTATGCTAGACCCTGATCCACATAAACTATCAGGGGTCAGCTATTTATGGCAGGATGGCTCTACAGCCCCGGACTACCTGGTCAATAAGCCGGGAACCTATTGGGTAAGAGTAGAAAATACGTGTGGGTTTGTCAGCGATACAGTTCGTATCTCTTATCAAGCGCCACCCTCTGTCAACCTGGGTCAGGACCGAATCGTTTGTAATGATGTTAAAGTCCTGTTAGATGCTACTTCGCCGGAAGCGACATATACATGGCAAAATGGCTCTAAAAATCCAACCCTCACAATTGACCAGTCCGGAAGCTATTGGGTTACCGTCCAAAATACATGTGGTGTGGATAGTGATACTGTGCAGGTATCATTTCAAACAACACCGACTGTGGATTTTGGGGAGGACAGAACAGTCTGTGACGATAACGACATTATCCTGGATGCAACCCATTCAGATGCTGTATATACCTGGCAGGACGGCTCTGATAGTCCTACATTAAAAGTAATTGAAACAGGCGTTTATTCGGTATTGGTGAAAAATGATTGTGGTTCTGCTAAGGATACCGTAGCTATAGTAATTCCCAATTTCACCAACTTGATGATCCCAAATGTTTTTACACCAAATAATGATAAGATCAACGAATCATTTGAAATTGACAGTGCACTTTTAGGTTCATCGATAAGCATATTCCAACGATCGGGAAAGGCCGTTTACAGATCCCAAAATTATCAGAATGATTGGAATGGTGGCAACTTGCCCTCAGGGATATACTTTTATCTTATAAAAGACGTTTGCGGCTCTAGTCATAAAGGGACCCTATCGATTCTCTATTAAAAAATCCCATCAATCCGGCTTGAGGGCTTAAATGTCCTACCCTTGACCGTCATCTGTTCGTCTTTACGCGTTTTTCAATTCTACCTCGGGTACCTTATGCATTTGAGTTTATTACAACTATTTCTCAAAGGTAAGTGTCTGATTAATTAGTAAGTCCCACATAAATCAAAACAAATGAATAAACTTATTTTTAGCCTGATAATTGTTTCAGTTGTCGCTATATCTTGCGAGGAAGATGACGATATAAATACGCGGAATTGTGATCCAAACGTTGTAATAAGCACTAAAGAATATAAAGAAGCTCCAAAAGATGGACTAACTATTAGCAATGCAACTGTTGAAGGGGACAGTTTGAAAATTAGCTATAGCTCTAGTGGATGCTCCGGCGAAACATGGGAATTAAAATTAATTGCCTCTGAAGGAATTCTCGAATCGAACCCTCCACAAAGAAACGTAAGGCTGTCATTAAAAAACGATGAGCTCTGTGATGCAGTAATATCAAAAGAGATCTCTTTTAATATCTGCCAGCTACAGGCAGGAGGAAACAGTGTATTGCTAAATCTTGAAAACTTCGATGACCGAATTCTATATGAGTATTAATCAATGTGAGTTTGTCAAAATAACAGTTGCCGAAAAAGATATTTATCAACGCTGCCATGAACTCTTTATCAATCCGGGCACAGAATGAAAATAACTTAAAGCATAGCGGGTGATAGGTACCGGATAAACAATGTATAGATCAATTTGATATAGAATGCCACTAACGGACAGAGCGTAACCGGATCATTTCCACCTTCTTTTGATGTCTTTTCCAAAATTTTAATTTTCAGAGTAGATTCAGACACGCAAACTATCTAAAAGCAAAAAATCCCTCGAAGACCTGGCTCCAAGGGATAATTCGTTGTCTATAGTTGGCTTTATGTTTGTAAATGTAGAGCACCTGCGACACTTAGAGAAATCAACATCGACCAGTCTCTCATTACCACGATGGATAGCATATAGCACAGATGGGTAAACATTAAAGAGCAGAGTGCAAAGGACTCAGGGCACAGCAGGGTTGGATGCTACTGCCGGATACATTCAATAGATGACCAGACCAAGAATACCTAACGGCCAAATTCTGTCTATTTCTTTTCCTTTAGGGCCAATAACTCCTCTTTATACTTATTCGATATTTCAAATTCACGCAGACCGAAATGTATCCCGGCCAATCCTTCCAGGATATTTTCATCTTCGGAGGCAGCCTGGTAGGCTCGTTTCATATATGGAAGAGATTTTTTAAACAAGCCTATGGTCCGGTCTTCAAATTTTCCAAAAGCCAGAATATCTGCATCGTCGTAATCGAGGTCCAATATATTAGATACCGCTGAATTATAGTAGATCACTCCTATATTATAATTCGCTTCTTTGTTGGTAGAATCTATAGCCAATACCTCTTCAAAAGCGTTCACTGCATCTGTATTGTGGTCTTTGATAGAATCTTTGGCATTCAGCTGAACATAAGCAGAGCCAAGCGTCAAATAAAAGCGGGATTTACTTTCCGCCAGAGAGATAGAGCCATCATTGACTAAGGCCAGTGTTTCTTCAAATTTAGTATAGTAAGCTTTGGCCAGCTGGAACAATTGCTGATCTATTATGGCTATGGCCTCATTAAAATAGGTGGTAGCCAGGAATTTTATGTTCTGCCTGGCCTCTTGCTCGTACTGCTCGGTGCTATCCATATTCAGCAAGGTATTGAAAGCAACAATAGACTCACTTCTAAAGTTTTCTTTCTCGGTATTTTCAATGCTATTTTTGTACAGATCCTTATAAATGAATCCTTTCAAATACCAGGTAATATTTTCCGCAGCATAAAGCTCGCTGGTGAGGGCAGAATCTATCAATATCCTGGCTTCATTGAACTCACCATTCTGATAATGTTTCAATGAGCGATCCAGCATATTTTGACCGAAACCATTGGTAAATGCCAGAAAGGAGAGTATGACAAATAAATACTTCATCCGTTTACCACTTTTGATATAGACATAAGTTCTTCGCTGATCTTTAAACCTTTAGCATCAAAGTTTGATGGATTGATCTCCATTCTTTGTTTATTATTTTCATAATATAAGTTAATATTAGCTCCTCTGTTGATCAATTCATCTTCTTCTGTTACTAACAGTGTACTTGTCTTTTTTAGTTTCCTGTTAATGTAGGCCATATCCACACTTTTAGCTTTTACAACAAATAATATATGTGTGGGTACAATTTTTTCAGGGGTATCAAACATCAAAATCTCAAAACTACGATCGCCCCTACGCTTTACTTTTGACATTCTGATCAACTCTTCTTTCAAGGCCGGATAATGGCCATAAATGGCTATCTTAAATCTGCCACTGGCCATATGCTCTGGCCAATCCACATATTTTGAAAAATTATACAGAAAAATGGCCTTTACCTTAGCATTGATATCAGAACCCCCGGGAGGACGGAATGAACATGCCGTAAAGACTAAGCCAATAAGCGCTAATCTCCTTACTATTTGATATTTATCTATCCTAAACAATCCTCTATGTCAAGCCGGGCATTTCGGCAACTTATATTCTTGTAACACCTATTTCTTTGTTGCTTATAAGTTCCGACTATTACGGAACCCCTATCAAAGTTATGAGTCAACTCGTACAAATATGGCATTTTTTTAATAGCAAGCTGCTGATCTAATGCACTTTGATTGACAAAAGCAAAATCTACATAGTCAAAATATTCACCATGTTCAACGCTATTAAACCGATACCTGGTGGCTCCTTCACTATTATCCACCTCTATATGTACTACCAGTTCAGTATCACAGCCGTCCAATAAGAACCGGTATCCCTCTTCAAATGTTACATCATCAAACTGAAAATAGCCTGTATAATCTGTTTCCACGCATGCCAATTCATTTCCTTGTCTATCTACCAACACCACAGGATGAGCCAGGGGATCCACAACATTGCTCAATTCACCGCAGATCTTATTATAATATCTGTCATACTGTTCCCTGTAAGCAGCTAGTTCTTCAAAATAGAATATTTCAGCGCGGTTCTTATTGTCCATTCTATCTACTATAGTTCCAAATTTATTCATGACTACAAGATTAATGACCAGTCCTTGATCTTCACGTTCAAGCAAAAAAGTATATTGGTAGTCCGGGGTCAATTGTGAGAACTTGAAGCTACCATCATTAGACGTGGTCGCCTTATCCACTACATTACCCTCATGAACTAAAAGTATTGAATGGCCCGATACAGGCTTATTTTTATCCTTCAAACTACCCAAGATAGAAGCATCGGATACCTTTAATGTGTATACTCCACGCTCGTAATCCACTAAGGAACGATATTTAAAAACCTCTTGCCGGTTATTATTGCTGAATCGGGAGATTATATTCCCCTCATTGTCCAATACGGCAATATCAATGTTAAATTCAGCCTCATTTTCTTCCAACACGAAAGCAAATTGTTGATGGGCCGGTAGCGTTCTGAAAGTGAACCTACCTGTTTTATCTGTTACCGATGCCCCTATCACTTTACCATTCTCATCTACCAGCAATACTCTTTTATTACTCAGTGCGAATTTACCAGCCAATACCGACCCGGAGATCAACGCTTCTTCAGAAGGCAAGGTCCATACTCCGGCCTCATATTCTTCAAGAATGCGATATTTAAATATTTCCCTGGACGATGTACTATTAAACCGTCTTACTACATTGCCCAAACGATCTTTAATATTAACTTCTATGGACAGCGGGTTGTCACGCTCTTCTAATACAAACGAATACCTCTCTCCTGCCGGTAGCTTTTTAAAATCAAAGGTTCCTGCAGCGTCCGTTTCAGTAGCTGCTACTATCAAACCTTGCTCATTGACCAGGAGTACTTTCTCATTGACCAGGGCCATGCCATCCTTTAACAGGTGCCCCGAAATAGTGGCATCCTCCACCTCCAGAGACCACACGCCTGAACTATAATCTTCTAATGGTTTAAAACGGAACAGGTTGGGCTGATCGACACTGGTAATCCTGCCAAAGATCACACCCTGATCATTCAATAAAGAGACATTGACCTGAAGATCAGTATCAGCCTCAGACAATACAAATGAATACTGTCCTCCGGCAGGCAGCTGACGAAACTCAAACTTTCCCCGGGCTCCGGCAAGTGCTGAACTGACCACTTCTCCTTTTTGATCTACCAAGAGTATTTTCTTGTTTTCTGTTGACAGACCGTTATCTGATAGCAATCCTTCGATATTAGCATCTTCCGTAAGGATGAATTCGGTATTGCTTTGATTAAAACTTAACGCTTGATAATTAAATGGCTGCCTGAGTATGTCCAGTTCAGAATCAAATTGCTCAAACGACGAGACTTCGGTAAGATATACTGGAAATTCGTCAAAGGAATAAGGGATCTTCATGTCGAAGCGATATGGATGATCACAACAATTATCGTCCCTGTTAGAAGAAAAGAACCCGCCACTCCGATCTTTCTTTAGACTGAAATGGTAGTCATCTCCACCCGAATTGATAGGTGTACCCAGGTTATATACCTTGCCTTCTCCCTGTCCCCAATCTACCTGTGCCAGGAAAACATCCATTTCCCCGAGCCCATGGTGTCCATTTGAGCTCAGAAATAAATAACCCGTACTGACGTCAAAAAAGGGGCTTACCTCATCTTTCACGGTATTCACACCTGCTCCCAGATTAACCGGTCTTTTAAATTGGCCATTGACTATTTCTGACACCCAAATATCGTAACCACCATAACCTCCGGGACGATTAGAAGAGAAAAAGAATAGTACTTTCCCATCAATGGTAGTTACCCAGTTTGGCGTTTTCGAGGAATATTCAGGAAAATTAATATGATCATTCAGCCTTACCGGCGGCATCCATTTATTGGATTTTTTAAGTGTAACATAAATTTCACAACGCCTGTTTTCTCCAAATTGGTCACATGCCGAAAAGTACAAGGTAGCTTTATCCGCTCCCAAAGAAGGGCTGCCTATATTTTTGGAAGCATCGGAAAGGTCCAGGTCCACCTGTTTCGGGCCTCCTGAAGAAGTGATGTAAATACGACTCACCTGTATTTCATCGATCATCGCTATCAGGTCTTTAGCTACTTCTATTTTCTTATTGTATTTAATAGGTATAACACCCGTAAACCAGGTGCTATTACCTTCCCATTGAAGCGCTGACGTCATATTTTTCTTGTCAAAGCCGTTGATACTCCATCTTGTCACTGTGGCATCGCCCTCTTTGCGTTTTATATTCAAGGCATCTTTTAAACCTTCTATTTCCTTATAGGCTTCACGGGCTTCTTTTTTGTATTGTGCTCCGTTGTTGTCCAAGAAATAGTTAAACTCACTCCGGGCCTGATCATATTTTCCCTGGGCCTTATGCATAAAGCCCAACCAATAGTGGGCCATCGGGTGTTTGCCGGGATGTTCGGTGATAATGGAACTATAGATCAGTTCAGCCTCCCTGTATTGCCTGAGCTTATAATGCAAAGCCCCCATCTCCATTTTATCGTCCGATGTTAGAAGCCCTTCATTCCTGATACTTTCAAAATGCTCCAAAGCAGCAAGGTAGCGTTGTTGTTCTTTAAGTTTTACCGCTAACTGCCGGTGTTCTTCCGGTTCGGGGTCCTCTATCACATCTTTCAAAGGTCGAATATGCTGTGCCCATACCGAACAGCTCACCAATACCAATATGCCTGTTATGCTTATTCTGATCATAGTCTCGGCCGTGTATTAGATCGTATTCTAGCCCGTTTTTTATAGGTACGTTTCACCAGGTAGTTAAGGCTAATTTCCAACCCGCCATTTCTGCTGGCATCTGAAATAGAAGAAAGTAGCAGATCATAACTGGCGCCTACCGTAAAATTGTTGTACTCCAATTGAACTGTTCCAATGATAGCATTGAAATTACGCACCCAGCCACCAAAAGAAAAATAGCTATCCTTTTGAAGTACAAATTCTATCGCTGCCCCGGGGCTGATCGTATGATTTCCATTTTGATAAAAATAAAGTAATGAAGGTGCAAAATTCATACGCTGGTTAACTGGTATACGGGACGAGCCATGAGCCACATACTTTCTAAATAGTTTATTTTCCTCACCCACAAAATCCCTTTTAGGCTGGGCAAGGTGAAAAGAAGATACCCCTACAATGAAAGAAGTGCCGTTCCTAAGGAATTTATACCACATTAAGCCCGCATTGAAGTTAATGACAGTAGCTCTTTCCCCCTGGATGATCTCTCCATTGGGTAGATCCATATCAAACCCCTGCCCTATTACCCATTGGCTCTGGGTAGTAAGCCCGGCAAAATCCAGGTTAGTATTATCAATACCTGCTTGCATACCAAAGGCAAGAAATTCGTTACGATCTCTGCCATAGGCATTATGGTAGGAAAACGAAGCCATTACCTTAGTATTAGTAAGCGCCTGACCGGCCTGATCATTTTGAAAATAAATCCCTACTCCTGCATAATCAGGGTTCCGGTCATTTTCCAAAAGGGAGAGATCAGCAGCCAACGCGACCGTACGGATCTTCTCAAAATCGTTAAAATAGTCTTTGTAATTCAATGTAGTGCGGATATATCCATAGGCAGTACCGGTAAATGCAGGGTTTACAGAAAGCGGCGCGTTGTAAAACTGTGAAAAGAAAGGCTCTTGCGCATATGCATTACAAGCTATTAAAAACACACTAAACAAGGGTATAAGTCTTTTCATCTCACCAGTTTTATTGAACCTTTCCTGGAAACCTTTTCCCCACCAAATGTTTCGGCAACCACTACATAAAGATAGCTATCCATACTCTGCTCCTGCCCGTTAAACATTCCGTCCCACCCCTGATCTTTCGCTGTGGTGGAAAATACTTCTCTACCGGTACGATCAAATATTTTGAATTCGAAACGCTCTATTCCCAATGTATTCACGAAAAGCAGATCGTTCACCTGGTCACCGTTTGGAGTAAATAAATCAGGCACAAATAGTTCAAAACCTTCACGAACGACCACATTCACCTCATCGGTAGCGCTACAGCCAAACTCATTCGTTCCTACCACAGTATAACGCGTGGTCTGTTGAGGTGAAGCGACAGGTGAAGCGCTGGAAGGATCATCCAAATCAGATGCAGGCTGCCATTGATAGGCAGATGCACCACTGGCAAAAAGCTGTACTTCTTCATCGGCAAACAGGCTGGTATCAGAACTTACCTCCAGGAATGGGGAAGGCTTTACCTCCACATGGACCGTCCGGCTGTCAGACGTGCAATTATTACGGATGATCTGTACAGTATATTCAATTGATTCAACAGGAGTAGCCACCGGATCGGCAATAGTAGGATCACTCAATCCGTTTTCCGGCTGCCACTGGTAGCTATCCCCTCCAAAAGCTTCCAGCTGTACGGATTGGCCCAGGCATAGATCAATGTTTTCTGCCGCTACATCAGGCGCCGCATTAACGGTAATACGCAGGTCGTCCGTATTGACAGAACAGTTACCATTGGTTACTGACCATTGCAGCACTACTTCACCCGGCAGGAGCCCATCTATCTGCGTTACAGGAGCGTCAGGATCACGAATGGTAGCACTGCCATTCACCACTTGCCAGGTGCCCTTACCCACTACCGGTGGAACAGCCGACACTGTGGCTTCACTTTCTCCCTGGCAAAAAAACTGGTCTTCTCCTGCCAGAGCGACGCTGGGCTCTTCATACACCATCAAGGTTACTTCATCTTCCGTATCCGGGCAGATATTACCCGCTATACGGTAGGTCAACGTATTGATACCCACGGACAGGCCACTTACCTGGGCAGTAGGATTGGCAGGGTCAGAAAAGATGGCGGTTCCCTCCAGCACCGTCCATATTCCGCCGGCACCACTTCCTGTCAGGGTAGTACTGGTCACACCACATATTTCCTGGTCAACACCTGCAGTAGCTACATCAGGAAGTATTTCATTTAAGACCACGGCTTCTCTAAAGTCACTTCCACAGTCATTTTGCACGGTCCATCTCAAAGTAAGATCGCCTCCCGGCTGAAGGCCGCTGATCTCAGTACGCGCACTTAATGGGTCTGTAAGATCACCAATCCCGTCCATCACTGTCCACTCGCCCGTACCTACTGTCGCAGTTGGCGCTGTAAGGAGCGTAAAAGTAGCATTGCAGAGTTGTTGGCCCAGGGTTATTTCAGGTATCACCGGTGTGGTACTTACTTCTAATAGTAATTCATCAGTATTTGCCGGACAAGCCCCATTGCTAACGGTCCAGGAAAGTACCGTCTCTATTCCAGCTACCAGGTTGTTGATCGTAGTCGCTCCAACAGAACGATCTGCTATTCCTCCGGCGCCCGTTACAATGGCCCACTCCCCCACTCCTACTACAGGAGGTGTGGCGCTTATGGAAGTACTTAAGGCATCACAAATGAGTTTATCTACTTCTGCTACGGCCGGAGATGGTGGCGCAAATACTTCCACTACCAGGTCCTGAGGTGTTCCTGTACATGTTCCGTTATCCACCTGCCACGAAAAAGTATAGCGGCCGGGGATAAGGTCAGTCACAGATGTGTTCGGAGTATTGGCATTTGAAATGGTCGCACCGTCAGAAGTGGTCCAGGTACCTATCCCCACAACGGGGGAGGTGGCCTGGAGTGTGGTAGCCGCTACATTGCATAATTGTTGGTCGGCTCCGACCACGGCCGGTGAAGGTAGTTCAGAAATACGCACTTGCTGAGCAGGGCTGGAGGCACTTACACACTGCGCTCCATTCCCATCTATTACTTTAACCGTATAATCGCCGCTTTCACCGGCAGCGGAAAGTGTAAGTTGTACGCCTGTTTCACCCGGCAGTGCTGCATCATCTTTAAACCACAGGTAAGTACCGGCATCGGGAGCGAGATCAGACGTGAGTATTACCTGGGTCCCATCTGCACATATGCTATTACCGGTAGTGGCTATGGAGGGTGTATCAGGTAAAGGTTCTATGGTAACTGAAACCACATCACTCTCCGGGCTTATACAATCATTTTGACTGACTACTCTTACTTTATATTCACCACTTTGAGAGGGATCATCTATGAATATGGTTTGATCATCCGGAACAAACGAAGCACTCCCTGGCTTCTGCCAAAGATATACTCCACCTGTAACCGTCACGCTTGAACTCAGTGTGATAGGGTCACCTGCACAGCTCAGGCTTTTATTCACATTTACGGAAGGTTGAGAAGGGGGTAATTCTATCGATACTGTTTCTACTATGCTTAACTCACTTTCACAACCGGTGGCTGAACTAATTGCTCTAAGCTGGTAATCTCCGCTCTCGTCGACTGCGATCAGGATCAGGTTCCCAAAACTCCCGGTCGCTACACCATTTTTATACCATTCATAGACATTGAGAGGATTATTAACAGCAGGGGAAAGCGTAACGGCCGTTCCCAGACATTTTGAACTACCTGTGCTTGAAATGGCAGGAACCTCAGGCACAGTATTTACAGTCACGGTCATTTCATCAAACTCCGTAACGCCTACCGTCCATCTGAAGGTATGCACTCCCGGTGAAAGTCCTGACACCTGACTCGTGGCGAGGTTAGGATTAGAAATAACAACACCCACACTGCCTGTGGACCAGGTTCCTGACCCTGATAATGCATTCAGGCTAGTACTCGCAGCACCACATAATGCCTGATCTACCCCTGCATCTACAACGGTAAGCGGGGTAATATTTCCGTAGTTACCATCACTACAAAAGTTCGAACATGAGCTGGTGGCATCCGTACAGGCACTACCCGCAGGAAAGGAAGGACAGGAATTACTACAAAGCATACAGCCGGCTGATGTATTGGACAGGTTTCCCTGAATACTTACCGAACCCACTCCTGACCAGGTGAACTCACTCAACTCATTGGTAAGGTCTTCTGCAATATTTAAGTTCCCGTTGATTACAAAGTTAAAGGCACATATATCTCCCGGAGCACAATTCGAACCACTTGCCTCTGCATGCAGACCACCAGCCAAAAGGTTGACCGTGACACCATTGGGTATGATCACAGTGCCACCGCCCTCCAGTGAGATATCTAAGTCACCGTTAATGTTAATGACTGCGGGGGAGTCAAACGTGAAGACGTCACCATTTCCCATAGCAATATTATCGCCCAGACTTAAACCAGCCGCTCCTGTTGTGCAAGCCTCACTAAAATTGATTTGGGTCACCCCGGAGAAATCCACATTACATTGCTGTGCCCATCCGGATAATGGGGATGAAAAGAAAAAAACAAAGATCACTAAACGCCTGTACCGCCACATGGTAATCTCTACTGAAAAAAATTTATAACAGCATGGATTTTAATAAGGACGTCAAGATAAAATTATAGTTGTAAAGACGAAAGGCATTTAATACAAAAATAAACAGAATGATACTATTCAAATGATATATTGTAAATAACTAATTACACACAAAACAGAGGGCTAAAACTGTTTTTAAACGACCGTTAGGTAATGTATAGATGATTTTCCTCATAGTCATTTAACCTATTGATATTTAACTGGTTATTTTACATCAGGAAGAACCGGAAAATGTCCAGACCACCACGGACCAAATAATGGCCACTTCCCATAGTGGTCTGGCAATAGATAGGATACGCTTAATTTGGCTGCGGCGTTAGCCTGAGATAAGGTCTTACTTCTTTGTACCCTTTTGGGAAAAGTTTGTCTGCCTCTTCATTGGAAATAGAAGGCAGGATCACACAATCTTCTCCCTGGTTCCAGTTTACCGGGGTAGCTACTTTTTGATAGGCCGTTAACTGCAGCGAGTCAATAACCCGTAATATTTCATTAAAATTACGTCCGGTGGAAGCAGGATAGGTGATCATAAGTTTGATCTTCTTGTCAGGCCCTATGATAAATACCGATCGAACGGTTAGTTTGTCATCCGCATTTGGGTGTATCATATCATACAGAGCAGACACTTTTTTATCTTCATCTGCTATAATTGGAAAATCAACCTGTGTGTTCTGCGTATCGTTGATGTCGCTCACCCAGCCTTTGTGTGATTCCAGGCTATCCACACTCAATGCTGCCACTTTTACATTCCTTGTACTGAATGCTTCTTTCAGTTTAGCGGTAGCGCCCAGTTCAGTAGTACAAACGGGGGTATAATCTGCCGGGTGAGAAAAAAATACTCCCCAACCTTCTCCCAGCCATTGGTGAAAGTCTATCTCACCTTCCGTGGTTTGCGCTATAAAATTAGGAGCTTCGTCGCCCAATCTTAATGTTGCCATAGTTTGTTGTGTTTATGTTTAAATACTCGGTTTTACTATATGTACAAGGTACAAACGATAAACGGCAGAAATAGGATCGGTTATTTTATGATAATTTATAGAGCGGTATTTTTTTGTTGTGACACGGGGGGAACAGGTATTAGAAAAAATGGAAAAGGGCAGGACTATTTGTAAAGCACTAGCGGATACTCCTGACAACCATGAGTCATAGACTAAGACACTAAAGCCAGACAGAGGTTGAATTCCTAATTTTCAAAACCCGAAGCACAATTTGAGTGTAATATGACATTTTCACTAAAATGTTGCATACAATACAAAATCTTTTAGATACAAGCTTTAATTGATGACATAGATCAACCCGTTGACTGATAAAACAAACCATTTTTGCATAAACCCGAACATATTTTTGTAAAAAAATCGCGAAATTATGACTTCAACTATTGAAAAACCTGCAATAGCATCCATCCCCATACGTGAACGCATTGAAATTTTAAAAAAATCGGCGCCTAGTTTTCAGGTAGCTTCTTCGGTAGAAGATCTGATAGAACTTGCTACAGGAGGAAAAGATCAAAGCTCATTTGAGGTGGCCTATGAGCTCCCCGATGGAAAGTCTACGTTGGAAGCAAATGTTGTGCGTGTAAAAAATGGGATTGCTGCTAATTATCCGGACGCTTACCTCCGAAGAAGGGATCCCGATAGTATGGCAATAGCCGATGATTATCCCACAGATAAAGAACGGTTTTCAGACCGCTTCGGGTATAGTTTTGAATCTCTTAAAGATGAAACTTTTGACTGGCTGAGCCAACAGGACCTTGCCATGTTTTACTTCCATGCAGGTAAGCCTGGGTTGGGATACGATGGAGTGGCCATCATACCTGCCAATGCCGGTTTTTTTGGACTAGGACTGGCTTTACTGCAAGGGATACTGGATCCTCAAAATCTGCCTGAGGACTTCGATCCTAAGGCGGCCATTTATGTGGCTCCTCCTTTTCGTCATACACATTTTGACGGTAAACAAGTAGTGGTACATGAACGTCAACCGGACCAGTACGAAATGTTTTCCTACAACCTTTACCCTGGTCCAAGCGCTAAAAAAGGGGTATATGGCATGCTCATCCATTTAGGCAACATTGAGCATTGGATCACAGCACACTGCGCTACTGTACGGGTAGTTACTCCATATGATAACGTAGTCACCATCATGCATGAGGGCGCCAGCGGAGGAGGAAAAAGTGAAATGCTGCAACAACCGCACCGGCAAGTAGATGGCAGTCTTCTACTGGGTGAAAATGTAATTACCAAAGAACGGTTAACCTTAGAACTCCGCAGAACATGTGATTTGCAACCGGTAACTGATGATATGGCCTTATGCCATAAGAGTCTGCATAAAAATGACAAAAAACTCACGTTGATGGATGCAGAAGAAGGGTGGTTCTTGCGCGTAGACCATATCAAAGAGTATGGAACCGATCCATTACTGGAACGTATCACCGCAAAACCTCCGCAACCGCTTCTTTTCTTAAACATTGAGGCTGTACCAGGAGGACGGGCATTGATCTGGGACCATGTAGAGGACAAACCGGGTGTTCCTTGCCCTAACCCAAGAGTGATTATGCCCAGAGCAGCTATGAAGGACATTTATAATGATGCCGTGACCGTAGATATAAGAAGCATGGGTATACGTACGCCACAATGTACCAGCGAAAAACCTACTTACGGTATCATAGGTATGATGCATGTTTTACCCCCTGCACTAGCATGGCTTTGGAGGCTTGTAGCCCCCAGGGGACATGCAAACCCGAGCATTACTGACACCAAAGGGTTGACCAGTGAAGGAGTAGGCAGTTTTTGGCCATTTGCAGCTGGCAGGCGAGTGACACAGGCTAATTTAATCCTGGAACAGATGCAGAATACGCCTAAAACGAAGTACGTTTTGTTACCAAATCAGCACATAGGTGCCTATAAGACCGGATTCATGCCACAATGGGTAAGCAGAGAATACCTGGCAAGAAGAGGAAACGCCAACTTCACCAGTGAACAGGTATCTCCCTCCAGATGTAGTCTCCTGGGATATGCACTAAACGGTATGCGTGTAGAAGGTGACTATATATCCAGAGGACTGCTAAAAGTAGAATCTCAACCTGAAGTAGGAAAAGAAGCGTATGATCAGGGAGCACAAATACTGTCTAATTTCTTCCATGAAGAATTGACCAAATTTTTGGCGGATTATTTGAATCCAATGGGTAGAAAAATCATTGAATGCTGCATGGACGGAGGTAGTGTAGAGGATTACGAGGCATTTAAATTTTCATAAAATGAAGATCTGCTGGCCTTAATTAAACAGGTGTTGTCTGACTTTAAGCATATGGACAATACAACTACTTAAGGTTTGTGGTGAAACAATAGTCTTACAACAGGTTAAATAGCTCTACCCTTAGGTAGGGCTATTTTTTATACTTAAGAGCGGATATAAAGCTTCGGAAGCAAAGAAGTCTATAAAAAATATTATTGTTACATTTTCCCCGCCCAAAAGGTATCTTTAGGAATGTCATACCAGAGGGGCTCTTAAACGGGAAAGTGAATTATTCCATGTAAGTAAAAAAGGTAGTCCATCAACGGACCACCTCCTACTATTCAATAATAATATCTTGAAATCAAGCCAGATCAAAGCGGTCAAGGTCCATCACTTTGGTCCAGGCAGCCACAAAGTCCCGCATGAACTTCTCTTGGGAATCCTCGCATCCGTAAACCTCGGCCAGGGCACGTAGCTCTGTGTTTGAACCGAAAATCAGGTCGGCACGGGTTCCTGTCCACTTCACTTCTCCTGTTGCACGATCACGACCTTCAAATACGTCTTCCGACTCCGAAATTGCCTTCCAGGTAATACCTAGATCAAGTAAGTTGACGAAGAAGTCGTTGGTGAGCGCCTCCGAACGTTTGGTAAAGACACCATGTTGCGATTGATCAAAGTTGGTATTAATGACACGCATACCCCCCACAAGAACGGTCATCTCAGGCGCGGTCAATGTCAATAACTGCGCCCGGTCCACCAGCATTTCTTCTGCTGACGCTGTATACCGAGCACTTAAATAGTTACGAAAACCATCCGCTGTAGGCTCCAGGGCTTCAAATGATTCTGCATCCGTTTGTTCCGGAGAAGCATCTGCACGCCCAGGAGTAAAAGGCACTGTCATATCGTACCCCGCATTTTTAAGCGCTTTTTCAATGCCTGCGCATCCACCCAGTACGATCATGTCTGCCAGTGAAACCATCTTATCACCCGACTGGGCACTATTAAAGCTATTTTGGATATTCTCAAGGGCTTCCAATACTGTGGCCAGTTGAGCAGGATTGTTTACTTCCCAATCCTTTTGTGGCGTCAAACGAATACGAGCGCCGTTTGCACCACCACGTTTATCAGAGCCACGGAAGGTAGATGCTGAAGCCCAGGCAGTAGATACTAATTGAGACACTGACAGGCCTGAGTCCAGTATTTTGCCTTTTAGTTCTGCAATATCCTGAGCATTGATCACTTCATGTTTAACAGCAGGAACAGGATCTTGCCAGATAAGCTCCTCACCAGGAACTTCTTTACCGAGATAAAGTGCGATCGGTCCCATATCACGATGCGTTAATTTGAACCAGGCCCTGGCAAAGGCGTCAGCAAACTCTTCCGGATTCTGATGGAAATGCCTGGAAATGGGCTCATAGATAGGATCCATTTTTAAGGCCATATCTGCAGTAGTCATCATAAGCGGCTGGGTCTTGGATGCATCACCAGCCCTAGGTGCAGTTCGCGCATTAGAGGCTGCCGTAGGTGTCCATTGATGCGCTCCGGCCGGACTCTTTGTTAATTCCCAGTCGTAGCCAAACAGAACTTCAAAATAGTCGTTATCCCACTTTGTTGGATTAGGTGTCCATGCACCCTCAATACCACTGGTGATGGTATGGTCTCCATGACCACTGCCAAACGTATTTTTCCAGCCTAAACCTTGTTCTTCGATTCCGGCACCTGCGGGTTCCCTACCCACATATTGTCCTGGGTCAGCTGCACCATGGGCCTTTCCAAAGGTGTGTCCCCCCGCAACAAGCGCCACCGTCTCTTCATCATTCATTGCCATACGACCAAACGTTTCGCGAATGTCTATGGCTGATTTAAGAGGGTCCGGATTACCGTTAGGGCCTTCCGGGTTCACGTAGATCAGTCCCATCTGAACGGCGCCAAGCGGGTTCTCCAATTCACGATCGCCGGTATATCGCTTATCCCCTAACCATTCGGTTTCAGAACCCCAATAAATATCTTCTTCAGGCTGCCAAACGTCTTCACGTCCACCAGCGAAACCGAATGTATCAAAACCCATGGACTCCAGGGCGCAGTTACCCGCCAAAACCATAAGGTCTGCCCAGGAAATTTTCTTTCCATATTTCTGCTTGACCGGCCAAAGCAGTAACCGGGCCTTATCCAAATTACCATTATCGGGCCAGCTGTTGAGCGGTGCAAAACGCTGGGTGCCTGAGCCCGCTCCACCACGGCCATCAGAAATTCGGTATGTACCTGCACTGTGCCATGCCATCCGAATGAAGAAAGGTCCATAATGGCCGTAGTCCGCCGGCCACCAATCTTGTGAGTTTGTCATGACATCGTAAAGGTCCTTCTTTATAGCATCCAGGTCGAGTTTCTTGAACTCTGCCGCATAATTGAAGTCTTCACCCATCGGGTTGGACAAAGAGGAATGTTGACGAAGGATATTCAGGTTCAACTGATTTGGCCACCAGTCACGATTTGACGTGCCACCTCCGGCGCTGTTTTTTAGCCCCCCGCCTAAAAACGGACATTTACCTTCACCGTTAACATTATAGGGTGTGCTTGAATGTTTGTTGTCTTCCATTTTTGATGTAGTATATTGTTTTCCGGATATAATTAACGAGAATATTTACGGCAACTATCATTTCCTTATTAGGGAAATCTAAACTCATAGCTCAACTTCGACACTTTATTAAGTTACAGAAATATTGTTTATTTAAAAAAGACGCTTTAGCATCTTGATATCACCTGACCTGCCATTCTTAAGTTAAAAGCTTAAGAGTCGTTTGACCTGTTGGATCAAACGAGGACGCTCAAAGGGTTCTACACTGGTTAGGTACAGATACCTGCAAAAAGCAAAAAAGCTGGCAGAGCAAAAGATCTAAGTCATAAACTCATGATACCTTATTATACCACCAGCGCAATGCTTACCACATAAGCTCAAGCATAACCTCACCTTTGGCAAGGCCTTTGGAACACTCAATGTCATGATCTATACTCGCCGTTCAGGGAGTCCACATGATTTATAAGCAATAACCAGAAAAAATGAATAAAGTTACATTGATATTCGTGCCGTTCCTGGCAATTTTTTCTAGTAGCAGGCTAGAAAAAGTGGCTTGTACTTTCAAAGTGCACTCCCCCTAAATACTCGTGGTGAGGAAGTAACAGCCAGTTAAAGGATGGTGAATTTCAGTACATCTAATTTTAGATCAATGAATTTGACTACCAGTTTAAGACTGATATATTGGACAAGAAAAAAGTAAACCCAACTTTTTAAATCTAAACCTATGAGTAAAAACACCTTTTTCGTTAGTATCTTTTTAATGCTTCATCTTTTAGGAAAGGCACAAAGCCCGGATATTCTTTACCAAAAATTTTCTAAAGGTTATGACATTTTAGATGCAGCACTTATCAGTAACCTTTATGCCAGGGATGCCGAATTGATAAACCTCTATAAAAATGCAGCACCCAAATCTTTTAAGGGTAGAAAGGCCATTTTAAATTTCTTTGAAAGTCTTTTCAATTTGGCTGATGAAGAAAGTAAGTCATTAAAAATAGTCTTTAAAATCACGGACAGGCAGGAAAATGGAGTAAGTATTCTGGATAATGGTTTCTATCATTTATGCGTTTCTTCCGCCCACCATGAAACCTACGACCGGTACGGGAAATTTTCCATTGTTTTGCAAAAAGAATCCGGAGAATGGAAATTTTTCACCGACGCTAATTCATCGGCTACCCGGGAAGAATTTGAAAAGGCTACTTCTATAAACCCGTAAGTTCTCAACCATGAAAATCACTCCTATGGCAATTTTTAGTAAAACTGGCGACAGCAGGCGCTAATAGTAATATGTGAATCATATTTTTCATCAGCCCCCATACAGCTTCGTCCCTGATATGCTGCTGACAAAGCTATTGAATTCTTCTTCCTGGAGTGGTATCGATGAGTTTTAGAAGGGAAGAAATGTCAGGTCCTTAAGAAGAAGCAAAAGTTCATCAATGGGTTTTAATGAAAAAAGCACTGAGAGTTAAAACGAAAATAGCCCGAAAAATCGAGCTATTTCATACAGTGCGCACGAAAGGAGTCGAACCTTCACGCCCGAAGGCACTGCCACCTGAAGACAGCGCGTCTACCAATTCCGCCACGTGCGCATTCAAATGCAAACCCTGATCGTTTGTCAGAATTCTCATCGAATTAGTGAAAATAAAGTAGCCCATTTAATCAGCTACGTAGTTTCAGCTTTGGTATCTGCGAAAGTATTCAATAAAACATTAACAGTCCAGTGGTTTACACTTTTTAGCTGGCTGACTATTATATTTAATAACGAACTCGATTATCCATAAACCTGATAAAACTCATGGCTGGGCGCCGACTTACCTTACCGCCCCATCCATCCACCATCAACTGTCATAATGGAACCGTTCATATAGTTTGAAGCAGTACCGGACAGGAATACGGCTGGCCCTTTGAAGTCTTCAGGTTCACCCCATCTGCCTTGAGGTATCCTCCCAAGTATTGAGGTACTTCTATCTTCATCTTCCCTTAGGGCTTTTGTATTATCAGTAGCAATGTATCCCGGAGCAATTCCATTAACATTTATACCTTTAGAAGCCCATTCATTGGACAAAGCCATGATAAGCTGACCTATGGCTCCCTTACTCGCAGCATACCCCGGCACTGTAATACCGCCCTGGAAAGTAAGTAATGAAGCAATGAAAATAATTTTACCTTGTCCTCGTTCCAGCATGGTCTTACCTATTTCCCTGGATATGATAAACTGGGCATTAAGATTAACTTCAATCACCTCATCCCAGTACTCATCAGGATGCTCAGCGGCAGGCTTTCTGAGAATGGTACCGGCATTGTTCACTAAAATGTCTACAGGTGACGCCTGTTGCTTTATTTCTTTTAAAAAGGCATGAAGTGCCTTCCGATCAGTAAAATCACATTGGTAAGCTGAAAAAGACCTTCCCAGCCCTTTCACTGACTTTTCCACATCGCTTCCGGACAATTCTAATGAAGCTGAAACTCCTAAAATATCAGCGCCCGCTTCAGCAAGCCCTTCGGCTATTGCTTTACCAATACCCCTTTTACAACCCGTTACCAAGGCCGTTTTTCCTTTCAAACTAAATTTATCTAATATCATATGAATAGAGATCTTATCTTATCTAAAACAATTGGTCCGTTTGTACTTTTTTCCTGACCTACCGCAATGCATTGATATCTACTGCATCCATATCGGTAAAGGCCTTATTTTCACCTGCCATCCCCCAGACAAAAGAATATGCAGAAGTACCAGCGCCCGAATGAATAGACCACTCAGGAGATATCACAGCCTGTTTGTTATGCATTACCAAATGCCGGGTTTCTTCTGGGTCACCCATAAAGTGTATTACTACCTGGTTTTCAGGCACGTCAAAGTAAAAATAAACTTCCATGCGTCTGTTATGCGTATGAGGGGGGAAAGTATTCCAGATACTTCCCGGTTTCATAGTGGTAAATCCCATCACCAACTGACAACTTTGAATACCATCTTCGTGTATGAATTGATAGATGGTACGCTCGTTACTGTTTTCCTGCACACCCAGATTAACTTCATTAGCATCAGATTGGGCGGCCTTAGTGGTAGGGTACTCTTTGTGGGCTGGACAGCTGTTGACAAAAAACTCAGCGGCTTCATTGGCCGACTCACTCGCAAAGACCACATCTTTACTTCCCTTTCCTATATAAAGGCATTCTTTTTTCTGGAGATCATATTTTACACCATCAACGATCACGCTGCCTGCACCGCCTACATTGAAGATACCCAACTCTCTACGTTCCAAAAAATATTCTGATTTGGTATATTCTTCAAACGAAGGTAGGGTGATGGGTGCATCCACAGGGACAATGCCCAAGGTAATCATTCGATCATGCATAGAGTATACACATGATATTTCTCCGGGTTTCATCACCGAATCAATCAGATAATTTGCTCTTAACTGATCAGTGGTATAGTTTTTCACATCTCCTGGATGTGCAGCGTATCTTATTTCACTCACAATTTTGGAATTATAGTTTCTACATTTTCATTCAATTGACCTGGTAATTTTTTGAGTTGGTCTCTAAACTTTCCCTTATCGGAAAATTCAGAGTTTTCTCCCTCCCAGCCTACACAAAATATAAATTGGTAAGTACCCTCTATAGATTTACTTAAATAAGCAGTATAAGTATCGGTTACTCCTTCGGCTTCCGGGGATTGTTGATCGTACCCGGAAAAGTGTTGTTCAGACACCAGCACTGCCATACCGAGGTTATCTTTATTTTCACTTTGTTTGCCGAAAGTGTAAAGGGTATTCCATCCATCCTGAGCAAATGTAACCTGTGGCACTTTTGCAAGATTTACAATACCAGTTGCCAGTGTATCTGCTTTAGCTTGTGCACCTCCTTTTAAAGCTATCTCACTTCTGTACCAGCGCTGACCAGCCCAGATCGACAAGGTTTCCGTCAAATCATAAGTTTCTCCTTCTACCTCCCACCCCGTGTATGACAGACGTATTTTAGCTCTTAAAGGACCATCTTCAACGATCTGGAATGTGGCCGACTCTGTTGGTCCCAACCGGTAGACTTTACCATTCTTTAACATGGCAAGGGCACCGGCGCCCAACGATGTGCCCACCTTTAATACGTCCATTCCCCAGGGCTGGAGTTCGTGATAATTTCCTTTCAGACCTATTTGATCTGCTATCAACTGCCGTTTTACTTTACCAAAGATGTCTTTACCGTTTCTACTGTCAAAGTAACTGCGGAATGCTACCACATCGCTTTCCCATATGGGGCCCTCACACTGGTATAAAAAGGGATAACTTTGAGCAACATGATCTGAAGGACGTTTATTTTCAGTTACAGAGGTAAATTGGCCATTACGTTCGGGACTGTGTCCCAGATAGGCATTTGCTCTGGAGGGGAAAGTTGGATACTCAGCAGCAGGCATGTACGTATAATTTACATCTATTTGCTCTCCCGGTTTAAAAGAAAGCTGCAGTAACATTTCATCCCATATCCCATCCTGATCGAGATCATTATATTGTGTGGCTAACGTATCTTCTTTTGCGACCAGAAGTACCTTTTGATCATTGGTAAGGTCTGGAAAATCACTCCGTCTGACGGTCAAACCTTTTTCTTCAATAGTCGCTTCACTTGTATTTCTGAAAGAGATCTGATTTGGCTTCTCACAGCAAATCAAACCAGTGCTTATTACAAAAAGAACGATAAAATTTTTCATGAGGAAGGTATTTACTGTGTATTTATTACACAGTTATAAACTTAAACAATTATACCCATTATCACCTCATGCTGACACATATTTCAATCTCTGTATTTGCAAATATCAGAGCCAAGGTAAGTTTTTCACATTTTTATTAAACCACCTTGTGCACTCCACTCCGTATGTGATCTAGCTTTTATTGCCTTTATTTAACTCATAAAGTTCAGGCCCGCCCTTGACACCAACTTTCTTTTCTTTGGTATTTCTTAACAAACCCGTTTGCAAGATCTTCTTTCTGAAATTTCTACGGTCCAGTGATTCCTCTAAAATGGTTTCATAGAGGTCCTGAAGTTCTTTTAAGGTGAATTTTTCGGGAAGGAGTTCGCCAAAGAGTAAGTTTTCCTGTAGATTTTTTTTAAGTACATGAAGTGCATCTTCCGCCAACATATTGTGATCAAAAGCCAGCGGTGGTATGTCTCTTACCGGAACCCATTTTATGTCCGAGATATAATTTTTAGGAATGACAGGGTGGTTTTCAGGTTTGATCAAGGCATAAAAGCTGACGGTAACTACGCGCTTAACAGGGTGCCTGTCTACACGACTATAGCAACGGACCTGTTCATGATGTATGTTATTAATTCCAGTGAGATTGAAAAGGACAAAATTTGCGGCCTCTTCCAACGACTGCCCTTCATTCATAATACCACCGGGTAATAGCCACATATCTTTGTAGGGCGGAATAGACCTTTTAGTCAACAGTAGTTTAAGTTCGTCATTTTGAAAGCCATATATGGCACAGTCTACCGTTACAGTACACTGATAAGACGACTCGTTTACTTTGATAACTGCTGCAGTTCTCTTATTATCCATAATCTGAAGTTACTGCTCGAATTTAACAATGTTTCAGTAAGGTTGTATGGTAGCAACACCGATCTTAAAAAGTAAAAACATTTGGGTCTGCTTCTTACCAAATTCAATGATTTCACTTATATGACCCACAAAACAAGTTGAAGAACCCGGACTATGGAATGGAATATATTTAATAAATGGCATAATACACAACAGCTCAAAATACGTTGAAAATATACTCACTGACTGGGTTAACTTCACTTATATCCTATCAATAGATCACTCCTCTTTCACCATAAAAAAGTAACTTTTGCCTGTTCTATTTTGCTTTTTGGGCGAACCCCAGAATATAATCATTGATGTCCTTAAAATAGAATTCCTTCATTCCGTACCACGTTGTTTTTAACCGGGTCACCTTCTTAACTTTCTCTTGAACAAAGGCATGTAGCTCTTCAATGTGATCCACTTCCATATAAAATGACACAGAAGCGCCCATGACGTTACTTTTTGCAAAGTGCAGGTCCTGCCTAAAACTTTCAGTATGCTGAAACATCATCTCCACCTCATCTTTTTTTACCAGGGCATATACATAGTTTTTGTCTTTTGAGATGACCTGTTCAATACCATCTTGCGTATCAGGTACTGCCATTACCAGCGAAAAACCTAAAACGGATTGGTAGAACGCTACCGTTTCTTCAACACTTTTTACTTCAAAATTTGGGGTAAGTTTAAGTATTTTCATCACTTTAATTCGTTTGATCCATTATCACAAACTTAGTTTTCCTTAAGTGTTGAAAATTGTAAATATCGGTCGTTTTGATTCTTGCAAAGCACTTTGGGAGTTACTCCCGTGTAGCGTTTGATCTGTTTAATAAAATGAGACTGATCGAAGTATTCCCTTCCGGGATATAGGTTTCCTTTGGCTATCTGGGGGTATGACGCATGGCATTTCAGAATACTTGAGAAATTTTTAATAGAAAGCCCAAATTGTCTGGTGAAGTACCTGTTCATCTGACGACTGCTCCAATGAATTTTGTCAGAAAGCTGTGCAACGGATATTTCGCCTTTGCATTCGTACAAAGTTTTAAAAAGGTCAAATTTTCTATGATCAATTTCTTCCAGGTTTTTTAAGCCATGTAACGTCTGCTGTGAAAAGGCGTCAGCAAATGCCGAAAAGTCGTCTACCGGAAGTTTGTCCACTCCTAAAAAATCTATTGGTAATACTATTTTTCTATTGAGGAATGAGGTAACTGGCTTTTGGAAAATGTACTCAGAGGCGATAAGTTTACACTGAATCCCGATCAATACCGAATCTTCCGGGATATGAACCGCTATTTGCCGGGTCCAAACGCCAGTCAGCGATACTTCCCATAGGACTCCCTGCCTTATTTCAAGCACCAGGTCAAAAAAGCCATCCGGAAGAATATCATAGGTAAGCGCTCCTTCCACATTTTCAAATTTCCAAAAGCCTTTGATAAAATGAGATAAAACTCCCGTTACTGGTATTTCGCTAAAGTTCACCGGCTCATTTAAATAAAAACTTATTCATCTTTTAAACACTTGACAGGATCAACCATCGCAGCTTTTATGCTTGTATAGCTTATAGTACCAAGCCCAATAACCACCGCCAGGATACTGGTTAGAATAAAATCCATGCACTGATATCTGTACGGTAAGAAAGATTTTGTAGCCAGGTTCGTACAACTAAAATGGCCAAAGGGCATCCTAAAACAAGGGCTATGAGAATCCATTTTCCAAAGTCTTTCAAAAATAGGAATAGTATACTCCCTACACTACCTCCTAACACCTTTCTTACCCCAATCTCTTTTAAACGTCTTTGTGTAACAAATGATGACAGACCCAGCAAGCCGATACAGGCAATGAATATCACCGCCATAGTAAGAATGATCAATAGCTTGCCAAGACGTCTTTCTTCCTGATCAATCTCCTCGAGGGGTCCTCTATTATGATCGCTTCCTCTTTTTCAAAACCTAGTGTCATTTTTTGCATATAACTAAGTTGCTTATACACAATTATTACCCCAATGATCAAGCTGGTGGATATGGTGAATTGAATAACGACCAGGATATTCTTAAAGTTGATGTCGCTTTTAGATATTTTGATGACACCTCCAAGGGCTCGCAACACTGAAAGACGAGCTAAAAATAAAGCTGGATAACCACCGCCTATTAACGTGATAACAAAAAACAAACCTGTCAAAAACAAGCCTATTGACCAATAATCCCTGATAAAAACGTGTCTTGATATGTAACTGCTAAAAGAACCGGAAAGCAGTATAACACAACCCAGAGATAGTATTACAGCCATAAAGACTGTAATAGCAGATTCCTGGAGAAACTGCATTCCCAGGCTATACTTACCTAATCCAAGTGTCTTTTTTACTCCAACTTCCCTGGACCTGCTAAATCCGGCGGCTATCGTAAGATTTATAAAATTCATTAGTGCAATGGCAAGTACCAGCACCCCTGTGACAATCAGAATAATAGTATTTTGATTGTTCCCATTGGATTCTATTTCCCTGGTAAAATTCGATTTTAAATGAATACTGGTAAGCGGCTGAAGAAAATAGCGCCACTCATCTCCGTTTTCTTTCAGTTTAGTATATTCCATTTGATAATTCGCCGCTATTTGGGGGCCACATTGACCTTTATAAAGTCCGGAAATTTAGCTTCGGTTACACCCGGATGCACTTCTTCTCTGAGCTTTACATAGGTATAATATGTATTATCGGTCCAGGCTTGAGAGGTACTCCATGGGTCTGAGTAGGTAGACAACAGAATGTTATAATGAAAATGGGAGTTTTGCGGAGCATCTTCAGCAATTCCCACAACAGTGGACATAATATCGTTTCCCCATAGGGTTATTTGTATCACTTTCCCGATGATGTCATCTCTCTCTAAAACATCATTACCATAGTACTTTTTTGCAATACTTTCACTGAGCACGACTGTCCACTTATCATTTAATATATGATCCGGGTTTCCTTGCAAAAGCTTGAAATCAAAGAATTGAAAAAAGTTAGAGTCTGCTTCAAATACAAAATCTTCATTATAGATCTTTGGGTCTCCCGATTCCTCAAAGTGAGTTACTGAGATGTTTTGCCAATTCCATATCCTGGTAGCATCTTCCACTTCCGGAAATTCTCTGATCAATTTATCAGCCAACGGTGGGGGCGCCATACAGGAACTAAAATCCTGCCCGGCTAATGATATATTAGAACAAACACGATATGTGCGATCTGCATGCTTATGAAAGCTATCATAGCTAAACTCGGATCCTACCCATAAAAACAAAAACGCATTCAAGGTTAAGGCAAGTGCCAGCCCTAATACATTAATGACAGTAAAGAGTTTTTTCTTTTTTAATGACCTGAAAGCTACAATGAAATTATTTTTAACCAGGTCATATCTATTCCCGTAACGGTCTCCCCCTAAATTTTTTATGATCGTTGGACGCATTAGTTTAAGCACTTCCAGACAATAGATCAGTTTCGCTTTTTTGATGGAACACCGATCCAGGTTTTTATGGAATTCTTCTTCCATATCCCCTTCTATTTCTTCAAGGTAACGCTCCTTTACAAAGTATCTTAGTAACTTCAATGACCATTTAGGAGGAGTGATTTGATCCTGGCTGATCATGATATCTTAAGATCATGTGCAAATTTGGGGAGTGATTCCCAAAGTCTTGTTCTCACATCCTTCAACTCGGAAAGCACCCTGAAGGCATAAGGAGTAGCGGTGTAAATTCTCTTACGTTTGCCCCCTCTTTTTTTTGTTGCCTCTCCAAATTTAGAAGTGAGAAACCCCTTTTCTTCCATTCGTTTCAAAGCAGATTGAATAGATCCTACACTTAATTTCTCGTTGATCCTTTCTTCAAGCTCACCTTTTATCCTCACACCGTATGCATCCTCCTGAAGTACGACCACTGTTAATAACACCAGCTCTTCAAATTCACCAAGTTTGGTCTTTTTCATCTATTCTATTGTTTGTAACTACCATAGGATTAAAAAAAAACAGTGCATCACGTAAGCACCTTTATTTCGAGTTTGCAAGTTCCATATGCAGTATATAAATGCTATGAGCAACGCTTAAACCTAATTGTTTTCATTTCAGATAGAGCAGCATGTGCATAAGGTGTAGCTATGTACATTCTTTTGCGCTTACCGAACCTTCGTTCATCAGTTATCCCAAGAACTGAATTTAAAAATCCTTTTTTTTCTAAACGCTTTAAACAAGTTTGAACCGTACTTATACTTAATTTCTTGCCTAACGTTTTTTCCAACCTACATTTGATGGGAATACTGTAAGCATCATATTTAAGTATGATCACAGTAAGTAATATGAACTCTTCCAGTTCACTAAGTTTGTCTTTCCACATTCACCATATAATTCGCAATTGCAGTAAATATACAAAAACATTTTATTCGTAATTGCAGTTTTTATAATTTATTGACCTTCACAAAGCAGGAGGTTCTTTATGATGATGACTTTAGATACTAAATGCAAGAAGAGTCCGTTTCGCCACTTGAGGACAATGCTTTCTGCCTGCCAATAACAGAGCGCATCACAAGAACTCCAATACAGAGCTACCGCATAAAGATCAGGTAATCCTATGATCCTATGTACATCTCACGATGGGGAAACTACCACAGCCGTACCCTCCTTTGCAATGAAAACACTTTTTTTACTTTTCAGACAGCATGGTGAAGACGATGCAGGAGCAAGAAGCTATTTCACAATCGCCCGGCGCAAACCAGGTCGATTTACGCCTCGAGCCAAGGAGCTATTTGACCAGGCTCTGTTTACTATAGCGATATCCCCCGCTTCCAGGGAATAAAATCATCCTGAACCAAGCGTACGGAATGCGGAATTTTCCTACCACTAGCCACTTCTATCACATATTCCAATATTTCAGCTCCTTTGGTTTCTATGGTATCCTCTCCGGTTATGATAGTACCCGTATTGATATCAATAATGTCTTTCATCCTTTCTGAAAGCTTATTATTACTGGAAACCTTGATAACAGGACATATGGGATTGCCTGTGGGAGTGCCCAGCCCTGTGGTAAACAATGTAAGAGTAGCGCCGGAACCTGCCAGCCCTGTCGTAGATTCTACATCATTGCCTGGAGTACATAACAAGTTGAGCCCAGGCCTGGTAACTTGTTCTGTGTAGTCCAATACTTCTATTACAGGCGAAGTGCCTCCTTTCTTGGCCGCCCCGGCCGACTTCATCGCATCTGTGATCAAACCGTCTTTGATGTTCCCTGGCGATGGGTTCGCGTCAAAACCTGAGCCAGATTCAATGGCACGATCATGATAAGTACGCATTAATTTGGCAAATTTTTCTGCCATTGCTTTATCCGGGCAGCGATCCGTAAGGTTTTGTTCTACTCCATTTAACTCAGGAAATTCAGAGAGTATTACCGCCCCCTTTAAAGCCACAAGAAGGTCTGAAAAGTGACCAACCGCCGGGTTGGCAGAAATGCCTGAAAACCCATCTGATCCACCACATTCCAGCCCTACGGTCAGCTTGCTTAACGGAGCAGGCTTTCTGGTTAGTTTGTTAGCTTCTATTAAGCCCACAAAAGTTTTCTTAACTGCTTCAGCAATAAATTCAGGTTCTGAATTACTTTCCTGTTGCCCTAATATATAAAGAGGCTTATTGAAACCCGGGTTGATCTTTTTAATGGCATCCTGCAGAATATGTACCTGAGCATTCTGACACCCAAGACTTAACACGGTAGCTCCGGCTACATTAGGATTATCAAGGTATCCGGCCAGCAAAGCGCATAATGTGTCGCTATCCTGCCGGGTGCCGCCACAGCCCCCATCATGGGTCAGGAACTTGATACCATCCACATTAGGGAATGTCCTCCGGTGCTTTTGTTCATCAGCAGGTATCACAATCTCCTCTTGCAGCAATACATCGGCTGGTGAACCATCCTGGTAAGCGGAAACAAGCTGCCGGACATTGAGCAGATAATCCTGTCCGGTGGCATATCCCAGTTCCTCCACCATGGCCTTTCTGATCATCTCAATGTTTCGGTTTTCACAAAATACCAGTGGGATTACTAACCAATAATTCGCAGTACCTACTTTACCATCTGCCCGGTGATACCCGTCAAATGTTTTATCTGCGAAACGGGATACATCCGGCGCCAGCCAGGAAACCTCTTTTTCTTCAATGGTGTATTCCTGTGCAGCATGCACCACATTTTGTGTGGTAGCCACCTCTCCTTTTTGAATAGTATCTTTCGCCTTACCGACAAGTACACCGTACATTATTATCGGGTCACCCATTTGCACATCATGTGCTAAGAACTTGTGTTTAGCCGGTACGTCCGTCTTCATCCGGTAATTCTCACCTTCCAATTCTACTTCCTGCCCGGCACTCAGATCTTGCAGCGCTGCTATAAGGTTATCATCAGGATGTACTTTTAAAACAATGTTAGACATAATCTATCTGAAATCTTTTAAGTGTTTTGCTATAATCGCCATGTTATCATCCGGTTTATCTACGTTACGCGGATAATAATAATAAATGAGCTGCTCAGGTTGTAATGCCACCACTTCCGGCAAATATTTATCCATAAGTGCATTATTTTCAGCGGGCATGTTGTGATTCTCAATTAACAAAAGTCCTTTTTTGCCTTTGTTATGAGCCGCTTCCAGAAACATTTTTCCTGGGCCGCCCAAAAGGTTTTTACCATTTTGTTCTACCTGTCCTCCGGCATCAACCGGCCAGGGCCGCCCATCACACCCCAGGTAATCCAAATCTTTAATACCGGCCATTGAATCAATGACCTCTTTCCTCCAGTTGGCATAGGCAAACAAATTGGTCACCTTATCGGGGTAGTTTCGTTTGATATGGGCATTGATCCTGGTAAAAAAACCTGAGAAAGCCTCATTATGAGCGGAAACATCCTCGAGATTAGCGATGTTCTCCCTGGCACCTTCTGAAAAGTCCTTTTTATCATAGATTTTGGGTTCATCCCAAATGATACCCTTTATGTTCCAGAGTTTAAATATCTTATTTACTGCTTTTGTGAAAAAATCAAAGGTTTGTTCATAATGTATGCTACTATGCGTGCCCACGTTCCTATCCTTATAAAATGTGCCTTTTTCATTAATCATCCATGTATCAGGGTTTTGTACTGTAAAAACGCTTGGTACTTTGGGCGCTCCTGCCAGTAATCCGGCCCACCTTGAAGGAACGGCAAAAACCTCCATCCCCAGTTTATTAGCCTCATTAACTATGATCTCAACATTTTCAACAGCGGCCCTGAGGTCCTGTTCCAAGATTGCTACGGAAACTACATTCGTACCAATATCAGCCATCCATTTCAGATCTTCTTTCACCTGCCTTGGTACTAGCGTATACATGTGTGCTCTAAAATAGTAGGCATTCAAGGTCTTTTCAGAATTTCGCCCCCCCGGAGAAGCACATGACGCTACTTGAGGTGCAATACCCAAGGCAGCTGACCCTACTGCTGCTTTCTGTACAAAATCTCTTCTGCTTATTCCCATGATCCATCAATGGTTTTAAAATTGTCTTTTTCAAATACGGTTACTTCCTCGGTATAAAACTCCTTCCTGAGACTATGACCTGATGTATACAGCGTGATATCTTTCATCAATACATCGTCAATATAGCCTAGAGTAAAATAGGCCTGCCGTGCTGCCAGGTCAATGCTGGTTTCAAGCTTAGGGTAATTCTTGTTTCCCCGGGGTTTTTTGGCTCCGGAAAAATCCGTTTCAGTGGATGCATGGAAAGTAATGTTACTGAAGGTCAGGTTTTTTATGTGACTTTCCGGATGCCCGGAAACCAGTATTTTTCCATCGCTAATGATCTTGATATTGGAAAAGGAATTATTTCTTATCATGCCGTATGCCCGGTCCGGAACACGTTTGTCCACATCTATAAAAATAGGATATTCATACCGGTGCCGTGAATCGTTTTCAATGATCAGGTTGGTAAAGTTATTATGTTCGAATACCCCACCGTCCAACATAAACAGTGAAATGCCATAACGCGTTTTTCTGATCACAATATTAGAGAAAGAACAAAATCTCGTAGCCACATAGGAACCGGTACCAAATTTAATGGCTGCGTCATCACTTTCCAGAACGCAATTATTAACGACTATACTTTCTACGGTATCACGTCGTGATTTCAGGCAGATGGCGTCATCTCCCGTACTGATAAAACTATCGGAGATCATGATGTTTTTGCTATCTACCAGGTCAATACCGTCTGTATTCGGACCAAAAAAAGGATTGATAATAGAGATGCCTCTAAATTTAACATTCTCACTTTTTTCTAATCGTATAGTATGACTTGGTGAGTTACGGAATAAGACACCTTCTATGGTCATATTCTGACAGTTTGTTAGCCTTATCCATGGCTCCGGACGTTCCAGCGCCTTGTAATCTTCATCCCAAAATGTATCACCTGCACCATCAATTATGCCATCACCGCTAATAGACAGGTTTTGAAGGTCTTCCCCTCTTATGAAGGAAGGTTTTTCACCGGTATAATCTGACAGCGAAGTACTGGCCTGTAATATTGCTCCGGCCGCCAGATGTATTGACACCTGACTTTTTAAGGTGAGCGTACCACTGATGAACTTGCCCGCCGGAATATAAACCGTTCCGCCACCATTATCATAGCAAGATTGGATCGCCTTCTGGATAGCCTCCGTATCTAATGTGGTATCATTGGCAGTAGCGCCAAAATTAATAATGGTGTAAGGTCTCTGGTTTTCTTTGGAATTAAAACCAAAGCCAAAAAGTAAAATTAAGATACAGCCGCACAAAAAAGACATCCTATAGTTCATGTTTATAGGACGAATAGTCTCAAACGAACCCTTACGTACTATAAACCAAACTTACCTGGAAGCCAAAGGCTGATCTGAGGAAAATATGTCACCAGCAATAGCGCTAAGATCATGACTATAAACAGTGGCATAAGCGGTTTTATGACCTTTTCTATCGAGGTTTTAGCTACACCACAACCTACAAATAATACAGATCCTACAGGGGGTGTGCAAAGACCAATACATAAGTTAAGCACCATAACCACTCCAAAGTGTACCGGATCCATCCCCATGTTAGTCACCACAGGTAAAAATATAGGCGTAAAGATGAGTACTGCAGGGGTCATGTCCATAAACACCCCTACAAATAGTAAGATCAGGTTGATGATCAATAACACGACAAACTCATTGTCACTAACGCCCAGCAGGAAATTACTTACATCCTGGGGAATATTTTCAAATGACATTACCCATGACATGCCCATGGAAGTACCGATCAGCAGCATAACAATAGAAGTAGTTTTCACCGTTTCCAGCAGTACATCGGGCAGGTCCCGTACTTTCACCTGGCGGTAAATACCCATAGATAATACCAGTGTATATACAACGGCAATGGCTGAGGCTTCCGTAGCCGTAAAGATGCCCCCTACTATACCACCTATTACAATAAACAGCATTAAAAGACTGGGTAAAGCGTCTAACAATTTAAAGAAGGCGGTTTTCAATCCGGCGGCTTCTCCTACCGGATATTTTTTGACATACGCCCACACTCCCGCTATTGACATCAGAAATACACCTACCAGCAACCCAGGGAGATAACCAGCCACAAATAACGCCGCAATACTTACACCTCCACTGGCAAGTGAATAAATAATAAGGATGTTACTGGGAGGTATAATAAGACCTGTAGTGGCACTGGTAATATTGACAGCAGCGCTGAAAGGACGTGAATACCCTTCTTTTTCCATCCGGTTGATCATAAACCCACCTATTGCAGAAGCAGCCGCTACGGCTGATCCGGAAATGGCCCCGAAAAGCATGCAGGCCAGAATATTCACAAAAGCCAGTCCTCCCGGCAATCGACCCACCAGTACTTTTGCAAAATCAATAAGGCGTTCTGCAATACCTCCCCTGTTCATGAGCTGCCCTGCCAATATAAAAAAGGGTATAGCCAATAAAGCAAAACTATCCAGGGCCGTAGCCATACGTTGTGCCAGCGTGGTGATAGACGGCATCATCGGAATACTTACCAACATGGTAAACAATGAAGAGATACCAATGCTATAGGCTATCGGAACTCCAATGGCCAGTAGTAACAAAAATGAAAATACTAATATACCAACGTCTAAAAACTCCATATCAGGCAGGTGTGGTCATTTTATCTTTAACGTTATAAAAGCTATAAATCGTTATGAACAAGCCACTTAATGGGACACAAAGGTAAATATACCCTAACGGTATTCCCAGTGTAGCAGATCGCTGTTCTAATAAAAAAGTAAGGTATACGAGGTGTCCTCCGCCGATCAACATTACCGGGATCACAAACAGGACTACCATCAGATTAATAAAAATGTCCAGCTTAGCACGGCTTGCCGGCCCAAGCTTATTCGGCAATATTTCTATAGCAAGGTGTTGCCCCTTACCAGAAGCATAGGCAGCTCCTAACAACCCTAGCCAAATCAATAGGAATCCAGCCAATTCATCGGTAAAGGTGCTTGGCACTCTTATCACATAACGGGAAAATACCTGCCAAACCACATCCACGACCATGAGCGCCATTAATACAATTAATATCTTCTCTAGAAACTGGTCAATCTTTTTTCTCATTCCAGATCTTTTAAGGTCGGGTAGTACTTTTTACAGCTTTTATTTGTTCGATCAATTCCATCATCTCAGGCTGTTCCCGGTAATCGTCATACATACTGCGAACCTTTTCCGCAAATGGTTCTTTGGGAGGATATACGATCTCTACACCTGCTTCTTTTACCGCAGCAAGACACTCTTGTTCAGAGGCTTGCCACAGTACCCGTTGATGAATGGCTGATTCCATTGCAGCAGCTTTCAACCAGCCTTGCTGTTCCGGAGTAAGGCTTTTCCAGGTACTGGTACCCACAATGAGAACGTCTGGTACAGAAGTATGCTCATTAATAGTGTAAAACTTACAAACTTCATAATGCCTGGAGAAAAAGAAACTGGGTGGATTGTTTTCCGCACCATCTACTACCCCCTGCTGAAGTGCTGTATAAAGTTCTCCCCATGCTATCGGAGTAGGTGAACCCCCTAATTGTTCTATCATGTTCACCGCAGTTTTACTTTTCTGAACACGAATCTTTAACCCACGAAGATCACCCGGTGTTTGTACTGGTTTTCCCTTTGTATAGAAGCTACGACTTCCTGCATCATAAAAACATAACCCTTTCAACCGATATTTTTCACCTTCATCCAGCAGCTGCTGCCCTACTACTCCATCAAGCGCCGCATAGCGATGCTCACGATTTCTAAAAATATACGGAAGGCTCAGAACCTCGTAGCCCGGCGCAAAATTCTCTAATACTGCTGCTGATACTTTTGTAAGGTCCAGGCTTCCGATCTGGAGTAACTCCAGACACTCTCTTTCCGCACCTAACTGACCACTAGGGTAAATAGCTAACTGCATTTTTCCGCCTGATTTTTCTTCCAGTTTGGTAGCCATGAACTCCATACCTTTGTGTACCGGATGTGTGATATCCAACCCGTGGGCCAGGCGTAATACTTTCACTTTTTTCTCATCACCACAACCTAAGACAAGCACCAAGAACATTAAACCGAAAAGCAACTGTATGGATCTCATCATAATTATGTACCTGGCAACCGGTATGTAATGCATACGTAAGCTACGCGGGCGAAATTAACTTTTTTTACTTTAACGATATTATCAGAAGTTAAAATAGTTTTTGGCATTGTAATAACATATGTTTTTGATCATACCACTAAGTAGCTCTATGTCATAAGGTATTTCACCATTGACTACATCTTTTCCGATTAAATTACACAGTATCCTTCTGAAATATTCATGCCTGGGGTAAGACATAAAACTTCTTGAATCGGTCAACATTCCTACAAAATGACTTATCAGCCCCATGTTTGATAGGGTATTCATCTGTCGTTCCATACCATCTTTTTGATCAAGGAACCACCATCCCGATCCAAACTGCACTTTCCCGGCTACTGAACCATGATTAAAGTTACCGATCATGGTAGCTATCGTTTCATTGTCTGAAGGGTTCAGGTTATAAAGAATGGTTTTGGCAAGTTGATCTGAATTATCCAGATGACTTAAAAACTGTGAGAGCGTACGAGCCTGACTGAAATCGCCAATGGAGTCAAACCCTGTATCAGGACCCAATACGCGTAGCATTCGCTCATTGTTATTGCGAATAGCCCCGATATGATATTGCTGTGTCCATCCCTGCCGGTGGTAGAGCTTACTCAACGCTATCAAAACGGCATACTTGAATTTGTGTAACTCACCTGCTGCAAGGGCAGAACCACCCATAACTTTCAAAAATATCTTGTTTACCTCTGAAGGTGTGACCTTTTCGTAATAGAATTGCTCCAACCCATGGTCCGACAATCTGCAGCCGTTTTCATGAAAGAACAGTATCCTTTTCTCCAAGGCTTCGATCAAAGCGCTAAATGAATCAATATGAACACCGGTTAGCTCTGACAGGCGCTCTATATATTTCAGGTAACCGGGTACATTTTCTGCAGCATATGCTTTATCAGGACGAAAAGTAGGTAATACTTTAATTTCAAACTCTTTCTTCAGCTTAATATGATGCTCCAGGCTATCGATAGGATCATCTGTAGTACATACTACCTCTACATTCATCTTGCGAAGAATATTGCGGCTGCTAAACTCCTTGGTATTAAGTTTCGATGTGGCCTCTGTATAAATGGCCCTGGCGGTATCCGCATTTAAGATATCATTGATGCCAAAATACCTCCTTAGCTCTAAGTGGGTCCAGTGATACAATGGATTTCTTAGTGTAAAAGGTACTGTATCCGCCCATTTATAAAATTTATCCTCATCTGAAGCGTTTCCGGTAATGAATTTTTCTTCAATACCGTTAGCACGCATAGCTCTCCATTTGTAGTGGTCTCCTTCAAGCCATATCTCTGTAAGGGTTTTAAATTGCCGGTCATTGGCAAGGTCTTCAGGTGATAAGTGGCAATGATAGTCTATGATGGGCATCTGGCTGGCATGCTCATGGTAGAGCTCTTCTGCTATTTCATTTTCCAGAAGAAAGTCAGCGCCAATAAATTGTTTGAAGCTTATGTCGTTGATATTCACTATAAATAAATTTAAATGGTCAATTGGAGGGCTTTTTTTATACCCCATTCCACTCCTCGTATTTCTGCCAGTCCTTTTAACCTGCCTATACCTGAATATCCGGGGTTGGTTTTTTTTTCAAGATCGTCGATCATTTGATGACCATGATCCGGCCTCATCGGCATATGTATGTCCCCTCTACCGGATTCTTTTCTGCGAACCATTTCCTGCAATAGTGATCTGATCACTTCATACATGTCAACATCTCCTGCCAGATGGTCTGCTTCGTAGAAGTTACCGTACGCATCTCTTAAAGTACTTCTTAAATGAACAAAGTGTATTCGACTACCAAATTGTGTAGCCATAAAAGCCAGGTCATTATCCGGGCGCACTCCAAAAGAGCCCGTACAGAAGGTCAAGCCATTGGCTGTAGTATCAACAGCATCAAACAAATACTGCACATCTTCAGCCGTACTTACCACTCTGGGCAGTCCGAACAGTGGAAAAGGCGGGTCATCGGGATGAATGGCCATATTTACGCCTGCTTCTTCAGCCACCGGGATGATTTCTTTCAAAAATTCTATGATGTTGGACCTAAGTCCATTGGCGTCAATACCCTCGTAGTCGCTAAGTTTATGCTTAAAATCAGTGACTGTATAGGATTCTTCTGCTCCCGGCAAGCCGGCCAAAATATTTTTCACCAACAGGTCACGGGCATTCTGGTCCATACTTTTGAGTAGCTTTTCTGCCACTATCACTTCATCGTTACTATATGATGTGTTTTCTCTTTTCAGGATAAAAAGGTCAAAGGCTGTCATGGCTGCCCGGTCATAGCGAAGGGCACGGGCGCCATTGGCCAGCTCATACCCCAGATCAGTACGCGTCCAATCCAACACCGGCATAAAATTGTAGCAAACCGTTTTTATACCTTCTTTTCCGAGGTTGCGGATAGATGTCTTATAATTATCTATATATTCCAGGTAATTCCCTTTTCTGGTTTTAATATCTTCATGAACAGGGATACTTTCCACCACACTCCATACAAGTCTTTTTGATGCGATCTCCTTAATACGTTTTTTTATTTCTTCACTGGTCCAGGCCACACCATTGGAAATATGATGTAAGGCCGTAACAACACCTGTGGCCCCTGCCTGACTAATATGGGCAAGTTTAACAGGATCATTGGGTCCATACCAGCGCATGGTTTGAATAAAGCTCATAATTATACTCCGCTAAAAGCACTGAATCCACCGTCAATAGGGATAATAGTGCCGGTTACAAATTTAGAAGCATCTGAACACAGCCATATCAACGTGCCTGCCAGTTCTTCCGGTGCTCCGAAACGTCCGAAAGGCGTATGCTCCACAATAGTCTTACCACGTGCTGTAAGTGAACCGTCCTCGTTCGTTAGCAGGCTCCTGTTTTGATCGGTAAGAAAGAAACCCGGGGCAAGGGCATTGACCCTGAAACCTTCACCAAATTTGCCGGCAAGCTCCACCGCCAGCCATTTGGTATAGTTATCAATAGATGCCTTAGCTGAGGAATATCCCATAACCCGTGTAAGAGGTTGCTGAGCAGACATAGATGAGATGTTTATGATACATCCGGCTTTGGCGGATATCATAGGTTCCAAAAACACCTGGGTGGGAATTACACTCCCCAGGTAATTGAGTTCCAACACCTTTTTGGTATCTGCTACCGAAAGATCTAAAATGCTTTGATCCGGCCCAACAGTAGAACCAGGCATATTGCCACCCGCTGCGTTGATCAATACATCTATTTTGCCATAATCATTCAGCAGCTCAGCACGTACGGATCTCATTACTTCCTCATCAAGTACATCTGATCGATAGGCTTTGATCTTCCACCCGTTTTGCTCCGCTTCCACCAGTAGTTCATCTGATTTTTCCGGATCACGATCCAGCAGCGCTATTGCCACACCTTCCCGGGCCAGCGCTCTGGCCATCGCCGTTCCTAAAATACCCGAACCACCAGAAATGGCGGCTACTTTGCCATTGAGATTAAATAAAGTCTGTATCATTTGAATGTATTCCTATTGTGTGACTTTTGAACCAACAGACACCCTTACAATAGTACTCAGATTAATAGAAGATTTTAGTAATACATGCAATACAGGAACTATGCAGCCCCATTTTTGAACGATTGTTACCACTTCTCATGGTTTCATTTACTATCCTATCATGACAACTCTTAAAGACAATTTAATAAGACGGCTTGAGATGTTATATTAAACACCTCTTTATGTACTGCGCTGTCTGCTCACGGTATGTGTCCAAATCAACAGAGCATTATTTCATCTTATTAATACTACCGTAGCGGCTACCTGCATTATTGTCAGAATTAATCATTTTCTGATGTAAAAGGTCGTCCGGCTATGGTTACATTAGAAAACAAGAGATCCTCTGTATGTTGAAATTCGCTGTTTTCACCCGCCGTTCTGATCTTGATATTGTTTAAATAAATTCGTTTGATAAACTGATCGGGTACACCGACTATTTTGAAGGGTTTCATTTCCACATTTCCACAGGTAATATCAGAAACATAAAAGTCATTAAACGCGGTAGGAAAATGATTGCCCCTATATCCGTGATAGTCCATTCTGAAGATGAACATCGCCTCTCTACAAGAGGAAATGGTTGTGTTTCGGATAAAAATGTTTTCCACCTGCCCGCCACGGTCCAGGTTACACTTAAAGTTTAAGGCATGTTTACCATCGGAAATGGTGTTATTCTCAGCAAACATATAGAACACACCACCACTCATTTCCGAGCCTATACACAATGCATTTACGCCACTCATTAATTGATTATTCCTGATAATAATATTACGACTGGCAGGTCTTATCCAGGCATCCTGATCTCTTCCTGCTTTCACAGCGATGGCATCGTCATGTGTTTGTACGGTACATCCTTCTATAAGTACATCTTCACAGCTATCAGGATCAATGCCATCATCATTCAACGTATGCCCAAAAACTTTCAGGTTTCTTATGGTTATATTTTTGCTAAAAATAGGGTGTACGGTCCAGAAAGGGGAGTTTTTCGCCGTAAAGCCTTCGAGTAATACGTTGTTACATTCATAAAACTCTATCAACCCAGGACGCAGGTAATGCGATTTGGCATCACCATAACCATCATCATTGCCATCACCATCCGCATCCATAAAGCCATTCCCAAATACACGATGATAGTCCGGGATGGTATCGTTTCCCATTTGACGTAGTCTTTTTTTATCTGGTTTTTGGAGCTTTCTCCACTCCTCGGACCAATGTGCTGCCGCACCATCAATGACCCCTTCTCCTGTAATGGCTATATTAGTTTGCCGATAGGCGTAAATAAGGGGAGAATAGTTATAACACACTGTTCCTTCCCATCTTACTTTTACTACAGGTAAATAGTCTCCGGCCTCCTGGCTAAAAAATATCCTGGCCCCTTTGTCCAAATGCAAATTCACGTTACTCCTTAAGTGAATGGGTCCTTTTAAAAAGAATTGACCGGCCGGTACACGCACAGTACCTCCGCCTTCTTCAGAACACTTATTTATAGCCTGCATAAACACCGGGAGATCATTGGTAATCGAATCTCCCTTTGCTCCTGACAGCTTCACATCATATAGGTTAGATCTGAATTGAGGTGGATTTATTCTGGCCATCAGGCTGTCTATGCTATTCCATGCTTTTGCCTCATAAGCCCGGGCAATTTCTAACGTAAAGGCTTTCTGTTGTTCTTTTTGAGGTGTAGTACAAACTATACACAGTAACAAGAGCGACAAACAAAGTAGTGCTTTAATCATAGTATTTTAAAATTATATCTGCACGATACGTGAAACTATTGGTTCCTTTGAAAGCAACAGCCTATTGTACACCTAAAATCATTAACCGGAAAACCGAGATACAAGGTTCACCGCATACTTTCATTCATACTCTTAAAGACGATGGGTGATGGATTTTCCATTACGCAGGTGAGCTTTCAGGTTATCAGGTCAATCCTTAACCTGTACTGTTCATGGAGCTAAGGTCTAGCTTTAATCAATACTACTTTACAACTTGTAAGGTCTGTTGATCCATGAAATCTAAATCGACTAGCCATTACCAAAGCCGAACTTGCTCAAAACCTTCTTCCTGGAATTTAGTTGCTTAAACAGATACCCAGATTTAAGGAAAAAATAACAAGGCATATAATTTAGCCATTAAAAGCTGTTCTTTTCACTCATTGCAACTCAATTATGCAGAACATCTGTTAAATGGCAGAAATGCCATACCTATTCATTACCTAATGCTTATCCTTCCCATTTTTAGAAATAGACATAGGCAGATACATACTGTTTTAAGGTCAACATCTCAACACGTGTTTTAAGCCTGGTTTGTTCACACCTTTCATTCTCATTAAATCCATCAATTGCCCTTCGGAATACTGGCAAACGAAGGAATTTGATCTGCTTATGACTGAATTATTACATCCACTCATTTTATAATTGACTAAGAACAGATAAATTCCTCATTGGCTTCCGCATTACATATCTCAAAATTGAGCCCAACGTTACCTGTTCTTAGTTGCCTGATGTTATAGCTGAGAAGGAGCTTGAGTTTATTTGTACCAAATTGGCTATTCCCTTATTTAGTACTTTATTATTTTAAACTCCGTTCGCCTGTTTTTCTGATGTTCATCTTTGGAGCATTTTACCCCGTCTGAACACCGGTTGATCAATTGGCTTTCTCCATACCCTTTACCGGTTATCCGATTTTTACTTATGCCTTTAGAAACGACATATTCAGCGGAAGCTTTGGCCCTATTGTCTGAGAGTCTTTCATTAGAAGAGGCGCTCCCACGACTATCGGTATGCGATCCCAGTTCTATCTCGATGGTAGGATTTTCCTTCATTATTTTTACGATCTTATCGAGTTCCATGGCAGCATCCGTTCTAATGTTGTACTTGCCCAGGTCAAAGTATATGGGATTAATATCAATAAGCTTACCTATGTCTGTACCTACATCAATTTTATCCATGCGGATGTTGAGAAACTCGTTAAGATTGATTGTTCCAGGCTCTTTCAGTTCGGTATTGTAGGTCATCATTTTAGAGAGGTAACCTTCCCGTTCCAGCTTTATCTGGTAACTTATCCGGTCGTTGAGCTCTTTATCTTCTATGCTTTTGAAGAATTCCCCCTTATTATCAGTAGTGACGTTCAGAGCTTGTTTTCCAGTCATGTTATCAATCATGGTCACCTTTACACCTTCAATAGCCTGTCCCGATCCTTTCTCTTTTATAGTACCCAAAAGGTTAAAGCCATAATCTGGTTTGAGATTGAGGTTTTTGATCCAATCCAGTTTAGTGTTATCGTTGATATCCACTTGTGCATTGTTCGATAGATATTCTTCTTTGGTTACTTCAAGCGTGTATTGTGTTTCCGGGTCTACCAAAAAAAAGTATTCTCCTTTCGCATTGGTAATGGCTTGCTCCAAAACTTTACCATCGGGCCCTTTAAGGCTTACTGCTGCGTTGGATAGTGGCTGTTTCTTATCACTATCAGCGATCACCCCCTTAAGCGTGTAGCTTCGGAGAAGTGGTCCGGTCGAAGTAAAGGAATAAATATCATCGTTATTTTTACTCCCCTCCCTGTTACTGGAAAAGTAGCCTTTACCCGCACGGATGATCAACCCAAAATCATCAAAACTGCTATTGAGTGGTTTCCCTAAATTTACGGGTATCGACTTATCCAGCTTCTCCAGGTCAATGCCGAACTGATCCAGGCCCCCAAAGCCGCCGTGACCATTGCTGGCGAAAAAAAGCTGATTTTCATCAGAAACGAAGGGGAACATCTCGTTTCCTTTCGTGTTCACTGTTTTTCCCATATTTTCAGGTTCTGACCATTCTCCTTCTACCCACTTTGACCAATACAGATCCGTACCCCCATACCCTCCGGGCATATCAGAGACAAAGATCAAGAGTGTTCCATCTTCCGTTACTGTAGGATGGCCCACTGAATATTCAGAGCTATTGTATTTAAACTTTAAAGGTTTATTCCATGTGCCGTCTGCATTTTTAGAAGAGGTATACAATTTCAGTTTCGTAATGCCTTCACTACTTCTGCCCAGGGAGCCAAAGTAGTCATTCCGGGTAAAGATCATCCGAGTAGCGTTGCTATATATTGCCATAGGGCCTTCATGGTATTTCGAATTGATCTGCTTATGGAATGCCTCTATTGTTCCGGAGGGGTCTGCCAGGTAAATGTTAAGGTATTCCGATTTATCCCAATTGAATAGGTTGGGCAATGCTTTATTTTGCTCACGTGCGGATACAAATAACACCTGGTCACCTTCATAAAATGTGGGACTGAAGTCAGATGCACCGGAGTTAAAGCCGGTCAAGGTAATGGTAACCTGTTTCGACCGATCTTCCTGGTTGGTGAGATTGTCGATTGCCTCAATTTTCATGTCAGGTCGATTATCCTCACTGGTAAAAGTGTCGTATTTTTTATACCATTTTTTGGCATCCTCATAATTTTCCATGCTGCTCAGAGCTTCAGCATAGTGTAAATAAGCCAAAGGTTCTGACACTTGACTTTCTAGTGCTTTGGCATACCACTCTGATGAGCTCGCCGGGTCGTTCAGTTTTCTATAGCTATCCGCTATTTTTAATACAATTCCCGGCTTATCCGTTTTGTCCAGGGCGATCTTGTATTGATCGATGGCTTGTGTGTAGGCAAATTCATTGAAAAGTTCGTCTCCTCGCTGCTCACTTGTTTTGAACAGATTGCCTATTTGACCATCAGCGTGCCCGGATATCAGAATGGCAAACAAGAGAAGTTTGATTTTACTTTTGGCTTTCATAATTAAAAATATCTTGGGGTAATGATCCTTGATTTATTGGAGCCAAAGCGATAATTCACCATAAATTCGTGTGAACCTCCGTTAACTCTTCTTAGCTCAGAAGTGGTGGCAAAATCATAGGCGTAGCCGAATTGTAATTTTGGGGTAACTTGAAACTGAACCAGTGCATCAAAGGAATCAAAGGATCTCCACGATACACCCAACCATACTATATCGTGAATGAGAAAATTCGCATTCACATCAAATTCCAAAGGTGCTCCATCCACAGCTTTTACCAGAATATTGGGTTTTAACTTTAGTGAACGGCTCAGGTCAAAGACGTAACCCACTGTGCCGAAGTAGTGCCTTACAATTCTTGAATCTGAGTCCGGGTTGTCTCGGTCAAATTCATTCTCAAGGAGTTGAGGAACGGATATACCCGCATAAAAACGATCTGAATATATGTAGGTACCAAAACCAAAATTACCCTGTGATTCGGAAACATCTATTCCAACCTGATCATTTTCAAAAGCTTCACTTAACCTGGCATCAAAGAAAGTTACTCCTCCCTGCAACCCAAAGGACAATTTTATGTTTTCGCTGACTGGAATACGATAAGCATAGGACAAATAGGCTCCCGTTTGATCGGTAACACCAATCTCATCGTGCAGCAAAACCAGCCCAAGTGCGAACCGCTGATTGACCACCGGAGAATGCAGACTGAAGGTCTGCGTGCTGGGCGCCCCATCAATTCCGGTCCACTGTTCTCTCGCCAGCGCCGTAGCGCTTACGGTTTCATGGGAACCTGCGTATGCAGGGTTAAGCACCAGGCCATTGAACATGTATTGAGTGAACATGGCCTGCTGCTGAGCATAACCCACCTGGCATAACCATAACAGCGCTATGTATATTGTTGATCTTTTCATTGTCATTATTATTATCTTTTGAGAATTACAAATCCATTAAGAGGGGCGCTGCCATCTCCCAGATCGATGAGATAGAAATAGGTACCATCAGGCACTTCACTGCCAATCGTCAGGATACCATCGGACTGACCAATCCATGCCCGATCCACATTATTGTAGCTTTCTATTTTTATAATTTCATTTCCCCATCTGTTAAAGACGTGCACTACATTGCCAGGGTAGTTCTCAATGTTAGGAATCTGCCATGAAGGGTTTTCACCATCACCATTCGGTGAGAATCCCTTCTTTGGTATCACGGCCTGGCCTTCTGTACAATCATCAGCATCCAGGTAATCCGGCATTCCGTCCAGGTCACAATCATCATTGGTCAGGTCCCCATCATCATTGGCATCCTCCTGCATAGTGGGGATTCCGTCTCCGTCGTCGTCATTGTCCAGATAGTCGGGGGTGCCATCCTCATTAGTATCGTCATCTGTCAGATCTCCATTATTATTTCGGTCTTCGCCCGTGTTCGGTATTCCATCTCCATCGGCATCTTCATCACAGGGATCTCCGAGCCCATCAGCATCAGTGTCCGTTTGCTGATCATTAGGCACATCGGGACAGTTATCTGATACGTCCGCGATTCCATCATCATCACTGTCAATAGCAACAATCAATTCATCTGTAGTGACATCGGCCCTGCTATCAGAACCATTGCTGTTCACCACTGCGATATCATATGTACCATCAGACAGGGGTGTGGTCAAACCGGTCAGGTCAAGCGACCAGTTCCCGCTGCCATCGATAATCAGCTCCGGGTCTGTACCCAATACATAGATCACTCCATTGACTGTAACTTCGAGTTCTGTGGCGTTGAGCTCATCCCAGGTTCCTGTAATGAAAGGTAGCCCGTCATTACTTGCGAAGGCGTTGACAGTGGGCTCAGTGATTGTTGTGTTGAACAGAGTGATTGCCTGGGTTGCGGCTGTATTATCATTACCCGCGTCATCTTGAGCTACCCCATCTGCCACGTCAATGGTAATATCACCATTGCCATCGGGTGTGATATCTGCCGTGTAGGTATTGCCATCGACCGTCACAAAATTCGAGGCACTGCCATTTCCAACACTGATATCGGCCAACGAAAAACCTGTTACATCTTCGCTGAACTCAATGGTCACATTATAGCTCGCTGTGCTGTTGACTAATGCAGGCTCCCCCTGGATATCCACTGTCGGAGCGGTGTTATCAAACAGCGTTACCGTCTGGGTAGCGGCCGTGTTGTCATTGCCTGCACCGTCCTGCGCTGCCGCCGTGGCTACGTCAATCGTGATGTCACCCGTACCGTCCGGGGTAATGTCTGCCGTGTAAGTATTGCCGTCAATAGCCACCAGGTTGGAGGCGGAACCGTTGCCAACACTGATATCGGCCAACGAAAAACCTGTTACATCTTCGCTGAACTCAATGGTCACATTATAGCTCGCTGTGCTGTTGACTAATGCAGGCTCCCCCTGGATATCCACTGTCGGAGCGGTGTTATCAAACAGCGTTACCGCCTGAGTGGCGGCCATGTTGTCATTGCCAGCGCCGTCCTGCGCTGCCGCTGTGGCTACGTCAATCGTGATGTCACCCGTACCGTCCGGGGTAATGTCTGCCGTGTAGGTATTGCCATCGACCGCCACAAAATTCGAGGCACTGCCATTTCCAACACTGATATCGGCCAACGAAAAGCCTGTTACATCTTCACTGAACTCAATGGTCACATTATAGCTCGCCGTGCTGTTGACTAATGCAGGTTCACCCTGAATATCCACTGTCGGAGCAGTGTTATCAAACAGCGTTACCGCCTGGGTAGCGGCCGTGTTGTCATTGCCTGCACCGTCCTGCGCTGCCGCCGTGGCTACGTCAATCGTGATGTCACCCGTACCGTCCGGGGTAATGTCTGCCGTGTAGGTATTGCCATCGACCGCCACAAAATTCGAGGCACTGCCATTTCCAACACTGA
>NZ_VKDC01000027.1 GCF_007097395.1 Fulvivirga sp. M361
GACCAGGGTGCAGTCCCACAAACGCAAGGACCTCTATCAACTTTTACCCAACAACTGGAAAAATACCCGCTAAGTTAAGATGCCATCACCAAAATCAACAGATGGGTTCTTCGGATGGATACGATTAAAGTGAAACAAATACTTATTAAGAAGGAGCACTAAATGATTATGTTGACCTTTCATTTGGCTTTAATGCTTTGTTAGTTTATTGTTGAATATAGGATTGACAAGCCTCATGACATGGTTAGCCCTTACTTTATGTTTATCAGGGTTTTAAAAAAGCTTGAGGGCAGTAGCCGAAATCAAAGACTTCTTTGCTCTCAAATCGCATTTATTTGCAAGCTTCAGTTTGAAACTGAAGCCATATTAGGTTAACTCTATTCAATTTGCTCATTTGATTATAAGAAATGGCTGGAATACATTTTAGTCTAATTTGTAAAATAATTCGACTGCCTTATCCAATTGAGCATTGTACAGATCCAGTTCTTGGTGATATTCCTGCAATCTTTCAGGGCTTAATTTCCTATTCGTGTCTCGGAGAAATTTAAGCCTGTTAAGAATACCGTTACGCTTTACGGTCAAATAATGCATTTGTTCCAACAGATATCTTTCATTGGAAGTAAGTTTAGGTTCCAGGGGAACCTGTTTGATCTTATCGACCACTATTTCAGGGGTTTTGTTTGGCTTCGAAGCGAGTCCCCTGGCACCTTTGACGATCCACCGGCCTAATCCTGCGGTGGCTCCACCCAGCGTCGCTCCCTTTACAATCTTCATGGGATTAAAACCATTATTGTTTAGAAGGTCATCCGTCGCCGTTGCCATAGCTCCGGCCGCCGCCCCTGCCAATACTACCGTCTGAGCTGCTACCGGAACGACAAATGGGGTAGCGGTTCCCGCACTCAATATGATTGCTGTAAAGGTTGCATCCGCCACAGCCCCCACCAAGGCTCCTTTAAGCGCATTATTCCAGTTCCATTCACCATCAGAAAACCCTCCTACAACTCCTCCAATGATAGTGCCTACGAATCTTCCATCAGGGTCTACAAATATGATAGGATTATTGGCATAGGCTAAGTACGGTGAATCAAACTGACCATCGGGATCAATAGTAGTCCACCTGCCAATAACCGGGTCATACTGTCTGGCCTCAAAATTATTCCAACCTGTTTCGTGATCTTTCTCTGAAAATAACCCTTGGTAGCCAAAACGATAATTATCTTCCTGATCCATTACGGCGCTGGACATCACCGAGCCATAGGGGTAGTAGTCTGTGGAGCGCACTAGTCGATCACCCGTCATAATTACATTCATGTCATCAAAAATGGCGTCTATTCCTACAGATTCATTATTAATAAATATGTAGACATATCCGGGCTCGGTCACATGTAACGAGGTCTCTAGCCTGGTCCATTGATCGTCATCAAGCGTAAGAGGATCCACTATAGCTTCTTCACTCATGTATTCATAGCCTGAATTGATCAGATTAAAATCATTGTCCAGTATTATATAATTTAATGAAGCCAGCGCCATGATTTCTTTACCTGCAAAAAATCCTGTAAGAGAAGCAAGCGGTATCGTGCCATGTGATATTACCTGTTCTCCTACTGCATTGATCGTAGTACTATGTAGCATTGAAGCCAATTCGCTAACGGCTAATTTACCTGAGCTACCACCTTCGGGGCCCAATAATTTTCCATAAACAGATAAGCTTATATTATCTCCGGGTTGCACTTTCAACGCAATGGCAGGACCCATCGATTCCTCTACAATGCCATCGCCAGGTAAAAACGCTGACTTGTTTGGCATAGGCACAGCATTACTGGCCGGCGTGCGATTCCATCCGGTCCTGTTGTCTCCAAGCGCTGTTTCCGCTATGTTATCAAAAAAGGCCACCTCTCCTACACGCGGATTAGAATAAACCGCTTGTCCATTGTCTTCCATAGTGGCCGTAAAACTGTTCACAATGCGTTTCATAACTCCTCTTACATTACCCAGATGATCAGTAAGCTCATATGCTACGGAACCATCTTGCTGTGGATAGTATACTCCTAACTTTTTTGCTCCATAAACGGGTATTTCAGTCTGCGTAACAATGCCATCAGGATCCGGCTTTTCATAAATACTGACCAGCTTACCCGAAGCATCACGGACATACCACGTCTCCCATTCCGTTTCGTGGTTTTTCTTTAATATTCTAAACCCACGGTCATCATATTCAAAACTTACTTTAAGGTCAGCTTCGTTATATATCCAACTGCCATCTGAGGTTTGTACAGCCTTTGAATAGATACCTGTTACTTTACCTTCCATGTTATACTTTACATATTTATCTAATGAATCGAGTTCACTGTCCTCATAGATCATCTCACCTATTTCATTGTAGTGATAATGAGAGTGCCCTGCTATATACTGAAGTTGATTATTTTGTTGAATATCAATAGCAGTATTATATTCGTAGCTAAACTTATCCCGGATCACTCCATTGCTATCAGACCTCCACAAATTAGTGATATTACCATTTTTGTCATAGGTTAAGTTATTCACTCTGAACTCATTGCTATTGACTGAGTACTCTTGAAAAACAGGATCAGGTTGCGCCCACTGAGCTCCTTCCAACTGATATTGCTGATCGTAATCAAAGAGGTATACACCTGAAGATGCTGAATTAGGCACTCCCTCCACTTCACGCGTATGCCAGGCAAGAGCTGTGATATTACCGTCATACATCTGTTTTGGCACATAACCAGGGTCAGGAGCGGATTGACTCATCTTTACGCTCACCGGCGCACTGATAATTTCCAGGCCGCTTATCCATGGGTTTACAGCACGATACCTGTAAAGGCCAGTGGCTTCTTCCCCCGCGTCCGATAAGGTATAAACATGATTTTCCGAAGCTTCGTCCGTGTGGGATATGTCTACCCAATCGCTACCGCTTTTTTTCTCCCAGAATACTTCTGTCAGCTGTCCGATATCCTGCGAAGTGATGATAAGCGTGCCACCTTCGTTGAATATCACTTCTCCTTCGGAGTTGATAGGTACGTTCATTTGGCCGTAAAGTGCTAAGAAACCATAAGGATGGGTATCTACATCGGTAAAATTTGGTTCGATAGTACCAAAGCCGATCTGGTTTTGCTGCAGGCCAAGTTGCAGGTTACGTACATTGGAGTGTGTCCGCAGGTTTGGCATTGAAGTTAACTTATTGTCGGCCACATTAAAAAATACTAAGCGACGGATCCGGAGAATTTCATCTGGGATCGGACCACTTAACTGGTTATTAAAGGCACGAAATGACTCCATTGAAGTGAGGTTACCTAAACTGACAGGCAAATTGCCCGTGAGCCTATTTTCTTGCAGGAATATGCTTTTTAGTTGTGAAGCATTGCCTATGTTTTCAGGTATTTCCCCAGTCAATGAGCAACGGCCAAAATAGATAGACCGAAGGTTGGTGAGGTTGGCAAAAAGACATTCAGAAATGGCACCATTAAAGGCTACGTTGTAAAAAGCAATGCTTTCCAGCGCTGTCAAGTTACATAACCATAAAGGAAATCCTTCAGGAAAGCTTAGCCTTGTATTGCCTCCAAAATCAATGGTTCTCAGCTCTTGCAAGTTGCCCAGGGAGGGTGGTAACGTTCCGGTAAGGTTACGACCATACAGGGATATTGAAACAATATCTCCATATTCAACCGTTACTCCTTCCAGGTCTGTCCAAACTCCTTCTTCCAGACTTTCCGGCCACGTTTCCGGCGAAGGCCACGGGGTAGTCCAACCCGCCCCATTAGTGCTGTTATACAGATCTCTTAAAGCAGTCAATTCTACTTCGTCGGAAACAGTGACTGCATCGGACATTATGGCGTGAGCTTCCCGGCTGGTAATGGTAAGGCCTGGAAGCCATGGGTGTGTAGTATGATAGCGGTACATGCCGGCATGAGCCTCATCCGCCCTTTGAATGGTAAAAGTATTCCGGGCGTTATCAGTGTCCAGGCCAGTCACATCTTGCCACGAACCGTCTCCCAAACGCCGCTCCCATTGTATCACTGTCTGAGGGTCCATTTCATGAGCCACAAGCGTAAGATCCTGTCCCTCTAAAAAGGTGAACTCATTTGATGTACCAAACGGAACTTCCTTTTGAGGAGTAAAACCAAAAACTCCGAATGGATGTGTGTCAACACCTGTTGCATTCTTAACCAAACTGTTAAGGTCCAACCGGTTGTTTATAACACTTAACGCTAATATATTAGGACGGTTGTGCGTTGTAAAATCAGGTAATGCGGTTAAGTCATTATTTGCAACATTGAAGGTCACCAGCCTGGGAGCTTGAACAATTTCATCGGGTATGGGTCCGCTCAGTTGATTGGAAAAGGCCCGGAACGATTCGAGCCCGTTTAAGTTTCCTAAACTGGATGGCAAATTTCCTGTTAGCGCGTTTTCCTGTAAAAAGACTGATTTGAGTTCCGTAGCATCTCCTATGTTTTCCGGAATCTCTCCATTTAATGCACATCTGCCAAAATATATCGACCTCAAGCCAGTTAAATTGGTAAAAAAGCAATCCGGAATAACATCTCTGAGTGGAACATTGTAAAAATCAACGACCTCTAAGGAGGCTAAATTGCAAAGCCATGAAGGAAAACCATTCGGAAACCTTAAACCGACATTACCGCCTAAATTAAGTGATGAAAGTGCTGTTAACTCACCTAATACGTCAGGTAGCTCACCACGGAGACCTTTCCCCTGCAAATTAAGCTGCACTATATCACCGTTCAATACGGTTACACCATCTAACTCTTGCCATACCCCATCTTCGAGACTGCCGGCCCAGGTATCAGGTGAAGGCCAGGGGTTTAACCACTGTGTGCCGTCAGCGCTTTGGTACAAATCTCTCAAGGCTGCTATCTCCCTGTCATCAGGCACAATGTTAATCATCACTCTTTCATCCGCGATTGGCACCGGAGTGCTGAACGTGTAAGATACTAATAATGTTAATGTAATGATAGTTAGTATTTTATGCACAAAGCTCATAGTAGCATTAGGTTAAATCAAGCATATATATTGGGCAGGTCATGGAGTCAGTCCTGAAACTTTACAGTGACATCTGAGGCTTTACCGCTTCCGGCATTTCCAGGGAGTCCATGGAAGCGTCCTGTATCCAGCATCTTCGCCGTTGGAGCTTGTGTATTCCGGATCTGGCGCTCATAATAATCTAACAACAGACCAAAAGCGTCTTCCTGGAAAGAGCCATTTTCACCAGTAGGATCACCATCCTGACCAGGGTCTTTCGCAACATTCGGATGATTTATACCTGTAATCCAGCCGTGGATATTGTAAACGAAATCTATTCCCTGTAAATTCTGTGCTAATTCAATACGCTTCAACGGGCCGTGAAGATAGTACTTGTAGGTAGCTTGTAAGTTAAGAACTTCCGAATTGACTATCTCACCATTTTGACCGTACTCCGGAGCCACTTGGCTTGTATAGGCTTTATACAACCGGCCGGTTTTGTCATAGTCAAAATAGTGATAAAACTGATCAAACTTGCCACGTTGGTACGCTACCTCTCTCACGGAACCAAATATGCTGTAACGATATTCCAAGAGTTTATCTCCCAACCCATCAATCTCTTGGAGCATCCAGACTATACGCCCCAGCTCATCATAACTATAAAAAGTAGTTACGTTCTTATTCTTAGTCCAGGAAATTGCGCCATGGGTGAAACGCTGTTCCATAGTGTCTGGCAAACTTTGCACCTGCATGGGTATATCGAAGTGTGTCATGGTTCTATCATTCTTGTTAGGCTTTCCGTTGATCATTTTATCGGGTAAACCTCCATTCTCCGTAGTGATCTCAAGAATGTTTTTCATTGACTGGCTGCCAAAAGTAATGTCTTGTGTATTTAACGGCAGGTATTCTCCCGACTCTATGACACGCCCTATTTCGTCATAATTCGTATAAGAATAACGCCCCCCATTGGCCAGTTGCTTGGTGTTTTGAGAAAACCTGATGCTACCATCATTCCTGTAAATGAATCGGGTTTCACCGGCATCGGGTTCGGCAGACCGTATAAGCCGGCCATGAAAATCATAGTAGTAAGTGGTTTTATCGATATGGTCATATCCCACTTTTTTTTCCGGTTCCTCATTTTCGAATTGCACAACTCCGTTAGGAGAGACTAACACTTTCAACCGACCTACCAGGTCGTAAAATTGGTAGCTTTTAGTAACTACCTTATCCAGGTCATCGAACAGAACTTCTATCAAAGGGTTTTCTGCCTGGTCATAGATCACTTTTGATCGACGCTTGGTAGTTTCACCAGGGGCAGGAATGCTGCCGTTTATATCGGTATTTTCTACGTAGTAAAAATTTCCCTCCAAACTTGCGGGGGTAGGCAACCCTGCCTCTTCCCTCATTTCAAAATACTTTATTAGCAAAGGATCTTCAGCTTCTACCTCACCACGATCCGTGAAGCTTATGTGTCCACTACCCGCACGGTGCTCATCCCCCGGTTTAGTGACACCTTTTACTTCTTCGGTGCCATCATCATGAAACAATGTTCTGAAATAAGGAAATTGTGTTTGCGGCACGTTCGTTTCATTTAGCTCAGCCACACTTGAAGTGCCATTTTTATCACTATAGTACCAGCCGAGGGTATATTCTTGCTTACCAACAGCATCAGGGTTTTCCATTTTATCTAATGAAAAATTGGTGTAGTCATAGGTTTGACCATTTTGATCTTTCACAAAGCCTTCTTCATAGCTAAAATCCACATATTTTACCACGCCGTTCTCGCCATTATCATCTTTGCACTCATCCGTAATCACTTCGATCTCGCTTAGAACCTTTACAGGCGCTTCCAGGGTTTCTATTACAGGCCTGCCATATTCATCGTAAAGCACTTCTTCGGCAAAAATCACTTCGTTGTTAATGTCAACAGTCTGAGTTTGTGTGGGCCTCCCCATATCATCAAAATATTGGCGTTCATGGGCCATTTTTTGATTGAATTCATCAAATGACAGTGTTTCTATAAAGTTCCTGTCTCTACCTGGGCCAAGGTTTTGAGGAGGAGCTACTTCTAAAAATAATTCAGCACCCTGGCTCAACTTTAAGCCTGGTTTTACAACAATCTGCGTTTGACTTTGAATGGTTGCTGCAAAATGTTTAAAGCCATCATTAGTTGGATCATAATCTGGCAGCCCCTCGGGTAGAATAAAATCACACTGCTTGGCATAGGTCTTATCTGATCCTCCTAAAAACAGTTTGGCACTTATGGTTGGACAGTAGCCGGAAGCGCTAAGCAAATAACTGCCAATACTTTTATTGATCCGGATCGTCTGACGGGTATCATCATATGTCACTTCCGGCCCTCCCGGTGGATTAATGGTATAATCTGTAAAATCGGTAATATCACCATCATTATTTAAGTTTATAGGAACAATGGTGTAGAAGACACCACTATCAAGTAAAAAACCACCTTCTTCCTCTATCAGTTGAGTGCCATCGATTTCAGCTAATGTCAATCTAAAATCATCATCTTCACATGCCGGCTTTACTTCCAGAGATAATGTAGGCCTGTTGTTACTCAACCCACATTTCAAACCATCCCCCCAATCCTGGATAAAATCCAGAGCAATCGTATGCCGACCAGGACCAAGTTTTACAGGCACCGTGCTCCCAGGGTTTGTTACTTGCGATTTATACAAGCCGTTTACATATATTTTTATAAGGTTTACGCGATCGCTATTACTGAACCTGGACGCATTCCAATCCACATTTACGGTAATGTCCTGTTGTCCGCTGTTCAGCACTATGGGCGAGGTGTTTTCCACAGATAGCCCACCGGGATGATCCGCTTTGGGAGGGCTACGAAAAAAAAGAAATGTTCTTGACAGATCAGGAATCATATCGTACGGCGGTCTTACATACACTCTTGCGAATGTTTCATCACTATTACGATTCCATGTAAGGGTAAAACTTTGTACGTAGCCATTGTAACCATTGGTAGTTAATGTTGCCCCGGTTCTACTACCTCCTTCTATCCAAACTCTGAGGTTTTTAGTTGTATCTAAAGGATAACCTACCATAATAGGGCCTACGGATCGGTTGTTCTCATCAAAACAGTCTGCAAAATCAACTGCATAGTCATAGTCCTGAGCGCTTAAATTGAACATTACCACAAATAATGCTAAAGCACTCCCTATTATCTTTTTATTGGCGATATTCATCAGTTCCCAATTTGGCTTGTTTTAAAATTGTATATAATAGCTTCGAGCACCTGGTCATCTTTGAATCCTTCTTTTCCTTTGCCAAAGTCGAAGTTAAAGGCTTCCTGACTGGTCCTGATCAGTCTGCCCATCCCATCGTATTCATAATGTGTGTAAAAGTTTTTTTCATCCAGGATATCAGTCACCCGATCTGTTTTTTCATCATAGTTGAAGCAAGCCATAGAAGCATTCATTGGATGCAGCCTGAAATCATCCAGGAAAACACTCCGTACATTAGCGTTATTTTCAACACCAACATAAAGTTCATTAGCACCATCAGGGTAAATGTTTAGATTAAGCTGGTACCAACTTCCAGATTTATTTTTTTGGGGTGTGGCATGCACGCTGTGACCCGTCTCATCTGAATTGGTCTTGTAATAAAGTTTGACCTTTTTCATATTATCGGCCAGCTCCGCATCTCCAGGGTAGTATATCCATACACTCGCTCGATAGGGCTTATTGAGATCTACTGTTGGTCCAACTCTTAACGTATCAAGAAATGCTGTACCATTAGTTAGTTTCAGACATCTTTTCCCCGAATGTGCCCTATTGCTGATAGCCAGTTTTTCAGTAACTTGTTCATCGCCTTTCATGTAAGTATCAAAAACTTCTTTTTCCACTACCACAGGGATACCCTGACCCCAATGTACTCCTCCCTCCCTGAGGTTCAATTCACTTTTCAAACTTTCTACGCCGCTGTAGGCCATCTCCTCATAACTGGCGTTATGGGCATATGCTAGTATCATTTCCTGATCATTCTTGCGAAGAGAATTGTAGTTGCCGTTAATGTCTTTAGTTTCAAGAGCGGTTGAATATACATCGGTGAGGGTGATCTCAACGTTTTTTTGCCATTGGGGATTATCAACTGGTATAGGTGAGTTCCAGTTAAACATGTTTCCCCTGAAATGTGTCATGGGATATAAGCCCGTAACGCTATTAATTAGCTCGTCTCCATTCCAGTAATATGATGTATGCTTTCTCCATATACCTCTATGGTAGTTATCTTCACTTATACCCTCAAATGGAATGTGATCACTCCATGTCTGTATGCTAGATGAAACTAACCCATCATGAGATTCGGAACCAGTCATCACACTTTTGTAAGTGACATTTTGTGCTGATTGTACAAGCATATTTTTCCCTCCGTTTACAGAGAGTCCCATTCCCGGATAAAAATGATAGGCAGGTGTTGACTCGGAAGTGATTTTATTACCATAGCCATCTGAAGTAATTATTTTTGTAGGCTTACCGGAATAAAAATCAAAAGCTATGTTAGTTTCATCGGTAACAATACCTGATTTATAGTTTCTTACAGTACTGCCGGTTTTTACGACAGGAAAAACTTCATGATTGAACATCAAGGCATTTATCTGATCATTTTTTCTTTCGGCATAGCTGAAGGTCTCTTCAAAAAAACCCTGATGACCAAATTTGCTTTCCAAGGTATCACGATAGGTATCGTATTGGAAGAAATATTTACCTGCCAATATCTCATATTTATAATAAGAACCTGATTCAAAATAATGATGGGTGGTTTCGGTAAGCTTATTGTTACCCTGCTCATCGGTAAATCTTACTACGCTCAGAAGGCGCCCCATCTCTGAGGTAAAATCAGTCAAACGTGTGTGAGTCTTTAACGTACCGGGCCCATTATGAATTCTTCCGCTATCTTCTATGGAAATACTTACCATATCTTCTCTTGGTAAGCTGTATTGGTACCTCGTAAACCCTGGTACTGTCCTTACTTGACCTCTGGTGTCTGTTCTGCTCTCCCTCACTTCCACCTGCGTGTACATTACACCAGGTCCCGGCACAAATTTGGCTAACCTGAACAACTCTACCTTTCCGTAGTTAAAACTGATCTTGTACTTATCTCTAAAATGTCGTGAGATAAGCGGCGCAGGCTCTCTTATGATAGGGTCTTCGGAAAAGTGTGTATCCTCTATCGATGCAAAATCGAACGTAAGTTTATTAAAGTCAGGCCTGTAAAAGGTATATCCTGATGATGATCTAATAGATTCGTTGTCTTTGCCTTTTTTCTTCCGGGCATATGAAAAATGTGTAGTACTCGTGAAACCGTTATCCAACTCAACAGATACATCCTTCACTCTAATACCCCCTCCCTGAGATAAGAATTCACGTATGGCTACATGCCCGGCAACAAAGGAATGATCCGTACTATTGCTTTCGACGAGAATGGTCTTTTGTTCAAGATCTACACCCCTGATCTTTAATTTATAGCCGGTAATTTTTGGTTTAACTTTAGGCCTTCTCCATGCCACATAAGGGCTTTTCATTATGGCCAGCAGTGAGATACTGTCATTACATGACTGCAGGTTTTCAAGGTCTATCCTGGGATGCTCTTTCAATTTAATCACCCCTTCTGCTGGTAGATACTTTTCTACAGGAAATTGATAGCTACCATCAAAAATGGTCTCACTGTAATCATCTGGTTCATAATTGATCTTTATGTTCCCTCCTAAAGGATTTTTAATGGTCTTTAATGACCATTGTGTCGGGTCTTCCTTATACAATCCCCATTCATCGGAAATATCTTTTTCATAGGGCAGGTTATCTTTCACAATGGTTAAGTCATAAAATTTCCCATTTTTAATCGGAAAGTAGCCTACTTTTTCCAACAGGTAATAATTGTCAAACTCTTTTGATATGCGCGCATACCTGGTGCTATTGTCTTCATACCGATATTTTATGATGACACCTTGCTCCAATTGCGCTCTTACATCTTGATTTAAATTGCTTTTATGGAGTAAAACTGTGATAGGTCCTCCTTCAGCTGTATTTACCTGTTCGAGTAAAACCGATTCAGGCGCTGAGTAGCTAAAATAAGTTGGAGGGATCAACTTCGATCCATTATACCCAATTTCCTGAATGGAATTTAACGTAAGCTTTCCCCTCGGTGTGTAATCTGATGGACGATAGGATGGGACCGGTCTGTTGACAGCTTTATAAGAAAAGCTATTGGGTGTACCTGGTACCAAAGAATAATCCGTATTGAAAACGAAAGCATTGATAGCGCTGTTTGTTATATCTTTCTGAATAGGTGGGGTGAGATCATGTACATCAAGTACATTGTCTTCCTTGTGCTGATCAAATACCAGATCGGAATAATCGCATGGCGAACAGTCAGGTTGGTTGCCAGTAGTACTGACCTGCCATTGATAAGTACTGTACTGCCTGAAAACATCTCCACGATCTTTATGTACAGCTATGTTGTTAAGATCCTGATTTTTAATCAGCACAATTTGTTTTAAACGCATCGTACTGGTCGGTTTAGCATAATATGATACCTCTCCTGAGTGTATTGTGAAGGGATTTTGTATGGATGCACATTGAGACCTGACCTTAAAAGGTCTGTACCTTCCCGACTTTTCAAGATTCGTCAGTTTATGTTTAGATATTTCACACTCCGTATAGACCCTGTTCCCAAGTATTGGAATACTACTTTTAGCATCGTCTCTTATATCTTTTATAAAAAGAGCGGTATGTGTGGCCGTTCGAATAGCGTCCAGATAATAGAGCTCTTTTGTTCCTGAAGAAAAATTCTCAAAGCTACTGTCATCATCTTTCATAAGCCCGGTTCCAGGATTACGCCAGTAGTATTGATCTGACCATAATCCATATTCAAACTCAACCCAATATCCCCAATCCCGATCGTCAAACCTTCCACTGGTGCCTCTGTCGACATAGTCCGGACCTGTTATTGCAGTTAGGTACCAGGTATAGGCATAAGCGCTCTTTGTTAACTCATTAAAAGTATCTCCCCTCTTATCGTCTCTATTCTCTGAAAAAAAGTATTCTTCTTTATTGTAAGCCGGAAGTGAAAAATGGTAAGTAACGCCAGACTCATTGGTAACCTGAAATGCTCCGATCTGTTCTCCATATTCAATTTTTCTCTCAAAACCTGTGGTGACAGTTTCTTTAAACCCATATTTCAACACCTTCGAACCAGTGTTAATTATGTCGTCGTTTGAAAACCAAACCACGGATTTTGATCCGGCCAAATTGTTTTCCACAAACCCTTCTATCAGACCATCACCTGTGTCCGTATCACCGTTAAAGCTGTATCTAATTGATTTTTTATCATCTTCATTTGTTTCCACGAACGTATCCTGGCTGTCATCATAAATAAGTTTATTGGAGAATTCATTTAAAAACCTGAATGCTACCGGGGCATTCTGAGGGTCTAAATGTATCTGCTCCCCGAATGTGCTTCGAGACACAAGGCTTTGTTTATAAATATGAGGCCGAATAGAGCCTCCGACACCCTGAGCGTTTACTTGATAGGCATCGTAATCAGGACTTATACCTCCAAGCGCAGAAATAGGCAAAAGCCATCGCAATGGTTCATCATAGGCTCTCATGCCAGGAATGCGGTTGGTGTCAAACTCCCTTTTTTCAAAATAGGCATCATCTTTTTTCACCCTAGGGTAATACAGTGAGCCGTTCACCGTAACGCTTTCCAATTCGTCAATCCAATACTTCTCGTACTTCCTACCGATGTTAAAAAAGAGAGGAGTTTTAGGTATCCATATAGGTATGGAAAAACCTCCTTTGGTTCTTGATACGTTCCCACTTTTACTATTCGTCACTTTAAAAGATGGTAAACTGTTAGCTATGCTTGAGAACTTAAGGCCTTGTGACGATGAAAGTGACGCACTGACCAGTGAGTTCTTTTCTTTGAATTTTAATGATGTTGAAAACTTTGAACCGTTAGAACTGCTCAGGTTCGCAGATAATTCGAACTGGTCCAGCGCTTTAACAGACAGCAAGTTAATACTTTGTTTTACACCTACAGAACTATTTCCATAGCCATCCGTCACCGATGAAACCGATACGGATGCTGGTTCCAGACCAAAGCCAAAACCTGTCGACCATCCAATTCCTACGCCTTGATATGTGTCATTAGAAATGGACAATCCATAGTTAACAGAGGCGATGCCTTTTATGCCTACAGAAACCCCGATAGAGGCAGTTGTTCTCTCACCACCTTCCCAAAAAAACCTGTTTGTCTCTTTTGAAATCGCATCATCTGGGAAGCCGCTTACACTTCTGGTTATTGCTCCCGGATTAAGTGTCCATCCTAAACCAACCCAAGAGGCTTCCTCTTCCGGCTGAATGCCGGCATGATAAGACAGCGAAAGTGGGTACCCCCCTCCTGGTCCCGGAACCGCCAGAAGTGGTATGTTATAAACAAGATCTCCGGTCATTAAATTGACCATATCCGTAGTATCCACCGGCTCAAAACTAGTAGCCTCAGGCGCTGTAGGCCCTGAGGTCAGCGCCCAGCTAACGGTAGGTAACACAATGTCCTGCACAAACGTCAGTAACAAAAAGAGGGCAACGCCTCGGGTTATTTTTCTATTTCTAAACATGTATCGAAACGCTTTCTATACTACCTGATTTAACTATTTTCTATTTTCAGTTCAGGTACTTTCTCCAGGTCTTTCACATTAAACCGAAATCGCTGATTTCCTAACCCAAACCCAAATTCATTAAGATTAACCTGGACCCATTTTTTCCCTTTTGCCTTATTTTTATCAAAAACTACCATTAACTGCGTAGATCCACCCATGCCGTAGGTTCTGGGAAAAGCGAAGTCAGCAACAGGTATTGTATCAGCAGTTGAGGTCGTCATAGTTAGATAATCCGGCATCCTGAAAGCCAGGGTTTGAAGTTGTTGGCTAAAAGCATCATAGCTTGCACCGGTATTGTAGAGCAGCTCTTTATTACCCCTGGAAAAACCAATCACAAAGTAGTAATGATGTCCATATTTCTCTTGAAGTTTTTGAAGGGACTCGTACGAAATTTCTTTACCAGCGTCAAGTTCCTGCGCCAGGAGAAGACCTGTAGGACGATTAATTACGCTTATTTTTACGTCATTCCATTCCTTGGTTATCGATACGCCATGATCAACATCCTGAACATAGTTTTGCAGGGCTTCTTTATCAAGGTAAGCAGGAGTGGTGCATGCCATTACCAGCCAAAAAAGAGCCAAAAAAGCTGGATGAGTACGGTAAGTTTTATAGGCCGGCATATATTTTATTCAATCCTTTCAACACTTCTTCCGTAATATCCAGCCCTTCTTCGGCATACGCCAGGTTTCCGAATTCAGTGGCTGCAATAATGATCCTGTATCCTTTCTTTTGACCATAGTCTTTCAAGTACGTATTCACTTGCTCAACCACTTGCGTAGTCATTTTGCTATCTTCCTGTTTCACCTTTTCCTGGATGGCTTTCAGGTAATCTGATAATTGTTGTCGTTTGGTAAGGAGAAGTTTTTGTGAAAGCTTGCGCTCTTTTACTGTCATTTGCTCTTCCTCCTGTTCAAACTTTTGTTGTTCTGACCACAATTCTGCTTCGAGTGTATCTACATTAGATTGCCACAAGGCAGACTTTTCCTGGAATGAATTCCTGGCATCAATCATGCCCTGGTACTTACTCAATAGCTGCGCAGAATCGACATACGCCAGTTTAGCGTCATTCCACTGGAGGTAAAGTAAGCCTGCCAGGGCTATTGTGACCATACTATTGAAAGAAATTTGAAATATATTTTGTCGAGATTTTAACATACGTGTACGGTGCTATTTAGCCCTTCTGATAAAGACGAAAACCTTTCTTGATGCAGTAAAACTATAAAAGGCTAAAAAAGATAAATGGCAGGTTTTTTACCTGGTCAGGCTAGTTTATCAATGAAAACTTTTTATTTATTATTTGTGCCGATAGCATCAAACAAACCAAGTGTATCAAGCAAAGTATCCTTGTATTTTTTTGAGACTGGAAGCTCTTTTTCTCCTTCCAATATCAATGTCCCCCCGTATCTTTTTTCATAGCGTAGCAAGTAGTCAATGTTAATAAGGTGAGATTGATGCACCCTCAGGAAAGGCAGGTCGTTCAATACATTTTCATATTGTTTTAAGGTACGCGCTGATGTAATTGGTTTGGCACTTTTCAGGTGTATCCTGGTGTAGTTGACGTCGGCTTCACAACGAATAATGTCCTTCTTTTTCACCATATGGCAAATACCGGACGTTTTTATGAGTAGTTTATCAACACTTACGGGACGCTTTTGCTCGCTGAAGTCAGGTCCGTGCAACTGAAGAGTATTTAGAATGAACCTTTCAGCTTGTAAAACATCCTCAACAAGCGTATCTTTTTTTATCTGCTTTATAAGACGCTCCCCGGGCGATGATGTTTTTACGGCTTCCAGTAATTGACCATAGTGATTTACAATAAAAACGATTTTACAATGCACATCTTTCATCCTTTTCAGGGCATTAAACACCGATCTTTTATCTGTTCCAGCACCTAAAGAGTCTCTGTCTATATCGGTACTTCTCAACAATGACACCACCTTATCAAATAAACCGGTTTCAGCCATTGTTTTTACATGTGTGCGGGGAACATTATTTTTTTTTAACAACGTTTTTCCAATATAAGCTTCATTTTCAAATACAGTAGTACGCGGTTTGGACATGGGGTAAATGGTTTTAATTCGGTAAAAACTAGTCTGTTTGAAAGTGCCAGGTAGAATAAGATCCTACGCCTACTGCGTGAAAAACAGCGTATTCGCTTTTCTGGATCACACTAACTTTATAGACACCTAACAACGCAAGATCAGGAAGAAACCGTTTTTATAAAATGACCAAGGTTGGTCATTTTTAATGATTTTATAATCTTATTTAATAAGATTATAAACAAATATATCAATGCATAATAATTAAATAATTATATTTTTTTCTTCAAAACTTAGAACAAAACACATAAGATAGCCTCAAAACAAAGGGAGAATTTCTGCTTAGCTTGCAAAAAAAAGTAAATCGGAATGTATAATAATTATTATTAATAAGCAGACTAATAAATAGTTTCATCTAGTAGCAGCATATTTCTAATTTATCCATTTGAATACCATGATGTCGTATTGTTCCGTCAAACCAAAATACATACCGTCACGGGTGCACAAGCTTATATAGTTGATAAGGGAGACCCTAGCTTGTTACAACATGCTTATTTTGCCATGCCCCCTCATCTGCTACTCAACCTTTGATATTAAATCCAATAAACTAAACGGTACATGAAATTTTCCATCTAAGCCTCCCAAACCTTTAAACGGTTCAGTTTTCTTCCGTTCTTCCCACAATCTTCACATCAGCACGACGATGGCCTTCGGGATCTCCCTCTTCATCAGTGATAGAACCATAACCGCGCGCTACCACCCTGTCTTCATTTAATCCATGACCGATGAGATAATCCAATACGATCAAAGCTCTTTTTTGAGATAATTGAAGGTTATAGCGGGGATTACCATCTTTACTGGCGTAGCCGGCTATGTCGATGTGTAAGACATCATATTTATTCAACAGTTGGATAATACTGTCCAACTCCGCCTGATGTTCGTCTTTAATGGAACTTTGGTCTGTGTTAAAGAATATTTTATGGACATGATCCATGATCTTAAGTTCATAATCCTCAAATGTTGTTTGAGTTGCTTCACTCTGTTTACCTGCTTGTGCTTTTGGTGGCTGCTGCGGATCATCGCTTTGCGTATTGACACGTTGGTTATTGGCAGCTATTAATTCTGCCGGTACATTTCCGCTGCCATGGTATTTTACCATAAAAATATCGGTAAACCCCACACCTCCTTCACGTACAGAAGCAAAGTAACCTGTACGTTGATCTTTAGAGGCATGGAAATAAATCTCATTATCAGGAGTATTAACAGGATATCCCAGGTTTTCAGGTTCCGACCAACTTTGTGTGGTACTATCATAAACCGACTTGAAGATATCAAAACCTCCATATCCTTTATGTCCTGAACTGCTGAAGTATAGCGTTTTACCATCATAAGCCAGAAAAGGGCTATCCTCATCATACTTGGTATTGATCACTGGCCCCAGGCTCTTTGACTTATACCATTTCCCTTTGTTATCCTTAATGCACATATAAATATCGCTGCCCCCTTCTCCTCCTGGTCGATTGCTGGTATAAAAAACCACATCACTGTTTAATGTCTCTGTTAATGAGTTTTCACTATAAACCGAAGAATTGATCTTGTTAGTGAGATATTTGGGCTTAGACCACTTCTCTCCATCAAAATCCGAATAATAAATATCCCCGTTATTTTCATCTTTATATAAGTACAAACGTTTACCATCTGCAGATAAGGCAATATTTGAATCGTGATACGCTGTATTTATAGGAGGGCCAATGTTTTTAGCCTTTTGCCATTCACCATTTACTTTGTGGGATATAAAGACATCTTCAAAATAGAAGTTATCTCTATCTACGTTAGGCGAAGTATTGTCTTCCTGACGTCGCGAAGTAAAGATCATGACATTTTCATCCTTATTTAACACCGGCGCATAGTCAGGCCAGACAGAATTAATATTTTCCCCCAGAGCTTGCATAGAATATTGTGCCGGACGTGTTATGATCTCTTTGCCGTTGTTACATTCCATAATGCGACGACTCACTCTAGTCGGGGGCACCCTGTCTTTACCGCGGTAACTGCGCGCGCTCATCACCTTCTTCTTATAACGTTCATAGTAACTTAATGCCTTATCAAAATCCAATCCGTAGTGGTAGGCACGTCCGATGTAGTAATCCAGATCAAACCGATAATTAGGCTTTTGTTCCTTTACACGTAACAGGTAAGTAACCGCAGCATCTTTATTGATAGTTTCCAGGTAAAGTTTACCTGCCATCCAATTAGCCTTCAAATTGGTAACATCAGCATTTGCCGCCTGAATGTAGAGTTCTTTAGCTATCTCGATCGCTTCCTTTTGCTGACGATAGATCTGATCGGCTTGCTCCATGTACTCCTGGGATATCCTGGCAGAATCCACCTGTGACAAGAGCGTACAAGGCACTTCAAAAAGTAATATAAAAATAAGTGAACGCCTCACTTTATATATAGTTAAAAAAATAGATCAGAAAAATAAGAATATTTTACTCCTTTTTCAAATTGCTAAAATTCTAATCCGTAATGTAAGAACCTAAAGTATTACTTTATCCACAGTTTCCAAACCATTAAGAGTCAAAAGATTCGAACTACCTAATTATCAGGCACTAAGAACTTATTTTCGTCAAAACTAAGGGTATACCCCTAGTGAATAGTCCTATTGAACTACAAAATATAACTATTTAATCACATGCTATTATTTGGATTTAATCTAAATAATACAACTCGTATTTTTTATAATTATTTGATAATCAATAATTTATATTAAAAAAAGAAGTGCTTTAATAAAAAAACACACTAAAAAGCATTGATTCATTACATCTTAAAAAAAAGAATAATAAAACAAATCAATACCTTAAATATTACTATTTGTATGATTTATGTAATTCTATAAGACAAAACTTGCTTTACAGATAGGAATTATGATCTCATAAAAACTTAGCAAACGAGCTAACTTCTGTTTAAGAAATTATCACTATGAAAAACCTTTATTAAAATGAAAAAAATTATTCACCAATATATTAAAGGAATATTAATAATGTGGATAATGCCGGAACTAACAGATATTCACAGATATTCTTTACCCCACCCTCATGACCGAATGCGTCGTGTAGCATGGCGAATGACAAAAAAGTAGTTATCAATTACTTGTCCTGAAATCTCTTGATTTTATATCAATACAAGTGACTTGATTGCCAACGCCACCCCTTCCAGTTTAACCACAATAAAAACTTTCACTCATGTGTGACCCTTTAAGGCGTGAAATTTTGACCATTCTATTCTTAGAAAAAGATGAAAATGATTTTGAAAGAATAACGAATGAACTGTCATCATCTTCTCAAACCTTTGACTTAAAACGTGCCAGATCACACAAGGAATTGGTGGAGGCACTTCAAAAAAACAGCCTGGACCTGATCATTTGCGACGACAACATCGATGGCTTATCCTGTGATGAAGCACTTCGAATAACCCGAAAGGTGGATCATTTAATTCCATTCATCGTCTTGTCTAACGATACCGGAGAAGCCGCTGCCGTAGATGCCATGCGATCGGGGGCTAACGATTACGTACTTAAAAGCAATTTGCGACGCTTGTTACCGGCCATCGAGCGCGAAATAAAAGCCGCCAGATTCAAAGTTAAACAAAGGCGGGACCGCAAGCTTCTTGTCTTATCGGAATTAAGGTATCAATTTCTGGCGGAAAGTATCCAGAATATTTTCTTCGCAATAGATTTTAACATGAGTTTCACCTATTGGAATGATGCTGCCCACCAAGAATTTGGTCAAGAAAATGTAATTCGTAAGCACCTTTATCATGTTTTCCCTGAATGGAAAAATGGACGGATGGTCAATCTTATCCAAAAATCTATTGCAAACCATGAGGTGCTACCCATTTCCTTTGCCAGGGGGGTACGTAAAAAAGACTTTTTCGAAGGAGATATTTACCCTTCCACTCAGGGCGTATCCATTCTGGTACGAAAAGTCACTGAACAGAGGAACAATCAAGATAAACTCGTAAGTCTTAATCAGGAGTTGGAAACGTTACTCTATCGCATTTCTCATGATTTAAAAGGTCCTGTAGCATCTGTGACAGGGTTGCTGAATGTTGCCTCAAAAGACCCTGAGTTCGAGAAACGGGATTTGATAGACAAAATGTATGGTAGCATTCATAGGTTAAATGACACATTAGTTGAATTACTCAACGTCACAAATATCAAACTTGGTGAACTAAATATAGAGGGTATAGCGGTACGTTCAACCATTGAAGATATCATGGAAAGTTTTGAATTTGCAGAAGGGTTCAATGAAATAGATAGTGAACTCGTCATGGATGATGATCTAAAGCTGGTCAGTGACCTGTCCCTGGTAAAAAGCATATGGCAAAACCTTATTGAAAACGCTATCCGGTACAGGAAAAAATCCAAAAGAAACAAGATAAAGATCATAGCGATCAGAAGTAAAGGAGGGGTCTTATTTAAAATATCAGATACGGGCCAGGGTATTCCCAGCAACCTTAGGTCTAAGGTATTCGAAATGTTCTTTCGTGGTAACACCGAGTCAGATGGTTCTGGCTTGGGTTTATACATCGTAAAAAATGCTCTTGACAAACTTAATGGGAGTATTCAGATAGACAGGCATTATACCAGGGGTACAATGTTCAAGGTATTCATGCCCAATCTAAAGGAATCAGTGATGTTGGTAGAAGGGTAAATAGAAACTAAAGCAAGTACATGAAACAATTTTAATATCACATCAAATGAACGCGTCCTTAGCGGTAAACATAATTCAACAAAAACAGCTGAAAGTGCTACAGGTACTGGTAGTTGATAATTCAGAGCAAGACTACAACTTGCTGGTTGACAAAATAAGGGATGAAGGTTTCGACATTATCTCACGTCGGGTAGAAACGCAAAACAACTTCAATAAAGCTTTATCAGAACATAGCTGGGACCTCATCATTAGCAACGATCACCTCCCCTCTTTTGACACTTCCAAGGCATTGTCTTTGGTTAGTGAAATCAATCCATCTCTACCCCTCATAGTGGTGTCTCGCTCTCATGTGGAGGGAACCACCGTTAATACCGTATCATCTGGCACTGATGATCATACCCACCAAAGCAATGTAGCCAGGCTGATACCGGTTGTACATCGTGTTATCAAGAATCATGAACATCGTATGGATAAAGGCATCATCCAAAATCAATTACAGAACAATCAAGATAACTACCAGCTATTAGCCAATCATGTACAAGACCTGGTATGTCTTCATGATACAAACGGAGATTATCAGTGGATAAGCCCATCCGTTACAAAAATACTGGGGTATACACCAAATGAATTGATCAAGGCCGGTGCTTTCTATGGAATTCATCCGGAGGACAAGAACCATTTAACCACCAGAATATTCGGCGCTATAGAAAGTGGTAAAGTACGTAATGTACAACGCTTCAATTATCGAAGGAGGCGTAAAGATGGTATTTACATTTATTTGGAGACGCTTGCGGAGCCAGTTTATGAAAAAAACTGCCTTATCAAAATAGTAAGCACCACACGTGATGTTACTGAACAAACTTTATCCAGTCAGCTGTTAGAAGAAAATCAAGCCCGGTATGAGGGAGTGTTAGAGAGCCTTTCAGAAGGCATTGTTTTGATCAATTATGATGGTATTATCATCACATATAATAAAAGTGCTCAAAAAATGTTGGATATTCCTAATCGGGATTACATCGGTATATCGAATGTATTAGAAACAAATTTTCAGCTCCTACAAAAAGACCATAAACCTTTTGACATTAAACACTTTCCTTCAACCATCACAGCCATAACTGGTTTAGGTCAACATAACAAAGTAATCGGTTTAAAAAAGAATGACCAGATACGTTGGGCATCAGTGACCACAGTACCCTATAAACTTTCTGCTTCCAAAAAGGGGGTAGTACTTTCTATCAACGACATCACCCAGGTATATCAGAGTGAAGAAAAAGCTCAAAAGGTGGCTGCTGAACTTGTAAGCCTGATAGAAACGGCCAATGCCCCTATTTTTGGTATTAACTGGTACGGAAAGATCACCGAATGGAACAACTATGCCACCAAAGTAACCGGATTTTCTAAAGAGGAGGTCCTTGGAAAAAGCCTGTTACAGGAGTTCATTGCCGATGGACATCGGGAAATTGTAAAATCACTGTTCAAGAAGATATTACGTGGTAAAAATGCCACAAACTATGAACTCCCAATGGTAACCAGAGGAGGTCAGACAGTAACCATGCTATTCAACGGCACTCCCAGAAGAGACTATGAGAACAGAATAGTGGGAATGTTAGGCGTCGGACAAGACATTACTGAACTGATTGATTACCGGGACAAACTGGAATCAAAAGTGGAAGAACGTACCATCGAGCTTCAGGAAGCATTGAAAAAAGAAAAAGAACTGGTTTCGCTGAAATCAAAATTTGTTTCCATGGCTTCCCACGAATTTAGAACACCTCTAACTACCATACAATTTGCTTCTGACTTCATAAAAAATTACGGAGAGAAAAAAGGGTGGGATGCTGTACACGTTAAGCTAAATAAAGTAGACGAGCAGATCCGCCACATGACACACTTGCTGGATGACGTGCTTGTAATGGGCAAAAGTCAGGCAGGCATGATCAAAGTAAACAGATCGTTACTATCGGTTTCTGAATTTTGTCATAAAATAATAGAAGAAGTATCTTATCAGACTGGTTATACACATACCGTCGAGGACGTAATAATTAGCGATACAGACACTATTTTTTGTGATGAAAAACTCATGAGAAATATTCTGATCAACTTATTGAATAATGCCATAAAGTTTAGCCCAAAAGGTGACAGAGTTCGACTGGAAGTCACATGTAAAAAAGGTGCGCTTCGTGTATTGGTGAAGGACTGGGGATTGGGAATAGAAAAAGAGGAAAGAGAAAAAATATTTGAAGCATTCCATCGCAGTGACAGAGTAAGTGGTATTTACGGTACCGGATTAGGCTTATCTATTGTAAAAAAGGCGGTGGAAATACTAGACGGAACAATCACTGTAGAAAGCGTGGTAAAGAAAGGAACCACTTTTATTGTAACCCTACCTGTAGATTATGAAAAAGAAAATATTAGTAATTGATGATAAACCTGGTTTGCTTGAAGAACTGGAAGACATTCTCGTGATGGAAGGGTATGAGGTGTTCATCGCTTGTAATTTATTACAAGGCATTAAACAATTACATAACAAATCACCTGATCTCATTATTACTGATTTCATGCTGTCTTATCGATCAGGTAATGATCCTGTGGAGGATATTAATGCGCTGAAGGCTGATAAAAATATTCCTATCATACTATTATCCGGTAATACAGATAAAGAAAGTATTAATAAAGCCAAACAGGTCAGTGTTGATCACTTTTTAAAAAAACCCTCCTCCTCTAACCAACTGGTAAAAACAGTTTATACAACAATCTACAAAGACCATGAACAACCTCAGATTAATTCTTGTCGATGACCACCAGCTCCTGCTGGAAGGAGTTGCTTCTATGTTACAAAACATAGAATATGTCAAAATCATAGCCAAGGCTTCCAGTGGTGAAGAAGCCATTAACCTGGCAGGTGAGCTAAAACCTGACATTATATTAATGGATATTATGATGCAGGGGATGAATGGTATTGAAGCGACAAGATGGATCAAAGAACAAAATGACACCGTCAAGATCATACTCCTATCGAGTGAAGTAAATGAAGAATTTGTGACTACGGCTGTTAAGGCGGGTGTCGATGGGTATCTACCAAAAAACGCAAATAAAAACATGCTACTTCAAGCCATTAACACAGTAAAAACAGGGGAAAAATTCTTTTCACAAAGTATTACTAATATTATTCTGGAATCATTTTACAAACAACAGTCCGGCAAAGGATCTAAGACGACAGGCAAAAGTGACCTTACCCATCGCGAAAAAGAAGTATTAGAACACGTGGCACTGGGCAAATCAAACCAGGAAGTGGCAGATGACTTATTCATCAGTGTTAAAACTGTAGAGACACATAAAACAAATATTTTGTCCAAGTTAGGACTCCGCAATACTGCTGAATTGGTAAAGTATGCGATCAAAAACAAATTCATTGAAATTTGAACCTCCATCACGCATAGTTCGATAATGAGTATGAGAACCGGCATGGACCTTTCTAAAAATCAGAACAAACCCTTAGTACATTTGGCATTCCCTGAAATGAGAATAGATTATAAATCGTGTAATTCATCTCAATGCATTACTATTCTTTGTTCACGCACTACTATACAGGGGTAAAACCTGCACAGGTAAATCAGTATTTCCCCTATAAGTTACATTTATTTTTTTTCTTTCTTCATAAAAGATTTCCTGGCTGTTGTAGAGCCATAACAGAAATCATCAAACAGGAAAAGTCTGTAGGATATATAGAACCTTCAGAGGTGAGCATGCGAAAGAATTAAGTAATGAAAGAAATGAAGCGGGAGAGAGAAGAATACAAGGAAAGTATTTTCAATACGGAAAAGACTAATCACATAAAGAAGGGGCAAGGTGTAACGGGCACTTTCATCGACAGCTATCCAACATCCGATGAAATCAATAAACACCTATCTGCAAAAACAACCCATTGGAATACACATCGCATAGACTTCTATAACTTAATACATACTGCGCTTCACGCGGCGATGAGATATAGAAAAACTGTAGACATAGACTGGGACATACAAATAAACCAACCCTCTGTCTTTTTCTCAGATCGTTTCAGACTTCTGATCCTATTGAACTTTATTTTGAAAAACGTTATCAACACATTGAACTCTGATAAAGAAGAGCAGTTAGTTTCAATTGAAGTAACTGCAACATCAAAAGAAGTCGGTATACAAATTACAGATAATGGAGAAGGCGCTTCAAAAGCTGTAAAGAACTGCATTTATGCTTTGTTCGAACGTGTTGTGAAAAGCTCTCAAGGTTTTGATATGGGATACCATTTGTTCAATGACGGCATAGAATACATTCAAGGGAGTATCAATATTTATTCCTCTCCGGGCATAGGGACACAATACAACATTAAACTCCCAAATAAGCTACCGCAGGAAGGTAATCTTACAATTTAGGCATATCGGCTTACCTGCAGGTCCTGGAAACCCTTTACCCCTCTGTCCGTACATTAAAAACCTAAGTGTATTCCCTTACAAGGGTAACTTGTATTCCCTGGGAAACAATCACGATTTCCAATCACCTAAACCTTTGATAATCAAAAAAACAAGCATTTAAGGATGTTTAACACCATTTTATAAGAGGATTTCCTTAGCCTGTATTTCAGCCTTTTCCTGAGAAAGAAGACCCATTGAATTTTCAACTTTAAGTTATTGGAAGAGAAGAAAATTATGCGCTGATGAAAAAACCAATTTATACCGTTCTGTTACTCTTTATATTGTCAGTTCCGAATAGCCATGCACAAGAACCCAGGTTTTCACAATTTTATGCTAACCCGGTCTTCCTGAATCCCGCCCTGGCAGGTATTGCGAAAAAGGACAGGTTTATTGTAGCTCACCGACAGTTAGGTGCTGATTCCAATCTTTTTACGACATCTTCTGTATCTATGGACGGAACCTTGGGCACCAGTTCAGGCTGGGGAGCACAGGTACTACGCGATAGCCAATTCGGTGGATTGATGAACACCACATCCTATAACATTTCACTCGCTCACAGGATAAAACTGGGTAAAAATAATGAACTGGGTCTAGGCCTTAAAATGGGTATCTATCAAAAGACACTGGATTGGGGTCGACTTACTTTTGAGGACCAATTCGACGAACGTATGGGCCTGACCAATTCGACAAACGAAGCCTTCGGTCGTAATAGTGTGTCTAACGGTGACATATCAGTCGGGCTGCTTTATACCTCAGAACATTTTTTTGGAGGTTATTCCATTAGTCACATCAACCGGCCTAAAGAAGATTTCTTCACGGAATCCGATCAACGGTTAAGTGCAAAATACACCTTGCATGCCGGTGGAATTATAAACCTCAAACACCATAGAAAAGAAGGTCACAAACTTTCACCTAATTTTATTTACGAACGTATCGGCCAATTTGAGCATTTGAACCTGGGCATGTACTATGGGGCTGATATATGGACAGTGGGTACCTGGTACAGGTGGGATGACGCACTGGTCTTTTCGCTGGGAATGAATCTGAATAGTGTCAAACTGGGATATAGTATTGACAAACCTCTATCCGACAGCACAAATACACTGAATACCGCCCATGAAATAACATTTGCCTATTCTTTTACACTGGTAAAAAAGCAAAAGGTTAAAAACACCTATAAAGGTAAATGCCCCTCTTTCCAAAAGTTACTTTTCTAATGCCACTTTTTGAAAATCACACCATGAAAACCATTATTCCAATACTTCTGACCCTCTTATCAGGATTGCATAGCTTCACAACACTGGCGCAAGATGCAACACCGATCATTTATCGTATAGTGGCTGTAAGTGATGCCGACAGTACTGTTCAAAGTATTTCCAATGATATTAACCTGTATCTGCCACTAAAGATTTACCTGCCTACGGCTTTTTCTCCAAATGGTGACGGCCTGAATGACACATTCGGCGCAGTAGGTGAAGGTATTGATAACTACAAGCTTACAGTCTACAACCGTTGGGGTGAGATCCTTTTTTCCTCACAACAACTCGCTCACAAATGGGATGGTCTGTACAAAGGCGCTCCCGTACCTTTCGGAACTTACACTTACGAAGTGCAGGCCCGGGGAAGTGAATTTGGAAAAATATATAAGACCGGCAATGTCACCGTACTCAACTAGATCAGTCTTTCTAACCCATCGTCATCGTGAAAAATTTCTTTGCTCTATTACTATCCGGCTTTTGCTGCTCTGTTTTCGCACAATCCAATACTATAGAAGCCAGTACGGCAGGTGGGTGCTTACCTTTGACCGTATCTTTTCAGTTTTCTTCCCCTGAAGTTCAAAGCTACTCGTGGGACTTTGGCAACGGAAGTTCCTCTAATATAGCAGCGCCTAATGTACTCTATGATGTCGCCGGAGAATATGAAGTGACTTTAACGGTCACTAATACGAATAATCAAACTGAAACTTACAGAATAGAGCATCCCATTACTGTAGTTAACAAACCTACTGCTGATTTCACCTTATCTTCCAATATAGTTTGTAATAACGATATCGTTACATTCCATAACAATTCTTTAGATGCCGATAATTACCGGTGGGATTTTGGTGACGGCACTACCTCTTCAGAAGAAAATCCTACACATCGCTATGAAAAAGCAGGAAGCTATAGCATCACATTAATAGCTACCAGCGCCTTCGGATGTTCAGGTGTAAAAGTATTAAGTAATGCCGTAACTATAAATGATATAGCAGGATTAGGTTTCGAGGCTGACATTACATCTAGCTGTGAAAATGCCCCGGTTATCATGTTCAATTCTGAGGGAGCGCATACTTCGCAGCTCTGGGATTTTGGTGACGGCAACACAACCTACGGCACAACAGTACAACACACTTACGCATCGCCAGGTATTTACACGGTAAGTTTATCTGTAGAAAATAGTGACGGCTGCCAGGCTACAATAGTAAAATCTGACTACATAGAGATATTCAACGCAGCCGGTGGGATTATCACCTATTCGGACTCTATAATATGTGCGGGTAATGAGGTCACTTTCCTTGACGAATCATCCGAACTCACCAGTATTACCTGGACATTTAATGATGGATTCACTTCCACTGAAAATCCTTTGACACGAAGCTTCCGAACATCAGGCACCTATAGCTTCAGTGCTGTCACTACGGATACCAGGGGATGTTCTTCAGTACAAGAATTCACAGAAGCCATACGGGTGGCCAGTGCTTTAACACCTGATATTCAAACATCCACCCTGGAAGGGTGTGCGCCTCACACGATAACATTTAATAATACAACTGCCGATGGGGCTCTTTTTTCCTGGGAGATCGATGGATTGAGTTTTCAGGGAGCCTCGGCCAATTACAAATTCACACGGCCCGGGGTTTATTCGTTTTCAGCAAAAACCATACATACTTCAGGATGTGAAAATATCATAGCATATGACAGTACCATTATCATTCATGATACGGACATTAACATATCCGCCTCAGCCCATTCCGGGTGTGTTCCGTTGGTCACTTCTTTAGCGCTCAATACCTCAAATGTAACCGATGTGAGCTGGGATTTTGGAAATGGGAATATATCAACCGAGCTCGCTCCTAAGGCTTACTTTTCAAATCCGGGGAGATACAATATACAAGTCAGTTTTATTAATGAATATGGGTGTCCCACCACTCTGGCGCTACCTGATCCAATAATCGTATTAGATACTGTTATCCGGTATACTGCCCCACCTCCTATCCAGACCTGTAAATCCGTCAATGTATTTTTTAAAGGGGGTATGGGGCGTGATTCCTGGCATTGGGATTTTGGTGATGGCAATACTTCCTCCGAAACTGATCCGATACATATCTACAACGAACCTGGTATCTATAATGTGTCGTTAACCACAAATAACAGAAACGGGTGCCGTACTACTATCCCTGATTATAATCAGATCATTGTCAATGACCTGCATGCAGCGTTTCAGGCTACGGTAGTTGACACTACCGAACAATGTCCAAATTTTTCTATCCGGTTTCAAAACCTGGTTCCGGAAGCATCGCATTATCTATGGACTTTTGGTGATTATACAACATCAACGGAGGCCAACCCACTCCATAAATACACCAGCACCTCGCAAGTGAATGTGACACTCCAGGTCTGGAATGCAGCAGGATGTCAGGCGTCTACTATCAACATTGTATCCCCTCCCAGGTCTGTATGCACCCTTCCCGAAGATCCGGATACTCCTATGGAGGGGGAAAGTACCATTGATGTTATCAGTAACTATGGACAGGTCCTTAAATTCTGCACTGCCCCCGCCAGCATCCTGATGGCTAACCCCAGGCCTGGCGCTATAAGCTGGTTATGGAGCTTTGGTGATGGAAATACATCCACCCTGAAAAACCCGGATCACACTTTTTTTGCAGAAGGTTCCTACCCTATTGACGTTATCTCTTTTTATGCCGATGGCGACATAGACACACTCAAAGCATACAATACAGTAGTTATTAAGAAGCCGGAAATTGACTTCGAATATTCAAAAAGGTCCGGTTGTAATGGCACAGAATTAACCTTCAACAATACTTCCACATTATTAAACACCTCCTTTTGGGAATTTGGTAATGGTGAAAGTTCTACAGAGACAAACGCAAAAGTAACTTACACCTCCTCCGGAGTATACCAGGTAGCGCTGACGGCATCTGATACGTTGGGATGTGAATCTAAAATTGTAAAGAATATCATCATTGGGAACCCCTACCTCCAATACAACTACCCGAATAACGTCTGTAGTGACGAGCCTGTACACATCACACATAATATTGAAGGGTTTAAAGGCTTTGAATGGGATTTTGGCGATGGCACCTCAAGTTCAGATACCTATCCTACACATGTATACACCAATGCCGGCAGACATAAAGTAAAGGTCGATGCCATAGATATCAATGATTGCAGCACTACATTTATACTCCCATACGCTATCACGGTAAACGACCCTGTGGCGGACTTCGAGGTGTTAGGAGACACCTTAGGATGCAACTTATTAAGCGTTTCCTTCGATAATTTATCATCTGATACAGAAAAGTTCTTTTGGAGTTTTGGCGAAGGGATCTCCTCTTCAGAACCTGATCCGCAAAAAGTCTTTACCAGCGGCACATACTCTATTACTCTTGTAGCTGCTAAAAATGGCTGCAGTGATACATTGAGTATAAAAGACTTTATACAGGTGGATGAAGTAATAGCGGACTTTGCATACTCACAGGACCAGCTTTGCTTGCCCATCACCATAAGCTTTACAGATAAAAGCACCGGTGCCATAAACTGGGACTGGGATTTTGGTGATGGCATGCGTTCTACGGAGCAGAACCCTGTGCATACTTATTATGATTTTCCGGAAAATGATATCACCCTGAAAATTGGAAATGAGAATGGCTGTGCACAAAGTGTCACCAAATCAACACAACATTTTTTTAGAGTGGCATTTTCAGCCAGTACAACGCAGGGCTGTGAACCACTTCCCATAGACTTCACCAGTGATATACGTGATGCCGTAGAATGGTTTTGGGACTTCGGGGATGGTGGCGGCTCTACGGAACAAAGTCCAAATTATGTGTACGATAAAATAGGAGACTACACGGTAACCCTGATCAGTAAATCAGCAACCGGATGTTATGACACTCTCGTTAGACCGGATTATATACACGTCACTAAAGTGGTGGCCGGGTTCTCGGCTGATATCAACGAGATAACGTGCTCGCCTTTATTAGTAAATTTTCAAAACAGTTCCGTCGGGGCCACTAAATACCAATGGGATTTTGGCGATGACGCAGCCTCTTCCAACCTCACTCCTTTTCACACCTATACCTCAGTAGGTCAATTTGATGTAAGGCTGATCGCTGAAAATGACCTGGGTTGTCGTGATACGCTGTCCATGAATAATTTTGTAACTACGGTAGGTCCGGATGCTGGTTTTAGCCTATCAGATTCTACGGTATGTCATCCGCAGCAAATCCAGTTTAAAGATCTGTCTGTGGCCGCAGTGCAATGGGAATGGTTTTTTGGCGATGGCAACAGCTCCAATGAACCGCACCCTTCGTATACCTATGAACAGCCCGGTAGCTATACTGTATCGCTACTGGCTACCGGTACACAAGGGTGCAAACAGTTGGTCAAATATGAAAACCTGAACGTCTTTCCAAAACCAGAGGCAGGGTTCCGGATTGACGATTACACAAACTGTATGCCAGTGACTGTATCAGTGACTAATACCTCCCAAAACTTACAAAACGCTACCTACTCATGGAACCTCGGAAACGGCAATCAATCGGCGGCTTTTGAGCCTGAAATCCTATACACTGAACCAGGTATGTTCCCATTGTCACTTACCGTAGTAAATGAGTTTACCTGCTCAGACACCTATACTCTGGACAGAGAGATCATCGTTTACGATACTACTTTCGTACCTGAGCCAGATGTATCTCAACTGTCTGTAATGGAAAACAGTAGAATTGAAGCGTCCTACGCGCCCTTTTCCTGGAACCATCTCAAATTTCATGTAGTATTCAAAGAGGGTAGTAACGGCTTTGTGGTATATGATACCCTTTATGCCAATGCTTCCACTACCTACAGTGACACTGCTGTAAACCCGGTAGAAAGCGCCTATGCTTACCGTTTTCAAACACATACTTTTTGTCAGCCTTCGGTCAATTTAGCGGATCTCACTAATTACAGGTCAATTCAAATGACGGCCACCGCTTATGAAAATGACATCCGGCTACGCTGGACTCCCTATGAAGGTCATGATTTCAATCAATATGTCATCGTAAGGAAACCGGAAAATGGCCATTGGAATGAGATTGCACGTGTACCAGGAAACCAGCGTACCTTTTCTGACCGGGAAAATCTTTGTCCTTCTACCTACACCTACCTGGTCAAAGCCGTTGACCTGGATGGGTCAACACATTATTCATCGAGCAACACCGCAAAAGCCACCCCGGTAAAGAATGTATTCCTCGAACAGCAAGTGGAAATAATTCGTAGTACGGTAAAAGAAAACACGTTTGTTTATACGGAATGGAAAGCACCTGAAATCGGGCCGGATAAGGTATCTCATTACGAAGTACTGAGGTCCACTGATGCCATAAATTTCAACATTATAGAAGAAGTACCGTCAGGCATAACCAGTTATTTTGACGAGCAGGTAGACGTCGCTGCTCAAAATTATATTTACAAGATAAATGTGGTCAACACCTGTGACATAGGGGCGAAAGAAAGTAACACAGGCTCAAGTATACTACTCCAAAAAAAGACCCGGCAATATCAAAACTTACTATTCTGGAATCCTTACACCGGCTGGACATCGGATGTTAAACATTACTTACTTCAGCGTAAGGATAGCTACGGTACCTGGGAAACCTTACAAGTACTGGACAATGACCAAAACAGTTTTAATGTAGATCTGAATAATGGGGAGAATTAAGGTGAGACCAATTTCTGTTACAATAGTAAAGTACTCGCTTCCTGCCCTGTCAGTAAATAAATAATTGAACTAAATCAAAAAAAACTGTCATGGGAAAACTATATCACTTAGTCTATTCAAGTAAACGAGCTCCCCACTGCTCAGACGAAGAAATTAAAAAAATACTCGCGTCTTGCAAAAAAAACAATCCACTGGAAAACGTTACGGGGATCTTAATACACTCTGATAATAGATTCATACAATATATAGAAGGCGATAAAAACATACTCAAACTATATGACAAAATCAAAGAGGATGATCGTCATTACAACGTCAGGTTACTTGGATATCGCACCATAAAAAATCGAATTTTTCCAAGTTGGCAAATGGGGTTTAAAAACATCGAAAAATTAGGCTTTAACACTGACATTAGTAAAGAAGATATTGTAATTTTTAACAATATGATCAATGGGGACACACCAGAACAAAACATTGGAATATCTCTTTTGAAACGTTTCTTTGAAAAAGCTTAACAATGTCACCAAAGCAATATTTAATTCTTCACACAATTATCTTCACCTGGTATCCAAACACAGGAGGCTGTGTTTCCCATCGTAAATACACCCTGGCAGAAGGGCAATCCTCCAAAAATTGCAATATCTTCGCATAGACCGTGAAAAAAATGGTCCGGAGCATTAAATGCGAGATCAGGAGTTAAAACATTCTACTGATTGTCCGGGATAACCCAGGCTTTTGCACTTTAGCTTTAAACCAAAAGACATTTAAAGACAAATCATTCCAAATTATAATCGTTATGAAAAAATCCCCGTTATGTATCGTGTTTTTTATGCTCAGTTTGTCGCTAATGGCCACCGAAACAAAGGTGACGGTAAGGGCCAAAGCTAAAGACGCAAAATTTATTGGATCATCCATAGGTGGCGCTTACATCATTATTAGAAATACCTTGACTGATGAAATATTGGCCCAGGGAAAAACAGAAGGTTCCACCGGGAATACCACGCTGATCATGAAAACGGACAGAAAAAGAGGTGTGCCAATTTCGGATGAACATTCTGCCAAATTCCTGGCTACGATTGATATTGAAGAGCCCGTATTTGTGAAAATTGAAGCACATGCCCCTCTTAATCGTAAACAGGCCACTGCTGTTGCAAGCACTGAATTATGGCTCATTCCGGGAAAACATCTTTCAGGAGATGGGGTAATTCTGGAGGTCCCGGGTTTTGTCGTAGACATCTTAAACCCAAGAACACATCAATATATAAAACTTGATGATGTTAAGAACACTCCTTTTAACATTCAGGCAAACGTAGTAATGATGTGTGGCTGTACGATCAGTTCAGGGGGGACATGGAACTCCGATGACATGGAGGTTAGCGCTATTGTAAAAAAGGACGGAGTGCTTTTCAATGAACTTCCATTGGCGCTGGCTTCCGTTAATTTGTTTGAAGGGAGCATTAGAATAACCGAACCCGGTCATTACGAAGTGATCGTTTATGCGTATAACGAAAAAAGCGGAAATACAGGAGTCGATAAAGTCAACTACGTGATCTCACAATAAGCATGAGCGGATGAATAACATGGTTACCCAAATCGTGCTTCATTCCTCAAAAGGAAATCGACTTGGATATTACTACTAACACATCAATACTTATTTAAAATGAATTCAATACCGGCATCAATCACGTTGTTCCAGGACTTTCTCAGGGCAGCATCATATTTTCGATCATATATTTCTACTGTATCAAGTAACGCACTTTTCCAAATGGGATAAAGTTTTGGATCAACATTTAGCCCCATCCTGGAATGAGATTCAGCGATACGTTCTAACCCTGATTCTCCTGAGTTGCTACCATCTGCAAACATTATGATAAGACTAATAGCATGTCGCAATGCTTTGTACTGGGCACCAAAATCAGTGGTGATAAATTTTTCAGCAACCTGCACATTACTGGACAGGAATCTATCATAAAATGAAATGACAAAATCACCACTTGCCAGACAACGCCGGTAGCTACTTTGAACATTTAACACCTGATCTTCAGCCAACTTGTGTTTCTTCATTATTTATAACTTTAAATTTGCAAACATACAGATCAGATTAAAAGCAAGATATGAGCCGAATCAAACAATCCATTGATATCAGTCAGACTATTTCCTAGTATGCAAAACACACAAAACGATACGATTGTAGCACTTTCTACGGCACCCGGCGTAGGGGCCATTGCTGTTATACGTCTTTCTGGTAATGAGGCCATTACACTTACCAATAAAGTGTTTCATGGAAAAGACCTGGAAACACAGGAAAGCCATACTATTCACTTCGGTACCATCCGACAGGAGGACCGGGTAATTGATGAGGTATTGGTCTCTCTTTTCATAGCACCAAAGTCATTTACGAAGGAAAATGTAGTGGAAATATCTTGCCACGGATCTCCCTACATTGTTAAGGAAGTGATCAAAGTGCTACTAACTACAGGTGCACGACTGGCCAGGCCCGGAGAGTTCACTCAACGTGCCTTTCTAAATGGTCAGTTTGACCTGGCACAGGCAGAAGCCGTAGCAGACCTGATCAACGCGGACTCAGCCGCGTCACATGAAGCAGCTATTAAGCAAATGCGTGGTGGCTTTTCAGAAAAGATCAAACAACTACGTGAAGAGTTGATCCATTTTGCTTCTATGATAGAGCTGGAGCTGGACTTTGGCGAAGAGGATGTAGAGTTTGCTGACCGTAACGACCTAAAAGCGCTTATCAACAACCTGCAAAGCGCCATTGGTCACCTGATCTCCAGCTTTGACCTGGGTAATGTCATTAAAAATGGTGTACCCACCGTAATTGCCGGAAAGCCTAATGCAGGGAAATCCACATTGCTCAATGCCTTGCTGAATGAAGAAAAAGCCATTGTCTCTGACATTGCAGGTACTACCCGGGATGTGATCGAAGACGAGATTAATATTGAAGGGATCACCTTCCGCTTTATTGATACAGCCGGATTACGTGAAACATCCGATACAATTGAAGCCATTGGAGTGGAACGGACGAAAGAACAAATGAAAAAAGCCTCCCTGATCATTTACCTGGTCGATCTGGCTGCCGACAACATAGTAGATGTTAACCGTGAAGTAAACCGACTCGAAAACCTGGACATCCCCTTCCTGCTTGTAGGCAACAAAACGGATAAAGCCAACCCCGAACTACTGGCAAGTATCAAAAAAATGGACGGCACCCTGCTTATTTCTGCCTTTCTAAAGGAAAACCTGGACGTTTTGAAAGATCGCCTGCTGCAGATCGTCAACCTGGACAGTTTTAAAACGGGAGATACCATTGTCACCAATATCCGCCACTTCGATAACCTGGTAAAAACACGCGATGCCCTACAAGATGTACTCAATGGCCTGGCCAATAACGTAACGGGAGATTTCCTGGCCATGGATATCCGGCAGGCATTGCATTACCTTGGGGAGATTACAGGAGAGATTACTACAGATGATCTGCTGGCGAATATTTTTTCCAAGTTTTGTATCGGAAAGTAATTACTTTTCAGATAGTACGCTAAATACTTCTTTTACTTGCTTTTAGAGGGTTTTTCCTTCTCTTTCTTGTTGCTAATTTTCCCATATTTTCGTATCTTTCGTTACTAATTTGTTGCTAATAGCTCTGATTTTGTTGTTAGCAACAAATATTTGAAGGACTGGGGAGATTATGTTACATACAGATACATCCTGATACAAAGGGATACACTCTGATACATAATCAAGCCTCCAACGGAAACATCATGAGTAGCAACATTCGAGTTCCAAAAATCTGTCAGCACTGCGGTAACGAGTTTATCGCAAAGACTACTGTTACTAAATACTGCAGTGACACCTGTGCCAAGCGTGCCTACAAAAAACGCAAGAGAGATGAGAAGGTACAGGAAGTAGCCCCTACTGTAATTCAGAAAAAGGAATACAATCAGGTACAAGTCAAAGACAAAGAGTTTCTCAGCATTGCAGAAACCTGCAAGCTACTTGGAGCAAGCCGAATGACCCTTTACCGTCAGATCAAAGACGGCAAGATCAATGCAGCTAAGATTGGTAGCCGTACCATCATCAAGAGAGAAGAAATCGAAAAACTGTTTCAGGCATGAAAGTAACACTCAGAAAACGCAATCAGGGAGGCAAGACAAGTTTATACCTTGACTACTACTACAAAGGGAAGCGTAAAACCGAATACCTCAAACTCTACCTTGACCCTAAAGCCAAGACCAGAGAAGAAAAGGACGTCAATAAGAAGACGTTGCAACTAGCAGAGACTATCCGAGCACAGCGACAAATTGAAATCCAAAACGGGGTTTATGGATTCCGAGACAATGAGAAAATGAAAGGCAGCTTTCTGGCTTACATTGAAATGTTGGCAAACCAAAGACAGGACAGCCCAGGCAATTACGGCAATTGGACAAGCATGCTCAAACACCTAAAGGCGTTTTGCACTTATGAGGTTACTTTCTCTGATGTAGACAGGCAGTTTATTCAGGATTTCAAATACTTCCTTGACAAAAAAGCCATAGCACACGGCAATCAGAAACTATCTCAAAACTCCAAGTACTCCTACTTCAATAAACTGCGAGCAGCATTAAAGCAAGCAGTCAAAGACGGAATCCTACCTACCAATCCGAGTGAAGGAGTTGACGCTTTTAAGCAAGGCGAACCAGAAAGAGAATTTTTGACAATGGAAGAGCTGCAAGCAGCCGCCAATACAGAATGTGAAATCCCACAGATGAAAACGGCATTCATATTTTCATGCCTCACTGGTCTGAGGTGGTCAGACATTAATAAGCTACTTTGGTCAGAGGTGCAGCATTCAAATGATAACGGGTATTACATCCGATTTAGGCAGAAAAAGACCAAAGGAGCAGAAACCCTCCCTATCTCAGAGCAAGCCTTCGGACTATTAGGAGATAGAACCGAACCAGAGGACAGGATATTTGTAGGATTGAAGTATTCAGCCTGGCACAACCTGAAACTACAACAATGGATGATGAAAGCTGGAATTACCAAGACGATTACTTTCCATTGTGCCAGACACACCTACGCTACATTACAGCTTTCAGCAGGCACGGACATTTACACGGTTTCCAAACTCTTAGGACACAAAGAGCTAAAGACAACACAGGTCTATGCAAAAATCATAGATGAGAAAAAGAAAGAAGCAGCCAATAAAATCCAACTCGACTTATGAGCAACCAAACCAAAATACTTGATGACATTCTCTACCAGAAGCTACGCCCCTGGTTAGATCAAAACAGCTTGGATCAAAAGTTTGCCTCTAAGATTTCCACCGTCAGATCGGTGAGCACGGATTATCCTTTCAAATATGAAATAGACTTTCTCCGACCTACGGACAACAAGACCAAGTATTACAACAAACTTATCCTGAACAATACCAAAGAGGAATGCACCAAAATCGTTAATCTGATTCAGGAGGATGATAACGAGAAATTGATCAAGTATTGGTTGGAAGACACACTCAACAAACGCATTAAAACCCGATTAAAAGACATTGGAAAGCTCATTAAAGAAAAGGACTATGCACTAACGTACATAGATCCGAAAAAAGCATCCTTTGAATTAGATCAAACCCACAAGGCTAATACATTCATCATCCAACTATTGAAGCTCGCATACATGCAGCTATACTTGGAGATTCAGGCAGCGTTCGGTAGCTATATTGAAGACAAACTCATTGAACAGGATTTCTATACCCAGCTACTTTTTGAACCCGTACCAGATGAAACGTTCATCAAAGAGATTCAGGTAATTGAAATAGAAGCCAAACCAGAACCTAAGACAAAACGGCAACAGTCCAAAACTCCAAGTGCTGTTCATTCATTTACCTATACGCAGCTGAACACGAACCCCGACAAACTTACTGATCTTTGGGACAGCTTGAAACTCAACAACCTTATCAGTAAGCACACCACGCTGGTAAACTTCAAAAAAGTATTCTCAGGCAGTGAGATTAAAACCCCGGTACAATGGACAGGAAATATCAGTGAGCTATTCTATTTCATTAAATTGATGTACTCAGATCACAAGCTGGTGGAAGACCTCAAGCAAAAGCAATGGGAAGTGACTTGCCAATGTTTTGTTGATGCTGACGGCAACACCTTCGAAAGGTCAAAGTTCAGGTCACTAAAGCGACCTAACCTAACAGGTGACACGATTGAAAAGGTAGTAGCCCACCTCATTTGATCCACTCTGCACTATACTCCTGTTGTCTTTTTTCTGTTTTTCTTTAGTCCTCTTTTTCCCAAAAAGTGGACTTTCTCTTTTTGTCTCCCACTCTGCACTCTGCACTCTACACTGCACCACGTTTCAAAGCCTAATAACGGCCTTTTCACCCTTCTACTTTAGCATCGTATTCGACAATCGGATATGACTTTTGGCCAAGAGTCCATTCATTAATTCTTAACAGAATAAATCATGGACGAAATATTAGAACGTCTTGATAATCTCCAACGCATGATTGAAAGCCAGGGGATTTACACGAAAGAAGTTTTGAACTTCAATGAGGCTTGCCAGTATCTGGAGCTTTCACAATCTCACTTGTACAAGCTCACCAGTGCAGGGAATATTCCACACTACAAGCCCAACGGGAAAAAGCTCTATTTCAAGCGAACGGAGTTAGAAAGCTGGTTGCTTCGCAACCGCAATTCCACTCAGGAAGAAATAGACCGAAGAGCAGCAGATTACCTAATCAAGAAAGGGAGGGTAAAGCTATGATTGAGGTATTAGACATGCTCCTGAAACTCTCTCAGGACGTAAAGACGATCAAGGCTTACCTCCTCAATTCTCATCGTTCCAGATTGGAACAATTCAATGATGAGTGGATTGATGGACAAGATGTAATGCAAACGTTGCATATCAGCAAACGCACCTTGCAATCCCTTCGGGATAGCGGCACACTCCCATATAGCCGAATTAATGGAAAGTTCTATTACAAGGTTTCCGATATGGAAGCTCTGTTGGACTCTAACTACTCACCTTCAAAATCAAAGCATTATGGAGATCAGTAGAGAGGCCATATTGAGTAAGACACACTACGGGCTGAACATTTATGCCTTTGTGTTGCGACAATACTATCAAGGTGAAACAGTCCTTTCCCTTTCGGGAAGGGTCTGTAAACCTGCCAAGAACCCATTCAATGAAGACAAGCCAACATTGATGGTCAAGATAGTTGACAATATGGCAAGCCACACAGACGAAGAAGGTGCAATCCATGAAGGCAATGTCTTCGACTTTGCTTCATTGCATTTCAAGCTCGAAGGGCAAGCCCTTCTCGATAAGATCAATGAAGAGCTGTATTTGATAATTGGCAAAGAGAGAGGCTTTTATGATCGGGAAGAGTCACAACCTACGGTTGTTGTCCAGGAGATCAAAAAACCTACACCACCAGTTTTCAGCTATTTTCAAAAGCCTGTTACCAATATCAAACCCACTCGTCAAGTCTCATTAATTGAGGTGTACCACCTCATTAAAGGCAATGACTTTGCTACGTGTACAAGTACACTTCGTAGCATGAGTGAGGTCAAAGAAGCAAGGAAATACAAGGCATTCAATTTCGATTACGTGACCTTTTCAGGTACTTTCTCCAAGAGGAATGACGCAAACCTCCAGAAGCATTCTGGTTTGCTCACAATCGATTTTGACCACATTCAGGACATTGCCACTCTCAAAGCATCATTGCTCAATGACCATTATTTTGAAACGGAGCTATTGTTTATCTCTCCTTCAGGTGATGGGTTGAAATGGGTGATCCCTATTGACTTGACTCAGGCAAAACATCAGGACTATTTCAAGGCAGTGGCAAACTACGTTTTCCACACCTACCAGATCGAAATAGACCAATCGGGCAAGGACATTTCCAGAGCATGTTTCCTACCCCACGACAAAGACATATTCATCAACCCTAAATACATATAGGTTATGGAGCGAAAAACATTCAATCCGCTGGAATGGCTGGATAAGCCAGAGCAGCAAACAAAAGTTACAGAGCAAACACATATCGAGATAACTACTTCAATGGAAGAAGTAGAAAGAATCATACAATACATAGAATCCAACAGCACAGATATTACCTCCGCTTACAGCGATTGGGTAAACATCGGCTTTGCCTTCGCAGATGAATTTGGTGAATCAGGAAGAAACCTTTTTCACCGAATCAGTCAATTCTACCCTGACTATTCCTCACAAGAATGCGACAAGCAGTTTGACAACTGCCTAAAGGCCAATGGTCAGGGTGTTTCATTGAAAACCTTCTTTTATCATGCCAAGCAAGCTGGCATTCCTTTGGCTTCTCCAAGAGCAGAGCCACAGATCAGGAAGCACACCAATAGCTCGGTAGGTCGAGAACCATCCAATGACCAAATAACAGAGGTTAAAAACGAACCTGAGCAAATGCCTACCTTTCCTAAATCCCTATTTCCTGAACTTCCTGAGTTTCTGCAAAAGGTGGTGCAGGTTGACAGTTCTGATGAGGAAAGAGATATACTATTGCTTGGATCACTTGCAGCGATCAGTGCATGCTTACCAAAAGTATCAGGCATCTATGATGGCAAAAGAGTTTACGCCAATCTGTTTCTATTCATTACCGCCCAGGCATCCGCAGGGAAAGGTCGTTTGGTACATTGTAGGCAATTGGTCAACCCTGTTCACAAAGAGTTTCGGGAACAAGCCAAAGCACACAAACAACACTATGAATTAGAATTAGCGGAGTACAATGCCAACAAAGGCAAAGTTGAAGGAATTGAGAAACCAGCCAAGCCACCTGAAAAAATGCTCTTTATCCCTGCAAACAACAGTTCTACGGGAGCGTATCAGCTTTTAGGTGATAGTGATGGCAAAGGACTCATCTTTGAAACAGAGGGCGACACATTAGCTCATGCCTTCAAGAGTGATTATGGCAATTACAGTGACGGCTTTAGGAAAGCCTTTCATCATGAAACCATCTCCTACTATCGTAGGACTGATCGTGAATATGTGGACATAGAAAGTCCTTGCCTTTCTACAGTTTTGTCAGGCACACCCAAGCAGGTATCAGCACTCATTCCGAATGCTGAAAACGGGCTTTTCAGCCGTTTTATCTTCTATTACATGAATGTTCGCCCTGTGTGGAAGAACGTATTTGCTTCGCAAACTACGAACGGGTTGGATGACTACTTTGATGCTCTGGGCAATGACTTCTTTACCCTTTACAGTTCATTGAAGATGAGTCAAGACGTTCAGTTCTTTCTTACAGCCGATCAACAGGATCAATTCAATGCGTTCTTTGGTGAGGTACAGGATAAGTACATGAGTATTCAGGGTATTGACTACATGGCTACCATCCGAAGGTTAGGGCTTATTGCCTATCGCTTCTGCATGATATTCTCCGCTTTGCGGATCATGGAGACAGGCGAAACATCATCCAAGATGATCTGTGAAGAAAGAGATTTTCAAACTGCACTGGCCATGATTCGGGTGTTAATCAAACATTCCAGCAAAGTGTTTAGTGAATTACCAGAGGACGCACCCAAACCGAAACGGCTAAACAGGAAAGAGAAGTTTCTGTCTCAGTTACCCAAACGCTTCAACAGACAGAAGTATTTAGAGACAGCTACCAGCCTCAATATCCCTCACAAAACAGCCGAAGGATACATTACCGATTTCTGCAAGTCTGGTCTCATACACCGTGAATCTCAGGATAACTACATCAACACCTCTATTGAGGATGTTGAGGATATTAAGGAAATCAAGGAAGACAAAGCCTGATAGGCTTTTCTTCCGAAGATTCGACCACACCTATAAAATTAAACTCATGTGGTCATTCTAAGGAAGGCTGATCCTTGGCATCCTTAGTTTCCTGAGAATCCTTGGTTGTAATTAATGGTTTTATTTTCTCTTTCTAACCTTTTGATTGCTTATATTTGACAGAAATTGACAAGTCAATAAAAAGATAATGAACTATCTCGGCACAAGACTTAGAGAGCTACGTGAATCACAAGGCTTATTACTCAGACAGGTAGCAGCCCAGATTGATGTAGACACTGCTCTAATGAGCAAGTTGGAACGTGGAGAAAGAAGAGCACAGCGAGAGCATATCATAAGGATTGCCACTGTACTAAATGCCAATGAAAAGGATCTCATAGTCCTATGGTTGGCTGATAGAATAAAAGATGTGATACAAGATGAGCCTTTGGCAGAGGAGGCATTGAAACTGATAAATAAGACATTATAGCACAAAGATGAAGCTAACAGAGATATTAAAAGACTCTAACTACAATCTGGCTCAGTTCAAGCAAGAACAGATTGACCGTTTAGAAAAAGGAATTGACGTGAAAGAAGTAAGAGGCAAGCAAACCCCTTACATCACCTGCTTGGTGCGAGACAAAAGCATTAAGCTCACGCCTGAGGAAGCCGTAAGACAACTCTACCTAATGGTATTGATTGATGAATACGATTACCCTGTCTCTCGAATGGAATTAGAGTATGGGGTAAGTTTTGGAAGGGAAACCAAACGGGCAGATATTGTCATTTTCGATAAAGATCACGTCACCTCACCTTACATCATAGTAGAACTTAAAAAACCAAAGCTCAAAGACGGTAAAGAGCAGTTGAAATCTTACTGCAATGCCACTGGTGCTCCTATGGGAGTTTGGAGTAATGGTGGTCAGATTTCCTATTACCACCGCAAAGACCCCAATTACTTTGAACCCATTCCCCACATTCCCAAGGTCAGTGAAAAGCTTTCGGATGTATTGACCGAACGCTGGTACATGGCTGACTTAGTGGAAAATGACATTCTCATAAAAGAGAAAAAATCACTGAAAGGCATCATTGAGGAAATGGAAGATGAAGTACTCGCCAATGCAGGAGTAGATGTATTCGAGGAAGTATTTAAACTCATTTTTACCAAGCTCTATGATGAAATGGAGTCTGGCAGAAATGACAGTAGGCATTTGGAGTTTCGCAACTACGGAGATACCGAAAGTGAGCTAAAAGAGAAAATCCAAAAGCTATTTGATAAAGCACGAAATAAATGGGAAGGCGTATTTAGTACTGACGCACGGATCATGCTTACCCCATCTCATCTATCCGTATGTGTGTCCTCCCTGCAAGGCTTGAAACTCTTCAACTCCAATCTGGACGTAGTAGATGAAGCCTTTGAGTACTTGATAAACAAGAGTAGTAAAGGTGAAAAAGGACAATACTTTACCCCACGCTATGCCATAGATATGTGTGTAAAAATGCTCAATCCACAGGAGCATGAAACAATGATTGATACGGCCTCTGGTAGCTGTGGTTTCCCCGTGCATACGATTTTCAAGGTATGGCGGGATATACTCAAAGATGAAGGCAAAGAAGAAAGCCACCTGTTTACTACTGAAAAGAAAGGCGGACGCTATGAAGACTATGTAGTCAATAACATTTTTGCCATTGACTTTGATGAAAAAGCCGTGAGGGTTTCCAGAACATTGAACCTCATAGCTGGTGATGGACAATCCAATGTACTACACCTCAACACGCTGGATTGGGAACGCTGGGATGATAAAATTAAAGAAGATGAGGACTGGCAGGATGTTTACTTTGAAGGGTGGAAAAAGCTCAAAAAACTAAGAAGAGGCAAAGACAACCGTGAGTTTGATTTTGATGTATTGATGGCGAACCCACCCTTTGCAGGAGACATCAAAGAAAGTAGAATACTTGCCAAATACGAATTAGGCAAAAAGCCAAACGGAAAATACCAAACTAAAGTAGGACGTGATATTCTATTCATAGAAAGAAACCTCGACTTTCTAAAACCAGGGGGACGAATGGCAGTAGTACTGCCCCAAGGAAGGTTCAACAACAGCAGCGACAAACACATCAGAGATTACATCGCTGAACATTGTAGAATTTTAGGTGTAGTAGGCTTACATGGCAATGTATTCAAGCCCCATACTGGGACTAAAACATCTGTTCTGCTGGTACAAAAATGGGATAATGAGCTTTGTCCGAAAGTAGAAGACTACCCCATTTTCTTTGCCACCATGCAGGAAACAAGCAAGGATAACAGTGGAGAAAAAATCTTTGTACGCAAAAAAGACATAGCACCTGACAAACAGGATGAAGTAGCTACAGAAGATACACCCTCTATGGTGCAAGACCCTGCAGAAACCTATAGTCAGCCAGACAGCTATCTGGATGAATATGTACTGGACTCACACGGACACCTGATTGTAAAGCATGATCTGTTCAACCATGATGGACTGACCCAAGATGGTATAGCAGAAGCATTCTTAGAATTTGCCAAAAAAGAGAACCTCTCCTTCGTGGGAAAGGGCTAAGCCCTTTTAATGAATCCCGATACAGGGAATTGTTAGAAGGGCTGGAAATCAGTATTAAAAACCTAAGTGAGGTTTATTTTGACAACCCAACTTTGAGGTACGACAGTGAATATTTTAAGAAAGAGTACACAACCATAATTGGTACTATTCTTAGCAATGAATGTGAAAAAGTAGACGACTTATCAAGCTGGGTTACGCAAGGGCCAAATCCTATATTTAATGAGGATGGCAATATTCCTTGCCTGACAGGCAGGAATATCAATAATGGCACTGTCAATTACAACAATCCAGACTATGTAGATTCAAATGAGTATGGTTCATTAAAGAGGTTTCAGTTAAAAAAAGGTGATACACTGATAACTCTTAAAGGAAAGGGATCTATTGGTAAAATAGGATATGTCACTGATGAAAGACCTGCAATATTTAGTAGAGATGTTGGAATAATTAGACCCAATGCAATTAACTCAGGATATGTAAATGCTTACATTCTTTCGGAATATGGGAAAAAAGTAATTGAAAGAGGTGAAACAGGCGGTACGGGTCAGAGTACATTGACAACATCTTACTTAAAAAACATTGACATACCACGATTCTCTATTGAATCAAATATTGGTGATCTGGTAGAGCTTTCTGAGGAAATATTAAAAAAGTCTCAAGACACGTACCAACAAGCCGAACAGCTCCTATTGCAAGAAATAGACTTACAGGATTTCATCCCAAGCCAAGAACCCGTCAATGTAAAGTCTTTTCAGGAAAGCTTTGGTAAATCAGGCCGTTTGGATGCTGAATATTATCAAGTGAAATATGAAGAAATGGTCAGTGAAATCACTCGACAGAACCATGATAAATTGCACAACCTTGTTGAAATATCTAAATCCATTGAACCAGGCTCTGCGAACTACGAAGAATATGGACTGCCATTCATCCGAGTTTCAGACTACAGCAAATTTGGGGTTACGACACCAGACAAATACTTGTCTGACAGCTTTGTTTTGCAAAACAAGGAACTAATCAAAAGCCTTAAACCTAAAAAGGGTACAATATTATTTTCTAAAGATGGTAGCGTTGGTACTGCATACCACCTCAGAGAAGATAAAAGTTTTATCACTTCTGGGGCTATTCTTCATCTAAAAGTGAAAGATGAATCAAAAATTATCCCGGAATACCTAACGCTTGCATTAAACTCCAAGGTGGTAAAAATGCAAGCAGAAAGAGATGCAGGTGGATCAATCATATTGCACTGGAGAGTTGGTGAAATAGAAAACATTGTGGTTCCAATCATTCCTACCAATAAACAAAGAGAGATTGCAGAATTAATCGAGCAAAGCTTCTCCCTCAAAAAACAGAGCGAACACCTTTTAGAAATAGCCAAGCAAGCAGTAGAAATGGCGATAGAGTATAATGAGACAGCAACTATGGAGTGGCTGAAGGAGCGAACTAAGGATATTATTTAAATACAAGAAAATGAATAAAACCATCATAGGTCTTAAAGGCACAGCCAATGTAGGTAAGTCAATGACACTATCCCGTTTGGGCAGACAGCTTAGAAATGCTGGAGGTGTTACCCAAGACGACATAGATCGCAATGAATATTGGGCAGTATTTGACTATCAGGGAATAAAGGTTGGTATCCAAACCTATGGAGACCATGTAAATGATGTATCCGCAGGTATTGCAGGTTTTTTAGATCGCCAGTGTGAGATTATTGTGACGGCCTCTAAGACCACAGGAGATACAGTAGACCATTTAAATCAGGTAGCCCAAACAAACGAGTATCGTATGATTTGGGCAAGACCTTATGAAGTAAGGGATAACAGCATACCATTAGAGACAATCAAAGATTACGGAGCAAGTCACTTGCTACTAATGATCAATGACATCATATCAGGAACATTATAATCAAACAGCTATGCCAACAGCACTATACTTTAAGGATAAACGATTTGTAGAAAAGACCTTTTCAAAAGAAAAAGACTTTGAAAGCTTGGCTTTTACACATTCCAAAACGCTGTTTGGGCAACATAGCATTATCATAGACGCTAAGAAGAAAATTGACAACCAGGCACTGGGCGGCATCATACCTGATGCCTTTTTATTTGACCTCAACGATCCTAATAATCCTGAGTTTTATTTGATAGAAGTAGAACTGGCAAAACACAGCTTCTACAATCATATTTTTCCTCAAATCACCAAGTTCTTTGCCTTTTTCAAAAACCTTGAAAGTCAAAACGAACTGGTTGGGAAAATATACAATACCGTCACTACGGATGCCAATCTTAAAAAAGAGTTTGTAGACAAAATAGGCAATCAGGAGCTTTTCAAGTTTATCAAAGACACTATAGAAAATAGTCAAAACATCCTGCTGATTCTGGATAATGATAAAAAGGAACTTCCTGAAATAATCAGCACCTATACAGACACTTGGGGTAAGATGGTCAAGCTGTCCCTGCTCAAACAATACGAACACAATGGTGACTACATTTTGAGCCTAACACCAGAATTTGAAAACATTGACACCATTGACATTGCCAGCAATGAACAAGATGAAAACAAAACCAATGTTTATACGGAAGATTACCACCTCGAAGGAGTCTCTCAGGAAATAAAAGACACCTATCATGCCTTAAAACAGGCATTGATTGAAAAAATACCGACACTCAAAATCAACCCACAACGTTACTACATCTCATTCCGCAAGAAGCGGAACTTCGCTTTTCTCCAAATTAGAAAGAAAAAGATAGGTTTAGTCGCCTTAGAAAATGAGGAGGTAATCAAGCAAAAAGTATCGGGATATAGTGTAAGTACATTGGGTGAAAGTGTCCAGAGGTTTTATAATGGTGAATGTGCTCGCATCAATATTGATAATGCCGACAACATAGATCAAGTCATTAACCTGTTGGTAGAAATTCAAAAGTAACTGGAAGCTATGCAAGAAAACCTCTCTCCCAATCAGTCAGAATTTTTGCTTTACACTTCCCAGAACGGAGAAGTAAAAGTAGATGTATTGCTACAGGATGAAACCGTATGGCTCACACAGAAGGGTATGCAGGAACTCTTTGATAAGGCAAAATCTACGGTGAGTGAGCATATCAAAAATGTATTTGAAGAAGGAGAATTAGACCAGAAACTGGTTGTTCGGAAATTCCGAACAACCACTCCACACGGTGCTATGCCTGATAAAACCCAAGAAAACTGGGTCAACTACTACAATCTGGATGTCATCATCTCAGTAGGCTATCGGGTAAAGTCCCAAAGAGGTACACAGTTTCGTATCTGGGCGACCAAGATACTTCGGGAGTACATCATCAAAGGCTTTGCCATGGATGATGACCGCCTCAAACAAGGCTCTGCCCTATTCGGAAAAGACTACTTTGATGAGTTGCTGGAGCGCATCCGAGAGATCCGAGCCAGTGAAAGACGGTTCTATCAGAAGATCACGGACATCTACGCTCAGTGTAGCATAGACTATGACCCCAAAGCAAACATTACCCAAACGTTCTACAAGACTGTCCAAAACAAATTGCATTGGGCTATAACAGGTCATACCGCAGCAGAGATCATCAAAGAAAGAGCCAATGCCTCCAAACCTCACATGGGATTGACCACATGGAAGCATGCCCCTGAAGGCAAAGTACTAAAGACGGATGTATCGGTAGCCAAAAACTACCTCAGTGAAAAAGAGCTGAAAGATCTCAACCGCATTGTAACCATGTACCTCGACTTTGCCGAGCTACAGGCAGAAAGGCAAAACGCCATGAAAATGAACGATTGGGTAAGTAAACTGGATGGCTTCTTACAGTTCAATGACTACAAGGTGCTGAAAGATGCAGGAAAAATATCGGCAACCATCGCCAAACAATTGGCAGAACAAGAGTACCAGAAATTCAGAACAGAACAAGACAAAGCCTTTGAGTCAGACTTTGACAAAGAGGTGAAAAAAATCACGCAAAAAGGAAAAGACAAACGATGATGCACCATGCCTAACCTGTCATTCAACATACTTACATTCAATCATCCACAAGAAGAACAAGTTTTCTTCTTTACGGATCAGGAACAGGAGAACCTTACAAGGATTCACAAAACCTTAGTTCCCAAAGAAGTGATTGAAAAGTATGGAGAGCAAGAGCATTATTATACTTCATTTACAGAGGAAAGACCTGATTTTTTAGCAGTACTCAAACCCACATCACCAGAATATCAGACCATAGTAGCTGAAGATGGAGAAGAAAGAAGGAAACCAGTAGACAACTCTACTTTTTCATCATCAGTCCTAAAACGCTATTACAACTCGCTAATCCACAATCATTTTAAATCAAAAGGGTTTCTGGTAAAGCCCAACTTCATAAGTGACACGGAAGTTTGGTTAGCAAGTGACAAGCAGGACACCACAGGCGTTTACAAAATCTTTGATCGCTTCTCTCTCAAAGTACAGTTCAAAAGCGTTTCAGGAAGTTTAGAGCTATTGGTAGCATTTGAGGGGAAATCCAAAATATTCAAGACTTCCGTCTCAGAGTTTTTGGAAGAAGTACCGATTCAGGCATTCAATTGGGTGGTTTACAATAAAGGACTTTACCGATTTGATGAGTTGCCAGATGATGGACGAAGAGAATACGATAAGGTTTATCCTGTTTGGAATTTTGACATCAGAGATGCCCTACTCCAGGAAACAGAAGCACCTGACAAGTCAAATCGATACAAGAAGTTCAAAACAGCCATTGACAAGTTTTACAGAAACTACCTGAATACGAATGAGTTCAAAAGCATTATTCCGATAGATGCTAAAGGATTCATTTCTGTAGATAAAAAGAGAATTGGAGAAGTCTATAAGAGCAGCAATCAACTCGTATTCGGCAAAAAGCAGACAGGTAAAATCCCAATGTATGGGATTAGAGACAATGGGCCATTTGATTTAAGTACGGCTGTCAAAATCAATTTCTTTTTCATTCTGCATGAAGACGATCAGGAAGTAGGTGCGAAAATGCACCGATATTTCAATGGCACTCAATCAGGTTTCAAAGGACTTGAAAAGTTTGTTCACCTTCCCTATCAGCCCAATAAAGAACATGCAATAGTCTTCAAAGACAGAGAGAATCCATGGCCAGAAATCTATCAGGCTATCATTGATCAGGACTTTGATACAGACATTCAGTACTTAGCCATCTACATTACTCCAATCTCCAAGCATGTATCAGACCGATCAAGACGACAGGTTTATTATAAGCTCAAAGAACTATTATTGCAGAAAGGAGTATCCTCTCAGGTAATTGATCCAGAGAAAGTCTTGTCCAACGATAAGTATCACTTTAGCCTACCCAATATCGCTATTGCCATTCTGGCAAAGCTCAACGGTACACCTTGGAAATTGAGTACCAAGCTGAAAAGTGAGTTAATCGTAGGAGTTGGAGCCTTCAAGCATACAGATGTAGATGTCCAATACATAGGCAGTGCATTTAGTTTCTCAAATACTGGCAAATTCAATCGGTTTGAGTGTTTCCAAAAAGATCAGACAGATGAATTAGCAGGTTCGATCATTCGGGCAGTAAAAGATTATGTCAATATCAATTCCAATATCAGACGGTTGGTAATCCATTTCTTCAAGAGCATGAGCAGAGAAGAAATTGAGCCTATTGAGTACGGATTGAAAGAGCTTGATTTAGAAATACCAGTCTTCATTGTATCAATCAACAAAACTGAATCTTCTGATATTGTGGCATTTGACCAAGACTGGAATGAACTCATGCCGATTAGTGGCACGTTTATCAAATTGGGCTACAATCGTTTCTTGCTTTTCAACAATACCAGGTACTCAAAAACAGAGTTCAACTTCCATGATGGTTTCTCATTTCCGATCAAGCTAAAAATTGAATGTACCGTACCCGAATTGGTAAATGACTATAGAACCGTCAAAGACTTGATTGATCAGGTTTACCAGTTCAGCAGAATGTACTGGAAATCAGTAAGACAACAGAACCTACCTGTTACAATCAAATACCCTGAAATGGTTGCAGAAATGCTACCTTATTTTGAAGGGAATGAAATCCCAGAATATGGCAAAGACAATCTTTGGTTTTTGTAGGTAGTGCAAGGAAGCCCACGCACATTTGCCCTCCCTGACCTATGTGCTTACAGTCGGTTCTTTTCATTCGTTCGTACCTCTCTCTTTTCATTCACCCACTTCCAGCACCGCACAGCAAGAGTACTCCCTCATTCCTTTTCGTTGCACTTCAATCCATTCAGCCACACACTTGCTTTTTCCCACCCTATCCCCAACGCAGGTAAAGCGGTGTTCGTCAGTCTTTCCGTTTTGTTCCGCAAAAACATATCTGCAAGGGTGAAATACACTCCCTACGGTCGCCCTTGCATATAGCGTTCACTTACCAGGTGGTTTGTGCTCCAGTAGGTGCTCACCACCTGCCGTTCACTTGTTTTGCTACACACACTTCTCTCCATCCTCACTTGCAGCTACTTCATCCCCCCAAACCCCAATTAGGTGTTCGCTGTACTCACTTCAATATTAAATTGGGGGTCTGTCGCTGCATGTGTTTTTGCTCGCCTGCGGGTCGCTGCGGGCTGATCGGGCTGTCATGCTTTTTGCATTTGATCCAGTGCCTACAGTCGCTTCATTTCAGTCTCTCGTTCCTCTTTCCCTGCATTCAGCCACTTTCAGCACCCCACACAAGAGTAGCTCATTCATTACACTCCACATTTCATCACTACAATTCGATTACTATTGATGCTCATACTGAAAACCCACATTTGGTTGAAAATGAAAATACCAAATGCTACACCTCCACTTCAATACAATTATCTGTTAAGAAACCGTTCTTCAATATTCCGCTTCATTCAATCGCTACACTTGCCTTTCCCCTCTTAAGGCAAAAAATCACGCCAGCCCTGTGTAGTTCCTACATAGCTGTAGTCGCCTTATCAGGCTTTTTCTACAGCACCCTTGCTCCACTCGCAGGCGGCTCGCATTAAAAGCTACGCCTTTGGTTTACCTGCGTTTCGCTCAACAACCCAACACACAGATCCCGACCCATTGATGATTGATGTACAGTTAATGAAATAAGTACCAGTAAATCCAGACCATTCAAAAAAAAGAGACAAGCAAAGTTAGGCGGGTTCGCACAAGCCCAACGCACAACCGGGATGTCAAGGTCAAGCCCTTCGGGTTTTGAAAAAAATCTCCACCCTACGGGTAGTATTTTTCTCAAAAACCTTGTCAACCCTGCCACACCCGCCTTTTCAAGAGCTTTCTCTTTTCTTTTTTTCCCTTTTTTCTTTTCTCTTTTGAAAATGTCTGTGCGAAGCAGAGCGAGCATAATTCTAATGGCTTGCTATATGAAAACCTTTCGCTTGAAAACCTACAGACCAGAAACCCGATACGAAGAACCCCACTTCTTTATCCTGAATAAAGGATTGAACAGTGGGAAACCATTGAACGACCCTTGCCCGAATTGCTTTGTCTGCCTGACACTCAATGATGAGGATAGGGAATTTATGTACTGGCTATGTTTTGGATTGTGGAGGTCAAAATCATTCCATTGCTATCTGAAAGGCTCAGTTATTCCATTTGTCACCATTGATGAAACCAGAAAGCTGATCCGACAAAGTGAAGCAGAAGCCAGTACCAAACAACAAGCATTTGATAAGGCGATTCAAGCACTCAGATTATTGGAAATACAAGAGGAAAAAATCAAAGTCTCTATTAAGATGATCGAGACTGCAAGGCAAGCAATCTTTCACCAGTTGATGAAAGGAACATACTCAGGATAAAGCAGTAACCTGACAAAAGAACAGGGCAACAAAAGCAAAATAAAGCACAGTCAAGCAACAACACCTCAGCATGAATCTTCGCTTATTTCTTGTAGTATTTTAGATGGTATAGGGAAAGTCCATGGAAAGTCCGTGTCAAGTCCAAGTATTTGTTTAACCCCGTAAAATTTAAAAAGCAATGGGAAAAATTTCACAAGGTGTATTAGGCGGCTTCTCCGGCAAGGTCGGAAATGTCGTAGGTGGTACATGGAAAGGCATTGACTACATGAGGATCAAGCCTGCCAATGTTTCCAACCCAAGAACAGAAGGTCAGGTAGACCAACGTTCCAAATTCTCAACAGTTCTAAGGTTCTTGCAGCCAATGACTGACTTCCTGAGAGTAGGCTTCAAATTGTATGCAAACAAGATGACACAGTTCAACGCTGCTATGTCATATAACCTGAATAATGCAATTACAGGAGCTTATCCAAGTTTCACGATTGACTATGCCAGCGCATTGGTAACTCGTGGAAACCTCACAGTAGCAGCAGGTGGTGCAGCTTCATCTCCAAGTGCAGGAGATGTGCAAGTAACCTGGACAGATAATTCAGGCAGTGGATCAGCACTTGCCACTGACAAAGCCCTGATTGTTCTGATCAACACTTCGAGAGATGAGGCAGTATTTACTACTGCAGGTGCAGACAGATCAGCCGGTACAGAAACGATTTCAGTGCCTTCTGAGTACTCTGGAGAAGATGTTGAAGCCTTCCTTGGTTTCATCTCAGAAGATGGCTCCAAGGTTGCCAACAGCGTTTATTTAGGCTCTGTAACAGTTGCGTAAAGCGATTGATGTTTTCGATAAAAACCGCTTCCTTTGTGAGGCGGTTTTTTTATGCCCACTCCCTTCATTTTTCCTTTACTTATCCCTTATTTAGCTGATAGTCAGTGATTTTTGTTGCTAATTCGTTTCTACCACCTAAGCAACATATTGATTAACAACGAGTTACATTTAACTCAAATATTTTGTATCGGGAAGTAATTGGTTCGGATTTGGATAAATTACTAAATCTCTTAAAGTGCCTTTTTTAGTTTGGGTCAGTAGTCTGTTCAAATTTATTTATTTTGCAGTCTGACCTATATTGCCTCAAACTTATAGCTATGAAATTCGGTCTATAGTTGAGTTTGGAAGCCGTTACATTTGCAGCCTGAACTGTACTTTTACTAATTCCGGGTTTTTGATTCAAAACCTTGGAAACGGTAGAAGAGGAAATTTTTAACGGTAGCTGGCACCAGGTAGTTTTTTTGATATACTATTCACTTCCCCTATTCTAAATGCTTCGCAAAATCACCCACTTTTTCACAACATACCTGCTCCATCACCTGCTGAAGTTGAGTTTTAAGGATAGAAATGGCATGATTACCCCCCTTACTGCCAAGTGCCGCCACGCTATACATAAACGTCCTTCCGAGGAAAGTAAATTCTGCTCCGGTAGCCAAGGTTCTTGCTATATCCGGTCCCGATCTGATACCGCTATCCATCATCACTTTTATCTGGTTTCCATACTTTTTAGCTATTGATTGAAGTGGTTTTATGGTGGACTGTCCGGCATCAAGTTGTCTGCCTCCATGATTCGAAACAATAATTCCATCCAAACCGAGTTTAACAGCCCTTTCAGCATCTTCTTCACTGGCTACACCTTTTAGTACAATCTTACCCTTCCACATGTCTCTTATGGGAGCTATTTTTTCCTCGTTTAGGCGACCGGAAAATGTTTGGTTCATAAACATCCCTAACTGCTTAAGGTCAAGTCCTTTAGGCATATAAGGTTTAAGGGTTTCAAAATTAGGCTGACCGCTAATTAATGTGCGTAAGGCCCAGTTCGGACATCCCATAATTTGCAGGATGTTTGACAGTGACATTTTGGGTGGCATGGCCAATCCATTTCTAATATCTCTGGGACGGAATCCAAAAGTAGGCACATCACATAGTAATACTAATACAGGACATTCCGCTGCTTCGGCTCTTCTAATGATGTCATCTCGTAACTTATCTTCGGCCGGATGGTACAATTGAAACCAGGCCCTTCCTTCAGTGATCTCGCTGGCTTCTTCAATACTCATGGTAGTAACCGTACTGAGTATAAACGGAATGTTATGATCAAAAGCAGATTTTGCCAATATTTCAGAAGCTTTTGGCCACATAAGTCCTTGTAGACCAACCGGGGCAATACCGAAAGGTGCATCATACATATGCCCAAATAGCTCAGTTCTCATATCCGACTGAGTATGCTTTAAAAGGTATTGCGGAATCAGCTGCACCTGCCTTAGTTCTCTGGTATTTCTATCCAGATTCACGTCTTCGTTACAACCTCCATCCAAATACTCAAAGGCAAAACGTGGAATTCTACGTTTCGCTTTATTCCTTAGATCATCTATTCCCGGATAGCGGCTGTCATATTTCCATTCACTCATAATTCAAATATCTTATCCATCAAAAGCCACTTTTCATTGGGTCTGGAAAATGGCAAACGTTGCTGATAAGTATCCATCATCTGTTCCCATTCCTGCACTTTTTCATTGGTTGCATCTGCTAGTCTCTTTTTATCAAAACTAAATGATGCATCCACCTCAATAATCATAAACAGGCGTGTGTGAATATTATAAATCTCCATACTCAAGATGCCTGATTCAACTATACTATCCTTAATTTCAGGCCACACATTTTTATGGTGTTGTTTATAACGAGCAATAAGTAGCGGATCGTTCTTTAAATCAAGTGTCAAACAATATCTCATTTTCTTTAAGTACTATGATTAGAAAAAACACGCTTACCATACCACGCTATCCACATGAAACATAGTAATGGAAGCACAAAAGAGAAATTAACCTCAGACACTCCCAGAATTAGTGTGTCGGCGTAGCCAGTGCCACCAATATCCATTATCATACCCTGCAATGTGGGCATCAGTGCACCTCCTACAATAGCCATCACTAAGCCGGCTGCTCCAATTTTGGATTCATCTTCTGACAGACCTTCTAAGGCAACACCATAAATGGTCGGAAACATTAATGACATACAAAAAGAAATAGCTACCAGACAGTAAAGTCCGGCAAAGCCTGTGATGAATATTGTACCCAACGTAAACATTATGGCAAGCGTTGAGAGAATCATCAGGAGCTTTCCCGAATCGATATACTTCAATAAGAAGGTGCATATAAAGCGGCCAAGAAAGAAAACAACAAATGCTGTAAATTGATAATTACCTGCCGTTTCAGCATTGATGCCAATGGCTTCCGCATACTGATAAATGTAGGTCCAACACATAATCTGTGCACCTACATAAAAGGTCTGTGTCAATACGCCCTGGGCATATTTCGCTTTACCAGTTAAGTTCTTGATAATTGACCAGGTACTTTGAGTGCTATCTTTATCTTTACTCTCGGGCATTTTGTTTATAACGATCAACACGAGGATGCCGATTACCACCAAACCCAACATCACATAAGGGTTTCTGATGACCATCAAATCTGCCTGCGTAATGGTGGCTTTTGCCGAATCAGATAGTGATGCAAAATCCACATCATCAGATTGTAATTTTTTCAACACAAACTGCTGCGCCACCAACAGGCCTCCTATCAACCCAACAGGATTGAAGGCTTGTGCCAGGTTCAACCTTTGTGTTGCGGTTAGCTGAGTTCCCATAGAAAGTATATAGGGGTTGGCTGTGGTTTCCAAAAACGCCAAACCAAAAGTCAGTATATAAAGCCCTATTAGAAATACCCAAAACTGCTCGGTAATGGCCGCTGGATAGAACAATAATGCGCCCGAGGCATAGAGTACCAGGCCAATGATAATGCCTACTTTATACGAATACCTTCGTATAAACAGAGCGGCTGGCAAGGCCATCGTGAAGTATCCACCATAAAAAGCCATTTGCACAAGTGACGCCTGAAAGTTATCCAGTTCGAGTACTTTTTTAAATGCTGTCACCATAGGGTCTGTGACTGCATTGGCAAAGCCCCACAGCGCAAATAGAGAGGTTATTAAAATGAAAGGAAGTAGAACTTCCTTTGAAACAACTGGTATGTTTTTCATGATTTAGCTTATTACGTTATAGCTCGATCTAAATGAACATACCCTCCATCCACAAATACCCATTGACCCGTAGTATGAGAACTGCGATCTGATAGCAGAAAAAGGGTCATCGAAGCTATTTCCTCACTGGTAGTCATTCGTTTGGCTAGTGGGATACGTTTCGTTATTTCTGCCAGACTGCGCTCCGAATCATCAAAAGAGTTGATCCACTTTTCGTACTGTGGGGTCATTACCTCAGCTGGTACTACCGCATTGACCCGGATACCATGGGGGGCAAGCTCCACCGCCCACTCTCTGGTCAATGCCAATTGAGCTCCTTTGCTGGCTGCATAACCAGAAGTACCTCCCTGGCCGGTAAGTGCTGTTTTAGAACTAATATTGACAATAGCTCCTTTAGTTACTTTTAAATGTTCCATGCCATAGTGTACCAAATCATAATAATGTGTCAGGTTGGCCAACACGGAATTTTTAAACTGCTCAGGGCTTCCCTCAATTAATCCGACCCCGTCATTGGTCCCGGCATTGTTTACAATACCATCAATCTGACCAAATTCGGCTATTGTTTTATCGATAATGCTTTTGCAAACATCTTCCAGCCCCAGTTCGATAGTAATTACCAAACATCGATTGCCTCCCGCTCTGATCCCGGCGGCCAATTGTTTGGCCACTCCATTCGATCTCCCGACTATCACCGGAATAGCCCCTTCTTTAACAAGTTCCAGCGTAATCGCCTCGCCTATGCCTTTCGCTCCACCTGTTACTATAAATACTTTGTCTTTAAGTTTTAAATCCATTTTAGATCAGTTCATAAAATTTAACAGCTGTTTTGCCCATAATCTGGCCTTGTTCAGCTGGAGACAATTCCTCGATGCATTCTTTAAGCGAATTAATCACCTGGCTATAGGTTCCCGCCAACAATGAGACTGGCCAATCGGAACCAAACATTAACCTTTCAGGTTTGAAATTTTCAAGACAGACATCAACATAGGGCTGGAATTCCGTTGCAGTCCAGCTACTCCAATTCGTTTCTGTTACCATCCCCGAGAGTTTTACATGAACATGGTCATATGTGCTGATTTGCTTCATATAACCTGCCCAGTGATCAAATGACTGATTTTTAATGTCCGGTTTACTGATATGATCTATCACAAGCTTCATTTCCGGCAGTTTTTTAATTAATTCCAGTACCTCAGAAAGCTGATCTTCCCGGCTTAATATATCATAAGTAAGATTGAGCTTACCTACTTCTTCTACACCTTTAATAAATATTGGGTTGGTCATGAAGCCGTCCGGTTCAGCTTGCAAAATGTGCCTTACCCCTTTGAGGAGTGAGAACCCTCTATAATAATCTAACCGTTCTTTTAAGCCTTCATCTAATAGGTTTATCCAGCCTACTACCCCTTTCACCCAGCTATTGTTATCAGCTATGTCAAGTAAAAAATTTGTTTCTTTTTCTGATTGGTCTGCCTGCACTACCACACACCCATCAATAGCATATTCATCAAGTATGGGTTTCAAATCATTTGGCATAAAATCCTGCCTGATCACATGCATATCCTCAGTGATCCAGGCATCACGCTCCGGATGATATTGCCAAAAATGCTGGTGGGCATCTATTCTCATTCAGAATATGCTTTTACGTGTTGTTTAGCAGAACCTAACCCGTCTATTCCTAACTCAATCACATCGCCATCCTTGAGATAAAAAGGAGGTCTTTGACCAAACCCAACTCCTTCTGGTGTACCTGTAGAAATAATGTCTCCCGGCATCAGGCTCATGAATTGAGATAAATAAGCAATTACGTACTGCACATTAAAAATAAAATCATTGGTGCTGCCGTCTTGCATTTTTTTACCGTTCAGTGTAAGCCACAGCCTCATATTGTTCGGGTCAGCTACTTCATCTTTAGTGACTAAATAGGGGCCAAGTGGGGCAAATGTATCGCAGCTCTTACCTTTTACCCACTGACCGCCTCTTTCAATTTGAAATTCGCGTTCGCTTACATCATTATGTAACACATACCCTGCTACATAATCCAGTGCCTCCTCTTCTTTAATGTAATTCGCTCGTTTTCCAATTACTACCCCTAATTCGACTTCCCAGTCTGTCTTTTTACTGTTTTTGGGAATAATAATAATATCATTAGGTCCAATAATGGAAGAAGTTGCTTTAAAGAAAACCACTGGCTCAGTAGGTTCGGACATACCACTTTCTGCTGCATGCTTTCGATAGTTCAAACCAATACAAATGATCTTACCGGGCTTTTTTACAGGTTCACCTAAGCGAACGTTACGGTCTATTTTAGTAGCCGAAGAGGCATCGAAAGTGCTTCGAAGTTTTTCAATACCGTCATTAGCAAAAAATTCCTCACCATAATCACTTACCAAATGACTAACATCATATCGAGTACCTTCTACCTCTACTCCTGGTTTTTCTTTACCAGGTTCGCCATATCTTATTAATTTCATTCCTGCTATTTCTAATTAGTTATTTAATGTTATAAACCCTCCGTCAATGGTAAAATCAGCACCCGTTATAAAAGAAGCTTCGTTAGAACATAAGTATAAGACCAATGCTCCCATTTCTTCCGGTTTCCCCATGCGTCCAATAGGTTGTGTTTTTGAAAGAGTCTCAAGCATTTCAGCTTCATTTCCGGGATAGTTCTTTTTCAAAAATCCATCTACAAAAGGCGTATGAACCCTGCCTGGGGAAATACTATTGCAGCGGATGCCAAAAGTCAAATAGTCTTTGGCTACGGAGAGCGTCATGGCGTGCACGGCCCCTTTGCTCATGGAATAAGCAAAACGATCAGTGATACCCACATGTGCCGCTATGGAGGATACATTTACAATAGCCCCCCCTTTTATTTTCATGAACTCAACGCTTTCTTTCAAGCAATTAAAAACACCCTTAACATTGACATTATAAATTCTGTCTAAATCTTCAACACTGGTATTACCAACGTTTCCAATATGCGCTATCCCGGCATTATTGATCAAAATATCAATAGCCTTGCTATCGGTAGCTTCAATAAAAGTTTGCCTTACACTTGCGTTGTCAGAGACATTGCATTTAAAACTATCTGCTTTACCACCATTACGTTTTATATCATCCACCACTTTGGAGGCATTTTCGATATCCATATCCAAAATAGATACATGGGCACCATTTCCTGCCAACGCTATTGCAATAGCCTTACCTATGCCACTTCCACCTCCTGTAACAACGGCCTTCTTACCTGTTAAATCAAATTTGGACATATTATTTTAAGGTTATTTCTATTATGGTATCTACTGGTGTTTTTTCATTCTCCGGGATGTCAATCAACATCCCAAATGAATTAATTTGATTTGTGGCTTTTGCCCCGGTCTTGAAAAATCTAACTGACCTGACGGGCAGATCAAACCCTGGGATGAAAATCACATTTGCATTTTCATCAAGCACGTGAATGAACAGTTGCTTTCCTTTTTGAGTAGCTGCCAGTTGTTCTGTTGGCTTAAAGGGACCAGCTTCGGTGCCGTAAATGGTTTTGCCATTCGTTTTGATCCAATCTCCAACCTGCTTAAGGGCTGCTACGTGTTCAGGCTGAATTTTCCCGTTTGGCATAGGGCCAACATTGAGAAGAAGATTGCTGCCATAGCCTGCAGCTTTGACCAGGTATTGGATCAGCTCTTTATCACTTTTGTGTTTTCTATCCTTTAAGTTGAACCCCCAGGAGCCATTTATGGTCTCACAAACTTCTTTTGGCAAATCTCCAATATCTTCAGATTTGGTAGCGAAACTGTGCTTCGAATGGCCAGGTAAATCCTTTTCAAACATTTGAAAGTCTTCACCTGGTTTCACCCCTTCATGATGATTATTGCCAATCAGGCAATTTGGTTGTAGATCATGGATCAGTTCATAAATTTCATCATAATGCCAATTTGCGGTCTTTTTGTCCCAGTGGCCATCAAACCAGATCCCACCAATTTCTCCGTAACTGGTCAGTAGCTCAGTAAGCTGGGCCTTCATGAAAGCAATGTATTTATCCCAATCACCGGAAGATGACCTCCCCGGGATCCCGTTTCCTGTCCTTCCTCTGGGAAAATAGTTATCATCATGCCAATCCAATAGTGAATAGTAAAAAAACAGCTTGATACCTTCTTTTTCACAGGCTAGAGAGAGTTCCTTTAAAACATCTTTCTTGTAGGGAGTTTTGTTTATGATGGTATAATCAGTGACTTTAGAATCGAACATCGAAAACCCATCATGATGCCTGCTTGTAATGGTGATATATTTCATTCCGGCACGCTTGGCCATACTCACCCATTCGGTTGCATCGAAGGCTACGGGATTGAAAAAGGAGGGCAATTTTTCGTACTCATCTATAGAAATATTCTGCTTGTTCATGACCCATTCCCCATCTCCCAGAACACTGTATACCCCCCAATGTATGAATAATCCGAATTTTGCATCCTCAAACCATTTCCTTGCTTCCAGATTAGCTGCCGTTGGTGTATAGTTCTGAGCAGCGATTTGAAAAAAAGGAAGGAGAAAAAATAATGTAATAAATATTCGTTTCATGGTCTACACAGTTAAGTACTTTAAAGAGACACTCCCCTTTTCCAGGGTATAAAATCGTTTTGTTGCAGTTTCATGGATTTGGTTTCTTCTCCACTTGCCACACTTATTATTTTTTCAAGTAGTTCTTCTCCTACTTCTTCAATGGTTTTTTTCCCACTTATGACCGCGCCTGCATCCAGGTCAATGATGTCATTCATTTTATTAAAGAGACTGGTGTTGGAAGATATTTTGATGACAGGTGTAACCGGGTTACCAGTGGGAGTGCCTAACCCGGTGGTAAACAGGATAATATTAGCGCCAGAACCTGCCAACCCTGTAGTTGACTCAACATCATTGCCTGGCGTACACAGTAAATTGAGGCCTGGCTCAGTGATAGGTTCCGTATAATCGAGTATATCCGTGACGGGTGACTTACCTCCTTTTTTGGCAGCACCAGCCGATTTAATAGCGTCTGTGATCAGGCCATCTTTGATATTACCTGGTGAAGGGTTCATATCAAAACCGGATCCGACAGCTTGTGCGCTTGCCTCATAGGCCCGTTGAATTTTCACAAACTTTTCAGCCGCTTCCTTTGTCATACATCTATCGATAATATTTTGCTCTACTCCATTCAGCTCAGGAAATTCACTCAAAATTGTGGCTCCTCCCAAAGCAACGAGTAGATCAGAGGCATGTCCCACTGCTGGATTAGCAGAAATCCCTGAAAACCCATCGGATCCTCCGCACTCCAGCCCTACTACCAGTTTATCCAGACTTGCTGGCTTGCGCTCGATTTTATTGACCGTTGTTAACAATTCCAACGTCCGGTCGATGGCTTCTGAAATTAATTTCTCTTCTGATAATACCTTCTGTTGTTCCAGGTAGATCACTGGTTTATTGGATGCAGGATACATTTCCTTTTGGATTTCCTGAAACCATGACTCCTGTGCATGTTGGCAACCAAGACTTAACACTGTAGCTCCGGCTACGTTAGGATGGTTTACATACCCTGCCAGTAAACGTAATAATGCTTCTGAATCATCTCGGGTACCACCACAGCCACCGTGGTGATATAAAAACTTTATGCCATCAATATTTTCAAAAACCTTTTTCCCTGAATAGAACGCCGTTTCAGGGGTAGTTGATGATACTTTTCCTCTTACGTACGCTTCGTACTTGTTAGGCTTGTAGTAGCCGAGCCCTTTGGTAAGAGCTTCTTCTATGATTTTTAAATTTCTGTTTTCACAAAAAACCAACGGCACAAACAGCCAATAATTGGCTGTGCCTACTTTGCCACCTTCACGATGATATCCATTGAAGGTCCGGCTTTTCCATTTATTTATATCAGGTGGATTCCAGGTATATTTTGCTCGATTTTCCAGTGAAATAGGATCAGCAAAATGGGTGACGTTATCAATGGTAATGGTGGTGCCCGCCTTTAAATTCGCATTGGCTACACCCACTGCCACCCCATACATAATAACCTTCTCTCCCTGATTCAAATCTTGCGTCAAAAATTTATGCTTTTGCTTTACTTTGGAAGAAAGAATTATTTTTAACCCGTCATGCTCAATTTCGCCAGGTGCCAAATCCTTTAACGCCACCAATACATTGTCCAATGCATCAACTTTCAAAACTTCAGCTACAATCATTTTATTATCCATCTCAGGTACATATTTAGTCCTATTCCACAGCTATTAAAATAACGTTTGCATAAACTTGCAATGCACAGGTGTGTACCATAGTTTTGTTTGATGGGAAAATACGTTACTATCACAGAAATAGCCAGGCAACTCGGGGTATCACACTCCACCGTTTCAAGGGCGCTTAGTGATAACCCAAGAATAAGTAAAAAAACAAGGGAGTTGGTTAAGAACCTTGCTGAAAAACTAGGATATCATACCAACTCCATGGCACTCCGGCTAAGCAAGGGAAAGAGTCAGCTTATAGGTGTAATTGTGCCTGACCTTTCTATCTCTTTTTTTTCTAAGATTGTTGAAGGTATTCTGGAAACAGTTCAAAAAGAAGACTACTCTATTCTTCTTTTAAATACACAGGAATCATTCGAGAAGGAAAAAGAGGCAGTGGAAACATGCCTGAAGCATAGGGTGGATGGTGTACTGGCAGCCATTACCATGCAAACGAAAAATTTCGACCACTATGAACGTCTTATTAAGTATGAAGTGCCCTTGGTTTTCTTCGATCGCGTGGCGAATTTCCTGCCTGTACCTAAAGTAGTAGCTAACGATCACCAGTCAGCTTTTAATGCCACCAAGCATCTGATAGACTCGAAGTGCAAATGTATTGCTCATATAACAGGAAGTATCAACCTAAACAACAGTAATAATCGCTTATACGGTTATATGGATGCCTTAGCTGAACACGGTTTAGATGTAAATGAATCGCTCATTCATTATTATGAGTTTGAGCCTTCATCCATTGACAAGTTTTTAAAAAAAACCATTAAGAAATACCCCAACCTTGATGGCCTCTTTGTTTTCAACGATTATGTAGCTAACTATTCCATCAACGTACTCACAAAAATGGGCAAGAAAATACCAGAAGATATTTCTGTATTTGGTTTTTCTGATGAACCTGTAGCCACTTACATGACGCCACAACTTTCTTCGGTAAAACAGGTTGCTTCCAAAATGGGCCGTTTGGCTGGCCAGAAAATGATTTCAATTCTGAATTATGATGAGGCGGTAGTGAATGAAAAGGTGGTCATTAATCCAGAATTGATCTTAAGGGAAACCACAAAAGTTATCGGATAAAATCAATTTCCCGGAGTAATTGATAACCTTTATCGTTTGCCAGCTCGGCATAACACCCCCCTCCACCGGAACTACACCAAGAATATTTTGATATTGATGCTCCAATGGGTCTCCTTTCGATTTCCAGGTACCCTCGCGTTCACAGCTTCCATTAACAATCAGGTTTTGGGAAAACTCATTCATTGAGCTAATTAGGATCAACACCATGTTTAGTGTAAATATTGATCTCATAGGCACTCAGTTTACCTTTTCCACATACACATAAAATGCATTGCTCTGCTCCCCATTTTCCATATCAAAGTATGTCAGAAGATTCGTCTCTCCCTGGAGTAGTTCTATTTCAAAAACAGCCGATCCTTCTTCGTTATTTACCTCCACGGCCATTTCCTTATCGGCAACCTTCAAATATGCTTTGTTAAATTTCATTGCCTGGCCGTCTATTCTACGGTCCGTAAAAGGGGTTTGGGGTATGGCATCTTTTAATGCTGCCCCAAGTGCAACACCACTTTCTAACGGCCATCGCCTAAGGTGAAACCGGTAGGTACCGGCTGTTACGAAATTCACGGAAAACGGTGCCGGTTTCATCGGATTTCCCTGTCTAATCAATTTTTGGTTCCATGGAGGGTAGTAATCTACGGTATGGGCATCATGACAGGTAATCACATCCATTGAATCTGAACCCAGGTTGATCACAGAATATTTGGTCTCCTGGATCACATCTGCCCACCAACTTTCATAAAAGGCATTCATCTCACTCACTCTTTCAGGATGCTGTCCTGCCAGATTGGTCTGCTGGCCGGGATCTTCACCAATATTGTAAAGTTCTGTGCCATTGACCAGGCGCCAGTTCCCCTCCATTACGCAGCTATTTTTGCCCTTCACCGGCCATGGCACTCGTTGGGTGTCCGTTACCAATAACCTCTTTGGCGCTTCACTTTTTCCTAAAAGGTAGCTACTGATATCTGTTCCATCCATGGTTTTTATTGGTGTAAATTCCTGTCCGGTAAGCGATGTAAGGGTAGGTAACATATCTACATGAGCTATTAAATCAGTTAAGGTTTTACCCCGACCCAGACCTCCTTTTGGCCAGCGAATAACCATGGGAACGCGGTGACCACCGTCATATTCGCTACCCTTTGTACCCCGCATACCTGCATTATAGCCTGTTACATTGCCTGTTTCTTTATCTGTTATATAACCCCGGGCAGTACCATTATCTGTAGTAAAAATAACAATGGTATTTTCAGCTATGTCCAGGGCATCCAACTTCTCAAGTAACTTTGAGAAATTATCATCTACGTTGGTGATCATACCATAAAATCGTTTCTGATCTTCTGTGATCCTATCGTCATCCTTATACTTATTATAATATTCTTCAGGTAGATTGTAAGGGCCATGTGGGGCATTAAGGCTTAGGTAACAAAGAAATGGCTCATCTTTTTTGTCAGTTATGAATTTCATGGCTTCATCAAACCAAACATCTGTACAGTAGCCTGTTTTCTTTTCAGGAACTCCATTTCTGAAGTAGGTATCATCAAAATAGTCATTATTCCAATAATCAGGAGTTTGTCCCACACCACCTCCACCATGGTAAAGGGCTTCATCAAAACCTCTTTCATGCGGCAAGAAAGGGTGGTTATCGCCCAAATGCCACTTGCCAAACATGCCGGTCTTATATCCATTTTCCTGAAAGACATCGGCCAGGGTGATCTCCCCATAATTGAGCATAGAGGCTCCCATAATGGTATGCCAAACCCCATTTCTATTGCAATTGCGGCCGGTCAACAGGCCTGCGCGCGTTGGCGCACAAGTAGTGCCTACATGGTAGTTAGTCAGGCTGACAGCTTCTGCCGCAAACTTGTCCAGAGCAGGGGTTTGAATGATCGGATTGCCCGTATGCCCCAGATCGCCATAGCCTTGATCATCTGTAATGACGATGATGACATTTGGTTTCTCTTGTGATGCTTTCTGCTGTTGTTCAGTTTTTGGCAAGCAGGAAAACAGAAGTGCAACGTTTACTACACAAAGTAAAAAATAGGATTTCATTCGTTAGTGTGTTAGTTGTATGTTAAAACTATAATACAGGAACGCTTTTTTGAGCTTTACCTGAAGGCAAAATAACTCATGCAGGCCTTTGCATGAGTTATTTCCATGACCTGAAAAACTGATCACTTACTGTACCCGTCTACTCCATCAACCACCATAACTGAGACCAAACCTCCGGCCCATCATTTTTCTGTGGCGTACCGGCTGTGCTGCGCCCATCTTTGATGATTTTTGTGAGTTCCTGCTTATGTTTTTCTACGATTCCTGATTGTGAGGGGAACAGATTATCCATTTCTCCGATATCAGTGGCCAGGTTGTATAATTGGATTTTAGGTAAATCAGCAATCTCTGGTGCATTAGGCCTAGGATAGCTCCAACCTCCGGAACCAGGGCACATAATCGTTTTATAATCCCCGGTACGATAGGCGAATGAACCGTTGATAGAGTGATGGACGATGCTTGATCTCACGGGTGCTTCTGACGGCAGGTTCAAAGCTGGAAGAAAGCTGTAACTATCCTCCGCCATCTGATCAGTAACCGAAGCTCTAAGGTCCAAAGCATCTGCTACAGTGGCGAAAAAGTCAGTGGTACAAAGAAGCTGGTCTGATGAACCTGGTTGCACTTCAGCAGGCCATCTGACGATGAAGGGCACCCGATGTCCACCTTCGAAAATATCCGCCTTGTGCCCTCTAAATACATAGCTGGGATCATGCCCTTTGGTGACCAACTGATCAAAATCAGCCTGATTAGAACAGCCATTGTCACTCGTGAAGATCAGCATTGTATTTTCAGCTATCCCTTGCATTTCAAGAGCTTCCATAATTTGACCCACTACATCGTCTACCATTAATACAAAATCTCCGTATGGATTCTCTAAGCCGCTTTTTCCCTGAAACTCAGGTGTAGGTAAAATAGGTGTGTGCGGAGCTGGCAAGGGCAGGTAGAGGAAGAATGGTTGCTCTTTGTTGGCGTTTTCTCCGATAAAATCAATTGTCTTTTTGGTGATATCAGGCAACACCTGTTCATGCACAAAATCATCCGAGGTAAGTCCTTTCCTCCACATGGCCTGGCCTGTATTCTCGGTCAACTTATTTGGCACCATGGTGGGTTGGTCATTTTCAATCCATACATAGGGGGCCATATCAAGAGAACCGTTGAACCCGTACCAATAATCAAACCCCCTGGTAGTAGGTCCGTTTTTTACTTTTTGGGAGAAGTCAACCAAACTATTGCCTGCTTCTATATTGTTCCAATCCCAACCCAGGTGCCATTTGCCAATCCCTGCTGTTTTGTAGCCATTCTCTTTTAAAAAACCAGCAATGGTCTTTCTACTTTCAGGAATCAACGCTTTGCTATATCCGAATAATACGTGCTTTTTGAGCGTGGACCGCCAATTGTAACGGCCTGTTAAAATACCGTATCGGGTAGGCGTACATACGGCACTACTGGTATGTGCATCGGTAAACTTCACCCCATGAGAGGCCAATTGATCTATGTTTTTAGTCTTGATTTTAGACTCTTCATTATAGGTTGAAATATCTCCATAGCCCAGGTCATCAGCGAGGATGAAGATGATATTGGGTTTTGATGCCCCTTCTTTAGATTGAGATACGGAACGACCAGCGAAAATCATTAGCATACAAACAAGGCTGATTTTAATTTCTTTTTTGAGCATTAGTATATTCATAGCGTTAGTTAAGGTCCGATTCATTTTCTAAAGTGACTTCCAGTACAAATCCCATACTCCTTTTGTCATGGCTTGACATTTCAACATTCAACCCCTTAACACCCTGGGTCCAGGTTACCGGCTTTGCGCTACCAAGTCGGTTCACCGCTTTAACTTTTCCGTTTTCAGGGATCAAAGACTTGACTGTAATACGCTCTTCAGGATCGGCAAGTGAAATCACATAAACTTTGTTTTTTTTAGTAGTAAACCAAAAATCATCTGAGGAAAACGAACGCGCAAACCCGACCTTCGCCCTATGGCCTGTGCCTGCCAATTGTGTTTCATCCTGCCCTTCGTTGGGGGTAACCCAGCGTGTAGTGCCATAAATTGCCTCACCGTTGATCTCAAGCCAATCGCCTACTTCCAGTAATCCTTGCGCACTTGGTTCCGGTACGTGCCCCTTCCCATCCGGACCGATGTTCAACAGATAGTTCCCTCCCTTGGAAGCAATATCGATTAGGTAATAAATCAATTCGGGAGTACTTTTCCAGTCGTCATCATATGACTTGTACGCCCATGAATTATTAGTCGTGCCACAGGTTTCCCAGTATTTAGTTAGCTTATCGGAAGCGGAAGGAATTACATTGTCACCTGCATCCAGGTAATCGCCAAAGTCAAAGCCTATACGCCTGTTAACAAGTACACTCGGGTTTAGGTCATAAATAATTTTATAGAATTCAAATGACTGTTCTTCCGTGATGTACCCTTCACCATCAAACCATACCAATGCCAGCTCCGGCATCATTTGCACAAGCTCGCTGACCTGTGAATAGCCTTTACCTTCTACATACGCTGCATGTGTGTTAGGACTTGGATCCCATAAATTTTTACCCAAAGGGTGGGTCAACACCCCCAACGAATCGTTTTTAACTTTGACTTGTGCATACCGACCATCTGATCCGTCATACCAGTCATTGCCATGTGAATAATAAACTCCAAATTTAAGCCCTTCCTGAAGACATGCATCATAGAGTTCTTTGATAGCATCTGCCGCATAAGGCGTAGCATCTACCATATCGTATTCTGAGGATTTAGAATCAAATAAGGCAAAACCATCATGATGTTTGGAAGTGATTACGACATATTTCATCCCTGCATCCTTAGCGAGCTTTGCAATATTGGCGGCAAATGATTTGTCAGGATTGAACGTTTTGGCCAGTTCGGCATATTCTTCCCTCGGAATTCGGAAGGCATGCATCAGCCATTCAGCCGGACGTGGGCCGGGATAAGGCGAGTCATTGATTCTCTTTCCTTTCCACATGCCACCTGTCTGGGAATACAATCCCCAGTGAATGAACATCCCGTATTTGGCCTCTTTGAACCACTCAAGTGTTTCTTGTTTCTCCCTTGAGTTATGCATGGCCAACCATTCTTTTTTATACCTCTCAGAACCAAAACCAAGCTTATGCCTATAGCTTGGAATAATTCTTATCTGGTCAATAGAAGAATTTGCCGTGATCTTTACTGTTTGGGGCCCCTTTTCTTTTAATGTTATAAATCTGTTGAACTGAAAAATCGTTTTTGGTGCAGTGGCAGAGTCAAGTACAAAGATTGTTTTAGGAGGTTCTTCTATTTCAACGCCCTCTATTTTAACATTCAGTTCTGGTAAGGGAATGCTTACTATTCCGTTACTTAATACTTGTAGGTTGTATCTTCCTGGCTTTTTAAGTTCAAACTCCCAAATGAGAAAGCCATTCGCTTTACTTGCCTCTGTTGAATTTAATATGATCCAGTCATCAGGTAGGTTTTGAGGTTTAACCTTAGGTCTTGGTTCACACGAAACCATTGCCAAAACTAACGTCATCATCAATAGCAACTGTCTCCAACCATTAATACCAATTGACCTATATAAAGGTGTCTGTGTTTTCATGGGTTATCTTATTATTTTTTGAACTTATCAGTTCTGAATGGATAAGCGGGTAATTCTGTAGTATTTATCAAATTAACATTTGGTTTCACCGAAAAGGCATAGCGTACATGCAATGGCTTTTTTAATTCCGGAGTACTTAGAACTACTGTCCGCCCTCTAATTGTAGCGTTTGCCTATCCTTAGCTGCTAATAGTGCCAATCTTTGATTCATCTGCTTTTATTTTTAAAATTAGAAGAAATGAAGTCCATTCATGCCTAGATCAATAAAAACAGCAATACACACCTGTGAACAGGTTTTTATAAATGATGGACTTTTTAGGGGAGGCCTAATAGAATACCTGAGTTTCTATAGAATATTATAAAAATCGTAAATCATGGTGATCCTGCATTTTCAAGCGTTGTCATTGAAAAACAAGATGGAACCACATAGGCAAAGTAACACGGAGGAGCTATATTTTGGACGAATCAAGTGCCTTCTGACTAAGTGCCGCTTGTGCGGCTGCCAATCGTGCGGTTGGAATGCGAAAAGGGGAACACGAAACATAATCGATGTCTAATGTATTGAAAAAAGCTACTGAATCTGCATCACCACCATGCTCCCCACAAACACCTACCTTGAGTCCGGGAACTTGTTTTTTCCCTTTGTCAATCGCCATTCTCACCAACTCGCCTACTCCTTCGCGGTCAATCTTTTGAAATGGATCTGCCTCTAAAACCTTTCTCTCCTTGTACTTTCTTATAAATGTCCCGGCATCATCACGACTATAACCCAGCGCCATCTGTGTTAAGTCATTTGTGCCAAATGAGAAATAATCAGCGTGATGCGCAATTTTTTCAGCGACCATACAGGCTCTTGGCACTTCAATCATGGTACCTATTTTCACATTCCCTAACTTCTTCTCCGGATCCAATGCTGATATCACATCAGCTACCAGCACCCTTAATTCCGATAATTCTACTTCATTGCCCACTAAAGGGATCATTATTTCAGGAGTAGGTGTAAATTCATATTCTGCCTGAACCTCAAGCGCTGCCGTAATGATGGCCCTGGACTGCATTTCATATATCTCAGGATAGGTCAAGCCTAATCTACAACCCCTCAACCCCATCATCGGATTTACCTCGGTTAATTCTTCGGCTACTTTTTCAATCTCACTATATGTCAAACTCAACACATCTGCCATTTCCTGCATTTCCGTTTTACTCTTGGGCAAAAACTCATGCAAGGGAGGATCGAGTAACCTGATATTTACAGGTAAAGTCCGCATTGCTTTAAATATTCCTTTGAAATCCTCTTTTTGATATGGATAAAGTTTAGCTAAAGCGGCTTTGCGACCGGTATCTGTTTTAGCCATGATCATCTCGCGAATGTCCATGATCCTATTTCCATCAAAGAACATGTGCTCTGTCCGGCACAATCCAATACCCCGAGCGCCAAATTCAATGGATTTTTGTGCATCGTGTGGGGTGTCTGCATTGGCCAGTACGGTGAGCCTGCTCAAGGTATCCGCCCAGCTCATGATTTTAGTGAAATCGGCATTTAAATTGGTTGATATCGTTTCTATTTTATCTAAATACACTTTTCCTGTACTTCCATCGATAGACAAGTAATCCCCTTCTTTCAGTACCTGATCTCCTATCCTGACTGTCCTGGCACTTTCATTTATTTCAAGGGCACTACACCCTGACACACAACACTTTCCCATTCCTCTTGCCACCACTGCGGCATGGCTTGTCATCCCTCCCCGTGCGGTTAAAATACCTCTGGAAGATATCATTCCCTGGATATCTTCGGGGGATGTTTCCATTCTTACCAGTAGTACTTCCAATCCTTCGCTATTGGCTTTTTCTGCTGACCTGGCGTCAAAGAAAATCTGGCCTGTAGCTGCTCCTGGGCTGGCGGGCAGGCCCGTGGCCAATACATCTGCAGCCTGCAATTTGTCATGATCAAATACGGGATGGAGTAACTGATCAATTTGACTTAAATCCAATTGAGCGACAGCCCCTTCCTGATCTAAAATGCCTGCTTCTACAAAATCTATTGCAATTTTAATGGCCGCTGCCGCTGATCGCTTACCGTTTCTTGTTTGTAGTATATAGAAACTTCCTGTCTCGATGGTGAACTCGATATCCTGCATGTCTGAATAATGGGTTTCCAGAAGTTCTGCGGAATTGACCAGCTGGTCATACGCTGCCTTATCTATTTGCTCTAGTTCACCAACAGGTTTAGGTGTTCTGATACCTGCCACTACATCTTCGCCCTGGGCGTTCATTAAAAATTCCCCAAAAAGGACTTTTTCCCCTGAAGACGGATTTCTGGTAAACACTACTCCCGTACCTGATGAATCGCCCATGTTTCCAAAGACCATCATTTGAACATTTACTGCCGTACCCACCTCATCGGGAATGTTATTTAGTTGCCTGTATATTTTTGCACGCTCATTATTCCACGACCTGAATACCGCTTCTATAGCAGCGTACAACTGATTTTTTGGTGATTGCTCAAATTCACTTCCTGTTTCTTTTAGAACAATCTTCTTGTAATTTTTGATAAGTTCAGTCAAATGGCCTTCCTGCAGTTCCTGATCACTCTTTAATTGATATTTTTCTTTGCAGTCTTCTAACAAAGACTCAAAGTGGTACATGGGGATTTCCAATACCACACTACCGTACATCTGTATAAATCTACGGTAACAGTCCAACGCAAAACACATAGACTGTGTGCTTTCGCCCATTATTTCAACACTTTCATCATTAAGCCCCAGGTTTAGAATGGTATCCATCATGCCAGGCATGGAGAACACCGCTCCCGAACGAACCGAAACCAATAAACAAGGTGAGCCATCGAATTGCTTGTTTACCAAACTTTCAAGCTGCACCACTGCCTTATCTATTTGCTCTCTGATCGTTTCATTAATGCTATTATTATCACCAAAATATTGATTACAAGCCTCGGTAGTAATGGTAAAACCTGGGGGGACCGGTAATCCAATTTGGGTCATTTCGGCAAGGTTAGCCCCCTTACCACCCAACAAATTTCGCATCTGCTTGTTGCCCTCAGAAAAGTTGTAGACGTACTGCTTCATGTTTTGTAAATGGTTTTAGCATTGATCAGTTTAATAATTATTTCAGCGGTTTCTTCTACCGCTTTATTAGATATATTGATGACAGGGCATCCTATTTTTTTCATCACCTGATCGGCAAACTCAAGCTCTGTGATGATATTATTGAGATCTGAATAATTGAAATCTTCACTCACCCCCATGGTGGTATTCCGTTCATTTCGAATTTCATTTAGCCGTGTTGGGTCAATGGTAAGTCCAATTATTTTTTTAGATGACATCTCATATAGATGCTTAGGAAAAGCAGCTTCCGAGACCAGTGGAATATTGATAACTAAAAGGTTATGATACGCCAAATAGATGCTCAATGGTGTTTTAGAAGTTCTTGATACCCCTATTAATATAATATCTGCCTTTTGAAGGGCACTCAAACTTTGGCCATCATCGTTATTGATGGCAAATTCGATGGCGTGAATCCGGCTGAAGTACTCATCATTTAACTGCCATGAATGTGAGGGCTGATAAACAGGTGGTATTTTTAGCACTTTCCCCAATGACTTAATTGCCGGCGAAAGGACATCGATACATTCAATATTGCACTCCAAACATTTCATCATAAAAACATCTCTTATCTCCGCAAGAATGGTGGAAAATATGATGAGTGATGATGGATGTTCTTTAGCAGTACTAACTATTTCAATCGCTTTCTGAGCTGTTTTGACATTTGGGATTTTGACCATCTCAAAATCATTACCCTCGAAATAAGAGGCTGCTATTCTAATAATGGATTCCGGGGCAAGAAAACTCAGGGAATCAGAAACAACATATATTTTAACTTTGGTCATCCTGATGATACAGCATTTTTGACCAAATTAAGCCAATACGAAGAGCATTCCTCATTTCAAAAAGGCATGCCTGTGCGCAGATGCTTAAACTATTAAGTGTTGTTTAACCAATGGGCTATTTTCCAATATCAGGAGTACAAAGGCAGGTATTGCCATCCTGCGCTGTTAATTCCAGGCCGTAAACACTTATAAATGTCAGTAAACTAAATGTTAGCTTATTATAAAAATTCAATTTGTTTATCCTTTTTATATCTAATTATTCTTTAAGAGATTGTTTTTATGAATGATCTACCTCACAATCGTTCTTTCTTCTTTAATATATTTTTCAAGAAGTTTTTTTAGCTCTTCTGCCTTTTCCGGGTATACTTTTAAAAGATTTGTTGTTTGTTGCGAGTCTTTCTTCAGATTGAATAGCTCAAAATCTTCTTTATGTGGCTTAACACCAATCTTTTCTTTAAACCAATCTGGTTCTTCATTATCTCTTCCCTCTTTATTATTTATAAACACCCAGTCACCTTGTCTAATTGCTAATTTTCCACTTGCACTATGGTGTATTGCTATTTCACGCCTATTACTTTCCTCAAAACCATCAATAAGTTCATCAAGAAAACTATAACTATCTTCCGCTCCATTATTATCTAGTTCAATATCCAAATAATCAGCTATGGTCGACAAAATATCTGTTTGAGATATAAGGCGGTTTGATTCTGTTCCTGTTTTAATAGTTTTATTTGGATATGAAACTATAAAAGGAATGGTATGCCCCCCTTGCCAAAGGTCTCGCTTTACACCTCTGAAATCTTTCATGGCATAATGGTCATATTCTTGTATATAACCAAAGGTTTGAGATTCAGGCCCATTATCGGAAGTGAAAATTATTAATGTTTCATCCAATATGTTGTTCTTTTCAAGAGCGGTAATTATTTCCCCAACAGCCCAATCTAATTCTTTTACAAAATCACCATATAACCCTACTCCAGAAGTTCCTTGAAATTGTTTAGCAGGCACATGCGGATAATGAGGTATATGTGGTGCATAGTACAAGAAAAAAGGAGTGTCTTCTTTAAGATTATATCCTGGGCTTTTACTGTTTTTCGATGCCGCATTTATGTAATCAACACTTCTTGCTATATAGTGCATTTGTGCTTCTTCCATATCAAATTTATCAAACTGAGGATTCCCGTTTTTACTAATTCCATTTTCAAAATACCATCTACCACCATCGGAATGCTCTTTTGTTCCGGGCAAGTCATGGCAAGGGTATTTTCTTTTATAATAATTTCGCCCGTACCAGAGATGAACCTCTTCATGTGTAAACCCTACTGGCTTACCACTATAAATTGCTTTGCTATAGTCAATGCCATTGGCAGAAATATCAATTCCTTCCCTTGTTGGTTTGGCAGCTGCTTTCCAATCGGATCCTAGTCCCCATTTACCAATAACAGCTGTATTATAACCATAATCCCTTAACATACTGGCGATAGTTATACGTCCTTGATTTATCCACGGTTGTTCCCCGGGTTTAGGGTTCCCGCGTTTACGGCTGGTACGCCATGAATATCTGCCGGTTAAAATACCATATCTACTAGGACTACAAATTCCACTTGGTGAATGTGCATCAGTAAACATGATCCCATTTTTAGCCAATTTATCAATATTTGGTGTAGCTATTTTACTCTGTTTATTATAGCAACTAACATCGCCGTACCCCAAATCATCAGCATAAATTATTACAATATTGGGAGTGCTTTTTTTAGCCTCTTTTTTAGTCGCACAGCCAAGTACCATAAGTAGACAAAGAGGCAATACCAATTTCATCATATATTTATAATTAATTTGTTAGAAATTGTGTAACGGGACTATTTAATGTTTCAGTTCGCTAAGTTTAATCGTGTACTCTTCCACTTTTTCGTTATCAATGCTCCATATTTCATAGTGCAGTGTTGGGTCGGATAATTTGGTGTTAAAAATCAGCTTACCAAACGAACATTTTTCGTTGTAGCACAAAATTCTTTCAGGGTCGTCGATACATACATGCGTGTGTGTATTTACAAGTTTCGAACTTTCCAGCTCGTACAAAGGATAGCCATTTTCGCGTTCAATTTTCCATAAGTCGCTGCGGTGACGGTCGGCAGAAAGAAGCACAACACCCTCTATTTTATTTTCAGCAAGGAAGTCAAAAATCTCCTTACGTTCTTTTTTGTAACCACGCCAGGTATCAAATCGACCTGCCATACCACTTTTTGCACCATAGGCCCACGGAACACTCGAAACAATCACTTTAAATGTTCCTTTTGATGCCAGCAGTTTCTCTTTTAACCAATTTAACTGAACTGGGCCTAACATTTGGGGATTCGCGATATTTCCATCAGCACTTGAGGGTTCGCGATAGTAGCGGCAATCCAACATAAAGAAATCAACATCGGCTATTTGGAAATCGTACCATACGCCGGGATTTTTATCGCCACCACCGTAGTAAGGGTTTGCAAACTGATTTCGGAACACTTCATAAACCGGACGTTTCCATTTCGGAGTATCGATTTCCTTTCCACCAAATTCGTCATTATCGCCAAAATCGTGGTCATCCCAAATTGAAAGGATTGGTGTTCTGGATGAAAAGTCACGAAACTCGGGCTTACTTTGCCTGCGATAATAACAATACCGTTGAATGTCAGGATATTCCGGATAGTCGATATAAACATTGTCGCCCAACAATAACATAGCATTTAGATTATGCGAGTCTAAGGTATTCCACATATAGGAATGCCAGGGAACGTAAGCAGCACCGCCACCAAAAGCTACAGCAAACTCATTGACCTGCCCTTCAGCTGGCTGTGTTCTAAATTCATAAACTTTGTTTTGGGTTTTGCCGTCAATTTTAATCTTGTAAAAATAAGTAGTGTTGGCCCTGAGCCCTTCAGCATTAGGCTTAGCAGTAAACTCTGAAGATCTATTGGTTTGTACTTCTTCCGAAAAAAACTCTTTGTCGAAAGTTTTATTTTCACTTAAAACAATCTGGGCTTTTGATGCCTGAAAAGTTCGTAACCAAAATTTTGCAGTACCCGATGTGGTATGCCCAACTATGGGCCCGTGTACGATCGGCTGTCCATTTTTTTTGATAAAATTGCCAAACCCTGGAAACTTATTCAAAGAAACCAGTATTTCGAGAGGTGCCTGGTATCGGTCGATACTTAGTCCCAAATCCAATGACTTTTCAACTTGATTCATAGCCGAATCTGCGTTTCCTGTTTTTGCAAAAGCAAGTGCCTTTACAAAGCAAGCTTCTGCGTCAGTATCTTGTTTGTTGGCATGGTCAATGGCAACTTTTGGATCTCCTTCGGCTATCTCAATCAAATATTTTGTTATACCTGATTTACGGGTATACCAACCCTTATCGTTTTGTGTGTATTGCAATTCGAGTTTACTTTCTTGCTTTTTTGTTTGACAACTAGTAAGTAAGAACCCTATTAACGCCAATAAAAAAATATTTTTAATAAGGAATAAATTAAAATTTTTTATGATTTTAAACAACGTATATGACTTTTTGTGTTTTATAAAAAATTAATCAAGGAACATTTTTCTACTGAAGTATACCATCCCCAAATTTTGATGTCGGCTAACTGTTGCAAGCACATATTGTAATTTTCATTATACTAATGACTATTTTTTTTCTTCCTAAGTTCATCCACTTTGGTATGTGCATGAATTCTAATATGTCGTTTATACTCTTGCGTATATAATGTTGCAACAGTGTTATTCTTTTCTGGAAGTTTGTTGTAGCTTTTCCAAGCAGCGTCATAAACTTGAATCCACTTTTGAACACCTTTATTGTCTCCCTTGGATTCTGCATCGGACAGATATACAAGAGCACGGTATATTTTATATAATTTTAATCCATATTCTGAAGAACCTATTGCGTAATTACGTGTATCCTTAGTATCCCATTGAATAGATTTTGCCAACTTTACAATTTCCTTCCACTTCGCAATAGACGCATCCTTTTGTTTTAGGTTTCGCTTTTGACTAACAGCATCTTCTGCAGGGACTGGCCATCCAATACCTTGATCTCTAGTCCACCATGGATTCATGTCTCCATGAGTTGTATTTCTACCCCTTACTGCTGCTTCTGCAGAAAGCAAACACAGTTTTCTAAATGCGGCGACATCATCACTTTTTAATTTTAAACGCTCTTTTGCATATCTATTAAAAATGTGTTCTTCAGTTTGCTTCGTATCGTTAGCCCATTGGGCCATTACCCAAGCATTTAAATCGCACCACATTTCGTTTTCTATATACGGCCCTTCCCATCCACCGCCACGGGACCAAGTCCAAATACCTGCATATAAATCTGGTTTTTCAGTAACAAATTCACGTAAACTATTAATCTCTTCTTCCGGCATGCTTGCGTGTTCCTCAAAACCTTCAATAACACCATTAGCAATATAATTTGGATATGCACCTTTGCCTTCATACTCTCTTGCGCATTGCACTTCAATAATTTGAGGATGGCGCCCCTGCCCTATCACTTTGCTAAATGGATTTGCTCTATGAAAATCGCCTTCACAGTGTTTAATACTAATGATTAAGTTTTCATGAGGTTCCACGGCATTGCTCACCTTCATGTATTTTTCCAAACTTCTATCAAAAGCAATCCATGTGCGAAAAATCAGTTTCTTATCATTTTTAACACAAATCTCCTCTCTTAAAATTTCCATTAATGGAATAATGGTTTTTTCAGGATTAGTCTTATCATCTATATGGCCTTGATGATGCGGTGCATCATGTAAATACGTTTCTCCAATACGAACCACTAAACCGTCAATATCTGGAAACTGACTAAACATTTCGTTTATTTGAGCTCTAATTAACTTTTCTGTAAGTGGGTTATTGGGGTCTCCGAAAGTCTTTTCTATATCATACTTTTCTATTAATCTCTTAGGAAACAAAACAAGGTCAGACATGGCGTAAATGTCGATACCCTGCGCTTTGCTTTCTGCATGCATCTTTTTAATTTGTTCGGCCTTACGATCTACCCATTGACGTTCTTTTGAACCTTTTGGCAAAATATCTGGATCGACTGACTCCCAATTAATAGCTAATGCAGGAGACTCAAAAAGAAAATAGACTTTACCATTATACCCCATTTTCTTTATTACAGCTGGGTCATTATAAGCCGATTCATAGGGTTTATCTCCTGGATTGTGATGAACCATATCCAAAATCAATGGTGCATCCGTACTATGTTGTGCTATTACCTTCATGCAAAAAATACTAGAAAATAATAGTAGGTTAAATACTAACTTTTTATAAAAATTTAATTTATTCATGTTTTTTATTACCGAAGGATCGGAGGTGCTTGTTATGGTTTGCTCGAAGTTGGTGTAACGGTGCTATCAATTACAAGTACGGTAGCCTGTCCATGGAGGGAACATCCGTTCACAACATTTACATAACTTGACACTAGCTTATTTTAAATAAGAAATAATACCAGCGAACTGAATCACTGGCATTATAAATCAAAACTTCTGTTAGCTTATTTTTTAATTATTTTCTTAGTCTGCACGTGCTGTCCATCTGTTACTTTAAGGATATATACCCCAGAAGAGAGGTTACTTAAATCAACAACTGTACTTGCCCCTTTGATATCTTGAGAAAGCACTTTTTGTCCAGCGTAATTGACTATATCCAACTGTGCTGTTGTTGAACCACTAATTCTTATATTAAGGACATCGGTGATAGGGTTTGGGTAGGCATAAAGCACACCATCAGCGTCTGAGGTTTCCACACCAAGCGTCGTTGTTCCTGAACTTGTTCTTGCTGAACTTGTACTTGCTGAATTTGTACATCCCGAAACGGCAACATTTGGTCCGGTGACTTCAACATAATCTATTTTTGCAAGGCCCATACTACTAGTAGAACTTAGAATTATAGATTTTACTCCTGCTCCTAAACTAACGGTTGCTTCTGCTGTTAACCAGCCTCCTTGTGTGTTGACAAATGAAATACCACTGGCCACGGTCGTTCCGTCAACAATGA
>NZ_VKDC01000028.1 GCF_007097395.1 Fulvivirga sp. M361
GCTTAAAGCCATAAAACCATCCAATGGAACAAAACCCTCTTTCCGCTACTGTTTTGAAGGTTCTGTGCTGATGTATCCTTCGATTATGACATACTTTCAAGTGCGTTGAATCGATAAAACTTATGCCTCTACACTTTCCTAATCCCTTGGTTTTGAGAAACATCATTAACGGAACAGCTACTTTTTTCTTAAGGGCTACGAACCTTTGATAGGAGACTAGATTAGGGAAGAGGTCCTTTAGGTGATGGCAAACATACTGTGTATAAAACGCTTTGAAATTGGTGAATTGACCAAAATGGAAAAGCATGAGAATGCTAATAATTTCTGAATCAGAGAGTTGCGACTTTCTTAGTCGAGCCCCTTCCTTTTTCGATGCAATGAGGTGGTGGGCAATTTCCGTTTCAAAGGTGATACAAAAGTCGTCCACTTCTACGAAAAATTCAATAACTTTATCTTTAAGCATAAGGGTTGTTTTTGGGATTAGATATATTGAAAATCACAACTTTAATATACCCAAAAACAGCCTTTTTTCATAAACTAAATAATGCCTCACTTATCCGATATTCACGTTAAATAGAATATCAAGCTAACTCTAAGGTGAATACCACTGTTGAACAATTTACGCCTGGCCCTCCCCAACTGGTCGTAGCATGAACGCAGTGGTGCTACGATCTAAAACCGGATAGGGCGTCCGCCTGGTTAAACCGTGATTATTCAATAGGATTTCAGAAATTGGGATAATTCTTTGTTACAAGGAATTAAAGAGTGGTTTTGAATGAGTTTTAAATTAACCCAAATGGTTAACTTACCCATAGAATACAGTGATAAGCAAGTGACTCCTTATGGAGGCATGAGTTTAATGAAACGCTTTATAGATCAGACCGGTATGAGAAGCTTTCTAAGCCAGCTTGATTTACCGAAGCCGGGATCAAATCGTGGCTATCATCCCGAACAGGTCATAGAATCTTTTTGGCTGAGTATCTGGACTGGAGCTTCTTGCTATATTCATTGTGACTGGCTAAGATATGATACGGTTTTACAATCTATTTTCAGTTGGGATCAAATGCCGTCTCAAAGTACCTACAGTCGTTTTTTCGGGAAGTTTTCCCAGAAGCGGAACACCGAAGTGTTTCCTGTTTTACAAAATTGGTTTTTTAACCAGATCGGTGTGGATAATATCACCGTTGATTTTGATAGTACGGTCATCACTCGTTATGGTGATCAGGAAGGCAGCACTAAAGGTTATAACCCCAATAAGCGTGGCAGAAACTCTCATCACCCCTTAATGGCCTTTGTAGGCCAAACTCGTTTGGTGGCCAATGCGTGGCTCAGGCCCTACTACACAGGAAGACTTACGCCGGTTGCGACCACACCTACAAGAGCATTTGTTTCTACTGAAACAGCACATTTGTTTCGTGTAGCAGCTTCTGCTCCTGACTCTACATTGGAAATCAAAGTTACAGATCGGTTTGCGAATGTCTATTTAGAGCAAATGGAGCGGCCAAAGGCGTTTGGGTATTTGATGAGTTGATTTGTTTTTATGTACAGATCCTACCAGGGCCAACTTTGACCGTTGACGCGTTCCGTTTTTAAGGTTTCTTGGTACCCTAAGTCTTGATATTTAAAAAAAAATCTGCTATTAGATGCTGTGAACAATAACCTTTGTATTGACCTGTTTAATTAGGATGAATTCAGGAAGAAGAGGACAATCAGGCCATACACCCGGCTGTATTATGCCGGGTAGGCGCTGTAGGTGCACATGAATATGACCGATGGCCAGGTCCAACGGTATGTCCTGCGTGATGAGTTAATGGAACTCAGAGAAGCAGTAATATAAGCCGGGAGAGGAGTTTGATCGTTGGATATAAGGAAGCGTTGATCATCATGATATCCGCTATGAGTGGTCCAAAGTTTACCTGATCCTGCCGATTTTACATTGGAAAGCAAGGTGGATGAAAAGGGAGAAAAAATGCGTAGCCTCATAAAGAAATTACCTCTAAACACATTTATCTGCACAGGTATTTGATAGTAAATGCTTACTGGTTAAAGGGATAAGGAGATAATAAAATAATCACCAAAACTTAAACGCAACTATGTTGCTTTTGGTGTGTCAATTGAGTATATATGTGATACTGTTGCAACGGTAAAGGGTATGCTGAAAACCTTCAACAGAGTAGGCATCATTTTAAATTTTTTCTTATGAAAAATCTGAATAGTAAACTCAGTATCGAAGAATTAAAAGTGCAAAGCTTCGTTACAAGTATTGACGAAGAAAAAGCTCAGAAGATTCTTGGTGGAGCTGCCAGTCACCCCACTCACACTGAGGAAACCGACACACATGAAACTTGTACTTGCGATAATGGTAATCATGACCATGATCACTTCATAGCTGGTTAGTCGGGCGAAAATCAGCAGGCGGAGGTATTTCCGTCTGCTTTAATTATACCTGCTTTGAGGTACTCTTCGATCTGCAAAGCCAGGAATTTTTCACATTGCGTAAATGAAAACTGATCAAAAACGCTGCTGTGGAAATCGTTGAGCAATTCCTGAAAAGTCCTGTTCTCACATTGCTCAATGGTTGTCAATAGTTTGCAGCCAAAAGGTTCCAAGGCATATTCTTCCACACCGTACCTTCTTTTGACGATGAGGCAGGGGTTTTCACTGTCCTTAGCAATAATTTTCACATAGTCATTTAAGGAAAGTGTCGAGTCGCTGTAATTCATAGAGGTAGGCATACCCATAACCTGTTGATAAGCCCTCCATAAAAATTCAAAGGAAGGTTTTTCTAATTCCAGTTTGAGCTTCTCATTCTCGATGACAAACTGGTTTTTGGCTTCATTTTGAACTTCTTCTGACGTTCCGATGTGGTCACTGATTTTTTGAATAGTTGAATGAAGGGATTCATCCACATTATCAAAGAGCGGTAGGCCTGAACACGAGGCCAGCGTATTTGGGAAATAACGCTTGACGATCTTTCGTTTTATTGCTGAAATTGTGGGGGTGTTTTTGATTACATATTCAGGAGGTTTCGTGACGGCGGGTAATAAAGGATCATTGGGACTTTCCGGTTTCAACAAACGAAGCAAACAATATCCTATTCCCAATTGTCCCATGAATATGGACTGATCAGGTTTATTGATATCCCAACCTGAAGGCAAATACCCTAACCTTGCCCTAAGGAGCATGGCGTCCCGGATGACCTTGAACGCCTCTAGTGTCAGTTCTTTATTGTTTAACACAGCCCCTCCGTAGGCTAATAAATAACTTAAAGAGGCATGTCCGTTCGTAACAGTGAAATTGGCTGTTTTTTTATCGGAGTATTTACGAACAGCATGTTCAATTACCTTTAAAGCTTCTTTCTTATATTCAGGTTGATGCGTCAAAACATACGCCCTTAACCTGGTCATGGCTATGCCCAGGCCACCATGGGCCCAACCATTTACTTCTTCACCCCGCATGAGGTCTTCTACGTTTGACACTAAATTAGGCTGCTCCAGTTTTTTGGGATGAATACGGAAATCCGGCCATGTCTTAAAATCTTCCGAGTAATGCTGGCTTTCATATTGGTAGGCCTGTTCACCTAACCATGACAAACCGGAAGATTGATGTGCATTTGCGAGTTCTAACAAGACAAATCCAATGCCTGCAGCTCCATGTGAAAAACCACAAAGGCTGTCAATAAAGTTGGGGCGGTACCTCCACTTTATGCCTTGGTTGGAGAGAAAAGTATTATCAATCAGGTCGTTTACGCATTCTAAAAACAGGTCCCTGATCCATAACTCCCCACTGGCCTGGTATGCTTTATCCAGGACCAGTAAATTTCCTGCATTACCACTTAGTAGATCATCGCTGTAATGATCCTTGAAATACCTCTTATTTTGAGAGAGGAAAGATATAGCATGTTCGCGGTACTTCTCTTCTTCTGTAATTTCATACATGCAGGCCAATACATAAATTAAACCGGATTTACCTGTATATAAAGCCGTGTGCGAGTTCAAGTCCTGGTTTACTTGCTTTATTAACCATTCTGTGGTTGTTACGGCCAGGTTTAAGTAAACCTCATCCTGATTATAGTAATACACCGCTAACAAGTAAAGAATGATGCCGGCATTCCCCTTATAGATGGTAGTATCTGCGTTATAATAGCTTTTATTATGGTCGGCTTTATTCGGTTCCAGCGTTTTCCAGTAAGTAAGTTTACCTTCATAAATGCATTCCTGCATCAGGTTCTCATTCAATTGTTGCAACCAATGATCAAGGTTTTTTTGCTGGCTCAGATTCAGGTGTGGATGCATCTTCAATGGTTCGTTTTAAAAGGTAGGCTAAGAAAGCTTCATCGTAATTTTTAACACCTAAGCGATTATTGGTCATGTGGATCAGGCTCTCTAAAATGCGATGGAACCTGGATTCGTATCCTACTGATCTAAAAAGATCTGATAATATGTTTTTATTTCCCCTTATCCAGGTGTCTAACCAGGAGATCCCGGTTTCCTCATTTGCTTCTATCCGTTTGTTAACCTCTCCGAATAAGGCTTTTTGTGGCATCCTTTGATATTCAGGCTCATAATGCTTAAAAGCCACCTCTCTGAAGTTTGTGCCTGCTTCAGATAATCCGCTATGAGGAAACCAACTTTGGACATATGAATCATACAATCTATGTATTTCCACTGTAGATAAGTTAGAAACTGCTATCATACAAAAGTGCAATAGCAATGCCCGGGACAGCACATCTTCAGGCTGTTCTGTCAGTACAGTAAGGCATACTTTTGAAGACAGCACAAAGTGTGCTTCTGCGAAAGGTAAAGCAGTGGTGCCGCCATAACGTTCCGTTTCCGGGTGGTAAGCCATTTCCCGAAGTTCAAAGTCATTGGTACCGAAATAACTCCTGCATGTAGCGTCAATAATTTTACCTAATGTAGTTTGTTTTTTATGCGTACTTAAAATGCGGAGCCGGATATGTGGCCCTTCTTCATTGTATCGAATGTAGAAAAATTGTTGGATACCTAATTTCGCTTTTAATTCTTCAATAAGTGGGACAATGGCTTTTTGCAGGAAAACATCCCGATCATCTTCGAAAAAGATATGATAAGAAAGCCAGTTTTCTGAATTATTCATCATACCACTGAATTAGCGATTCAGATACTTTGTCTGATTCCATATGTTCAGGAGCAGGTAACATTTCCTCTATGCGTAAGTATTTCCCTGCTTTGCGGCAGGCCTTCCGAAAGAGTCTGACCAGAAGCGGTGATTGAAAATCTATGTATTGCGGTTTATAATCGTCCTGGGTGGATGCATTGCTTTCCGACCGATTGGAAGGATTAATAAAAAGGAAACTATGACGGGGGATCTGGTAGTACGTTCTCCAATGTTCTACTTTGATAAAATAATCAAAATCTGAAACAGCAGGCTCATCTTCAGGTAAACATGTTAGGGGTATTTTCCAGCATTCCCTGGATAGGACCAATACTTCATCTATTGAAATTCTTGGGAACCTGACCACTTCGTCGGGAGAATGATTCTGTTCTATAAACTCGTATACCCAGTTTTGTAATGTATATACACTAATAGGTTTTGAAGGGGAAAATAAGGTAAGGAGTTGGTATAGCTCGGAACGTGTGGAGTTAGTCTGTAAACAAAGGTCAAACGGAAGTATTTCCTTTCCGGTGGGCTGATGAATTAGTTTTAAGTCTTCACCTGCTTTTTTTACAACAATATCCGTAAGTGCAATTTGATGGGGCAAAGGTAAATCTGCATTTCCGCCTGGAATGACAATTTCATACGGCATTAAAGGGGGATGAATGTTGGCATTGAAGCAAGAAGCATCTTTAATTTCAGCGGCAAAAAAACCTTCGAATAACTGTTCATTTATTTCACGTGTTTTTTCAGTGATTTTATCCGGAAACAAATGAAGGAAGCGACCATAACCGCGTCCATAACCATTAAAAATACCGTTGACCACGGCATGATAGGTGTCCTTATGGTGTGGTTTATAAAGCTGAAGATGAGCAGCTTTAGAATACGGTTTGTTCAGGTTGGTATCAATTCCAAAAATGTTGGAAATTTCAGATTCGCTGAAATTTAATCCGGTTGGGTGAGTAAATTCTCTCGTACCGAGCAGCGTAAATAATTTCTGTTTACTAACTTTTTTAATCCTGTTGCCAAGGTTTTCCTGGTCTTTTAAGATTTGGCTGAACTCCGAATTAAGTACCCCGGAAGAAACTTTCTGTCGTTTAACCTTTTTTTCATTTTTTCGGTGTTGAGAATAAAACTGCCGATAGAAATCTATCAGTGGCACCTCGTTAGTTTTTTCATAATGATGATCGAAAAAAGACAATAGCTTGTACTTTTCTTGAAGGTAGGAATTTGCAGAAAGTAAAGTTGTATATACAGTATTTAACCTTTCGACCAATGTCTTCAGATCATTGTCAGTAAAGTTTTGAGGAACGGTGGTATGGGCATCTTCGTAAAAAATATTTTCCACCGTAAAATAAAAACCATTAAAATACCTGATAACGAAAGTGCTATTTTCATCAATACGTTCAAGAAACTCTTTTTTAGCTTTTTGTCTGTCCAACCCTTCCGTAAATGGAAGGTGATGTTTCTGACAGAATTTGCGTATGCTTTCTTTGAGTTGCAGGTAGGATGCTTGTAGAACTTCATTTCGTGAAGGAATATCAGCCTCTTCCAGTTTTTTTGCTGCTACGAGAAGTTTCTGTAAACACTCTTTCAACAGAATGACATTGCTGTTTTTTTTGCTCAATTTTTCCAAAAAAACAATGAATTTACCTGCCCATAGCGGATCTGTACCGGATATTCCAATATGAGGAGTTAGTAGTCCTATTTCTATGAGTTTCATCAAATATTTTTCAAGTTCCTCCGGTGAAGTTTCCGGGTACTTGAGAAGTAATAAGCGGATGATCTCATCAATGCTCTTAGGCGTTTCGATCAACTCAATCGTAAGGTCGGTTACGTTGCTATGCGATACATTTTGAAAGACTTCAACATTATTGAAGTTGATCAGAAAATCATAGTGTGAATCAGTTGCCTTGAATGTCGGGTTTAAGGCTAATGGAATTTGCTTTAAAATATCAGGGACCTGAAATAATAATCCTTTCAGGTAAGAGAAAATGTAGTTGTTCAGTCTTACGTGGACTTTACTCTTGTTATGGTCTCCTGTTTGGCCTGACACTGCAAGGTAAGTAAAACGGCTAAAGGGAGAAGTTTTGGCATACTGACGGGTAATATACTTTATCAAGGAATATTCTGTCTGTACTTGTGTCTTTTTTAACGTTGCTGAATGAACATTTAAATAAGGGAAAAGCTGATCAAACAGGGATTGGGAAGAGATCTGTAATGATTTTTGAAATTCTACATTCCTACGGATCATGTTCCTGAAATTGTTGCGTATCCGTTCCATGCCGGCAGTATACTGAGCAGCACTTTGTTCATAAAGCAAATGTCGCCTTGTATACTCCTCCTGGTAATTGTCAAAAAGCGGAATTTCCTCCTCATTCAGATAGGACCCGATAAGCTTTATTTCTTTAGACTTCAATGGTCGGAGGTTGTGTATGGCCCTTTTACCGTTTAGAAGCTTGTTCCTCACTTTTGCATCCGAGCATTGATTGATCTTTTTAAACAGGACATCTGTCAATTTACTTTTTGACTGTGCTAGCTTTTCATAGGTTATACTTGTTTGCTCTATTAGATAAAGTAACTCTTTTGGGTGAAGGGCGTCCAGTTCAGAAAAGCTGGAGGAAGAAATTCTGTGGAAAATTACGGGATACAATTTTAGCATCATTCAGGGGGTTATGAGTTTAAATTTTTATCGAATAAGCTTCTTAAGTGGCCAAAAATTCTTTGTAGCAGGCTTAGATTATCTGTAATAATTTGGGCTGACCCACTCAGGTGTTGTTTAAACGGGATGGCACGATCATACGAAGTGATGAGACGGGCCGGTAATTCCACGGAAACGAGGTAATGCCCCTGACTGGGTACTAGTGAAACATTTTTTACAGTGCCATAAAGTGTACCGTATTCATGATAGGGGTAGTTATCTAAGCGAATGGTTACTTTCTGATCAGGTTTTATTTTTCCGGATCCGCTGACGGGTAATTCCACCCTTCCTACAAAAGACCCCGAATTGGGAACTACAGAAAGCAAAGGTTCATCAGCAGACAGATACTGATTTTCACTAAATTTTTTTAAATAGGAAACCTGGCCGGAAATAGGTGCTCTTAGAAGGTATTTCTGCTCCCATGCTGCTATTGCTGCCATCATACGCTTAATCGATCCGCTTAAACGTAAACGTGTATTGTACAAATCATCTGAGAGTACTTGTTGCGAATTGATCTGCTCTTTAATAAGCTGCTGTTTTTGTAAATCATTACGATGGATCTCAAGAAAAATATCTTCGAGGTCTTTCTTTCTGCGCAACCATTCCAATTCAGAATCTTCAAAATCCTGGTCACTTATGATTTTTTTAGCAAACAGTTTTTTTTGCCTCTCATACGCCTTATCAACGATTACTTTTTCTTCCTCTAAAATGACTTTTTTGCTTTCCAAAACCGCGTTCAGATCTTCCAACTTATTGATTTGGAACCTTAAATTATCTTCTGTTTTCTTGGGATAGGATGTTTTTGTGAGGTACTGATACTCATAATAATTTTCTGTCATCTCGGAATGTGGTTCTTGTAATTCACCCAAAATCAGAGTGGCATTAAGCCGCTCCAGGTGATTAAATTCCTGTTCGTTCATTCCTTCGTTTAACACCTCTTTTAAGGCTAACACATCCTCTAACTTAGCAGGGTTTAATATCTGTCCCAGTAGCTCTCTTTTTTTTACAATGGCTCCTTCCGGAGCAGAAGGAACAAAAATGCCCGAATGCCTTACGGTAATATTCACGGGAGGAAGGTCGGTAGCAATATCTATTCGTGCGCTCAACACCGTCGGGTATTTGATAAAAGCTGCAAGTAGTAAGAACAAAAGGACCACAAAGCTCAATAAAGTGATTCCCCATCGTTCATACCAGGAAGGTATCACTTCAATCATTTCTTCTAACCGATAAAATTCTTCCGCTCTTGAGTTCATACTCCTAGCTCCAGTTGGTTTTTGATCAATTTAAAATAGCTTCCTTCCTGTGCAATGAGACTATCGTGTGTTCCCTGTTCAATGATCTTACCATGATCCAGAACAATGATCTGGTCTGCATCTCTGACTGTACTTAACCTGTGAGCAACCACTACCACTGTTTTGCCTTCAAAAAATGTATTTAAGTTGTTGGTGATTTCCCTTTCGTTATTGGCATCCAGTGCATTGGTAGCTTCATCGAAAAAAATATAGTCAGGGTTTTTATAAGCAGCCCTTGCAATTAAAATACGTTGTTTTTGACCTTCGCTCAATCCGACCCCATCAATACCAATTTTTGAATAATAGCCGGAGGGAAGCGTAGCGATAAAATCATCAATGTTTGCCAGTTTAGCAACGGACCTTAACCTTTCTTCGTCGATGTTTTGCTCGCCGGGTGCAATGTTGGCGGCTATTGAATCTGAAAAGATATATCCTCCCTGTAATACAACCCCGCAATTCTTTCTCCAATGAACGGCATGCAAGTTTTTCAGGTCCTGAATTCCAATGTTAATTTGCCCCTTATCAGGGGATAAAAATTTGAGTAAGAGCTTAAGCAAGGTGGTTTTGCCACTACCACTGGCGCCTACTATTGCTGTTACTTTACCCCTGGGAATATTGAGCGTTATATCTTTTAGTGTCCACTGATTGCCAGGTTTGTTATACTTGTAGAATACATGGCGTAACGATATATCCTGATGCGCCATATCTTCAGATAAAGAATTCGTGGTATGTTGATCCTCCTCTTCAAGATTAAATATTTCATTCATGCGCTGGAAACTCATTTGAGCATCCTGCCAACTGCGAAAAAATTCAATGAACTGGGAGACCGGACTGTTTAACTGACCGGTGATATAAGAGATGGATAACATCATCCCCAAGGTCAATTCTCCTTGTAAAACTAATGTAGCGGCGGTTACTACGATTAGAATATTCTTTAGCTCACCAATTAATAATGTTCCTCCCTGGAGATACTGCTCGAGGTTTAAACTTGCAAAGTTCAGCCGGAACAGTTTTGCCTGTTTTTCCTCCCAGTCCCATCTTTTTAGCTTTTCAGCCCCATTCAACTTTATTTCGTGCATCCCCTGCACGATCTCAATCAGGGTGTTTTGATTTTCTGAAAGTTGGTTGAATTTACGATAGTCGATCTGTTTTCGTTTTTTTAGGAAAAATAATATCCAGACGGAGCTGAATAAGGTGCCTAAAAAGAAGATCAAGGTTATTTTATAGCTGTAAATGAGCAATACCACTGAAAATACCAACAGGTTGATGACCGAAAACAACGTATTGATGACAGAATTGGTCAGAAATATCTCAATTCTTCTGTGGTCCTGCATCCTCTGCATAATGTCGGCCGTTTTTCTGGCATCGAAAAAACGGGCAGGAAGTTTCATAAGTTTATACAGGAAATCTGAGAGAAGCGCGATACTTACCCTACTCCCGATATGCATTAACACACGTGAGCGTATGAGTTCCACAAATGCGCGTCCTGCAAAAACCATAAGCTGCGCCATACAGATCAAATAAATAAACCCTATATCTTCGGTTTGAATACCGATGTCCACAATAGCTTGGGTGAGAAAGGGAAGTATCATTCCGAGCACGGCAGCCAGTAAGAGCCCTATAAACACCTGTAGAAATAAACTGTAGTAGCTGCGGAGATAATTCAATAATGAACCTAACCCGTTTTTTTCAGTGGTTATCTCTTTTTCATAAAAACTATTGTTCGGTTCCAGCAGTAAGGCTATACCAGAACCATCGCCTTCTACTGACCATTTTGACAGGAAATCTTCTTTGGATAATTTAACTCTACCGGAGCCGGGGTCAGCTATAAAGTAGCTATTTCCTTTTATATTGTAAAGTACAACATAATGTACCTGCCCCCAGTGCATAATAGCAGGCAAAGGCAATTTTATCAATTGCTTGGGATCTAGCTTGGCAGCAAAGGTCTTTAGGCCAACGCTTTCTGAGGCTTGCATCAATCCGGCTAAGGAAGATCCATCCTTTCCTATACTGGCTTTCTGTCGTAAATGATGCAGTGGATATGTTTTTCCATAGCTCTTACACACCATGCTTAAGCAAGCAGCACCGCAATCCATGACGTCTAGTTGTCGTACAAAGGGGAATTTTTTTTTGATCATGACTACAAACGCAAGCTAATTGCAATTATGGCAAACTATTAATATTATTGCAACAGTGTTGCTTTTAAGTTACGCAATTAAAAATCATCTACATGAAAAAAGGACCTCCATTAATTGTTTCATTATTCACTTTATGGCTGTCCACCACTCGCAAAACCAAGGATAATAGTCTGAGATACGTGCCCGAACAAATACAATTACAGAAGCTTATAGGAACCTGGGGGATAGGTGCAAACGGAACGGTTAACCGAGACGATGAGTCGTTGGATAAATGGAATGATTCTACCTGGACTTTTACAGACCTGACTATTCGCGCCATGAATACGGACCCTATTGTTTGGCTTGAAAGCGATTCACGGAGCTTTGTGTCCAGTAACCTTAACCGGATTCAACGGGCAGATGGGCCAGTCGTCAATATTTCTGTTTCGGACGACTCCCTGACAAAGGATTTTAAGCTCGAGGAAAGCACCGAAAATGGTAGAGCAGAAGGCGTATCAGGTAATGATCACAGAAACTATAGAAAACAATATAAAAACTTTAAATATATATGATCGAATTTTTACTTCTAAACTGTAAAATCAAGAAACAACTTATACCAGTAACGTTTCTCTGGCTTTCAGCCATTAGCGTGCATGCCCAAGAACTTACCTGGACATGGCAAAATCCGTTCCCTTCCGGGAACAGCCATTCTGATGTAGCCTGGATAGATGATCAAACTCTATATGTTTCGGGAACCAAGGGGCAATTTTTGCGATCAGCAGATTTTGGAACGACCTGGGAAACATCCAATATTCCTACAACTGCCAGGGTAAGAGAAATTCACTTCATCAATGCGAGTAAAGGCTGGGCTGCTACGAACGAAGGTGAAATATGGCATACTACCGATAGGGGTACTACCTGGACGCTACAATTTGAAGATGCCTCAGGCCCAGAGCTACAAGATATTCATTTTTACGATGAAAATACCGGCTATGCCGTAGGGCATGCCGGCTTTGCAGAAAATGTCCTTTTCAGAACGGCCGATGGCGGAGGAAATTGGGAGAAGGCTGACTTGCCCATCCGGGCCGGAGCGTCATTTTACGGAATGTTCTTTGTCGAAGCTATCAACGCGGATACCGTGTTTAGTGCCGGTTATGATAATACTTTTTTCAGTAGTTTTGATGGCGGTGTAAATTGGGATACCACCCACCTGCCGTTATCTACCGGGGGGTTCTATGAAGGCGGAGATTTTGTAAATGATAGTACCGGTTTTCTGGTTGGCCCTGACGCTTATATCTTAAAAACTGTCGATTATGGTAAATCATGGGAAACAACGACGGTTAATGCAGATTTAGACGAGCAAAATGAGCATTGGTTTTCGGAAGTATTTTTTCTAAACGAGAATACGGGATGGGTGAGCAGCTTCGGTTGCCTCTACAAGACTGCGGATGGTGGAGTTAATTGGAGCCGTACCTGTGAAGGAACTTATGGCACCGGTCGCAAATCATTTATACAGTTTAATGCTCAAAATCAGGGTATTGCGGTTGCCGGGATGGAGATTTATACTACCAATGATGGTACCACCTTTGACCTGGTATTACCTGTAGATCCTGTAAACACCTGGAATGCCATAGATGAGGTGGCAGGAGAGTTGTTTGTGTCAGGAAGTGGAGGAGAGGTTTTTCATTCTACCAATGACGGGCGGGATTGGGATATTATATCTACACCGACCGCTTCCACGCTGACTGACATAAGTTTTATTGACGAAAATAACGGCTGGGTAGTGGGGAGAGATAGCACCGTGCTCAAAACAAGTGATGGAGGAGCAACCTGGCAGGCTTTGGATACTGATTATACGGGTAATTTTAACGGAATTTATGCCTGGAATAACACAGATGCCGTAGTGGTAGGAAACGCAGGAGCTGTATTTAAAACCACAAATGGTGGTACGGACTGGACACAGGCGACGATCGATACCGAAAATAATATTAATGCTGTACATTTCGCCAGTGCAACTACGGGTTATGTGGTGGGCAGGTCAGGTCTGGTGGCTGCAACGACCGACGGTGGTTTGACCTGGACGATTCAGGATGCCGGAGTCCTTTCCCACTTAAACGATGTGTTTTTTATTAATGAAACTACAGGTTATGCTGTAGGGAACTCCGGGCAAATCTTGTTTACCGACAATGGAGGAACCACATGGACACCACAAGTGAGTGGTCAATCTTCCAGGTTAAATTCCGGTTTCTTTTTAGATGCCAATAATGGCTTTGTCACTGGGAGTGGTTTTGTTTTGGTTACAGAAGATGGTGGTCTTACATGGGAAGAGCAGGATACTCCTTCGGGGAATTCGCTAAACGATATACTGTTCATTGCACCTGATAAAGGTTGGGCAGTAGGCTCCAATGGCAACGTTTTATATTTTGGTGAAGATCTTGATGCGGTTACTTCAATTTTATTCCCGTTTGAAAAAGAAAGTTCGGTAGCCAAAGTATTTCCTAATCCTGTCTCTTATCAGACTACCTTTGCTTTACCCTCTTCTTTCAATGGAAAAGGAACATTGCAGGTATTTCACCTCTCTGGCCAACTGATTTACACGGAAGAACTTTTCTTTGTAGCAGGGCAAGGCCAGTGGGTTGTGCACCCCAGTTTAGAGAATGGAGTATATGCTTTTCAGCTTATGGCCGGTAGCCAGGTTAGAAGTGGTAAAGTGCTGATTCGCAAATAAAAATATTGGAGGGATGATCAGACAGTTAATTTGTGTTGGTGCAATAGTCTTGATAACACCTTTGCTATATGCTCAGGAGATCGATACTTTGTCTAACATACCAGACGGTAATACACTTTACTCCCCGGAATATAGTGGTCCGGGGCAGTGGGGGTATGTATTAGGCCAAAATTCATCTTTCCGGCAACAATTCGCTGAAAAATATGATATAGAAGGGGAGGCAATCGTCAAAGGACTGATCGTTCATTTGAATGGTACTTATGAGAACCCCGAAAATTATGTGGAATTCAATGTATATCAGGTAGCCTCTAACGGATTACCCGGCTCACGTATTGGAGGGAGGCAACTTTTTTATAAAGACTTGGATCTCTCCGGTAATGCGATGACCGTTACTTTCGCTTCTCCATTACCGGTAGCCAATTCTTTTTTTGTTACTTTCAACGTGCTGGATTATTTGCATGGCGGTTTTGAAGGGGATACCCTGGGGCTTATGGCCGGAGAGCCTGGTTCACGGCAAGAAAGTGATTTAAAAAACTTTGGTCGAAATGCTGTTCAGGCTCATAATCACGCTAGGGAGGATTGGAAGGACTTTCATACGCAGAACTTCACACCCATTGCCACTCATTTTGCTTTGTTTCCAATGGTTGAATTAGGCGGAACTATTACCGGAGTAGAACGACCACTGATGACGCAACAACAACTGACTTTATTTCCAACGTATCCTAACCCGGCCACAAATGAGTTCACGATAAACTATTCCTTGAGCAAGGCTTCAAATATTTCAATTCATATTCACGATCTGCAGGGAAGGCAGCTCTATTGGAAAAACCTGGGAGTACAAACTGTGGGAGAGTATCAGCAAGGCATTAATATTCAAAATTTCCCCGGTGGGACTTATATCTATGGGGTTGAGTCAGACAATATGAAGCTTACAGGAAAGGTGTTCGTAAAGTGATGAAAAAGATAAAGCCATGAAACATAGAAGACATACAACGATTCTAAAATGTATTCCGCTGTTTTTGTTGTGGGCCTGTACTGAGGATGGGTCTATGGAGGAAGGCCCCGATAAACAAGCCCCCCTTATCGAAGTGATTTCATCGACGCCACAGGCGGGGGAAGGTGTGATATGCGGATTCAAAGAATCAAGTGTTATTAGTGTTGCAACAGGTACTGAGCTCACCCTGAACCTTATATTTTCTGATGATCGCGACCTGTCCCAGTACAAAATTGATGTTCATAATAATTTTGACTGCCACGCACATGGAAGGACTACCTCTTCCTGGCAGATGCTTAAAATAGAAAATGTCTCAGGCAAAAAAGTGGTATTAGATGAAGTACTTGCTGTACCGGAAGATGCTTTGGCCGGTGGCTATCATTTACAAATCCTGTGTATAGATGGGGCCGGAAATGAAGCTGAACCCATTATCTACAGTATACAGGTAGAAAACTCTATTGATAACATACCACCGGAACTGATGCTTTCAGAACCATCTTCTGATAATTTTACTGTTTCAAAAGGTTCGGAAATCAATTTCCGGGGGACGATCAAAGATAACCATTCGTTGGGTACAGGAAAGATTGAAATCACTTACACAGATCCCGAAGGGGCTGAGTTTTTTCCGGTACAACAAATTTTTCCCGATTCGCAGGGTGACGAAGCTACAGTTGATCTGACTTTCAAAGTACCGGATTTTGCCACCAGTGGAAAACATCAATTTGTTATCCTGGTCTATGACAGGTATAATAATTTAACAGAGAAAACGTATACCATTGATTTTCAATAACGGTTAGTTATTTTCCACCAGCGAGAAAGGAAATTTTAACGTTATGTTAAAATTTCTTCCTTGCTCAGGAAGATTCAGGAGACGGTATCTGCTGAGGTGGTTCAAATAGTTGGTGTTGAATAAATTCTGAATAGAAAACATCAGTTCTATCCTCTGATTACTTATGTTAATGTCAATACCGGAAGAAAAATTCATCAGCGTATAGCCGGGAGTAGGTTCTTCGTTGCGGTCTACCCGCATCTGTGACGCAAAGTACTGAGCAAGCACTCCCAAGTATAGATTGGAAAATATTCCTTGCAGAGGTAAATGATATTCGGCTTCTCCCAATATTGAAAGGGGAGGGGTGAAAGGTAACGCCAGTTGGGTGTTGAGGTTGTAATTCCATACATACTCCAGAGCGGTTTTTACGTGAAAACCTTTTAAAAAAGCATATTCAATGGTGGCTTCTGTACCGGTAAAAATGGCATCATCCTGACGGTAACGATAAATTTGCCCTCCCTCAGGTAAAGGGGAAAACTGAGATGTCGGACCCAGATAGATATATTGTTCAAAAAAATTGAAAAACGGTGTGAAGCTGGCATAGAACTTTTCTGTACGATAGGTGAGGTTCAGATCTGCCTGCCACCCTCTTTCCGTGTTTAATGTGCTGTCCCCGAATTCATGCCGAAAGGTACCATGGTGGATACCGTTAGCAGACAGCTCGGGAGCAGTGGGTATTTTGAAACTACTTCCCAGGTTTAATTTAGCGTTAAAGTGTTGGTGAGGGTAAAATGAAACACCCATCCCTCCGGAGAAATTAGAGAATTGCCTTTCAACGTTACCGCTTCTTGTAGAATATCCGGTAATATTTTCCTGATCATCATAGACCGGTTCTGTATATTCTTCTATGTTTCTGTAACCATAATCGAACCTGATACCGCCATTCACCGAAGTTGTTGTATTGATTTGATATTCTTCATGAACAAAGATACCGGCATTGCCAGAAGTAAAATCCGAAAGCAGGTATTCGAACCCGCTTCTTTCATTGAGCTGGTACTGTGTCTGGAAGCCATAGATCCTTTTGATCTTATCACTGACCTGGTGATTAAATTTGGCGTTGGCAGAAAATGTCTGTAACATAAGACCTAAAGCCAGTGTTCCTTCTGGCCTTGGCCCTTTTCCATGAGCGTGAGGGTTAGATTCTTCCCTGCGGTAGTTATTCTGGTAGCCCATGTCAAGCTCTAGCCAGTTTCTCTCAAAATGAACAATACCATTGGCAATTATTTTAAAATGATCCGTCACCTGCCGGGGTAACGCTATGTTTCGGGTATCTCCGTCAGGTGTCAGCTGATATTCTCTTGGAATACCCAAAGCCCCGGAGAAAAATCCGGCTTTTTGATGAAAATTGCTTACGGTGACGGTTGCTTGTCCCCAATGTTTTTCCAGGCCTGCCATGGCGGTAATATTTCTTTCCCTGCCTGCAGTGTTTTTCAACGCCTGATCATAAATCGGTAAAACAAAGCGATTATAGGTAAAACTGTCCGCAGGCACCCGGTAGTCACCGAAGTCCTGGGTAGAAAACCTGAGCCGAAACAACTTTCCCTCTCTATTGCCCTGAAGCATAGTAGAGGTGCCGAACAGATGATTATTGTTTTTATAAGTCCCCAGAAAGCTGCCACTCAAAGTATTGGAAGGAGGCAGCGGTGCAGGTAATATATTGATCACGCCTCCCATGCCATCGGAGCCATACAAAAGGGAGGATGGGCCTTTAACGATTTCTACCCTTTCGGGAGCATACTGGTCAATCTCCAATCCGTGATCTGCCCCCCATTGCTGACCTTCCTGCTTCACCCCCTGGTCAGTGACGATGACCCGATTAAAGCTCATTCCCCTGATCACCGGTTTGGCAATACCTACACCGGTATTGATAGCATTGACGCCCGGGACTTTCTGTAAAGCATTCACAAATGTATTACTACCACTCTTTTCCAGAAAGGAGCGGTCTACAGTCTGAACAGTCAGAGATTGTTCCTTCGGCCCGGATTTGAACAAATCAGCGTCAACCCGTACTTCCTTCAGTTGAAGTGAAGAAGGGACAAGCATGAAGTTTTCCACGAGGTTATTTCCGGCTAATGTGATCGTTTTGGTTTGGGGCTCATAGCCAATATGGGTGACTTGAAGGTTATGAATACCATCATTGAGTCCATTAATTTGGTATCTGCCATTAGCGTCTGTTATAGTGCCTATCCCTAGCCTTTTAACTTGAATGGTCGCCCCTGGCACGGGTTCACCATCTGTATTTTTGATAGTCCCGCTTATTATATAGCTTTTTTGCTGGGCAAATGCCAGGAAACAGGTGCATGACCATAGCAAAATGAAACAGACACTGTTTGGAAAATTCATTGCCGGGTGAAAACTTTCATATAGTGAAGAAATTTTTCTTTATTAACCATTTCTTTTTTCCTGCTTTCCATTTTTCTACTTGCATTTTTCATGAGTAGTGGGCTGGCCAGGTATGACGTAGCAGCATTATTGATGATTGTCGATCTGCCTGCAGCTTTAGCTCCCAATAGACCATGAATTTCTTCGATATACCAGAGGTTTTTATCATGATCTGGGATGAGTGTAGATCGCTTTATTTATACAAATATACTTGTACATTCAATAAGTGCAATAAGGTTGCATTTATAATTTAATTCAATAAAAAACTTCCTTGACCTAATTATTTTATTATCAATTACTCTTATTCGGGCATAAGGATTTTTACGCGGTAAGCCGATAAATTCCTGCTACTGAAAGCATCGTTGGAAATCAGGGGTGCCAATACCAGGGAGGATACAAGGTAGATGGAAAGCTGACGGAAACTTCATGGCAAGATGCTCTTGAGACGTAGGGCTTTTTCCGTATAGAGAAGACTCTGGGAGATGAATACAGTGAAACTTACAGAATTTTAATGATATCCGGATCAATGGTACCAAACAGTCGTTTAAGGAGCAGTAATTGATAGAGTAGAAGCACTTATGGTGATAGATTCCGGTGTTTCAGTCATGCCTTGCACACCTTGCATACGCCACCAATGGTATAGTTGATCCGGTGAACGGAAAACTCATTGGATACCTCTACTTCAGGTACTTCCACATCTTCCAGGCAATAGGTCTGGTGACATTCATCGCATACGAAATGAGCGTGCTTATCAGTATGTGACTCGTTCACGCAATGGCTGCTGCACATCGCATACTTGATACCTTGTCTGTCTTCCGATGCGCGATGGACGATACCATGTTCCTCAAAAGAGCTTAAGGCCCGATAGATTGTTACACGGTCATGCCTGGCTGTCATTTTGGCTACAATATCGCTGGCGGAAAGTGCAACATCATGCTCCATGAATAGCTCCAGCATCTCTGTTCGGATGAACGTTTTCTTCAAACCATGTGTGTGTAGAAGATCGCCTATCGGTCCTTTGTTATCCATACTTCTTTTATGACGATTTTAAACTTTAGACAATTTTAACGCTTGTAAGTGTTATAATCTCAGGAATTTAACGATTTATCAGGCATCCACCCTCATTTATTAAGAACTTTCAATTCCTTCAAAATATAGTTACACTGGAAACTGGTGTCATGTCACACCTCAAGTAGCGTTCAAACTATTTTTTCGGTCTCCTTTCCAAAGTTGGCGGTAAGCAAAGGGCAGTCGGCAATATTGTGTAATAAAACTTATACTTTTTAGTACTTCAATTTACCCTCTGCTCCACGCTCTTTGCCCTTTGTCTATTGCTAACGGGTCAAGAGTTTCCCAATATGGAAATAGAATTCATCCTCTAATATTCAACGTCAATTGCACTGTGAAACGAAACTGGCATAATGGTTTATTTTGATTGTTACTACCTGGTCTGTTCCGAAGTTGGGATGGTCAGGTCTGAATTTTAACTCCACGGCGAAATGTTGAATATAAATTAGCGTAACAATGATAAATGAAATGCTCGGTCAGTCGCAGAAAGTGGAATGGATTATTGAATACGAAAAATTAGAAATATCCATCCGTTTTTTGTAAGCGCATAATGCGCCGGGTCTTTTGAACCGGTTCTCTTTTTATTGAATTGGTATGTTTTAAATGTTGTGTCAGGAGATATGGCATGCTGTTAGTCTCAAATAATAATGTATTTCGTGTTGATGAATTAAGCCCTTTAAAACTTAGATTTACTCGATTTTTTTATGATTTTGTAATGCACCAAAGGTGAAAATGATTCAATTTATCAGGTTTTTTTTCATAACCTTTTCATTAACAGTGCTTACCCCTATACACGCGCAGGATAAGCCGGATAGTTTGAAGGGGGTGCTGTCAAAACAAACCGGTGACACTACGGAAGTGAGTGTATTGAATCTTCTTTCTCAATCTTTTTACTTATCAGGTGATGACTCCACCTTGTTTTATGCACAAAAGGCATTAAAGTTGGCAACTAAAATTAAATATCAAAAGGGGATTGCTTATGCATGGCATCACTTTGGTACGTATTACTTCATCAGACATGAACTGGATAGTGCCCTGCTATACTTTGAGAGATCCCTTGCCATAAAGAAAGAGATAAATGATGAACGAAGCATTTCAGGTACATTAAACAATCTCGGAGGGGTTTACTACAACCTGGGCAATTATGCAAAAGCAATGGATAATTATCAACAATCCTTGACCATAAAACTTGCTCAGGGAGACAGTATACGAGCAGCAAAGACCATCAACAACATCGGCCTTATCCATTACATTCAAAAAAACTATGATAAGGCGTTGGATAGGTTTAGCCAGGCCTTGGAAATCAAAAGATTAAAAGATCTGGGTATCGTAGCTTCCACCTTATCAAATATTGGAATGACTCACATGCAACGGGAGGATTATACCCAGGCGTTACGGTTTTGTAAGAGGTCCTATGAGATCTACGATTCATTGGATATAAAATGCAAGCGGAAGCAGTCGGCATATAATATAGGATATAGCTATCTGCAGCTGAATCGGTTAGATAGCTCACTTATGTATCTGCGAAGTAGCTACAATGATGCAATAGCTTGCGAAGACCAATCAACGTTAAGCATGGCGTTATCAGGACTGGGACAGGCATACATGAAAAAGGGGCTAAAGAAGCAAGCGGAAGAGGCTTTGTTAAAGGGCTTTCAGACGGCCAGTCAGCATCAATTAAAGGAAAAAACCCAGGAAGTAGCTAATAAGCTCTATGATTTTTATAAAGCCGTGGGAAATGAGAAAAAGGCCCTGGAATTTCTCGAAATCAGCACCGATATGAAAGAAGAATTATTCAATGAAGACCTTACCGAAAGGCTGACTACGATGGAGCTTAATTTTGCTTTTGAGCAGGAGCGGGATTCATTGGAATATCAAAAACAGGCAGAGCTGCTGGCCATTAACGTCAACCTCAAAAGGCAACGAAACCTCAGATACCTTACCATACTTGGATTGGTGATCACAGTGATCTTTTCCGTGGTAATTTATCGTTACTATGAGCTGGGAAAAAAAGCTCGAGGCATTTTAGAGCATAAGAATAAAACCATTTCAGAAACATTGAATGAACGCGAGGTCCTTTTACAGGAAATCCATCATCGTGTAAAGAATAACCTTCAGATTGTCAGTAGCTTATTAAATATTCAATCCAAGTATCTAAATGATGAGTCAGCCAGGAAGGCTGTATTGGAGGGAAGGGACCGGATACAGTCCATGGCTTTGGTACATGAGAAATTGTACCAATCCGAAAACCTATCCAAAATAGATGTGAAAGAATATTTGGAAGAGCTTGTAAACACATTGTTTCAATCGTATGATGTATCCGAAGATCGGATTAAGCTTGCCAGCAACATAGAGTCCATCGACCTTTCCATTGATACGACGCTACAGGTAGGCCTCCTTATCAATGAGCTTGTCTCCAATGCATTGAAACATGCGTTTCCAGCGGAAAAGCATGGAACCATCAGCTTGTCACTGATCAAAAAAGACGATGTTCATGAAGTGGAAGTTTCAGACGATGGCATTGGGATTAATTCTCCGGATGATTTGGAAAAATCGTATGGTTACCGGATCATACGGTCCATTTCCCGTGGATTAAATGGAACGATCCTTATGTCTGATCAAGCTGAAAAAGGTACCACCTTTAAACTAATGTTCCCCCAATGAGTAAAAAAATGCAGGTTTTAATTGTGGAAGATGAGCCTATTATTGCAGATGATATTGCGATCTGCATCGGTCAGATGGGACATGAGGTTACAAGTATCTGTAATACAGCCGATCAAGCGCTGGCTGTATTGGATCAGAGCACGATCGATTTAGCACTGCTGGATATTAAAATAAAAGGAGGTAGGGATGGAGTCCAGCTCGCGCAGTGCATTAAACAAAAAACAAATATTCCATTTATTTATATTTCATCTTTGTACGACAAGACAACAATCTCACGTGCGAAGAATACCCGCCCTTCGGGCTATATAGTAAAACCTTTCAAAGACGAAGATATCAAGGTGGCGGTAGATATGGCCCTGGTCAAAACAAAGATCAAACCTGTAAATCAGTCGGATACTGATCAATTAGAGCTGTTTATTCGGGAAAGAAATGCGATCGTTCCGCTTGATTTCAATGAAGTATTTTACATCGAAGCGTCAGACAATTATTCAATATTCCATTTTGAAGGAAAGCATCATGTGGTTTCTCAAACCCTGAAGCTCATAGAGCAAACACTGGCAAGTCAGGGGTACTGTCGCATTCATAAAACTTTTCTCGTCAATCTAAGAAAAATAGATCGCATTGAACACAGCGTTGTTTTTATTAATGGTCGGCCCCTGCCCATCGGAAAAGCCTACAAAAAAACTTTTATGAGTCGTTTGACGATCTTTTAAAGGCCTTTACTCACTCAGTTGTCTGTTTCACCAATAAACCCACCATTACTTATGCAATGAAGATGGTGAACCCACCTTGCACACTTCCGTTCTCTATGCTGACCACATAGTATTAGTAAACAACCAAGATTTATCATTTAACGCTTATAAGCGTATATAGTAAAATTAAATTTTTATTCCCTCAACAAGTGCCTAAAGAAAGCCTTGTCATTAATGTGCTCATGCTACAATTGATGATAAAAGCATAAGATTTAGTAGCAGTCTACCTCATCATGTTGTGTGTTTACTCATCAGATATTCCGTTCACCCGGCAAAACTGGATGTAGTCTCTGAATACGGATAAGTTTACAAGTGATTTTTTGTATTGATTAACTTTTTGTTGTTCTATTCAATCAGCAGTTAACTGCCAAGGCCTGTACATAAAGGTGTCAATCTGTAAGGACAGATAAATGGTAAGTTGAATGCATCTACTCAAACATTACGTGTGTGGTCCACAAGGTCAAAACAATACCAATGAAATAGACGAATGTAATGGCGGAAATGAATTGAAGAAGATCAACCAGTAAACAGACACATTATGAAAAGGATTGTTATCGTCTTTACAATATTTTTTGCCTTTTTGATTTCCCAAAAGTTGGAAGCCCAGAGTAATCTCTGGCAAGAACAACGAACCAATGCCAGGGTCTCCGATCAGTGGAGTGCGATCAAAGCCAATAGAAAAACGCTCAATAAAGAGGCACTTTCATTTGTTCTAAGTGAACTTAAATCGAAAGGTGCTACAAACATCTCGATTCCCCATCCCTCGGGAGGAGAGCAGATGTTTGAAGTAGTACCTAGTAATGTCATGGCTCCCGGGCTCCAGGCAAAATACCCTAACATACAGACCTTTAAAGGCGTCAACACACAAGGAGAACTCGTAAGGGGTAATGTTGGGGCAAATGGATTAAACCTGGCCGTATTTAGCAGGCATGAAACTTATCTTGTGAAACCGCAAAGCAAGGCTGGTAACCGCTACGTGAGCTATTTCGAAAAGGATTATTTAAGCACTTTCGATAGCGAAGAGCCGCATTTCTTTTGCGAGCATGAAGAGCACTTTTCATCGGATGCCATACAAATCCCATCATCGGATCGTACACCGCGAGCGAGGCAGATGGAGGCAGATTTTACACCCTTTTCCACCGGCGAGGTGTTAAGAAAATACCGTATTGCGATTGTTGCTTATCATGAATACTCAGAATACATCGGGGGAACCAGGGAGGAAGTGCTCAGCAATATCGTATCCCTGCTGGATGTCGTGATCGGTATATTTGAACGAGATGCAAGTATTACTTTTGAATTGGTGGAAAACAACGACCAGCTCATTTTCCTTACGGAAGAAGAAGATCCTACACCTACCAGTGGAAGTACATTTATTGAAGCAAGTCACAACGTAATTACCGATATCATCGGTAGTGAAAATTTTGATATCGGACATTTACTGGCAATAGGTGTCGGAGGGAAGGCAACTGTGTTATCTATTTGTCGAGATGATGTTAAAGGACAGGGGGTCTCATTTCAAAGGGACAATGGTCGAGAGGGAGACCTTTCCTTCGTTTTACCGCATGAACTAGGCCATCAATTCGGTACCAATCATTCTTCTGCAAGAGGTGCTCTTGAACGTGATACTCGTTTTGAGTTTGCTCTAGGGCAAACTATTATGAAACCCAGTGCACCGACTCCGGTTCCTTATTTTCATGTGGGTTCTATCATTGAAATCATAGACGGCGCCGAGCGTACGGGTTGTGCTGAGCTTATTGAGACAGGGAATACACCTCCCGTGGTGAGCGTTCCCGAGGGAGGGTTTGTCATCCCTGTCAATACGCCATTTGTGTTGGAGGCCGAAGGAAACGATGCAGATGGAGACCCACTTACGTACAGTTGGGAACAATATGACCAGAGTACCAATCCTGACGAAGTTGTACCTGGACATTCTTTCGCTCCATGGGAAGGGGATGGCCCCTTGTTTAAGAGTTTTGAGCCTACCACTGATAACCGAAGGTTTTTCCCTCAGCTTAATAGCGTACTTGATAATACGCTGTTGTCCGTTCCGAATGGAGATCTGCCCATTCTTGTCAATCAAATTGGAAGCAGTAGTGACTTCTCAAGGAATGAGGTAATACCCCATAAGACACGGGATCTTAATTTTGTGGTTACTGTGCGGGATAATAGCCCCTTGGGACCGGGTATTGCGACGGATATTATTTCTTTTTCTTCAACAGACCAAGCGGGGCCTTTTGTAGTAACGACTGTCTTGGATGATCCGTCTTATAACGGATTCAGCAACGTGAATGTGCAATGGGAGGTAGCCAATACGAACGCCGCTCCTGTAAACTGCGAAAACGTAACGATCCTTTACGCTACGGATGGTGGTAAACAGTTCGATATTGTGCTGGCAGAAAGTACTGCCAACGACGGAGAGGCTACAGTCAAGCTACCGAATATTGCCACATCAGAGGCCAGGATCATGGTGAAGGCTGTAAACAATGTATTCTTTAATGTAAATGACCGTAATTTTACTGTAATAGCATCTGAAGTAGACGTTCCTGAAGCTCCGACCAATTTGGCAGGCAACCGGGTAAACCCATTCAGCATAGAATTGTCATGGACAGATAATGGTGACCTCGAAGACGGATTTGTTATTGAGAGAAAATCAGGATCTGATAATTTTGAAGAGATAGCCAGGACGCCTGTCAATAACACCAGTTATACAGATCAAACTGCCCAGGATAATGAATCATATTCCTATCGAGTAGCTGCATTTAATGCTACGGGTAACTCCGGCTATACCAATGAGGTTTCCTTCGTTTCGGGAGAGACTATTCTGTCCGTAAATGATCATCAACCCCCCGCTCCCGATATCCTGTTGTTTCCCAACCCGGTTACCAGTGGGCTAAGAGTGATTACTCCAAAGGAATCGAAAAATTACCTGACAGATTTCTCCGGGAAGGTTTTGGTCGGTGAAAAAAGGGGAGAGGAAGTCGTACTTGATCTGGAAGACCTGGCCTCCGGCATTTACCTGCTCATCTCCGAGAGCGCAGATGGTATAACATACAAAAGAGTAATCAAAATTTAATGCCTAGTGCACCTGTTACCTTTGATCAGAAAGTAAGTTAAGCTCGTTTACGCCAAACTCACTAAAAACGAAAACTTTAATTCGTAGTCTGTTTTAAAAGAAATAGAAAAGACAGCTGTTTTAGTGATGGCTGTCTGATTTTCAGAATAGCGCCGAGGGCACTTCTCTGAAAGAGATTTAAAATAGTGTTTTGAATACAGATTCATGGTAGAATGTGAAGTTGGAGACCTCACCTCATATACTGATTGAAGATTTCAAACATGCCTTTGTAACCTTCCAAACAATAAGAGCTACTGAAATAGCCTTTGCCATTACAAACAACAGGTTCGCTGGGTGTCCATGGAAAAACTAAAAAAGAGAGCCATCTCTTCGTAGAGACGGCCCTCAGATTAAAAGTATCTGGTATATAATTACAGTCGCTCAGGCCATATAGGTCAACACTTTCTTTGTCAATAAAGAAAGTTCACCTATCTATTTGACTATTTTACGGACTATTCTCTGCGCTGCACCGGACAGTTCTACCATATAAATACCTTCGGGCAATTGACGCGTGTTGATCTTGATCGTGCGCTGTCCTATAATAGCTCTTTCGATGACTACCCGACCCTGCATATCTATGATTGCCAATTTTTCAAAATGCTCAGTAGCAGGCATATCAATAGTCAGTTCTGATCCTATCGGGTTAGGATAAACGCTCACCCATGTCATCTGGTTGGTGATATCATTATCGGAACTTCCGTCAGAGGCCCTCCTCGCAGTGGTGTTAGTATTACAACTGCCTACTACAAAACTGTGCCTGTTGGCTGAGGTATTCCTTTCTCCACCTTCAGGTACAGAATAGGTGTAATAGAGATACACCGTCTCCCCATTTTGCGCATTAATTGTGAAAGGTGTATCAGGCGACACCGGATAGCCAGGGAAGGTAGCACCAGGATTAGTGCTGTAGTATAGAATACATGTGGGCGTGCCCATTCCTGATGCAGAAGGAACAAATGTGACCGTAGGGTTATTTGAATCACTGGAGAATACTACAGTGTAATCGCCATTCGCTGCCAATTGACTGCATGCATTCGGCGTTGATGGCCCTGTAGCCTCCGTGAAGCTGATATAATTGATATTAAGCCCGGCGTTTTCAAAGAAGATGCGCAGATCATGTTGTCCCTGACCTATCGTTATATCTTCTACAATTACATCCACATAATTCTGCCATCCCCCGGTATTGGGAGAAGCTAACGTGCCGGTTATGTTGTTACCATCTATTTCCATGCGGAAACGTCCGTTGCCATTCGATGAAGCCACTCTGAAAATGATATCGTAATTACCTGAACCGGCTGTGGCATTAAGCGTATAACGCAGCCATTCGTTCCTGGCAATCCAACCTACATTGTAACTTCCTGTAGCATCACCGGTGATTTCTATGTCCACATCATCCGACCGATATGCTCCGCCGGTATTTCCATTCGTCGTATCGAAATAATCTTCATAGTCTTCTGCTTCTACCACACCAGGTATGGTGAAGCCACTGGTTGCGGCATTGACCGTTATCGAGGCACTTCCACTGACAGTATTGCTGGAAGCCGTTACCGTAAAACTGCCGGGCGATGTAGCGGTGTATAAGCCCGTATTAGAAACATTACCACCGGTAGTACTCCAGTTGAAAGTGGTATTGATAGGCGCACCGTACTGATCAAAAGCACTGGCCTGCAACTGTGCGGTCTGTCCTTCTCCTATAGTAGCACTGGCTGGGGAAACAGTTATACTACTCACTATGGGAGGACCCGTACTCTTTCCATCATCCCATATGATATCATCGATAGCGAACTCGAATATAGACGAAGGTAAGGCCCCATCAAGACTGGTAATGGCAAACATATACCCGATGTCTTGAAAAGCCAGTAGTCCGCTAAAATCTGCCAAAGGGATCTCTACCAAGCCCCATTCGCCGTTCCTTACCAATCCATATTTAGTCTGACCGGCGGGAAACTCTATGTATTTTTCATTGGTAAAATTATCAGTAAGTCCGATCCTGAAAGAAACATTGCCGGGGATCTTGATACGGAACTTTAATGATCCTTCCTCTACAAAACCCGACATATCCTTTCCACTCAGCGAAACGATACCTCCACCAAACCAGCTATTGGCAGCGGTAGTCTTCCAGGATATTACGTTGCTTCCTTCGTAAGGTGGGATAATCCCGTCTTCCAACGTGCCTCCCCACGCGTATATCTGAGCGTCAGCGCCAAATGTCAGTTCATTATTGGTAGGCGTTTGATCCGTATACACTCCGAAAGTACCGACTTCAGCTGTCAGTTCATCATAATTGAATGCTACACTGCCATGGCCATTCCATTGGTAAACTCGAACATAATCCACATACATTTTGCCTGGTAGCGGGGCTGTCACTTCATTGTTAATAAGTACATCTGGCAAAGTGCCTCCTACCGCAAGATTAAGTAGCATATAGAAAGGTCTGGAAAATACGCCGGTCACACCATCAGGGTCTATTGGTAACGGATTAGTATAAAGATCGCGTTCTATAGAATTGTCAACCACAGTAAATCGCAATTGTGTAGGTTCCCAATAAATCCTGTAGGTAACGAATCGGTCGTTTAATGGGGTGGCTGCAACATACGGCTGATTGTAGTCGACATCGAAGGCTATATTTCCCACGCCACCATCTTCAGTGGCAAAAAAGGCATTGGCACCGACATAATTGTTTACGGTAGAATTGGGCTCTTGCTGATAATCCCGTCCGGCTTGAGAGAAACCCATTTCCATCATATCGATCTCTCCTTTGGCCGGCCAGGTGAGATTGTTTGCTCCCAGTAGCCAGACTGCTGGCCATAACCCCATGTTTAGATCAGGTACGCGCACCCTCACTTCTATCAGGCCGTAATGAACCGAAAGATTACCCTGTGTAGTAACTTTACCAGAAGTAAAAGCGCGCGATCCTGCCTGCTGATTACGAGCCTCCAGCACTAGAGCTTTATTTTCAGGTTCGCCAGGAACATCGGCTATGTATACGTTATCTGCCTGATAAGACTGTAACTCGGCATTTCCCCAGCCACATAGGCCAATATCACAACCGTCACCAATGTCAGGGAGCCAGATGTTATTGTCTAAAGTGTTAAAATTATCTTCCCAGATAAGTGGACCTATCTGAGCATACATAGTAGCATGAAATGAGATGAGGGCTAAGATCAATATGAGTCTCTTTATTTGACTGCATGGGTGAAGCCATTTGGAATATATACTTGGAGGTATCATAAGTTAGAAGTTTAGGTGAAACATTCCGCAATCGGTTGCGAAACTTAAATGTAATTTTATCACAGTTTATTTTGAAGATATCAGGTACATCAATACTACATCAGGGGTAGAAAATAGCTTAGATCAAATGGACAGAAATAGTGCTTTGAGTCGAATGGCAAATGATTGTATACATCAATCATACATCATTGCAATGATGTATGATCCCTATGGAATATTTTAAAATAATATGACACTTTGATTAATGCCACTTGTTGAATAGGCATTATTTTGACATCTGTCTCATTAAATGTGTTTCCCTGTAGTGCTTTTTATAAAGCGCACTATTGTATATGCCATTAGTGATACAATTTTCAAGGAAGCCCGTCAGCCTTTCATTTGTATTGTTGGGCGGATGCGCTCAAAAGTCAACTCGCTATTATACTCAAAGAATATTCACCAGGACTAATTTGTCAAATTACAGTGAATGATAATACTAGTGAATCGAAAAGCGCAACGAACGATAATAATGATCCAATAATATATAAGAAGCGCGTCAATCCGGAAGGTTAACACGTCGCATATAAAATAAAAAAGCAGTTACAAATAAATGTAACTGCCTGATGTACAAGTAGCGCCGAGGGGCGAGTGATCGAACCTTTTCTTTTTAGGCTTGAATGAAATGCTAATATTTTCCAAGGTATCTTGAAAATTTTTCAACTATATGATTAATTATTTATAATATTCATAATGGAGGTTGTTGCTCATTACTTGGGTGAAACAGCCATAAAATTAATTAACGACAAACGAAGCGGTTGTGCTTACCTAATCGTAAGTTATTCAGGAGCCGATTAAAAATACCTGTCCAAAATAACAATAGTTGTTATTTGTTGTTATTTTTGTTTTTAGTAAAAAGGGAATCTTTAAATATGAATGTGTCCTTAAATGATCATTTAGAAAAATTCATTAGCCGGCAGCTTAAATTTGGCAGGTATAGTAACGCCAGTGAAGTTGTAAGGGCAGGCCTTCGGTTGCTTGAAGAAAAAGAACTGAAAATCACAGAAATGGAAAAAGAGATTAAGCGGGGGGTAGAAAGCGGCGCTTCCGAAACCTGGGATAAAGACGAGTTTTTGAGAAAGGCGCATAAACGGGCCGATGATTTAGGTTTAGACTAAATGGCGATTGTTAAGCGCACGCCACTTGTTGAAGAAGACCTTTTCGAAATCTGGTATTATATCGCAGTCGAAAAAAGAAGCCGTCTTAACGCCGACGTTTTATTGATAAAATAGACACAGAGTTTTCCAAACTGGCAGAAACTCCCGGTATGGGTACAGAGAGAGGCATTTATGTGCCAAGTTTGAGAGGTTGGCCATTCGGTGAATATGTAATATATTACCGCCCTATTTCCAAGGGAATTGAAGTTATCCGGGTAATTCATGCCGGTAGAGAAACAGAGTTACAAAAGTATCAATGAGCCAAAGCTAACCAAGCTGTGTCCGCCAATCGGCGGATACGAGCCCGACGCGCTCATTTGTAATTTCTTTTGATGAACTCCCAAAGAAATGCTCTCTCCTTAGATTTCAATTCCTTTTCCCGAGTGTTTGATAGATTGAGTTTGTACGAAGAATATCGTTAGCGCAAACTGAGCATGAGTGAGGAAAGAAAAACATATTCTGCATAAGTGCGGCAACGACCTTAGGTTCCTCTTCCGGGTCGATGAGAATAACCGAATTATTTTCGATTGTTTGTACCATGTGATTTCCTTTTCAAAGTTTTCGATGAAAAAGAATTAACCTAGACGTTTGAAGTTACTTACTGACATAGTAATGACATTAAAAAATACCCAACCTTGGGTATTTTTTAATCTAGGTAATAGTTTGTTCTTTGAATACTAAAATTTAACGTACGATTTGAATTCAGGGGCTTTACAAGTGAGTTTGAAAGGCGGACAATGGGAGTCCAATTATTCAATAGTTAGAGTTCGTTTCTGAATTTTGGTCAAAAATATTAGATGTTAAGTATATGTCTAGTTCATTGATACTTCTAATTTTAACTCTATCTGCATTTATTGGTGGAATAGTTGGATTTGCCTTGTTCAACTGGTTATTTCTAAAGAATCGAGAGGCATATGTTATTCTGTCTGACGAAAAACTTTCGGAGGAAATTGTTAACATAAGATCCAGAATTCAAGTCATCTATGTTATAGGACCCTTAATTGGACTTGGTTTAGGAATTTTTGGACTAAATAGCTTTGATAAATTTGATAAGAAAATTGAAACCCAAGTATCTGATTTATTGAAAAAACATGAGGGTAAAATTAATGAGATTGACAGTGCTTATAAAAAAAGTCAGAGCATTAATAACATTGTCTCTTTTGATGATCTGGAAACTCTTTCTTTAGCCTCTAAAAATGACCTGAACGATATAAAGACTAATTTTGAAAAGTATGTTAGAAACAATTTCGTTAGTGACCTAACTTTTAATGATAGAGTAATCAAGAAGGTTCGTTCGAATGGTTATATGGAAGAACAAGAAATCGAGAAGAATATTGTGGGACCTAAGATTCAATCTTTTTACACTGACAGAATTGAAAATACATTTTCAACTTTAACTCAATTAAGAGACGGGCTGAAAGAGAAACTGGATAATACCTATTCAAGCAGAATTAAACTAATGGAGCAGAATATAGAATCTTTCAAGTCTGAGAGGAGTGATTATTTGAAAAGCAGTAATTTATCAGATTATTCCATAGTTACAGAAAGTTATTTAGGATCTTACCTAAAAATCGGTGAATTTGACAACCAATTGAAAGTTTCTGCAAAGACGGTTGCTATTGAAAAGAAATTAGATGCCTTGGCAAAAGAGAACCAAGAACTTGAAGAGAAACTTTTGAAGTTAATAGAGGCTCTTCCTGATAGTTTGACGAAAGAATAATGAGTTCTAATAATCACTATCATCTATAACTAATTGAGCTATTTGCAAAGGAAACTTCCTGTCCGATACTTTTGTGAGAATTTGAAAAGTCCAGTTTATGGATGATGGTTAGATTCTAACTACAACTGACTTGTATGAATATTTCTAGAGTAAGAATAGACAATTATCGAGGAATTAAAGAGGCTCATTTTTTTCCATCTCCATTAACTTGCGTTATTGGAGAAAACAATGCTGGCAAATCAACTATCTTAGTTGCTGTAAGTTTGTTTTTCTCAGGAAGTACAATATCCAAATCTGATTATTACAATATAGAGAATGAGGTATATATAGAACTCGAGTTTACCGATATTTCAGATGAAGATCTTCTAAGGTTATCCCCAGAACATAAGCCGAGAATTGAGGAAATTATTATTGATGGCAGATTGACATTGGTCAGATTGTACGACCAAGATGGAAAATCAAAATTATATTGTAAGAAGCTAGGTCCAAAAGACTCAAGGCTATCTGAGGACAACATAAATAACTTGTTGAAGGGAAAAAAGGGGGCAGACATTTCAAGCAACTTAATCACATTGCTGCCAGAATATGAATCCCAGCTTAATGATTTAAAAACTCAAAAAGCAGCGAAAGAAAAAATCGAGTCTATCGTAAATAACCTGACTTCTGATGATCTGGAAATGCAGATCACAAATCTCCCGACCGGGATCGAAAATAGCATAACAAATTTTCTACCTGAACCAATTTATATTGCCGCTGTCAAAGATTTAAAAGATGATGTTAAAACTAAAGAGTCTACGACTTTTGGAAAGCTTCTTGGTATCCTGCTGAGATTTCTAGAGAATACTAAAGAATTTGAAGAAATTTCTAATTCATTTGAAAGGTTGCATGGACTTTTAAATATTGTTGAAACGGATGAAGGTATATCAGATGATAGAATTCAACAAATCATTACAATTGAACGCCAAATGGAAAATTATCTCAAGGAAAACTTCCCTAAAGTTCAAGTTGAAATAAGCGTACCCAAACCGGAGTTAAAGCAAGTATTTAGTAATTCTAAAATTTTCATAGATGACGGAGTAAAGGATACAATTGATACAAAAGGTGATGGCATAAAGAGAGCTCTCACCTTTTCATTGTTAAGAACATATGTAGATCAACTTAAGGAGCATAAGAAACAGAAGTTCGAAGAAAAGAATGAGGGAGAAACTCTTGAAGTCAATTCTCAGCCTTATATATTTCTTTTTGAAGAACCTGAACTTTACCTTCATCCAAACGCTCAAAAAATATTGTTTGAAGCGCTTGAAAGCCTTTCCAACGAACAAAACCAAGTTTTTGTTACTACACATTCTCCACTTTTTTTCTCGGCAAATTCAACCGGCTCATTTATAAAGGTTAAGAAAGAATATCCAATTGACGGTAAACCTTACGGTAAATTAATTGCCGTTAACTTGGAAAGAGATTTGGCCTATAAAGATGCTTTTCAAATACTTTGCTATGAAAATTGTACTCCTGCGTTCTTTGCTAATAAAGTTCTACTTGTAGAGGGAGATTCAGATTTAATCTATTTGAAGGAATTGGCAAGCACCCTGAATCCAAACTGGAATTTTGACAATCATAATATTCCAATTATTCGTATGAGTGGTAAGTCAAATCTCAAACGGTATACTAATTTTTACGAACATTTTGAAGTCCAGGTGTATTCATTGGTGGACTTAGATATGCTAATTGATGGTTTTGATAAATACTCAGTTGCTGAAGAAATATTACTAAAGCGAGAAGAACTACTTTCAAAATTAGACCATATAGCTGAATCTAATGAATTTGAAGCAGACCTAAAAAAATCTAAAATAAAGGAATTAACGAGGCGATATACTTGGAAGGAAAAATATGAGCGTTTAAAACAACTCGCAGAATGTGTTAAAGAAGGGCATACTTTATCTGAAAATGATAAATCGGATATTGATTATTTGTTTGCTGAAGAATCTAATAATTTGAGAAGGCAAGTTCTTGGGTATTCCGAAGGGGATCTGGACTTAAAACATGAACTATTAAGAGATTTGAGAGAAATCAATATTTTCATTTTGAGTAAGGGAGTAATAGAAGATTACTACCCCTCGGAAGTGACAGGAGATGATAAACCAACAAAGGCGTTAAGTGCTGTAAATCTCATTAAGGAAATGGATGACTTAACATTCCTTCCTAAAACTCGAATCGATAATAATGAAGTTTGTGAACTAAGTGAGATATTTAGGCAAATCTTTAAATAAAAACATCAGACACATGTATTTACAGTGGCTTTTAACTCGCTAACACCTATTTGGAAATCATACTCATAGGATAGACCACAAGTTGATAATTGGGTAACTACACCCAATCGTATTTATTAGCCCATCTACTTCATTTTAATATGGAAACCTTCTATCTGTCAGTATAAATTCCCCGCCTTTCAACTTATGGATATATGCCAGTAAAAAACGGAAAGGAATATACATGCATATAAAATTTGATTATCCACATAAGGTAAGGACTGACTTCCTTGGGGATGTTGTGAAACAATTGATTGAGCGTAGAAAGAGGCTTGGCATCACCCAAGATCAGCTTAATCATGCGCTTGGTGTTGCCGATAGGCTGGTCAGTCATTGGGAGTGCGGTGTGAGAAGTCCGACAGCTTTTCATCTCTATTGCTGGGCGGATGCGCTCAAAAGTCAACTTATGATTATACCCAAAGAACCCTCACCAGAACCAATCTGTCAAATTACAGCGAATGATAATACTCGTACGATTAAAACAGCCACTAATGATAATCATGAGCCCATCGCGTATAAGGAGCTTGTCAATCAGACTGGCTAACCCGTGATTTTACCAGATACAGAAAAGAGGGAAGCAGAGCCATAAACAGCTCAAGCGGCCCTCTTTTCTTTCGTTCTAATAAAAATGCCAATTGTTGTACATATGTTGTACATAAAATAAAAAAGCAGTTACAAATAAATGTAACTGCTTGATGTACAAGTAGCGAGGGGGGGACTTGAACCCCCGACCTCCGGGTTATGAATCCGACGCTCTAACCAGCTGAGCTACCTCGCCAAATCTTTTCCTCTGCGTATTTCTGCCTGCAAATGGAGCGCAAACTTACTAAGTTTGTTTTAGAGATTCCAAAAGCTTTTAATTTTTTATTTATTTTGTAACCTGATAAAAATACTCTATCTTAAAATACCTAATATTTAATACATGAGTAAGCATTTATTCACCACTGATTTTGAAATTAACGCCTCTAAGAAGATGCTGTATCCTTATTTGCACAGCGCGAGTGGGTTGTCGCAGTGGATGGCAGACGATGTTACGATTGATGAAGATAAGGTTTTTAATTTTATCTGGGATGATGAAGATCACCGGGCACGACTGGTAGCGCATAGAACGAACAACTATGTGAAATTTGAGTTTGTGCCGGAAAACGATGAAGATGCAGAGGATCCGGCTTACTTTGAGTTAAGACTGGATATGAACGAACTTACTCAATCCGTTTTTATCAAAATTACCGACTATTCTGAAATGGATGACACCGATGAGTTGCACGATTTGTGGAGCGGGTTGGTAGATAATCTGAAAGAAACCGTTGGAGGGTGAGTATTTCTTTCAAATTGTGATAATTTTGGCCGGTTTTTTGATGTGATGCTTCGCAATGAAGAAGATAGATAAACTGATCCTGTCCTCGTTCCTGGGGCCATTTTTCCTGACTTTCCTGGTAGTGGTGTTCATACTGCTGACCCAACACATGTTGAAGTATTTTGACGACATCGTGGGGAAAGACCTTGGATGGGATGTGCTCGCACAGCTCTTCTTCCACTTTGCAGTGTTCATGACACCTATTTCCATCCCATTGGCCATATTACTGTCTTCTCTGATGACTTTTGGAAATCTTGGAGAGCATTTTGAACTGACCGCGATTAAAAGTGCGGGCATATCGCTATTGCGGGCCTTACTACCTATATTTATTTTTGTGCTTGCCCTCACGGTACTTGCTTTCTACTCCAACAACTATTTTGTGCCCAAGTCCGCTCTTGAAGCTTATAGCCTTCTGTATGACATCAAACAAAAGAAACCGGCGCTGGACCTAAAACCAGGAGCTTTTTACAATGGTATCCCTGACTTCAGCATTAAGGTAAACAAGCGTAATGAAGATGGTAAGCGCCTGGAAGATATCATTATCTATGATCATCGTAATGAAAACGGCAATAAAAAAGTGACACTGGCAGATTCCGGAGCCATGTATACCATTCTAAATGACAGGTACTTAAAATTAGAACTTTTTAGTGGTAATTTCTACTTTGAAAATAGTTCGGAAGCAGGCTCGAATCGAAGGAAAAGCAAAAAAGAAACACTTTCGCGTAGTAGTTTTAGTCGTAGTGAATATGTCCTTGACTTGTCCTCTTTTGGACTGGACAGGACCGACCAGAGTCTTTTTGAAGGAAACCGCATCATGCGAAATGTCTCACAGCTTACCACGGACATAGATTCTATGAAAGGCCGCATACTCGATAGACGTGCGAAGGTGTTCTCAGAAGCTCCCTATGCTTTTTATTTCCATATGAGGGACGATACCATAGAGCTTCCGGAATACCTGCGTATGCATCAGGAACAAAAGGATTCATTGGAATTGGAGAAACTCAGGGCTGAAATCCGCAAGTACGAAGAGAAGGATTCACTGATGAAACTTGAGGAAGAAGCATCGTCAGAAAAGCTAACGAAATACAGCTCAGATGAGCAGGATAAAATAGCAGAAAATAAAGCGCGAATTGAAGAGCTTGAGGCAAGAAAGAAACTGCGATTGTCCAAAGCAGCTAAGTTAAACGCTAGTCCTGATTTAGTCTTAAAGGGTAATAGCCCTGATAACCCAAAAATAGTAGCGCCCCTGGTAGATGTTGAAATGTTGGAATCCATGGCAAAAAAGGATTCATTGGCGAATGATTCCTCCAAAACAGCACTTGAGGTTGTAGAAGAGCTGATAATAATGGAACCGGATCTGAAAACAGTTCAATCGGCACTTAGCTTATCACGTCAGGCGAAAAGTAAGTTGCAGACGTCAAACACCACCATTAAAAAAATGAAATATGAGCAAAACGTTTTCGCTGTTCAATTCCATAAGATCCTGGCGAATTCTGTGGCGTGTATCATTATGTTCCTGATAGGCGCTCCATTAGGTGCTATTATCAAAAGGGGTGGACTTGGAGTGCCAGTGTTAATGTCTATTATATTTTTCATCATCTTTTATGTGATCAGCATGACAGGTGAAAAATGGGCCAAACAAGATGTTATTGACCCGTTAATAGGTATGTGGGCGGCCAATGGCATTTTATTTCCTATCGGGTTGCTGTTTTTGAGACAGGCGCGGAACGACGCACGTTTGTTTGATGCGGATTTTTACAATGTGATCATAGAACGTGTAAAAAGTTGGTACAACCGTAAAAAAAGTAAAGCATCCTCAGAGTTATGATTGATGCCGGTTAGTAGTGATCGTTTCTATTTTCACTGATCTTATTTTCAAAGCATTAAAAGACAGTTTTATTCTATTCACTATGCTTGGTTATTGGTTATGACATTCCTAAATTTGCACCTTATTTTATTTATCATTTAGTTGAACTAAGCATGTATTTACAAAAAGAGAGAAAGCAAGAGCTGTTTGAAAATCATGGTCGGTCAAAAGCAAAAAGCGATACAGGTTCTGCCGAGTCGCAAATAGCACTTTTTACTTACCGCATTAAGCGCCTCACAGAGCACATGAAGCAGAACAAAAAAGACTACTCTACTCAGCAGGGTCTTTTGAGATTAGTAGGTAAGAGAAGAAAGTTGCTGAATTACTTACAAAAAATAGATATCGAGAGATATAGAGCTATCATAGCTGAATTAAAAATTAGAAAATAAACTTAAAAGGGAATCGCTAAGATTCCCTTTTTGCCTTTCACAGAGCATCATATCAGGCTCTAATACAAAATATATTTTTATGCAATTGAATATTATCAATAAAACTTTTAACCTACCTGACGGAAGAACAGTATCCATTGAAACGGGTAAACTAGCGAAACAAGCGGATGGATCTGTTGTAGTGAAAATGGGCAATACCATGTTGCTTGCTACAGTGGTGTCTAAGAAAGAGGCCAAAGAAGATGTGGATTTCCTTCCCCTTTCTGTCGACTACCAGGAAAAATTTGCATCGTCCGGTAAGATACCTGGCGGATTCCTGAAAAGAGAAGGACGCCTGTCTGATTACGAAATTCTTATCAGTAGATTGGTTGACCGTGCGGTACGACCCATGTTTCCGGATGACTACCATGCGGATACCCAAATTGCTTTGTCTTTGATCTCAGGAGATGAAGACGCACTGCCTGATGCATTGGCCGCCCTGGCTGCTTCATCTGCATTAGCAGTATCTGATATACCCTTTAACGGGCCTATCTCTGAAGTGCGTGTAGGACGAGTGAATGGCGAATTCATCGTAAACCCTACCAAAGAACAAAAAGAAGAAGCTGACCTGGACATAATCGTGGCAGCTACCATTGAGAACATCCTGATGGTGGAAGGAGAGATGAAACAGGTGTCTGAAGATGATATGCTGGAAGCCATTAAAGTGGCACACGAAGCGATCAAGGTCCAATGTCAGGTACAGCTTGAACTTCAGGAAGAAGCGGGAAAAACAGAAAAACGTGAATACTCGCATGAGGTACATGATGAAGAATTGAAAAGCCGCATGCACGCAGAACTTTATGATAAAGTGTATGCAGTGGCACAACAACAAATTGCTGATAAAACGATAAGATCAGAGTCTTTTAGTAAGATCAAGGAAGAGTTTGTTGAAAGTTTTGACGAAGAGGAAGAGGTAAATGCCCTACTGATAGGCGCGTACTTTAAAGGCATCCAAAAAGAAGCATGCCGTAACCTCGTGTTGAACGAACGTAAGAGGCTGGACGGAAGGGAAATGAATGAAATACGCCCTATATGGTCTGAGGTAAATTATCTTCCTTCTACACACGGTTCTGCTGTATTCACCCGGGGGGAGACCCAGTCATTGAGCACGGTTACGTTAGGGACAAAACTGGACGAACAACTCATTGATGGTGCAATGTACTCCGGTTCCAATAAATTTATGCTTCATTATAATTTCCCTGGTTTTTCTACAGGTGAAGTGAAGCCTAACAGAGGTCCGGCGAGAAGAGAAGTAGGGCATGGAAACCTGGCATGGAGAGCTTTAAAAGAAGTTTTACCTGCAGAAAGCCCTTACACCATACGTATAGTATCTGATATCCTGGAGTCAAATGGTTCATCGTCCATGGCAACGGTCTGTGCCGGTTCACTGGCCATGATGGATGCCGGGATCAAGATAGAAAGACCGGTTTCAGGTATAGCTATGGGAATGATCTCAGATGCCGAAACAGGTAAATTTGCCATCCTTTCTGATATTCTTGGAGATGAAGATCATCTGGGTGACATGGATTTTAAAGTGACAGGTACTGAAAAAGGAATTACGGCCACTCAAATGGACATTAAAGTCGATGGCCTTTCGTATGATGTGTTGAAAGAAGCATTGGAACAGGCCCGTGAAGGAAGACTTCATATTCTTAATGAAATGAAGAAAACGATCGAAGAGCCTGCGGCGGATCTAAAACCTAGCGCACCGCGCTCAGAGATTGTCAAAATCGATAAAGACATGATCGGTGCCGTTATAGGACCTGGCGGTAAGGTAGTACAGGAAATACAAAAAGAAACCGGTGCTACAGTGGTGATAGAGGAAGATGATAAAAACGGTATCGTAAGCATTTTCGCAGTGAACAAGGATGCCATGGATGAAGCTTTGAAAAGAGTGAAAGCCATTGTAGCCATACCTGAAGTGGGGGAAGTATATGACGGTAAGGTGAAGTCCATTATGCCATTTGGGGCGTTCGTAGAGTTTATGCCTGGTAAAGATGGCCTATTGCATATCTCTGAGATAAAATGGGAGAGAGTAGAGAAAATGGAAGGTATAATGGAAGTAGGAGAACAAGTAAAGGTAAAACTTGTGGAGGTAGATAAGAAAACCGGCAAATTCAGATTATCTCGTAAAGTTTTGTTACCTAAGCCAGAAAAAAAGGAAGAAAAAGCTAGCTAATTTTCCCGTGAATTATTGCCATTTGATCTGTAATTCGTTAAAATCGTTATGAACTTGGGTTCTATAACTAATAATGGACAGGATTGAATGAGACAGCTTAAGATTAGTAAACAGATCACGAACAGGGAAAGTCAATCACTTGACAAGTACCTGCAGGAAATAGGAAAAGTAGATCTGTTAACTCCTGATGAGGAAGTGGAACTTGCTCAGCGCATTAAGGAGGGAGATCAGCTGGCCCTCGAAAAGCTTACAAAAGCGAATCTTAGGTTTGTTGTTTCGGTAGCTAAGCAATATCAAAATCAGGGACTGTCATTAGGAGACCTGATCAATGAGGGAAACCTCGGGCTTATCAAGGCTGCACAACGTTTTGATGAGACCAGGGGATTTAAATTTATCTCCTACGCCGTATGGTGGATAAGACAGTCCATTCTACAGGCACTTGCTGAACAGTCTCGTATTGTAAGGTTACCCCTGAATAGGGTAGGTTCTTTAAATAAGATCTCGAAGACATTCTCCGAATTGGAACAAAAGTACGAGCGAGAACCTTCTCCTGACGAATTAGCCGAAGTATTAGAGGTGACCACTTCTGAAGTAGTGGACACGATGAAAATATCTGGCAGGCACGTTTCCATGGATGCTCCGTTCATTCAGGGGGAAGAGAACAGCCTGTTGGATGTACTGGAAAATGACCTGGAAGAGAAGCCGGATAGTGAGTTGATGAATGACTCACTACGCAGGGAAGTTCAAAGAGCGCTGTCTACATTGACGCAACGAGAGGCGGATGTAATAACACTGTACTTTGGGCTGAACGGAGAACATTCTATGACCCTGGAAGAAATAGGAGAGAAATTTAACCTTACACGTGAGAGAGTCCGCCAGATCAAGGAAAAGGCAATAAGAAGACTTAGGCACACCTCCAGGAGTAAAGCGCTCAAACCTTATTTAGGTTGATGATAAGACTATAAGTAATAAGATCGAGGTCTCGTGAACTAACGAGACCTTTTTTTAGTATTTGCTAAATGACTGACATTTTGAAGAATAGATTGGTTTTATTAAAACCAATTCTCTTAAATGCAGGTTAAGAAGAATAAGCATTAAGTTACTGTTATGACAGAGGAAAAAGTTAAAGTACTAATTATAGGTTCAGGTCCGGCAGGTTACACTGCGGCTGTTTATGCTGCCAGGGCGGGTTTGAAACCTGTTATGATTACCGGCGGACAGCCCGGCGGACAACTCACTACGACGAATGATGTGGAGAACTACCCTGGATACCCTGAAGGTGTCAACGGGCCACAAATGATGATGGATTTCCAAAAACAAGCTGAAAGATTTGGTACTGATATTCGATTTGGTCAGGTCACGTCAGTGGATTTCTCAGGCTATCCTCACAAAGCTGTTGTAGATGACAAGCATGAGATCACGGCGGAGTCAGTCATTATCTCTACGGGAGCAAGTGCAAAACACTTGGGTATCCCTTCTGAAAAGGAATATTATAATAAAGGCGTATCCGCCTGTGCCATATGCGATGGCTTTTTTTATAAGGATAAAGTAGTGGCAGTGGTAGGAGGAGGGGATACTGCTGCAGAGGAGGCTACTTATCTGGCCAACTTATGTCCTAAAGTATATTTACTGGTGAGACGTGATGAAATGCGTGCTTCTAAGATCATGCAAAGTCGTGTGTTGAATACACCAAATATAGAAGTGTTATGGAATACGCAGACCGATGAGATCTTAGGGGATGGAGAATCTGTGAATGCCATGCGCGTGGTAGACACTCAGACAGGTGAAAAAAGAGAGATAGCCCTGGAAGGCTTTTTTGTAGCCATAGGCCATACGCCTAATACAGGTATATTTAAAGACTACCTGGATATGGATGAGACAGGATACTTAAAAACGATACCTGGTAGCTCTAAAACCAATATTGAAGGAGTTTTTGCCACAGGCGATGCTGCTGACAAAGTTTATCGGCAAGCTGTGACAGCAGCAGGTACCGGATGTATGGGGGCTTTAGATGCAGAAAGATTTCTCCAGGCAAAAGAAATGGAATTGGTTTCTGAAAACTAAACCAGTTTCAGAATTGTAATAAAGAATAAATGTGAAGACCGGAGCTATTCCGGTCTTATTTTTTGTCCCGGAAATATTACCTGGACACCATAACTTTTGCCGGAAAGATATAAAACGATGACAAAACTAGATATTTTAGCCTTTGCCGCTCACCCTGATGATACAGAATTGAGTTGTGCGGGTACATTGGCATCACATATTGCTAAAGGGTATAAGGTAGGCGTGGTAGATCTTACCCGGGGTGAACTAGGGACACGTGGAACGCCTGAAATAAGGGATAAAGAGGCCAAAGCATCAGCTGAGATACTCGGATTAGCCGTTCGTAGTAATTTGGAAATGGAAGATGGTTTTTTTGAAGCAGACCGGACTAACCAGTTAAAATTAGTCAGAGCCATTCGAACATACCGCCCTACGATACTATTTGCAAATGCCATAAAAGACAGACACCCGGACCATGGAAGAGGTGCTAAGCTTGCCGTTGAGGCTACATTTTTATCTGGTTTGGTAAAAATTGAGGTGAAGGATGACGATGGACAATTGCTAGCCCCATGGCGCCCGCAAGTAGTCTATCACTATATTCAGAGTCAATTCATTTCACCGGACCTGATCGTAGACGTAAGTGCGCATTGGGATAAGAAAATGGAGGCCATACGCGCTTTTAAATCCCAGTTCCATGACCCGGATAATGATGAGCCTGATACGTATATATCATCTCCTCAATTTATGGAAATGATAGAAGGCCGTGGGAAAGAACTGGGTCATTCAATAGGAGTGGCCTATGGTGAGGGGTTTACCGTTAACCGCAACATAGGAGTTACGGACCTTTTCAATTTGAAGTAACTTCAAAGATATTCCGTTACTTTGAAGGTAAGGGCTTTACATCATACCCTTGATCAGCCAATAACTTAAGTACGCTGATATCATCGGCCAGGTGTGAGGCACCTATAGCGAAAAAGGTGGGAGCCCGATTCATGTAACCTATCATTTTTGGCAACCACTCTTTATTTCGTTCTTCAATAAAATACTTTTTGAAATTTCGATTTCCTTCCACCGGGTGTAATGTATATTCCAAAGTATTATGCAAATCCCCCTGCTTGTAGTATTCCACTACTTTTTCATAGTCCTCTACTTGTTCTTCAAAGTTGTTGATCGTATGTTTCAAAGAATGGATCTGATCTTCGAGCGCGAATTTTTCCAGCGCTGCTACTTCTCGCTCCACGGTTTCCAGTCCTAAGGAGATCAATCCGTTTGTTTCTGCCAGTTGCAGTAACTCTAATTCGTAGTATCTGACCTTTTCCTTTTGGGCCAGACGTGTGATGGTAGTGGATAACATTACCGGCTTAAATTTGCTGTATACCATCTCAAATTTTAGCTTACCAACGCCCAACTTGTCATGAAACAGTTTTTCAAGCTGTTTAAATTCTTCTTTGGTCAGGTAATCCTTTAAAGACTCATGGTGTTCCAGATGGGCAGCCTTGTTTAATTCGTGCTTGGCATGGTGGTCCAACAGTGTTTCTGTAGATAAAATTTTGCATGCTTTTAACTTTTCCAGGCCTTCCTGTGGGATGCTGTACTTACTTTCAGGTACAAACTTGAGTATAGCCATTATATAGGAGGGAGTCTCTAATCCGTTACCGCTTACTTCCCATAGAATGGCGTTCTTCTTGTAGTTTTGAGCACTTACATTTGAAGAGATGACAAAAATTAAGATCAATGACAGCATTGAAGTGAACCGTACAGCTTTATTCATAAGTAATTTTGATTACAAGGTACAACTGGTATTATTGCGAATCTATAAAAATATTTTCTATAATGTCTATTAATATTACTACACCTGCTTTACTGTTTCCTGCAATATCGTTGCTTTTATTAGCCTATACAAATCGTTTTTTGGCTATAGCAACGTTGATCAGGGGACTTCATAAAAAACATAAAGAATATCCGGACCATGGGGTTATATCAGGTCAGATCCGAAACCTTAAAACGAGGTTGAGCCTGATAAAAAATATGCAGATTTTCGGTATTTCAAGCTTCTTCCTGTGTGTACTGAGCATGTTCATGCTATTCAGCGAGAACGAAAAATGGGGGAATTATATTTTTGGCGCCAGCATATTGTTCTTACTGGTATCATTAGGCATATCACTTAGGGAGATTCAAATAAGTACAAAAGCATTAAACCTCGAACTAAGTGATATGCAATAAAAACTAATGCACGATTAAAGAGTCAATTTCTGCACCCTCCGGCATAGTGAATAGAGAGGGTTCAGGTCGTTTTGCGGAAAATTTAACATCAGTGAAATTTACTTTATAACGCAGGTCTCCGATCTTGCCATCTTTAAAAAAGTGACCTTCGATATAAGCCGGTACTAACAGGCCGTCAGCGGTTTGCCATTCTTTGTACAGAAGTACGTTGTATTCCTCTGTTTCCAGATCAGTAAAGTAGGTGACTGTATACAAAAGCAGCTCCAGTTGAAATGTTTCAGGATTGAAATGTGCAATGTAATAGTCTTTACTTGCGTCACCAATGCCTTCGCCATAAACCACTTTTAGGGCACGGTATGTTTTATCTTCTATCGTTCGTTCTCCCAGATCTTCATAGATAGCACCGTCATCTGCCAGTACAGGAGGGATGGTAAAGAAGTAAAATAAGAGATTGTGATAAAAACGTGGAGGCAATGGACCAAAGGCTTCTTTTGAAGGTGTTACCCAGGTTTCTTTTCCATCCATACCCAATACATATTGTTCGCTTTCAATACGGACGTTACGGTTCCACAGGTCCACTGTATGCGTCTCAACCTTATCACCTCCAAGGGTAGAATTAACGGCATAGGTCAAACTTACATAACCTTTCCAGGTGTCTAAGCCTCCATGCGCTTTCAATACGTTTTGGAACAACGCAGGATAAGCGCTCATATCTATTGGAGTATCAGTAGATGCAACTTCTTTTTCGACGGTTGTATTCTCTGAGTCAGGTGTGCTGGAAGTACAAGCAGCCAAAATAGATACTAATAATATAGCTGTCAGGGATCTTTTCATAATTCTATATTTGCTAATGTTGAAAGTTTACTTAAAACTACACAGGTATTAAGGATTAGGCGTGTCTTTGAGTTGACAACTGCATGAACACACTAAAATTATTTGAGAGCAGGGAAAGAAACGTTATTCCGAAGGCCTCTTGAATATGTTTTTGTCGATGGATTCATTCATAACTACTTCGTCGAAAATGATCACAGAATTTTGCCCCATGATACTTGTTTCATATCGATGAGGCATGAGAATTCCCAGGTTCGTCTCTTTGTAATCACTTAATTTAGTTTGTATTGAAGTGCTGGTACCAGTCTCGCTTGCCATAGTTAAACTAGTAGAGACAGGCATGTAGTTTTCTTTATCGAAGTAGAAATAGACCTTTTCTGCGCTGTCTTTATCTTTTATGATCTGCAATTTATAGGTTTCCACACCGTCTACTTCTTCTGTACCTTTCAGAATTACTTCATAACCTTTTTCCTTATAATAGATCCAATCCGGTTCCAGGCTTTGCTGGCTTTGAAGTAATTGCTTTGTCATAGGTTCCGGCATGGATTGAACGGCATTACTTCCTGTCATGGGGTTGATCATCCAGGCGTCAGTCCCATCATAACCTTGTACTATTTTATGGCCCATAGCGTCTGTTTCCGTATAAATAAAGTTAGGTTTCATTTGTACGATTTTGGTTTTAAGCTCGCCCATGGGTAGGCTCATTTTGGTCATGATCCTGATGCTTTTTACCTTATTCCATGCTTCTTTTCCTCCACTATTTTCAATATGTTTCCTGAGAATAGTTTCAGCAGTTTGAGCTTGTACAAAACCTATAGTTAAAAGTAGTGTGACCAGGTAAGGAGAAAATTTCATGATATCGATTTGTAGATTAACCTATTTACTGAATGTAAACATACAATGATAGGTGACTTGGAAGAACTAACCCAGTAAAAATAGATTTTAGCTGAATTATTAAACAATAGCAACGGGCAGCGGTTCAATGTTCATGAAACAATATGTAATAGTAGGCGGGAGTTCAGGGATCGGTTTGAGTATTGCCAACTCTCTTTCAGCAGCAGGTAATAAAGTGCGTGTTCTGTCAAGAAGTTCCAATGACGTATGGGATGAAAACATCGAATACAGACAGGTAGATGTGCTCAATGAAATGCCTGAAAATGATCTTGAAGAATTAAATGGGTTGGTCTATTGTCCCGGATCGATCAATTTAAGGCCCTTTCAAAGCCTTTCCGAAAATGATTATCTTAATGATTTTCAGATCAACGTGATCGGCGCTGTAAAAACAATAAAGACTTTTTTAAAAGCGTTGAAAAAGACGGAAGGATCTTCCATCATCTTATTCAGTACAGTGGCTGTTGCGCAGGGTATGCCATTCCATGCATCAGTTGCCAGTTCAAAAGGTGCCGTAGAGGGTCTGACACGTTCACTTGCTGCTGAACTGGCTCCAAAGGTACGTGTAAATTGCATTGCTCCTTCTATCACGGACACACCTTTGGCGGCTAAGCTTTTATCTAATGACGAAAAGAAAGAAAAATCAGGAGAACGACATCCTCTGAAAAGGGTTGGGAGGCCTGAAGATGTAGCTTCCGTAGCTTCTTTCTTACTGTCTGAACAGGCTTCATGGATCTCTGGTCAGGTACTGGGAGTGGATGGAGGGATGTCTGCACTACGCCCACTATAGTATATTCTTCCTACGCGTTAGCAGTTAATTGATTTATGTGTATGTTTAAAGGTATGACCTTTAGACGTTTATTTATCTGCGCTTATTTGGCCATCAATTACCTCTCCTCGTGTACAGAAAATACAGAAGAATTGACTCCTGGTATTTCACTGGAATTAGCAGAATACCGTAATTCTGTTATTTCTGATGTTGTTTATGACCTCAACTTTAACTTACCAGAGGATCCGGATGTTGCCATAAATGCTGAGTTGAAATTGTCTTTCACATTATCATCAACAGACCGTGATTTGGTGTTGGATTTTAATGCCGGAGATGAGTTGGTCCAAGAGGTACAGGATGAAAACGGGCCTGTGCCTTTTAGTGTACAGAATGAACATCTTGTAATAAAAAGAGAGGCGCTGGCATCGCATAATCATTTTTATATCAAGTTCATTGCGGGTGATCGATCGCTTAACAGAAAAGAGAATTTTTTATATTCTTTATTTGTACCGGCGAAGGCTTCCAGCTGTTTCCCCGTATTTGACCAGCCCGATATAAAAGCTAAATATCGCTTGACGTTGCAGGTCCCGGCTGCTTGGAGCGCTATATCTAATGGACCTTCCCACGTAAGTGACAGCTCATCCAACCGCAAAAAAATCACTTTTCAGGAAACATTACCTATCAGTAGTTATCTTTTTGCTTTTGCAGCAGGTGAATTTCAAGCCATTACAAAAGAAATCAATGGAAGGGAACTCACCATGTATCATAGGGAAACGGATCAGGATAGGGTAGAACGTAATTCAGGAGCTATTTTTGACTGGCATATTAAGTCATTGGAGTGGTTGGAAGAGTATACCGGCATCCCATACCCTTTTGGGAAATTTCATTTCGTACTGTTGCCTTCTTTCCAATTCGGAGGTATGGAGCACCCCGGAGCGATATTTTATAAGTCCTCCAGTCTGTTTTTGGATGAATCACATACGTTGACAGAAGAGTTGAGGCGCGCACGGCTCATAGCACATGAAACGGCGCATATGTGGTTTGGAGATCTTGTGACTATGAAGTGGTTTGACGACGTATGGCTGAAAGAGGTATTTGCCAATTTTATGGCTGCAAAAATTGTTCAACCCAACTATCCGCAGATTAATCATGACTTGCAGTTTATAATGTCTCATTATCCGGGCGCCTATGCGGTAGACAGGACCCAGGGCTCACACCCTATCCAGCAGCCTCTTGATAATTTAAAGGCGGCGGGATCACTTTATGGAGCCATTATTTACCAAAAAGCCCCTATAGTGATGCGTATGCTGGAGGATAATATGGGGGAGCAAGCTTTTCAGACAGGAATAAGAACTTACCTGGAAAAATACCAGTTTGCCAATGCGTCCTGGGACGATCTCATTGGAATATTATCTCAAAATACAGACTATAAACTGGATAGGTGGAATAATCATTGGGTAAAAAGTCCTGAGATGCCTCATATAAGATATAACATGAGGCAAAAGAGAGACACCATAAATAAATTCGATCTTTTCACCTACCGCAAGGATGAACAGTCCAATATTTGGTGGCCTCAGAAATTGGAGTTGCTCCTAGGGTGGGCTGATAGTGCGCATCATATTGAAGTTAATAAAACGTCCAGACGACTCAATGTAGCTGAGGGGATAGGGCTTCCTTTTCCTGAATATGTATTTACCAACTCAGATGGCGCCGGGTATGGATATTTTAGCATGAAATCCGCTAGCATTGAATACTACCTGGAAAATATCCATGAAGAAACGGATGAGGTGATCCGTGGGGCAGTCTGGATGAGTTTGTACGAAAACATGTTGTATGGTAAGGTAGACCCTGAGCGATTTGCCATGGCATTGATGAATAATATAGTGACAGAACAAGAGCCGTTGATAGTTTCTTATTTGATGGACGTACTTAAGCAAACCTTTTGGATTTATCTTAATGATAATCAGCGTGATATGATAATTCCGAGGTTGGAAGGGGTACTTTTGAACCGACTTTTGAGCACTGAAAATGATAATTTAAGGACCACCTATTTTCGAGCGCTGACAACGTTTACATTTACCGCAAAAGGCACCCAACTTCTGCATTCCATATACCTGGATAAAATGGAAATACCGGACCTTTTGTTTTCTGAGAACGATAAAATAAAACTGGCTTATGAACTTGCTGTGAGGGAGGTGGAAGGATGTCAAAGACTTATGGAAGATCGATTTCAAAAAATAGAAAACCCGGACAGGAGAGACCGGATGCGGTTTGTAATGCAGGCCCTGTCTGCTGATGAACAGGATAGAGATACATTTTTTAATAGCTTGAAAGACGTGGTCAACAGATCAAATGAAGAATGGGTATTGGAAGCATTGTATTATTTGCATCATCCCCTTAGGACTTCGGAATCTGCAAAATACATTAAGGAGAGCCTGGAATTATTGGAAGAAATAGCTGAGACTGGAGACATCTTTTTTCCTAAAAGATGGCTCGACCGAACGTTAGAAAACCATCAGTCCGAAGAAGCTGAAGATGCAGTCAGGCAGTTTCTCTATGACCATAATAAGTATCGTTCCGATTTGAAAAATAAGCTATTGCAATCTTCTGACCACCTTTTTAGATCAGAGAATGTACGACAAAGTTGGGGTGAGTTAAAGCGTAAAGAAAGCCTTGAAGATGATAAAGGTGAATAATTTTTTGTGTGGTTGTTGGATACCACAGTAACCTTTTATTAATTCATGTTGTCAATTAGAATAGTCCGCGTAGTGTATGAGTGAGGAGCTTTTAAAGGCTGTTATCCAAATGTTTGCCATTGTAGCCAAAGAACGGGTGACAGAGGATGAACGTGCTAATATTAAAGATTTTCTATTAGTCCACCTTAACCAGGAAGCGATTGGTTATTACCTGAAACTATTCGATGACTATTGCTGTGAATATGAAGTAGAAGCTGCGAAGGACCTTGAAAACCTGGATTCTGAGACACTGGCTTTCGTTGACGACTGGGCAAAGATCATGGCCATTGCCAAACAGGTGAATGAGGCCTTAACCATGCAGCAGAAAGTAGTAATGATCGTTAAGATCGTTGAACTCCTTTATGCGGATGGTGATATTTCAGAACGCCAGGAAAATCTTATCTTTTATATCAGCGAAGCGTTAAAGATCGGAAGACGGGATATTATGACGATCAAGTCATTTATTATTGGTCAGGATCCAGATGAACTATCATCTCGCAATATCCTTATTATCGATGAAGGATCTGGTGATTTGGAAATCGAGGGGCCTAGTATGGTGGCAAAGAACCTGACGGGACTAATTGCTATTCTCAGACTTCCTGATATTGAGACCTACTTTATTAAGTACTTGGGTATCTCTACTTTATACTTGAATAGCATCCAGTTAAAAAGCCGGAAAATAGACATATTCCCTACGGGTAGTACGATACGTGGCTCTAAGATCAACACAATTTATTACAGCGACATCGTTAGCCGGTTTTTGATAGGGCAGGTGGAAACGAATCTTACTCTTTCTGCAGAGCATATTTTCTACCACTTTAAAAGTGGAAGGGCGGGCTTGCAAAATGTTGGCCTGACCGTTGAAGGTGGTAAGCTAATAGGTATCATGGGGTCCAGCGGGTCGGGTAAATCTACCTTTTTGAATGTGTTGAATGGTTCGGAACGTCCATCGAGTGGGCGTGTACTTATCAATGGGGTCAACATTCATGAATATCCTGAAAAAGTGGAAGGAGTGATTGGTTATATTCCTCAGGATGACCTGCTTATTGAAGAGCTTACCGTATTTGAGAACCTTTACTACGCTGCGCGCCTTTGTTTTGAACAATATTCGGCTAAGACTACCGAACGGTTAGTTGAAAAAGTGCTTCTGAACCTTGGACTGTCAGAGATAAGAAACCTCAAAGTAGGGTCTCCTCTTGAAAAAACCATTAGTGGTGGCCAGCGCAAGCGGGTGAACATCGGATTGGAATTATTGAGAGAACCTAGTGTATTGTTTGTAGATGAACCTACCTCCGGGTTATCATCTCAGGACTCTGAGAATATCATGGATTTGCTCAAGGAGCTATCACTGCGTGGTAAAATGGTGTTTGTCGTCATACATCAGCCATCGTCAGACATCTTTAAAATGTTTGATAACTTACTCATTCTTGATATTGGAGGCCTGCAGATCTATTATGGAAATCCCATTGAAGCCGTTACTTACTTCAAGGAAATAGTCAATGCTGCCAATAAAAATCAGAGCGCCTGCCCCGAATGTGGTAATGTAAATGCAGAGCAAATTTTCAGCATCATAGAAACCAGGGTGGTCAATGAATTCGGACGTCTCACGAATGTGCGTAAAATTTCACCCGGTCAGTGGTATCAATTTTTCAGAGATTCGATCAAGATCCCGAAGGTCAGACACTCGGAAGAAAAGATCAAAACCAGGCAACATATTCCCGGCTGGTTCAGCCAGCTGAAAGTGTTTATAACACGAGATATACTCGCTAAAATGTCCAACAGACAGTACCTGGCTATCAACTTGTTGGAGGCCCCACTGCTGGCTATGTTCATGTCTTTTCTGGTTCGCTATTATTCCACCATTGGTGATTCAGAAAGGACCTATTCATTTTATCAAAACGAGAATATCCCAATATACTTTTTCATGAGTATCATAGTGGCGCTTTTTATGGGCTTGACAGTGAGTGCTGAAGAAATATTTCGAGATCGGCGTATATTGAAAAGAGAGCGGTTTCTTAACCTAAGCAAGAGCGGTTACCTGGTTTCTAAAATACTGGTCTTATTCATGATCTCAGCCGTACAAACGATCAGTTTTGTGATGATTGGGGATATGATCTTACAAATAGAAGGAATGGGACTACGTTATTGGATGATCCTTTTTAGCTGTTCGGCTTGTGCTAACTTACTTGGGCTGAACATATCTGCTACTTTCAATTCCGCTGTTACCATCTATATTCTGATCCCGTTATTATTGATCCCACAGCTCTTGTTAAGTGGGGTGGTGATCAATTTTGATAAGTTTAACCCATCAGTGACTACACTGGATGGCGTACCATTGGTAGGGGAGTTTATGGCATCCAGGTGGGCTTTTGAGGCGGCTATGGTCACACAGTTTAAAGACAATGCTTTCGAATCTCAGTTTTATCATTTGGACCGTCAGGCTGCACTTGCAGAATATAAGAAGCTCTATCATATTCCAACGGTACAGAGTAAACTGGTCTATGCTTTTAATAATTTAAAAGAACGACTTACACCAAAAAGAGAACGAATTAGTAAGTCGCTCAGTATCGTAAGAAATGAAATAGAAGATGAATTGGAGATAGTAGGCGCTGATAAATTTACCCAAATGGACCGACTTTACATTGATAAGTTTGATTCCCTTGGTTATATGGAGGCCAACCGGTTCTTAACTACCATGGAGCGTTTTTATAGTCAACGATATGCAAACACCGTTAGACAGAAGGACCATATCATCGACTCTTTGACTGCTACGCCTCAGACGAAGAAGTCCTTTGATTCAATGAGGTTCGTTTATCAAAACGAAGCTATTTATACCACACTTACCAACCGCACTTCAGTCCATCGTGTTATTGAGGTGGAAGATCGTTTGATTCAGAAGATCTATCCTATCTATTTTGAAGACCATGACCCCGGGCATTTACTGGATGTAAGGTCTAAATTTTTCGTGCCGGAAAAACATTTGGCAGGGAAGTACTTTGATACGCTTGCATTCAATATTACAGTGATATGGTGCATGACCTTATTGCTTTATGTATCCCTTTACTATGATGGATTAAAACGCATTATGAGGATATTTGACTCGGATAAAAGAAGACGTCGGGCGAAGAATTAATAGAACCAGGTCTCTTAAAGATTGTTGTTTTTTAATTGATATACTTTTCAATGCTCAAAATAGCCTGGTCTGATATCTATGCACATCCTTTACCGGAAAACCATCGTTTTCCGATGAGCAAATATGAGTTGCTGCCCATGCAATTACTGCATGAAGGTACCATAGAGCGTGCTAACTTATTTCCTCCTTCACCTATTGCTGAAAAACATATAACAAAGGTCCATGATCCGGAATACTGGCAAAAATTGAATACCTTATCACTTTCCAGGTCTGAAATAAGAAAAACAGGTTTCCCGCTTTCAAGGCAACTCATAGACCGGGAGATCAACATCATGCACGGGACGTTGCTTTGTGCCGACTATGCCATGGAGTATGGTATAGCCATGAATATAGCCGGAGGTACCCATCATGCCTTTACGGATCGTGGCGAAGGGTTTTGCCTCTTAAATGATATCGCAATTGCTTCTCAATATTTGCTTGATACCCATCAGGCAGAACAAATTCTGGTGGTAGACCTTGATGTACACCAGGGTAACGGCACTGCACAGATATTTCAACACGAACCAGGAGTTTTTACCTTTAGTATGCATGGAGCAAAAAATTACCCCGGACATAAAGAAAAGAGTGATCTTGACATAGACTTGCCGGATGGTACAGAAGATAAAGAATATCTGGACCTTTTAGATAAAACACTGTCTGAATTAATGGTTCGTTTAAAACCTGACTTTATCTTTTTTCAGTCAGGTGTAGATGTTTTGGAAACAGATAAGCTCGGTCGCCTGTCACTTACTATTGAAGGGTGTAAACAAAGAGACAGGTTGGTTTTGGAAACAGCCAGAATATGCCAAATACCACTGGTAGCCTCAATGGGTGGAGGGTATTCAGAGGATATTCGCCTGATCATAGAGGCTCATGCCAATACCTATCGGCTGGCTCAGTCCATTTTCTTTTGAAGAAAAATTATTTGCAGTCGATAGATTTCATCAACAGGCCTTAGTACCAGTTACCGAAATTCGGAGTCATACCATTTTCACCACACTTATTCGCAGTTTATCTCGTTAGTCCCAACATCCGGTATCCGGCCCTTCGTCCTGTGTGCTTCCCTTAAGATCTCAAAATGCAATTTTCAATAAGGTCCTGATAAAGAGTGACTGAAAACTTTATATTTTATTAATATGTAATACTCTATTTCCTTTTTAAATCATCGTAATTTCAATAATTAAATTATTAACCTATCTAATCAAATGAAAAAAAAATACCCTAAACCAATTCATTTTACCCTTTTGCTGCTTTTGTTCGGACTTACCCGGCTACCGGCACAAAGTGTTTTTATTAATGAGATACATTACGATAATATAAGCGGAGATGCTAACGAAGGTATAGAAATAGCAGGACCTGCCGGTACAGATCTTACAGGATGGTCATTGGTGCTTTACAACGGCAGTGGTGGTACTACCTACAATACCATTGCGTTATCAGGTGTGTTAAATAATCAACAAGGTGGCATAGGTACACGCTTTTTCAATGCAACCGGTCTTCAGAATGGGTCTCCTGACGGAATCGTCCTTGTAAACCCTTCTGATGTCATCATCCAGTTCCTGAGCTACGAAGGTGTCGTCACAGCGACTAACGGGATTGCTTCCGGCCTCATGAGTGAAGATATCGGTGTTGAAGAAAGTAACAGTACCACGTTGTCGAGTGAGTCTTTACAGTTAGCAGGAACCGGATCTGTTTATACGGATTTTACCTGGCAGACTCCTGCCCCTAGCACATATAATGCCGTAAATAACGGACAAACTTTCGGCACGGGTACACTACAGACCCCGCTGATTAACGAATTTGTCTTTAATCATGATGGGACGGACAGCAACGAGTTTATAGAAATATTTGGAGCTGGTAGTACAGACTATAGTACTTTTTCTATCTTAGAAATTGAAGGAGATGGTGCAGCAGCCGGCCTGATAGATGAAGTAATAACAATAGGCAGCACGGACAGTCAGGGTTTCTGGACTACCCCTTTTCTTTCCAATGCCATTGAAAATGGCACCGTTTCTTTATTATTGGTTGAAAATTTCACAGGCGCTGAGGGAGATGATCTGGACACAGACAATGATGGTGTTCTGGATAGCCAACCCTGGGATACACTGGTAGATGACATATCTGTCAATGACGGAGGCAGCGGTGATATTACCTATGCCGGAACAGTGCTTAGTTCTGGATACGATGGGATTTCGTTTACGGTGGGTGGCGCGTCAAGAATTCCTGACGGCGCTGATACAAACAATGCCACCGACTGGGTAAGAAATGACTTTAGTGGAGCTGGATTGCCTTTATTTCCTGGAGTAATAGCCGATGCGGGTGAAGCCGTTAATACACCGGCATTGCCCAATAAAGTAGCTACAGAACCATTGGCTGATCTGTTCATTAATGAAATAGATTCTGATACAGATGGGCTTGATTCGGCAGAGTTCATTGAGTTGTTTGACGGAGGTGTTGGAAATACTGCACTGGATGGACTGGTAGTAGTACTTTATAATGGTAGCGATGATCAAAGCTATGGGGCATATGACCTGGATGGATTTACCACTAATGCCGAAGGGTATTTTGTTCTTGGGAATGCCGGGGTTGCCAATGTTGATTTTGAAACAAACCCGAATTCACTTCAAAATGGCCCTGATGCTGTAGTTGTTTACCAGGGGGACGCGATTGATTTCCCGAATGATACGCCAATATCCCTGGACAACATACTGGATGCTGTGGTGTATGGAACAGGTGACCCGGAAGATGCCGGTTTGCTTCCTTTGCTTAATGCAGGTCAGGTTCAGGTAGATGAAAATGCTAATAATGTAAAAGATACTGAGTCATTAGCACGTATTCCCAATGGAGCAGGTGGAGCAAGGAACACAGCTTCATTTGAGGCTGTGTTCCCCACGCCCGGGGTGGCTAACGATGTTATTGTTACCCCGGAGCTGGTTACTATAGCTGAGGCCCGGGCTGCCATGTTGAACGAAACAGTTACTGTACGAGGAGTGCTGACTGTAGCAGGAGAGCTGGGTGGACCCGCTTATGTTCAGGATGCTACAGGAGGGATAGCCGTATTTGACTCGCAGGTGCAGGGAAATGTAGCGTTTCAGATAGGTGATTCTGTTGAGATCACTGCTGTAAGAGATGAATTCAGACAGCAGGCACAACTTGAAAATGTGACCAATTTGATAGATTTTGGTACCGCAAACCAACCCATTGTACCCAGGGTAATAACGTTAAGCCAGTTGCCGGATTATCCCGGTGAATTGGTGACTGTTTTAAATCCTTCATTCCCTTTACCCGGAGACTTACTTTTTGGTAATGCCAATTTCGAACTAAGCGATGCCAGTGGTACCGGCCAGTTGAGAATTGACAATGATGTAGAAGATTTAGTAGGTAAAGCGCAGCCGGAAACCTGCGCCAGTGTAACAGGTGTGGTAGGGCGCTTTGAGACATTTATCCAACTGTTGCCAAGATTAAAGGCAGACCTGCCGTGTGCCGAAGAATTTGTTCCTACTGGCGATGACCTTAACATACCCAAGTCTGAAACTTTTGACGTGGTTACCTGGAATATCGAATGGTTTGGTGATGAAAGTAATTCACCCGCAGCCGGAGACCCTGACAGTGACCAGATCCAAAAAGACAGCGTAAAAACAGTTATCCTGGGTTTGGATGCTGATGTAATCGCCGTGCAGGAAATTACGGACGATGTGCTTTTTGCCCAAATGGTGAGTGAGCTGCCCGGATATGATTACATACTTTCCGATTTTGTTTCAAGGCCGAATGACCCCGGGGCCAAACAGCGTGTAGGGTTTGTATACAAAACAAGTACGGTTACACCTGATACTACAGAAACAAAAGCGTTATTGACCGCCGTCCATCCGCTTTACAACGGAGGTGATGCGTCCGCATTAATAGGTTATCCAAGTGAGCCGGACCGCTTTTGGGCCAGTGGGAGAATGCCTTTCCTGATGGTGGCCGATGTGGAGATAGCAGGTATCACCAAAAAGATCCACCTGGTAGCTATACACGCCAGAGCTAACAGCGGCAGGGATGCCCAAAATCGTTACGACATGCGGAAGTTTGATGTTGAAGTACTAAAAGATACCTTAGATGCCTTTTACAGTGACGTGAACCTTGTTTTGCTGGGAGACTATAATGACGATGTAGATTTTACGGTAGCTGACATACCTTCTACGCTCACTTCATACGAAGTATATGTAAACGACACTGCAAATTACAATCCGGTGACCGAAATATTGAGCGAAAGAGGGTTCCGTTCTTTTGTGTCCAGAGAAAATGTAATTGATCACATTAGCTTGTCCGATGAATTGTTTGATGAGTTTTTAGAAGGTTCTGCCAGGGCAGGGTACGAGTTTTATGATAATGACTATAGCTTCACCACATCAGACCATTTGCCTATCTCCATACGTTTAAGCTTTGTTCCTGAAGTAACCTTCAACACAGCTCAGGCGGTAGAGGTTGTTTCTTTCAAACAGGGGAAACGAAGAAACGGAAGACCTGTAGTATGGTGGAGAAGCAATCCGGCCAAAGCACTGGGAAGACCTTTGGAAAACTATTATTTTAACTTTGTAAGCCTTGGGTTTGGCGGTGAGATCGTATTACGCCTGGATGAAAAGCTGTACGACCTGGAAGGCAATGATTTCAGGATATATGAAAGTACCTTTGGCAGGTTAGACATACCTTGTTATTTCTACCCGGAAAAAGCAGAGGTATTTGTTTCCGAAGATGGTGAGGAGTTTACTTCATTAGGTACTACCTGCCTCGATGGAAAATTTGATCTTGCATCTGCAGGGTTAGATTTTTCCCGGTTCATAAAAGTGAAAGACATTTCTGACCCCCGCCAGTTTTTTGGTAATGCGGACGGTTTTGATCTGGACGGTATATGGCCTGTTAATCCTCCTTCTGCACATAATGGACGATTGTCAGGTGACCTTGAGGACCATGAGAATTTTGCCCCGAACGAAGAAGGTGAGCTGGAAGTTGTTGCTTTCCCCAATCCTTTTGTAGATAAAGTAAAACTAAATTTACTTTCCGAAGATGATAATATTAAAAAACTGCTGTTCTACAACGCTGTGGGTAGGGTAGTTTTTGAACAGGAAGTGGACTCTTCCGCAGGGTATCAAACCATCGAAGTGGACCTGGCGGATTTGCCATCCGGAATTTACCTTATGAAAGTGCAAGGCGTCGGGAAGCAAATAGAGAAGACATTTAAGCTAATAAAGCGTTAGTAACGGAGTTTAGTACTTTAGTCACTCAATAAAAGAAAACAGGCTACTTTTTAAGTGACCTGTTTTCTTTTATTCCCGTAGTTTTTAAGACGAGGTTAGTTGGCTAAACCCTGAGACTTTGACAAGTTATAATGCATCAGAAGCTAAAATGTTATGTAGTTAAATTAAATGCTCTTTATTTGTAAACTGTCAGAACCGAACCGCATTAACCACCGATACCTATGAAATACGGTAAAGTCTTTTCTCATGAACTTGAGCACCTTGATCTATCACTTCCGCCAGACCACTCCGATACCATTAAAGCCTTTAAGAGCAAAAAAAACAACCCGGTAAAAGTACACGTCGGGTGTGCTAAATGGGGGATCAAAGAATGGGTGGGGCTTATTTACCCACGAAATACAAAAGATAAGTTCTTTCTTGATCAATATGTGAAGAATTTCAATGGTATTGAGATGAATACTACTTTCTACAGTATCAAAAAAGAAAATGTTGAAAATTGGGCAAGTCGTGCACCGGATGGGTTCAGGTTCAGCCCCAAATTTTTAAGAAGCATAAGTCATTTGAAACGCCTTAATGATGCAGGGTATTTTACGGATCAGTTTCTGGATGCTGCCGAGGCTTTTGGAGAAAAATTAGGCCCTTCATTTCTTCAATTGCCTGATAATTTTGCCGGTAGACAGCTGGAATCTCTACGAAAGTATGTACAGGACATTCCGGATGACTTTCCCATGTTCGTTGAACTAAGACATACGGACTGGTTTACCGATCCTGCTATTTTCGACGAAACATTTACTATGATGGCTGAGCAAAAAAGGGGGGTGGTCCTCACGGACGTGGGAGGACGACGAGATGTACTCCATATGCGTCTGACCGTACCTAAGGTCTTCATACGTTTTAATGGATACAACCTTCACCCATCAGATTATCAGCGCCTGGACGAATGGGTACAGCGGATAAAATATTGGATTCAAAATGGGTTGGAAGAATTATACTTTTACGCACACCAGGAAGATGAAACGCATACACCGGTCACGTGTGATTATTTCATCAAAAAGATCAACGAAGCATGTAACTTAAACATTGCACGTCCTGATTTTGTGACAGACAATGCTGGCATGCCGGGTACACTTTTCCCAGACATATAGTGTGTTTTAGCTATAGATCACTCAACGGTCTGATCTTCAGCATAAGCTCTTTTTTTAACCTTATCCAGGTGATAAGCGTCAATTTCTGCAATTGCTCTGAGATTTAGCTTATGGAAAAGAGAATACTTTTCAGAGACCGTCAGCAGCGTTTTGTCTCTTGCAAATAAGATGACATAATAAAATTGTATGAGTACTTCCTGTTCAGTAAAATGAGACTTTAGAATATTGAAGTAAAACTCAGGGTCGTGACTTTTATTTTCTATCAGGAAGATAAGCGTACGGTAGTTTTCCAGGTAGTGTTGAAAAGTGTTTTTATACCCTTCGTACACTGTTTTGAAACATATTTCAAAGGATTCATCATCTGGTGATACGTTTCCTGTATCTTGTTTTTTTCTTCTTTTTAGTGTATTTACCTCTTTTTTAAAATCATTGTATAGGGCGTCAAAAGGATTATGGCTTTTGCCGTTGGAGCCTAAAGTAGTGCTACGGATGGTATTTGAGGCATTTATGTGAAAATTCAGTAGTTGAAAGAAGGTGTTTTCAAATTGCTGTATAGCAATGGTCGCAGACTGATTTTCCATGATCTTCCTGCTTTCTTTTAGTTCTTCGCGTTGCAAAACCAGTTCGCGTTTTTGGTATATCAAGGCTAAAAAGAACAAAATTACACCGGCCAATGCCCAAATGGAACCTACCGTTCCCCCCAGAAACTCACCTGCCGTTCCGAGTGTTTGTATGTTCTGCCAAAATGTGGGATCATTTTTATTGAGTGCATAAAAGAACAGATAGACCACTGCAATTCCTGATGCTACCGCTACTATAGCGAAAATTCCCAGGATGTTGGCTACTAAAGCACTAAAACTTAGACGACGCAATTTCATAATTAATCAAGGGAAGATAAAAAGTCCGGTGAGTACTTATTGTTTGACTTTCGAAAGTCTGCTTATTCCTTCGGTAAATTTACTTATTTTCAGGTAAATAAATGACAGCCTGATAGTGATTACTGCCCTGCATCGGATGTATCCGACTAATGATCAGGCAGGCGTATGCTGAACTTACTGCCTTTTCTGATCTCGGATTCAACACGAATGGAGCCTTTTATCTTTGCTAATGTGTCTTTCACAATATACAAACCGAGACCAGAACCTTCTGCTATGTCTGACGCCCTGTAAAACATACTGAATATATGGTCGATATATTGGGGATCTATGCCTTTACCGTTGTCTATTACATCAATTTCTGCAAACCCGGACTCCTTAAAAGCCTCAACCCTTACATAGGGATCGTTCTGACTATAATTGTGATATTTAATACTGTTGGTGATCAGGTTGCTCAAGACTATTTTAAGCCTGTACGGGTCAGTAGTTACAGCAAAGTCCAGCGGGTAAGCTTTTACAAAGGTTACCTTATTCGCATTATCAAAAAATTTAAGCTCACCGATGATATCTTCCAGTATATTATCGAGGAAGATAGGAGTGTGCTCAATTTCTTTTTTGACATTCATAGAATATTCCATGATACTCTTGATGAAGTTTTCCAGTTTCACAATACTGGAATTCATCATATTCAGGTAAGTAACCTGGCTTTCACCTGGATCATCGTGCCGTGCAAGGTTTACCAGTCCTTTCAGTGATTTGAGGGGGGCAATCAGGTCGTGTGATGATCGATAGACAAAATTATCCAGTTCCGCGTTGATCACCCTAAGATCTTCGTTGGTCGTCTTGAGTTGCTCTTTTTGCATGATCAGTTCCCGGGTACGGTTATCTATGATTACTTCTAACTTCCGGTTGAGCATTTTTAGCCGGGTAGTACGATATCTTACGCCTAAAAAGATGGATATTGAAAGTATGGAAAAGCCAAACAGATATGTCCATACATTTTTATACCAGGGGGTAGGCACAACGAAAGAATAACTAACTTCGCTACTAACTAGGCCTTTATTGGTTTTTGATTTCACGTGAAAGGCATAAGCACCTCCATCCAGGTTGGTGTATTCCTTAGCTACGGCAGCAGTCCAGGGAAGCCAGGCATCCTCAAAGCCTTCCAGGTAAAAGCTATACTCCAGGTCAGACTTATCATATCCCGGGGTTGAAAAACGAAACTCCAGGGTGCGTTTGGACTTGGGAACATCTTTTGAGATCTGTTTTAAAATAACTCTAGGAACAAAGCTGGTATCATAGTTATCATTCCATTTTAAGTAGGAAATACCATACAGCGAACTGATCCAAAGATTGCCTCTTTGGTCCTGGAATAAGGACCGAAGTTGATTGGTAGGTAAGCCATTTTCCTCATTGATCAACCCTTCAATTTTAGGGTTGATCTGGTCGAACAGCGTTTTGATTTGATTATCCGGTCTGGATAGTCCATTATCTTCCCCAAGGGCCTTTTGAACATATCCATTTTCATCTAAAAAGACAAGTCCGGATGTCAAAGTACTAATGGCATAGAGACTGTCTCTCCATATAATGACCTCAGCAATCCCTGCATTTTTCAGTAGCTCGTCTATCTCGGTAGGCCATTTTTCAATTTTCTGCGAGGTGGGATTAAATTTATATAGTCCGTTAAATGCTGTGGTAAGAAGATAAGAAGTGGTCGAATCTTGATGATGATCTAACATGGCATGCGCATGGAAAGCACCGTCGTTAGGAAAATTAAAATCTTCATTGATCAGTTCATAACCATCCTTCGTAATTAGTGCTAAACCCTGGTTATAAATCGAAGCGAATAGCTCGTTTCCTATCTGGAACAGGTAACCATCTTGAATACCTATCTCATAAGCCCTTTTTCCATCATAACGAATGATCTTTTCTCTACATTCAAAGTAAATATTATCCGCTACTTCAATGATGTTCCATATTTCTGATATTGCTGTAGAAGTATCTATTAAACCACGTAAGGATACGTACTTAAATTCACCGGTCAGGTATCCAAACTCATTATTGCCTCCTACATAAATCCGTCCGCTATCTTGATGATAAAGTGCATGGACGGAAGAGTAATCCCTGATCGTTGTCAGTCGCCAGGTACTCCCATTGTAAGTCAATACACCATTTTCATTGGCGAAATACCATACTCCCTTGCTGTCTTCCAGGCCGTCATAATTATCCGATGCCGCCCTGTAATTATTCGGTCCGAAATTATTGATCTCAAACTCCTGGGCAACGAGATGGATGCCCTGTAACAATAATAAGATCATTATAATTACAGCCTTTATCGACATACGTTTCGTTTCGCCATTATGTAAAAATAAAATAAGCAGTGAACGTAGGAAAAAATATGGACAGTAGTCTAAGTAATTCGTACAAGAGTTAAAGATAAAAGTCTTGTGGTAAATGATTTATATCTTTTTGATAATGAGATGATTAACTTTAAAGAAAATCAAAATACACACTTTTTTTGGAGTTATACTCATTTTGACAAAGTTACTGACTTACATCATAAGCTTTGACATAATCGTCTGTAACCGTTTTATTGTCTTAAGTGTGATTTAAAAAATGAGATCAAATGTGGTGCCTTTACCGGGTTGGGAATGAACTTTTAATTTGCCCTTATGAGCGCGCATAATTTGGAGGGAAAGGCTTAATCCGATACCAGACCCTTCTTTTTTTGTAGTATAAAACGGGATAAATATCTGTTCGAGGGTTTCATGATCGATACCCGGACCGTTGTCTTTAACGCTTATGATCGTTTGATGACTCTTTAAGTAGCTTTGTACTGTTACTTCTCCCGACCTATTATCATGTAATGCCTCACGTGCATTTTTTAATAAGTTGATCAATACCTGTTCAATCATTTCTGCATCCACATGAATAAACAATGATTCATTAGAGGAAGCATTCAACTTTATATGGTTCTTTTGATAATCGTGTTGTAGTAAAGCTGTAACCTCCTTTATCAGGTTGGATACATTAACTTTTTTAATACTTGGCTCCGGTATTTTTGCCAACTGGCCGTAAGCGTTTACAAAACTCACCAGCCCCTTGCTTCGTTTTTGGACAGTTCGAATACCTATCTTCAAATCTTCCAGGTCCTCAGGGTCCAGTTTAGACAGGTCTCTGAGCTCACCGGTTTCATCAGTGATCATCTGGTTGATCACCTCGGTTAACGTGGAAATAGGAATGGCTGAATTTTTAATTTCATGAGTTAAAACCCTGATAAGTTTTTGCCATGATTCAATTTCTTTTTCATCCAGTTCGGTTTTAATGTTTTGAAAAGAAATGAGTTTATACCAACCTTCATCCAGTTTTATTTCCTTGGCAATGACCGAAAGGTTTAAAAGCTCATTGTCGATAACCACTTTTACAAGTTCTTTTTGTCCGCTTTCCAGGCGTGATACCACTTGCCCTAGAGTGGGGTCTATTCTTGATATGGCTTTAACGGATGTAAGGTGAGGCTTTTTAAAGAGCTCTTTGGCCGCACCATTCATGAGGGTAATCTCCAAATTGCCTTCACTGTAGCCAATTAACGGGATACCCGAATGTTCTACCACTGCCTGTAAAAAATGATAATTCGATTCTTTCTCTCGTCTGAGTTTTTGAAATTCATTTATGATAGTGGTATAAGCGTGGTTAAGCTCGAAGTCCAGCTTATTCGCCCGTTTTAGCGAATAGGTATTAGAAAAATCATTTTGCTGTATACCTAATAAAAAATTGCTTAAATCTCGCTTTGATCTTTCTATGTAACGAATGAGATCATAAAATGTGATGCTCATAAATAAGAATAACCAGATAGATACCAGCCAGAAATAGGTTTGTGTTAGTACATAAATACCGCTAAACCCAAAAATAATAACCAGGCTAATGCGTACTCCTATTTTTATGCGAAATGAATTCAACGAAACCCCCATCAAACAAGTAAAAATGATCAATAAAAGCTTGTGTCGCAAATAGTAATGGAACTACGTCATTTGAATGATTTTTTCTATCTTAAGGAGAAACTAAACAAACAAGATCATGTGTAAAGAATGTGTACTGCAATGGAAATTTTTATTGCTTTTGTTGGGTATTGTGTCGTGTACCGGTAAGTCAGGTGATACGGTAGACAACAAGGAAACGCCGGTGGAAGAGGAGGTCGTTGAAGCAAATATTACAGGGGAGGAAATTACATACGCTACAGATTCATTGGTTATGAAGGGATATATTGCCTACGACAAAAACCTTGAAGGCAAAAGGCCTGGAGTGTTGGTAGTGCACGAATGGTGGGGGCATAACGATTATGCACGTAAAAGAGCTGAAATGCTTGCAGAGCTAGGGTACGTTGCTTTGGCTGTGGATATGTATGGAGAAGGGCAGAAAGCTTCACATCCCACCGATGCAGGGAAGTTTGCAATGAGTGTCATGACCAATATTGATGCAGGGCAAGCGCGTTTTGCCAGGGCCCTGGAAGAACTTAAAGCTAATCCTAATGTCGATACCGAAAAAATAGGAGCTATTGGATATTGCTTTGGAGGCAGCGTGGTACTTACTATGGCAAATATGGGGTTGGAAATGGATGCTGTTGCGGCCTTCCATAGTGGTGTGGAACTACCCGTGATGCCGGAGGGAGAGAAAGTAAAAGCTAAAATATTAGTATGTAACGGCGCCGATGACACATTTGTCTCCCCGGAATCTGTTAAATCTTACAAAACTGCCATGGACGCGGCAGGTGCTGACTATAAATACATCGCTTATGAAGGAGCCGTTCATAGTTTTACCAGCCCGGACGCGGATTCGCTTGGGAGGCAGTTTGACATGCCCTTAGCTTATAATGCTGAAGCTGATACCCAATCATGGAATGAGATGAAAGCTTTATTCGACTCAGTTTTTCAATAATTTTATTCTTTAAACGATACAACATTACCTTGTAAGCTTACCTATTGTCATGATTAAAAAATGACTTTAACGAAGATTGAGATAGAAACAATCATACACTTGTTTTCAATGGATTTAAAATTGAACTTATTCATTTCATAATTTGTGAATTAGAATTTGTTTCTAACACAATGTAAGTTTTGTTCTAAATTTTGACAATTATGAAATCAGTGGTAGTAAAAAAAGACAATGTTAAATTTGAAAAATACATTAATTTGCATTTGCCTTTCCAAAAAAGTATAACAAACAGAATTTCATTGTGATAAAGTATACGGAGCATTGATCATGTGCTTTATGAAGATAGAATAATTATACTGGTACTTTTATTATTAATATCTTACAGAGTCTTTTTGTTGGTTATTAATATTTAAAATTATGACAACTGCTAAGTTGTGTATGGCGCACAACATGAACTTGGTGGTGATCGACAAATGGTTGGCAGAAGAGAGATGGTCTTTAGAGGAAGTTGGTTCAACTATTCCTGCGGTTTTTCACCTGGATGCTCCCAATTTAGTTCCCCTTTACCTGAACTATTTCGGTAGGAATAGTTACGATTTGTCCAATGCAGAATTGCAAGTGATCGGTGAAGACTTTCATAAGCTGTACATTCATAGCAATACCCTTCAAAATGTTTTTCCAAGGGTTAAACAGTTTTTCGAACGCAAAGACTTTTCGGACATATTCTGTGAGATGGTGAAGATCTGGTATCCGCTTGAAAAAGAATACAAGCTTTGCCTGCTTACTACCAAATTGTCACGGATAAATGATGGTTTGGTGAGTATCACACAGCCCATAGAAGAGATTGAGGGCCTGGCAGTTAAGACGCAGCGACTTTTAAGAGAAGAAAGGTTTGTGGTGTCTAACTACCATCGTTTTAACCATCTGACTGATCGGGAGAAGCAGATCATAGGGTTATTGGCCAATGGTATGAATGGGCCTGCTATTGCGAATCAGTTGTTCTTAAGCAAGCATACGGTACAGCAACATCGTAAAAACATTAACAGGAAGTTGGGGATCCATTCTTTCGTAGAGTTGTTAAAATATGCCCAGGCATTTGGTGTCGTTTGACAGCCCATTGAAGTAGTATGCTGGCGTTTTCAAGAAAGGTTTAGCGTGCACGTTCGATACAGCGATTACAAGATCTGTGAATGGTTACGTCCAACCTCATGGTTGTGTCATCTTTTATTAAGAGTATTCCATTAGGAGTGCTTTTCCATTTTTCGCATACCTCCCTGCTCATGACACTACCTTCCCTGTAGGTGGCTAATATTTTTTCAGGCATAAACAGTTGGTAACTTCCCGGAGGCAGGTCCATGTCAAATTGACCTTCGGAAGAGGTGCGGTAAGTGATCATCTTTTCTGCTGGCCACCCTTCTTTTGATACTATAAGTTCTTTGTCTGTATAAGCCTTTACTTTTTTTTCAGCTTTCAAAATCCTGTCAGATGGGAAAGCACCGCCGCAGTAATCTTCTGTGTAACTCACTTGAATTTGTTTCATAATTCCTGGTTGAGATTTACTTTGATGGTTTTTGGGGCTCTGGCAAGCCATGAATAGGGTTGTCGCTGTAAGAAGTAGAGGCGTACCAAAAATTTTCATAAATCGAAAGGTTATTTTATAGCCTGTAATAATACAGATTTTCGAGACAAACAGGTTTAATCCTGATCATACTTTTGGAACGGGATATCATGACTTTATAGGTAATTACAGATAATTCAGTTTCGTAACAAAATGATAAAAAACATTAGGCATAATACTATAATTTGTTTTCTAATACTATTAACTTGGCCGGTTATTAAGTAGACACCTAATCTCGAATAAGCATGAATCTTTTTAATAATTGGTCTGTACGTAAAGGGCTAATAGCTTGTATTGCAGTATTGGCAACGGTAGTAGTAGCTAAGTACCTGCATTTACAATACGTAGCGGTAGATGAAAGACAGGCTTATTCCGAATATATTAATAATCACCCTTATGCCACACGAGAGATCGGTAGAGAGGAATATGAACAAATGCCTAAAAAGGATCGCCCTGACCTGGCTGCAGAACATAATTTTTTGATGACGGTAGATCCCGCATTGAAAAGAGTGCCTACAGAACGCCTTGTACCGGCCTATGACTATACAAAAAGAATGCTTGCTAAGAAGCAGTCGTCCCAGGGCACACGAATAGATAGTCAGGGGTTCAAAGAGCGCATGTCCAAAAATGGTCGTCCTTTGGCCGCGATTCCTGGCGTAAGCTGGACCGAAAGAGGGCCGGATAACATAGGCGGACGTACCAGGGCTTTGATGTGGGATCCTAATGACGGGAATGTGCGGAAGGTATGGGCAGGTTCTGTTTCAGGGGGACTATGGTTTAATAATAACATTACCGATGAAACATCTTCCTGGTTCCGTATAGATGATTTCCTTGCCAGTTTGGCGATATCCTCTCTTGCTTTTGATCCTAACAATACAATGACATTTTATGCAGCCACCGGAGAGGGGTATATTGCAGGTAACGATGGTGGAGGTGTGCCTGGTGTAGGGGTGTATAAGAGTACCAATGGTGGAGGGGACTGGGAATTATTGTCGAGTACTGACGAGCCAAGTTTCCGATATATTCAAAAGTTAGTGGTGACTCCGACGGGTGCAGTTCTTATCTCCACGTTAAGTTCGATCAATGAAGGCGGCATCAGCGGTATTTACCGTTCTACAGATGGAGGCAATAACTGGACCAGGGTGCTTACCGGCCGTGGAGCGGATATAGAAGTTGCGGCTAACGGCGATATTTATGCCTCTACAGGCTTTTTATCATCAATAGGGACAGGGCGAGTTCACAGGTCGACCAATGACGGTCAAACCTGGACGGAAATAACCCCACCCAGTGCTACCGCTCCAAGTCGTATAGAATTAGCAGTGGCACCCTCTCAAAGTAGTGTGACTGGGAGTACCGTTGTGTATGCAGTAGCCCAGAATCCCAACCCGGTTTCCAGAGACAGGGATGTTGCCTGGTTTCAGCGGTCTGATGATGGGGGGACTACATGGACCAACCTGTCCATTCCGCAATACCGTGAGCAGGGCTGTTTTACGGCTGGAACTCATTTTACCAGAGGACAGGCATTCTATGATCTGATTTTGGCAGTAAAGCCGGATGATGCAACAGTTGTTACCCTGGGTGGTATCAATGTGCTTCGATCCTCCAATTCCGGCGTTGATATGGATGAAGTATCCTATTGGACCGGTCAATGTGACGCTTTTGTACACGCTGATCTGCATGAGATAGTGTTCAGGCCAGGTTTTCCAAGTCAGGCCATTCTTGGGCACGATGGTGGCGTTTCTTACTCCACTAATTTAGGCTCTTCTGCTAATCCAAGTTTTGTTACCAGCAATAACAATTATAGTGTCACGCAATTTTATTCTGTAGCAGCTGAAAATGCGGTAGGTTCAGGTTATTTCCTGGCAGGATCACAAGATAATGGGACCCAGCGGTTTACAGCTGCCACAGGTACTTCTACGCAAGAGGCTACCGGAGGTGATGGAGGGTTTACCCATATCGATCAGACCGATGCTTCTTTTCAAATAACTGCATTTACGAGAAATACGGTCAACCATTCCAGTGATGGAGGTAATTCATTCAGGCGAATTGCCGATAGTGACGTTGGACTGTTTATCAATCCGTCTGATTTGGATAATGATGCGCATATCTTATATTCTGCCGGAGATGAGGGACAGTTATTGAGAATAGCAAATATAAATACGATATCACCAGGTACACAGCAAACAATTACACTGGATTTAGGTCAGATTACACACATTCAAGCCAATGCATTTACGGATAACAGGATTTTTGTAGGGACTCGTGATGCAGAAGTGTTTTTAATAGATAACGCAAATGGAGCTAATCCTGTAGCGGTAAACATTACCAGTAACATCTCTACCTCTGTGGGTACGATATCTTCGATAGATGTCGGAGCTACAGATGAGGAACTATTGGTCACCATCTCTAATTTTGGTGTTACGTCTGTTTGGGTAACACAGGATGGCGGATTAACCTGGCTTAGTAGAGATGAATTAGACGACGGTCTTCCGGACATTCCTGTGAGGTGGGGGATGTTCAATCCGACTAATACCCGGCAAGTGTTACTAGCTACGGAGCTAGGGGTTTGGTCTACCAGTAATATTTTTGGATCGACTCCCAACTGGGAACCTACGGTAGATAACCTCGCCAACGTACGATGTGATATGCTACAATATCGTGAAGTGGATGGAGTGGTCATCGTAGCTACCTTCGGGCGTGGACTTTTTTCAACTGATGTATTCTCTGCGGCAGCGGATAATACTGCACCTGAACTCATCAGCATTGATCCATTTACAGGGGATACCGATGTATTCACCAATACCAACTTATTTGCCGATTTCAGTGAACCCATTAAGGCAGGAACAGGAAGCGTTCAAATACGACGTGCTTCGGATGATGTGTTATTTGAAACCATTAATGTCATCAACGCGGAAATCTCCGCTACAACCTTTACGGTAAACCCGGTGTCCGACCTGGACCCAAACACTGAGTACTATGTTACCATTGATGCAGGGGCTATACTTGATAATGTAGACAATCCCTACGCAGGACTTGCAGATAATAGCATATGGACATTCACCACTTTTGACGGAGACTTTCCTCCCACGTTGAGTAATCCTCTGGAAGATGTTTGGTTACAGATAAATAAAGATGATATCGAAATTTTTGACCTAAATCTGACCGATGTTTTTACAGATATCGATAACGATAACTCGTCTATTACCAAAGCGGTAGTTGCCAACTCAAACCCAACACTGGTAAGCACAAGTATTGTAGCAGACAATACATTACGATTATCTATTATGCAGGCCATCTTTGGAACTTCTTCAATCACTGTGCAGGCCACTTCCAATGGGAAAACCGTTGAGAGTAGTTTCAGCCTGACCGTGGGGGACCCTATTCTGTTTGATCAGCTGAACAACGAAATGGAAACCGGTATTTTGTCATCACAAATCGTTTTTTCCAATAACTCCATTGTCCAATCGGCGGATGATTTTGGAATAGATTTTGGCGAGAACTGGCAGATTTCCGGTATTACCATTAACGGACAGGATAATTTAAGCGATGTAGAAAACTTTAATGTGGAGATCTATCGTGACCTGAATGGTGCACCAGATGATAATGAGCTTGTTTATCAGACCGATATGGCCATTACTTTTGAGCCGGGTCAACGAGAAGTAAGACTGCCAATAGATGTTGAACTTGAAGCCGGGAAATATTGGTTATCCGTCTATAACATTGCTGAAACAGCCGACCAACTATGGGAGTGGACACAGAGAACTCCTATAACTGATAATGTATTTCGTATAGTGGACCGTAAAGGAGTGGTCTTTGGAGGTGCGGCCGCTGATCAATGGATAAGCGGGAATAACATACAGGGAGAGGCCAATACGGATTTTGTTTACAGGCTGGAAGGTCAGGTTATACCAGGTGAATCCGCAGCAACAGAACTGGCGGCAACACAAACTGGCAACACAAGTCCGGTCAGGTTGCAGTGGATTGATAATGCCACAACTGAAACCGGATACAGAGTGGAAAGATCCCTTTCCAAGGAAGGTGAGTTTACGGTTATAGAGACTGTCGAAGCTGATGAAACAACTTTTGAAGATACCAGCGTAGAAAGCAATACGACTTACTTTTATATAGTACAGGCGTTGGCTACTATTAATTCAGCTTATTCTGACACGCTCGAGGTACTTACCTTACCTGCTACGCCAACACTTGAGGCCTCTTCGGAGATAGGCACCGAGAGTTTTACTATAAACTGGCAGACAACGGATGGGGCAACGTCATTCGAAGTGGATGTCTCCATAGATGATTTCACCACTTTTGTGACTGGGTTTGAGGGGAATGAAGTGAATGACGCGACTTCTTTAGAAGTGACCGGTCTGGATAAAAATGTCTATCAGTTCAGAGTGAGAGCAGCAAATGCTTCAGGGCTGTCTGATAACTCTTCTACAGGTATGACCGAAACCATTACTGGTCTCTTAGGTGATTTCAGCAACACGTTTGATATTAAGCTATATCCTAATCCGGCAGGGTCGGAGTTAATGATAATATTACCGCAGGCAATCAATCAATCATTACAGCTTAGCATTTATGATGTAAATGGTAAGAAGATGGTAAGTGAACGTTCGGTAGATGCGATCGATAACCGTCTATCTATTGATTTAGATCGTCTAAATGTAGGGTACTACCTGATTAGGTTGAAAAATGAAGACCATTTTTCAACCGCCCGATTTATGAAGATTAATTAGTGGAGTAGAACTTACATCGCACCCTTTTGACCAATTACTGTGTGAGGCGCTGTGCTATTGCAAATACATCTGATCCCTTTAAGGGAAGCAAAGCGTCTGTCGTATGTAATGGAAACCGGACACTTATGCCGTTTGGAGTTGATAGAATAGTTTGAGAGGGCGACTTTATAAGCCATACTTACTCATTTTTCTATAAAGCGTACTACGACCCATGCCGAGTGTTTTTGATGCGCTGGTCAGGTTACCCTTACATTGTTTCAAAGCTTGTATAATGGTTTGCTTCTCCATTTCTTCTACATTGAGAGAAGGCTGAATGCCTGTGGGCTTCTCAGTCTTTTTGATAAGAAAATCCTCCGGGCCCAATGTGTCAGAACTTGCCATAATAATAGCTCGTTCTACGGCATGCTGAAGTTCACGTACATTACCGGGCCAGGAATAATCGCTAAGTTTTTTCCAGGTAGCTTTGGTGACAGAGGGAAGCGCCTTGTCATATTTCTTTGCATACACCTTTAAAAAGTGTTCTGCCAATAATGTCAGATCACCATGGCGGTCTGCTAGCCTGGGGAGTTCTATTTCCACAGTGTTAATTCTGTAAAGCAGATCTTCACGAAATGCTTCTTCCTGCGCCATAGCATGGAGGGGCTTATTTGTAGCGCAGATCAATCGAATGTCGATGGGTATGGTTTTATGACCTCCTACCTTGCTTACCTCGCGGTTTTGTAAAACAGACAGTAGCTTAGATTGCAGGTTTAGAGCTATATTACCTACTTCATCCAGGAATAACGTACCTCCATTGGCCACTTCAAACCTTCCCATTCGCTCTTCCTTTGCGTCTGTAAATGCGCCCTTTTTATGACCGAACATTTCAGATTCAAACAGCGATTCTGTAAGAGCGCCGAGGTCAACTTTTACAAAAGGTTGATTCGCCCTGGCAGAATGATGGTGAATGGCCCGTGCCACCAGTTCCTTGCCTGTACCATTTTCTCCCAGTATCAATACATTTGCATCGGTGGCACCTACTTTTCGGATGCCTTCAAATACTTGCTGCATAGCAGCAGATTGACCTAGCAATTCACCTTTATCTTTGTGAATATCATTAGCCAGGACTTTGGAGGTGCTTTGGAGCTTATGGAGCTCCTTTTTGCTCTGTTTGAGTTGAAATACCGTACTAACAGTAGATAAAAGTTTTTCCTTTTCCCAGGGTTTGACCAAAAAATCAATAGCTCCTTCCTTCATACATTCTACGGCCAATTGTATATCACCATAAGCGGTGTTCATAATGACATGTACGTCAGGGTCTAACGTTTTAATTTTCCGTAGCCAGAATAAGCCTTCATTTCCACTGGTAGCGCCGGCCTTAAAATTCATATCCAGGATCACCACATCAGGATTGATATTTTCCAGGTTAGATTCCAATGTTTTTGGAGATGATTCGGTTTTGACGGTTTTAAAATGATTGCGCAGGATCATGCGCGCCGTAATTAACACATCTTCGTCATCGTCTATTATTAATATTACACCATCCTTTTTGTTCATTTCTTATTGATTACCAATTGTTTGACCAGATTATGTGTAAACGATCCGTTATATTACTTTTAAATCGATCAGTAATCCGAAAATAGGGTTTGTATCAATTTGGCACAAATAATTGTATCATATTGATGCAAATAAAAAAACTATTTTTCTTTTTAAGATATTAACTATTTGAAAATCAAATAGTTATAATGTTGGCATTGGTTTGGTACCTTCAACTTGATAAAATATAAGGGATTAAAAGAGTACAGTTTGGTCCGTGCCTTGTAGCATATTGACACAGGCTGCAACATTAAAGTATCATTGGCTTTTAACGAGTATACACTATGATTTTCAGCTATATAAAAACATCACTACGGGTATTGTTGAATAAAAGGGTTTTCGCTTTTATAAACATTGCAGGACTAGCCCTTGGGATGGCAGCCAGTCTCGGATTGTTCTACTATGTAGGTTATGAATTTAGTTATAATAAATCGTTTGTCAACAGCGAACGGAGCTCCAGGTTATATCTGGAGCGGGATCAAGCCGGGCAAATTAAGACATATTTTTATCTGGCTACCGCACTGAAAAACTCCTTAAATAATATATCCGAAATTGACGAATTTTTTAGATTGATCAATATTGACTATCAAAACAATTCTCTTATTCATAAAAATGAACTCGATAAAAAGACATTTCAACAAAAGGGAGTGTATTATTCAGATGCTTCAATAAGTGATTTTCTGGGATTGGAAATGATAGAAGGTTCTTTTCGGCAAATGGATCATCCTTTGAAAATGATACTCAGCAAAAAAGTAGCTGATCGTTTTTTTGGACCCGGTAAGGCCAAAGGACAGAGACTTTCGGTTAGTGGCAATTTGGGAATTCAGGAATATGAGGTGGTAGGTGTAATGGAAGATTTGCCTTCAAACACCCATTTTGATTTCGAAGTCTTGTTATCAATGCCCTCACTTGACGTGGTGGAAAAAGGTTATTCTGATTCCTGGGATAACTGGAATGCTGAGTTTTACATCAAAACCAGTGCTGCTACTCAAAGAGTAGTAAATGCCATTGACAGTGAAACAGCTGATTTTTTTGATCAGGATAAAGAAAGTAAATGGCATGCACAAATACTACCTCTTGAAGATACCTATCTTACCGCTGTAGAAGAAGATGGAACTATTAATAGATCTGCTGAAAATACGCTTTGGGGCCTGGTAACGCTTGGCGTTTTTATTTTATTCATAGCATGGATCAATTTCATTAACCTTTCTACAGCGCAGGCCATGGAAAGGTCACGTGAAGTAGGGGTCAGGAAAACCCTTGGTTCAAGTACAGGTCAATTGCGGATACAGTTTATGACAGAAGCGCTTATTATCAACTTAGTTGCCGCGATATTGGCGTTTACTGTGGTTCAGGTCTCATTGCCCCTTTTAAGTCAAATTACCAATCCGATGATTGTTCCGGAAGAAATGAAATTCCAATTCTGGATTTCCGTAGTTACTTTGTTATTGTGTGGTTCGTTGATATCAGGGGCATATCCTGCTTTTATACTATCTGGTTTTAACCCTGTACTGGTACTAAAAGGTAAAATGAGTAGACGTGCCGCAGGTATGTCATTGAGGAAAACACTGGTAACTCTCCAATTTATTACTTCTACAGGTATGATCATAGCTACGCTGATCGTATATCAGCAGATCACATTTATGAAGAATAAAGCATTAGGTGTAAACATCGATAATATAATGACACTTGATGCTCCTCCCGGAGCGCTTAATAGTGATAACGGAGACTTTTTTCAATCTGTAAACAGCTTTAAAGAAGAAGTGAGCCGGTTAAATTTTGTGCATACCATGTCCGCATCCAGTTATATACCTGGCCAACCCATTGGATGGAATAGTTCTATCAGGCGTTCAGAAGAAAATGACCAAATCAGTAATAATGTGATGCTGATTTCTTGTGACAGAGACTTCCTCTCCACATACGGGTTAGAGTTACTTGCAGGCAGGTTTTACAGGGATGGTGATGACACCTTTGGCAAGGGCTCTTTTGTAATTAATGAAGAAGCATTGAAACAGTTTGGTTTCAAAAACGCTGAAGAGGCCATAGGCCAGAAGCTGACAGAGGATAAAATATTCCCTGAATTAACGATTATCGGTGTAGTCAAAAGCTTTCATCAACAATCTTTGAAAAGTAGAATAGAGCCTTGTGGATTTGTGTTAAGCATATGGAGTAATTACTATTCATTGGCGCTAAATATAGACGAAGATCTATCTGGTGAGCAGAAGGCGATCCAACTGAAGGCAGGTATTCATGAGGTACAAAAAAAATGGGATGAGTTCTTTCCTGACGCACCTTTTGATTATAGTTTTCTCGATCAAAAATTTGATATTCAGTATAAATCAGACCAGGAATTTAGTACCATCCTCGGGATATTCACGCTGCTGGCATTGGTTATAGCGAGCTCGGGTTTGATGGGTATTTCCGCATATACCGTTGCTCAGCGTACAAAAGAAATAGGCATTCGAAAGATCATGGGGGCTTCGTTACACAAAATATTTTTACTGCTGTCACAAGAATATATTACGTTAATAATAACAGCTTCAATTATTGCTATTCCACTGGCTTTTTATGGTGCGAAACATTGGCTTTCATTTTATCCATACCGTGTGGAGGTGGTATGGTGGATGATAGGCCTGCCTGTTTTATTCATTGTACTGGCAGCAATAGCAACAATAAGCGTACATGTTCTTCAAGCCGTGAATAGAAATCCTATCAATAGCCTCAGATATGAGTGAGGCATAGGATGCAAAAAAAGTACAGAGGTGTGAAAATTTACTTGAGTTAATTTTTATTAAATTATTGATAATCAAGTATTTAAAATTCATTATTTCAAGTAAATTATTGATATGTGATAAATTCATTTGAGTGTAATCTGTGAGAAATTCGCTCAGCCTTTTACATTTGCAGGTTCTATGAGCCGAGGAAAATTGCAACGTTTTGCCGAAAATGCGAAACGACCAAACATCATTGAACCAGGAAAGCCGCTGTATGATAATATTCGTGGAGAATGGTATGAATTCTTTAAAAACCAAAATCCTATTTCATTGGAGCTTACCTGTGGTCGCGGAGAGTATACCGTAGGTCTTGCACGACTTTTTAAGAACCGGAATTTCGTAGGCATCGATCTCAAAGGAGACCGTATCTGGAAGGGGAGTGGTATAGCGCTGGAAGAAAGCCTGTACAATGTAGCATTTCTACGTACTCATATTCTGGAGCTTGAGCAATTTTTTAAACAAGGAGAAGTATCTGAAATATGGATAACATTTCCTGATCCGAGACCCAGGGACCGGGATGAAAAAAGAAGAGTTACTCATCCGCGTTTCATTGATCTTTATAAGAAACTTGTCAGTGTAGATGGCTGGATACGTCTTAAAACAGATAATACGGAACTTTTTAAGTATACGCTCGAGGGCCTTGATAACCGATCAGACATTCGCGACCTTAACTACACTTTTGATCTGTACAAGTCATCCTTAAAGCCAGAATGCTATGATATTCAAACGCGTTATGAACAAAAATTCACTAGTGCAGGCAGTGATATAAAATACCTCAAGTTTCGTTTCAAAGCGTAAGGAGAAGATTTTTTGTGTAGCTTTGCATCACCCACAGGGTGGACTTGTTTTTTAAACCTAACATTAAAAAACAATACCGAGTGAAGCCTTTGGTCAAAGCCAGGCCTCAACCTTTCAGGTCCTCATTTTATGGGGTTAACAGTGGAAGGCTGACACCGTAGGGCAGCTCAAATCCTGTATTATTTGGGGTTTAAATAAACCTTAGAAGCCTTGTGGGGTTTTTTATTTCATTATTTGCCTCAGTTGCTGTCTGTATTTGTCTCCTATCGGAAGCACTACCTTATCAATTGAGATACAATTACTTTCCATATATTTTAAATAGTTAATATTGATGACGTAAGATCTATGGATCTGAACAAACCGATCTTCAGGTAAACTTAGAAGCACGTTTTTAATGCTTTCTTTAGTAATTAGCGATTTGTCTTTTCGAATAACATGGAGGTAGTCACCTGAGCTTTTGAAGTATACAATTTCGTTGAGCGAGACTTTGTACGTTCTTCTGTCCGATTTAATTAACGTGAATATCGTTTAAGCGACCAGGTATAATTGTCCATGTTTTTTTTCAAATTGTATATTAAGAGAAGGTTTTTTAGGGAAGAAGCAATAAGCAGAGAGGGCACTGATCAGGTTGATCAGGAAATTACCAAGCGAGCG
>NZ_VKDC01000029.1 GCF_007097395.1 Fulvivirga sp. M361
TTCAGCGACACGCGTGCCACTTGCTTCGCTTCCGGGCACGACCCCAGCGCGTACGGGACTTTCACCCTTTGGAACGCTCAACTTCATGAGCTATATTCACCATTCAAGGCACACACAAACACTAAAATGAATATGCGAACTTAGCCCTGTGTTATGGGAATGCGAATAGGAAACTTAACTGCTTCTAGCAAGTGGGGCGAATACTCATTTTAGTTGGACGTTTCATGCCGTGACGCAGACCCACCGCACATTTTAGCACATTTGGTTTTTGCCACCGCACAAATCCCACCCAAAAAAACCAAAAGAGCTAAAAATACCTCCCCTCATTCCAGCAACAGGCAAAAGAGCTTAAACTGATTTATAACTTGCAAGAATTCAGACAAAAACCTTTATTACTGAAAATGGAATCAGGTAAACCCACAGACGAACAGCTTGAACTCTACAAGTCCCTTTTCAAAGTTAGGGAAGATGTATTTGCTATTCGATGGGAAAAAGGCAACAAGAAAGGATACTTCCCAGCTTATCATTTTGATCCGTACATGTACAAGTTGCACAAAATGAAAGGCGGTACTTTTGGCAACTACACCGATAAGACTCTGCTACAACTTGACGATTCACAACTTATCAAGCACTTTTTGGGAGAACAACATATTGGAGGATATCCATTGTTGGAAGATAACTCCAGTTGGTTCATTGCTGCTGATTTTGATGGATCAAAATGGAAAGAGGAAAGTTTAAAGTTCCTTGAAGAATGTAATAAAAATAATATTCATACTTATCTGGAAAGATCTCAATCCGGTAATGGTTCGCATGTTTGGATTTTCTTTGACCAGAGCTACCCTGCAATCAGGAGTAGAAAAGTAATCACTCAATTACTACAAGAAATTGGCATATTTAGCGTTTTTGACAAAACATCCAGCTTTGACCGCTTATTTCCAAATCAAGATTTTCATTCGGGGAAAGGACTAGGTAACTTGATTGCCCTGCCACTGCATGGTAAGTCAAGACAAAAAGGTAATAGTTGCTTTATTGATCCTCAAACCTTTGAGCCCTTTGAAAATCAATGGAAGTTTCTAACCAAACTAAAAAAGGTGGATACCTCAGTGCTTGATTCTATTTATAAAATTCAAAGACAAATAAAACCCAATACCGGTTCTTCCATCCCATCTTCTAGCCAGTTAGAAATCAATTTGGACAACCAACTTCACCTGAAAAGGACTTCTCTAAAACCTGAGGTAACTTCTTTTCTTAAGGACGAACTGAATATTGCCAATTCGGAATTTTTCATCAAAAAGAAATCCGGAAGGAACACATGGGACACGAAGCGTTATTTCAAACTAATTGAAGACCAGGAATTCGAGGTAATTATCCCAAGAGGATTTACAGGAAGACTGATCAAATACCTTAGGTCGAACAATATTGATTATCAATTGGATGATTTGAGGAAGAAAAGACAAAACATAATTTTTCAATCAAACATACACTTACTGAAGCATCAGGATTTAGCCATTGAGTCTGTGCAGAAGAAGGATTTTGGCATCATCGTGGCTCCTCCCGGCTCCGGCAAGACCGTCATTGGGTTGAAGATAATTGCTGAAAAGCAACAACCTGCGCTTATTGTAGTTCACCGGAAACAACTTGCTGATCAATGGGTGGAGCGGATACAGGCATTTCTTAACATTCCAAAAGCAGAAATTGGAATCATTGGTTCAGGAAAAAACAAAGTTGGGAAACAAATAACTGTTGCCATGATCCAAAGTCTGGCAAAGAAGATTCAAAATGAGCCTGAAATTACCAATCACTTTGGAGCTCTAATAGTGGATGAATGCCATCACATCCCTTCTGAAACATTCGCAAATACAATTTCTAAACTCGACGCCTATTATCAATATGGCCTAACCGCCACTCCATTCCGAAAGTATTCGGATGGTAAATTGATTTTTATCTATCTGGGTGAAGTCATTGCTGAAATCAAACCTTCCGAAATTGAATCCTTTAAGAGGGCAAGAATCATTATTAGGGATACTGATTTTGAATTTCCATTCAATCCGAAAACTGATACCTTCGAAACACTGTCGAAAGTATTGGTGCATGACACTTCCAGAAACAAATTAATCCTAAATGACATAATTTCTGAGTTAAAAAATGGTCAAAAGTGTATCGTTATTACTGAAAGAAAGGAACATATTGAGACATTGAATCAATTGCTGAAACAGCACTATGAGTCAGTGGCCCTATCAGGAGATCATACTCAAAAGGAGCGAGATACAAAATGGAAGAGACTTAAAGAAGGTGATTATCAAGTCTTGATTACCACGGGTCAATTTTTTGGTGAAGGAACCGATTTGCAGAATGCATCAAGATTATTCCTAGCTTACCCATTCTCGTTTAAAGGAAAACTGATTCAATATATTGGAAGAGTTCAGCGATCAGAAGTAACTCCAGTTATCTATGATTACCACGATCACAAAATAGACTATCTGCATAGACTTTTCCTGAAAAGGAACGTTCACTACCGCCATTTGGATAGGCAAGCTTCATTCTTTGATGATCCTGTAGATCAAACTCCCAGTCCTAAAGACCTGATTATAGATAAGGCCATTCGGGTATCAATTGCCGATCTGGACTTTCAGTATGGACTGGTGGTATTTAAATATATGATCGGGGAATTGAAGATGGAGTTAGATTTTGAAATAGAGCATTTGAATATCCGGCCGGAATTTGACGTTCTGAAGTCCTATTTCTCAAAAATTCTAAATTCAAAAACTATCTCTATACATATTCATGCAGAATTTCAAGGTCACCTACTCGTGGCACAAAATGCTACATCAGATGATCTGCTACGAATCAACCAAGAGGTAATTGATAGTGTAAAATTTCGATTCATTGAAAAAAGGTTTCTTTCAAAGAAAATATCAGAGGATGTAAATCAAGGATTTGCAGACCTTTCTATAACCGAAGGTCTAAGTGATTTATACGGTTCTGAAGAGGAGATTCTGGAAGATATTTTGAAAAACCAACATGCAAAGCACTTTCGTCAACTCAAATATTTGGCATCCATGCACGAAAGGGATATCCTGAAATTGCGTTTTGTCCTCTCGCCATTTTCTTTCGTATTTCTGATTGCTGGAAATGAATGCTATCACCTTGTCCTCGAAACGTTGGATACAGAAGAAGCCACTTATGTCTGGCATATCAATAAGTATATCAGATTGTTAAAGAATAAACTTGGGGAAATTGACAGGGATATCGAAACCATACGAAACAAAGGCAGGCAATTCTTTCTGGAACAGGAACCAGTCGAATTTAGTAGGGTCTTGCATGATTACTCAGACGAAAGAAAGGGATTTGTGGTTTGGAAGGATCAATTGGAAGAACGGTTGGTATGAAACCATAACAAAAAACCTTATGTTTGACCAAATAGGACAAGAATTATTCTGACTAATGAATTTAGGGCAACATGTACGTCAATTAAGAGAGCAAAAGGGCTTGCTGTTGAGAGAAGTAGCAGCTCACCTGGAAATAGATACGGCCATGATCAGTAAAATAGAGCGTGGGGAAAAGTCCTGCAAGAGAGAACATATTGTAAGACTTGCTGATATACTGGATGGTTCGGAAAGTGAGCTAATATCAATCTGGCTTGCAGATAAGATATTGGAGGTTGTCCGTGGTGAAAAAGATGCTTTCAATGCCTTAGAAATTGTACAAAAAGAATTGGGCTATGGAACAAAGTAAGAATATTTTTGAGCATGGCAGCACTTGGCTAAGAGCTGATTTCCACCTTCATACAAAAGCAGATAAGGAATTCAAGTATGAAGGCGAAGAAAATGATTTCTGTAGTGAGTATGTTCAGCGTTTGACTGATCAGGAAATCGGAATTGGTGTAATCACCAATCACAATAAATTTGATAAAAGTGAATTTGTTGCCTTAAAAAAGAAAACCAGGAAAAACGGAGTTGGGTTATTCCCGGGAGTGGAATTCTCCTTAAAGGAAGGCATCCATATTCTCATTGTATTTGATGATGAATGGTATCAGGGAGAAACTGATAGCATAAGCAGGTTTTTAGAGAATGCTTTTTATGGTGTGTCAAATTACGACAGACCTAAGTATCCAAATTCAAATTTCAGCTTGAAAGAGACAGTAGAAGCTCTTGATAAAATTGGATTTGACTACTTTTTAGTGCTTGCTCACATAGATGATACGAACGGGTTATTCACAGAACTGAGGGGTCGAACACTTGAAGACTTTGTAAAACAAGAATCATTTAATAAAGTGTTAGCTGCTCAAAAAAGTGCCAAATTGGAGAACTACAATTCTCTGTGCACTTGGTTGGATTACAAAATCGCGTGTGTTGAAGGCTCCGATAATGCCCATGCAGGCATAGAAGGAATCGGTTCAAGCAAACGGGTCACTTATATGAAAGTAGGTGATTTTAGCTTTGAGGCTCTAAAATATGCATTGACCGATCACGAATACAGAGTTCGCCCGAAAGAAAAGCCTGAGGTTAAAAATTCTTACATAAAATCAATTGTCTTTGAAGGTGGACTTTTAGATGGTAAATCCATCAGTTTTTCACCAGAACTCAATAATTTTATTGGTATCCGTGGCAGTGGGAAATCATCTATCCTTGAAATTCTCAGGTATACACTTGGAATCTCTTTAAACAGTCAAACCTCTGACTACCAGTATAAAAATGGCTTAGTCGAACATGTAATTAGATCTGGGGGTAAAATCATTCTTTATCTGGTTAATGAACACGAAGAGGAATATCGGATTGAAAAGATATATGGACAGAAAGAGAACATTTATAAAAATGAGGTTTTACAACACAACATTTCAATAGATGCTTTCTTTAAAAGACCTGTTTATTTTGGTCAGAAAGACCTTTCCAATAAAGAGTCCGATTTTGAGGCTGACCTTATCCACCGTTTAATAGGGAGTAAGCTTAAATCCATAAAAGCAGAAATAAAAAACAAGCAAAATGAGATTGAGCACACAATCCTTGAAATCAATAAGCTGAAGGATTTGGCTGAAGTAAAGACATCTGCGGAAAAAACAATCATCGATAACGAGCACAAACTAAAGACTTATGCAGAACAGGGAGTAGAACAAAAACTCAAACAGCAAACAGAGTTTGAAAGTGATAAAGGTCGTTTGAAGCAGTACGAAGCAAAATTAGAATTCTTTGCGAACGACCTACAAGAGTTGGCAAGTCAGTCACTCACATTTGAATCTGAGCTAAAAGGTTCGGAACTCACCAAAGAGGAATACGATTTGGCCAATCAACTTATCAAGGATTTTATTCAGCAAACCCAAAAGCTTTCTAAAATTTCGGTTGACACAACCAAAATATATGAACGTTTCCAAGCGGTACTTTCCAAAATTCATAAGAAAGAAGAGAGTTTAAAGGAAGAATTTGCAAAGATTAAGAGAGAGATCAATTTACCTACATTAAGCCCTGATAATTTCTTAAATCTCAACAGGCAAATTCAAACTGCCAAGATGAAGCTGAAGGAAGTGGAAAAGTCTGAGGCTAAAAAGAAAATATTGAATGACACTCTTAATCAAAAGCTTACGGAGCTAAATGATCTTTGGCTTAAAGAATATCGCCAGTTGGAGGCGGAAGTGAATAAAATCAATAGCGCAGAAACTAAGCTAACCATTGAAATCAAGTTTAAAGGTAATAGAGAAAAATTCATTGATAAGCTTAAGCAGATTTCAAAAGGAGCCAATATCTACAAAACAACCTATCCCGAGATTTGTGAGAGATATGTCGATTTTGTTGAAATATTTAGAAACCCAACGCCATTGGAGGGACTATTGAACCAAAATCAATTTGTTGATTTCCAACGAAGGTTTCATGAAAATTTATCCGAACTACTAACCTATAAAGTTGAAAATGAGGTTACCATCAAATACAATGGTAAGCCTTTAAAGGATCATTCCTTAGGTCAACGTGCTTCAGCATTGATTCTGTTTTTACTGGCACAAAAGGAAAATGATGTGCTAATTATAGACCAACCAGAGGATGATTTAGATAATCAAACCATTTACCGAGATGTAATTCAGGAGATCAGGAATCTCAAGGGTGAAATGCAATTCATTTTTGCAACACACAATGCCAATATACCGGTACTAGGTGATAGTGAAAAGGTGATTGCCTGCGATTATATTGAAAACGAAGAGATTGACTTGCAAATCGGAACAATTGACGATCATCAAATTCAAAAAAGAATTGTTGATGTAATGGAGGGGGGAACCCGGGCGTTCAATCTTAGAAAACAGATTTATAACATTTGGAATGTGGAAGAGTAATGGATGCATTAGAATTATTGGATATAGTAAGCTCAGGTGAAACCAGTAAGGTTCAGTTTAAGGAAAAATTTCCTCATCAAGACTCGATTGCTGCCGAAATGGTGGCTATGTCAAACTCACTTGGAGGGAAGATACTTTTTGGAGTAGAAGACAAAACAGGTGAAATCAAAGGATTAAAGGGTGAAGAGATCAGGGACTATAGCAGTCGATTAGGAAACATTTCATCAGACCTAGTTAATCCACCTGTCAATGTCACTACAGAAGTTGTTTCAGTTGAAAATGGTGATTCAAAAAAAGTGTTAATTGCTAATATTGAAGAAGGAACAAACAAGCCCTATAAGGACAATAATGGAACAATATGGGTCAAAAAAACTTCTGACAAAAGAAAACTGACCGATAACAATGAAATACTGAGACTTTTTCAAGCGAGCAGCAATTTAATGGCAGACGAGATGCCAGTAAATCAGGCATCAATAGAAGATATCAATGAAGAAAAGTTTAAAGCCTACTTTGAAAAACTAAGGAACAGAACCATAGAGCAAGAAGGATTGAGCTATGAAAAAGCTTTACATGTGAAAAGAGTAATGCTTAAAGGGAAAATTTCTTTAGGTGGGTTACTCTTTTTTGGATCAAACCCTCAATACTTTAAAACTTCCTTTTGCATCAAGGCAATACACTTTGTTGGTAATGACTTAAGTGGCTCGGATTATAAAGACAGTATCGACATAGAAGGCACTATTCCTGAGATGTTTGATTTGGGGATGAAGTTTTTTGAAAGAAACCTAAAGCATGTGCAGGCTGGCCAAAGTTTCAACTCAATAGGTAAATTAGAGATTTCTCAAATTGCTTTGGAGGAGTTACTTCAAAATGCACTATTACATAGGGACTATTTTAAAAATGCTCCAATTCGTCTCATGATTTTTGATAACCGGGTAGAAATAGTGAGTCCGGGAAAACTGCCAAATGGATTAACGGTTGAAGAACTTCCTTATAGCAACCCCATTCCTCGCAACAATATTTTAATTGGTTACGCTAAAGATGCCATGTTATTTAGGGGATACGGAACTGGTATAAGCAGAGCATTATCTGAACAACCGAATATAGAGCTGATCAACGATATTGAAGGAGAACAATTCAAAGTTATCATTCCTCGGGAGCAGTGATGAGCCATACACATTGGCAGGTCACACAATCCAACCCTCAAACCAAAGCTGCCAAAGAGTATGGCTGCCCTCCGCACTAGGCACACGAACTAACACGAACGCAGAAACAGGATGGAGAAAAATGCACGAAAACCTAACAAACACTATCATCCATAAGCTTACTGAGCTATTTGCAAAGGCTAGTGCAATCCAATACTTTTAAAGAAATTTGATAAGTCCAGCTTACGGATGATAGTTGGACGTTATCCGCAAATCAGTAAATGAAAAGTATCTTTTGAACTCAATAATAAACAATCCGTGAAAAAATCAATCTATTACTTTTCGATTTTTACAGTTTTCTGTCTTTTGTTTATAGGTTGTAGCGAAGAAGACACTGAGCCTAACATTGTAAATTGTAGAATTCGAAATTATCAATATGACAATGGGTTTACGAGCCCAAATTCAGTGTCTGATACCAGAAGCCTTAGCTACAATTATTCAAATGATTTAGTTTCTTCAATCGATTTAAACATAAATCTATCTGGAAAAACCTATAATCTTTCTGCTCAGTTAAAATATGATGATCAAAACAGGATAGTTTCTATTAAGGCTGATGATGAAAATTATGTGGGTATTACATATGATGGTTTATCTATTGAAGTACAAACTACCAGATCACAATTATCGGATCCTATCATGGACCAATATACACTAAATGATAAAGGTCAGATAATCAAGCGGGATGGATATGTATCTGAGAGATATGAATACAATGATGAGGATCAATTGGTTCGGGTTTACTCGCTGGATAATGGCGAAGAATACTTAGCATCAGAATTTCAGTATGATAATAAGCCAAATCCCTTTGAAAGAATACCTGTTGAGATAAATTGGGCCATACCTGCTGGAGAAGATGCTCAAATTTGGTTCGATTTCTCCTTTAAAAATATGGGGCCAAACAACATTCTAAAAGCCGATTATTTTAACTCGAATGGAGATTTAAGCAACACTAATGAATATGCATTCAATTATGATTCGAATGATTATCCTATATCAAGTACCACAGGACTCAGTAGTTCAAACTATTCGTATGATAGTTGCAACTAATAATTAGCTTTAATTCACCCTGGTCTTAGGTTTAGCGCAGCGATCCTAAGACCCAAAAAAACCAATAGCGTCCGCTCGGACTACTTTAGAAAAACGTCCTCTATTATCTACAGCATTTTCCTACAGAATGGACGTTACCACACACAAGTCAGAAGTTATACCGATCAAACTAAACAACAAAAACGATTGCTAACTTACCCCCAACCTGCCTTTCGTAACTCATACAACTACTCCATTCCCAGGCTACAAGATCATCTACAAAACCAGCTTCCATTGGGTTGTTATGGATATAATCCAGCCGTTGGTCCATCATTTCGTTTGTAGACAGTTCCACAGGGTGATTATGCTGCTGCCATAATTGAAAGTCCAGGTTACGTTTGTTCTTTTTGCCGGCTCTTTCAAACATCCACAACAACCATTTTCGCCGGCTTTCCGTGGGATTTGTTTCGATACATTTCCTCAGCTGCCTGGAAGTAAAGCTTTTAAAATCACGAATGATGGTTGATAGCTCCCCATCTTCTGCTGCACTCACTATTAAGTGGACATGACTGGTCATGATACACCAGGCATGGATCATTAACCCTTTATACCGCTGACAGTAAGCCAGGCTATCCACCAGAATCTCCCTGTATTCATTCCGTATGAATAAATCGATCCAGTTAACTACTGTGAAGGTGACGAAGTAATATCCTTGTTGATCGTTGATGTTATATTTTCTTCCCATATGTCGAACGCTGTTTTCAGCGAGGTAAACCGAGCGGACGCTCTATCCGGTTATAGGTCTTAGGAGCGCTGTGCTAAACCTAAGACCAGTTGGTAAAAACTGAGAACATCCACTCGAACTAATTTAGGAGAGTACTCTACTAACCATACCTCTGGCAGACATTGATGTCACTACCTAACGTGAATCATAAAACCTACTTCCTCCCCTCCAAAACCTTCTCCAGCATAGCCACCTTCTCGCGCTCACTTTTCAGCAGGGCTTCATACAGCTTCTCATTTTTTTCCATGGCCTCTACCCATTTATCGATGGGGTTGAAGGTGCATTGATAGTATGAGCCATTTGGACCTTTATTGTTTGACCCTTCGTGATTGTGTTGAATATTGTAAACTACAGAATCCTCATCAAAACCCTTTATAGCTTCAGGATTTACTCCAAGAACGTCAGCAACCTTTTCGATAGTTTCGTCTTCAACCTCTTCGTTGCCCTCAATATTGGAAACGGTTTGTTGGGTTACACCTAGTTTTTCTGCCACAGTATCCTGCTTTACGCCCAGGATCTCACGAACGCGGCGGATGTTTCTGCCCAGGTGTTTTGGTCGGGGTGTTGTAGTACTTTCCATAGACTTAAAGTTATTAAGATTTTACACATTCCGCTCATCTCGTTTGTAAAATACAAAGGGCATTAGTAAAGTACAAACGGCCTTTGTGCCATACCATAGCCTTTTTGTGGTACTTCGGCCTTATGCAGCAGCAGTGCAATGCTACTGCCCGAATGATAACTCACTGAACATAGGATGAACTCACCGAAACTATACCACCAACTTACCAACGCCCTGCGCCAGGGCAACACCGGAAGCATTTTTAACTGGCTGCCGGAAGTACCGGATGAAAATGTGCGTGCTGCCCTGCACACGGTCATTTCCACAGACCATGAAACGTACCTTATCATCAAAAAGCTGCTGCAAACCCAATACCCGCCGCGCCTGGCGCTTCGTCACTTTTTTGACCGGCAGGGAGAAGCCCATCCAGGCCGGTTCTTCTGTTTTTCCGCACAGGGCTGCGCTCCAACCTCCGTAGCAAATGCATGTAAAACCGCGGTGGAAGCGGCCATAATGGCCCGGCTTTATGCAGCCGTCACTTACCTGTGCAGCTATGCCTTAGATCAGGGGGCGGAGTTTATCCAGGTAGGGCTGTCGTCCGTAGAGGGTGAGGTTATGCTTACCATAGATGCTGATGTGTCTTTCTTTAGCTGTATGGAGGAGGCTGAAGATGTGGCTTTGTGTATGGCCCAAAATCACATCCGCCGGATCAATGGGGTGCTGTCGGTGGAAGGTATGGGGGTAAATGCGAGGCTTTCCAGGCTTACGCTGTCTGTGGATGTGCAGTGACAGGGATGATGGATTTTGCTCTAGAAGAGTTGCAGAGGTCAGACTTCAAACTATTTTTAAGTTTGAGTAGTAGCTTTTTCTAAGGAAATAACACGCATAAGCTCCATTTAACCTTGGGTTCTTTGTCTTTTATGCATTTGAAAAATTATTCGTAACTATCGAAGCATCAGCTTTAGGTTATTATGATCTCATAGGTAGGTATACAATTCATCTACACGCATGTTTTCTCCTGTTACATTTTTCACGCTCTTCAAACTTCTCTCTACTATTGCCATTTAACATTGGCAAACAGATACGGTCAAAAGCTCATTAAAAAAAGAGTTGTTAGCCCAGACAATTAGGACCCAAACAATGGAAAGAATGCTATTTGTGATCAGGGTAGATAAAAAGCTTTTCATCGGAAATCCATAACCGCAATAATCTATGAATAAAAAGAGGCAAAAAGTACAGGAGATCGTACTTAGAATTTTCAGAGAAGTTTACGCATTCAGTCAAACAGATGAGGAGATATTGAAGACAGATCCAAATGGCTATGAAATAGATCCGGAAATGTTTTATGAACACCTGAAGAACGAGTTTAAGTTGGAACTGGATTATGAGAATAATCCTTACTTTGGCGGGCTAGGAGGAAAAATATCAAAGACAGTAAGCTTCATCACTAAGCATTGGGCTGAAGAAACCGATAAGATGGATTCTGCAGATGGCTGTTTCTTTGAGTTTTTGGATAATTACTACTCGAACCATAAAAGCATCACACGTAAAAATGTAGCAATGCATTTTAATGTGTTTTCCATGATGGCAGGCCGAAAGTGCGTCAGGGAAGTGAAAGAAAAGTTTAAACTCGCTCAAAAAAATGATGATTGGGAGAATATTCTGAAGGTAGCTGAGCGATGTGAAGACCCATTTGATTTGGAAAAACTGAAAAAGATGGCCTCGGTTATGGACTGAATGTGTTAATCACCCTGGTTTTGAAACACCCTGGTCTTAGGCTTAGCGCAGCGATCCTAAGACCCTAAAAAACCAAGAGCGTCCGCTCAGACTACTTTAGAAAAACATCCTTTATTATCTACAACGTCTACCTACAGAAAGGATATTACCAAGTACAAATCAGAAGTCATACCTATTAAACTAAACAACAAAAACGATTTCTGACTTACCCCCGTCGGCTCTTTTTTGCAAAGAGGGTCAAACGTTAATTCTACCCCTAAATAGTCAGCATGTTTAATGCGGGTTTTAGAGTTCAGATGTTTAATTTCAAAGAACATCACTTTCTTGTCTCAGGGATGGTTTTGTATGATTTATGAGGAGTTAGTCGATTGGAGTCCATAGCAAGGAGAAATGAACAGACAAATTTGTACGTTTATCGAATTATTGTTAGCGAAAGAATAAAATAGGTACAATGAGAATATTATTATTTTTCTTAACTCTTATTTCAAGTTCAACTTTATTTGGACAAAGGACTTTAGTTCCCTACAGAATAGGTGATAAATGGGGTTTAGCCAATTTCTATGAAGAATTGGTAATTGAACCAAAATATGAAGAAGTGGGCCTTTTCTCTGATCAGGTTTCTCCTACCAAAACGGATAAATCATTAGCAAGAGTAAAGTGGAACGGGTTGTATGGGTATGTGAATGAATCTGGTATTGAGGTTATTGAACCTCAATATGAAAAAGCATCTGGTTTTAATCAAGGGTATGCGTTGGTTGAAAAAGATGGGAAAAGCTTTGTGATTAATGTTCATAATGAAATTGCTAATGATTCTCTTTATAAGGCCGTAGAATTATTACCCAACTATTCAGTACTGATGCCCCTGAATGTATTACCACCTGTTGAAATGAACAGTTGGAAAAAAATATACCATGATTTAGGCTGCGAGAAAGTCCTCCCGATAAAAGGGAATACCATGGGTTTTCTTATAAAAAAGAATGAAAGGTGGGGGGTAGTACAATACGGTGAATTATGGATTCCAATGGAATACGATTCAATTCATCCGTACGCAGATAAAAGTTATGTTTTATACCGTAATGGCAAAGAAGGCCTTTGTGTCAGATTTCGGGGAGGAGTACCTCCAACGATTACAGCTACTGAATACGATGAGATAAAAATCGTAAAAAGACATGGCTATTCCGATCAACTCTATTGGTACAGGAAAGATGATTATTGGGGTTTTATAAACAGTAGATATAAATTTATTGAGCCTAAATACAGGTCGTTGAACCTGAGCAAAGAAAGAAACTTTCTATATGAGGTGACCACAAAAGATGGGGATTTCGGGTATTATTTAATGAGCCTGGATAAAGAGTATTTTGCAGATAAACAAAAACCTAAAACAGATGAATTAAGACCTTACTTTAGTGGAGCAGAAATTTATGCAGATAAATATGTCCAACAGATATTACCAGGTGTTGATGTTAGCCAATTAGTAGAAGACATGGAAGGTTGTATTCGCTCGGCCATGAATTCATCAGCTGAAAATAAAAAAGAACTCTATACTAATTTTTGTTTGGGACAAGACGTGGATATTTCCAAAATGGATAGGAATCAATTGTCTAAACTTTCAAAGAAATATCATGCAGACGATATTGTAGTGGAAAAAGCAATTAACGTATCTCCAAAATTAATTTCAGTTTGTCAGCATTTAGATACAACGTTTACGGATTTAATTGAAAAATATCCGGATTATCCTTTGTCTCAAATTGTTAAAACTTTTAAAGCTGATATAATCAATGAAACCAGCCCTGCTTTGATCAATTCAGCCATGTCGCATGTGTTTGACGATTGTGATTTTGATACAGGATTTTATCAGAAAGTAGTATTACTTTATAAATTTTACGGGTTAGTATATTTTCACCTTGTTGATAAAGGGATGATTGAGAGTCCTTTGAAAAAATAACTACTAGTAACTTTTGTACCTAAGAGGATTAGCTTATGTGATGGAACAATTAAGCTTTATTCTTAAGTTTTTTAGGATCTTGACGAGAATCAAACAAGGTAACTATTTCTATTTCAGTTGATTTAACCCTGTAAAATAAACTGTTTTGCTCTGTAATAACACATTTGTACAATCCTTTTATCTCAATAGATTCAGGGCAACTTTTAGGATAATCCGATATTCGGGATAGACTCTGGTCTAGTTTCTTGATAAAGTCATTTTTGATCTTTTCAGACCAGTGTGTTTCCAGGCATTCTAATAGATTGGACAGTTTGGATTTTGCTGTAGGTGATAATACTACCTTTTTACCCATTACCGATGTTTTGACATGAACTCTTCATAATCAAACTTTTCTCCTCGATCCAACTCTGACATACCCTGACGGATTTCACTCTTTTGGTCTTCAGTAAGATCATTCCAAAAATCACGTTCATTAGCTTTTACAAACTGTTTCAGTTTTTCCACTAAGCCTATGTCTTTGATCTGGGTTATGTATTCGATTAAGGAGTATTTTTCTGCCTGAATATCCATAGGAATAGGATTTATTTTTGGTAAAGATAAGGGTTTCATCTTTCTTTTGGTTTAATCCGTGTAATTCAAAGATAAAGGGCCTTCAATTAGTCAACCAGGATCGCCGGAAAACGATCGTGCATAGGCCAAAGACACTCATACATGGTCTTATATAGAACTGTTTAGCCTACACCCTGGTCTTAGGTTTAGCGCAGCGATCCTAAGACCCTAAAAAACCAAGAGCGTCCGCTCGGACTACTTTAGAAAAACGTCCTCTATTATTTACAACATTTTCCTACAGAATGGACGTTACCACACACAAGTCAGAAGTTATACCGATCAAACTAAACAACAAAAACGATTGCTAACTTACCCTCAACCTGTCTTTCGTAACTCATACAACTACTCCATTCCCAGGCTACAGGATCATCTACAAAGCCAGCTTCCATTGGGTTGTTATGGATATAATCCAGCCGTTGGTCCATCATTTTGTTCGTAGACAGTTCCACAGGGTGATTATGCTGCTGCCATAATTGAAAGTCCAGGTTACGTTTGTTCTTTTTGCTGGCTCTTTCAAACATCCATAATAATCACTTTCGCCTGCTTTCCCTGGGATTTGTTTCGATACATTGCCTCAGTTGCCTGGAAGTAAAGCCTTTAAAATCACGAATGATGGATGATCGCTCCCTGCCTTCTGCTGCACTTACCATTAAATGGACATGACTGGTCATGATACACCACGCATGGATCATTAATCCTTTATGCCGCTGACAGTAATTCAGGCTATCCACCAGAATCTCCCTGTATTCATTACGTATGAATAAATCGATCCAGTTAACTACTGTGAAGGTGACGAAATAATATCCTTGTTGATCGTTGATGGTGTATTTTCTTCCCATCTGTTGAAATTTGTTTTCAGAGAGGTAAACCGAGCGGACGCTCTATCCGATTATAGGTCTTAGGATCGCTGCGCTAAACCTAAGACCAGGTTCGTGTCAGGCTAAGTCTGGCCGTTAAATAAAACTAACGCATGGACTATTTATATACGCGATGTCTTAAAGGTAAAAAGCAAACGGGATCGATATACTGTGTGGTATAAAACCAATTGGCACAATAATTTCCCGTGTTAGATGTGCTACATTCTTTAGCTGGAGTGCCCCCCTGTACCTTTTAACATGCGGGTGTAAAGAGTATCTTGACAGATTGGATTCTATCTTCTGTAGATGTTTTTGCTTTTAAATAAGAACTGAATGCCAGAATTATAGCGCATGTAAGCGCTATAAGTGTCGGGATGTTTTTTGTTAGATTTTTCATACGTATTGTATTTGGGTGAATTGATTTTATTGGATCATTGTCAGCGCTCCATGCTCCAGACCATTATCAAGGTCAAGCCGATAGGTGAATAATCCTTACTTTGGCGGGCTAGGAGGAAAAATATCAAAGACAATAAGTTTCATCACTAAGCATTGGTCTGAAGAAACCGATGTGATGGATTCTGCAGATGGCTGTTTCTTTGAGTTTTTGGATAATTACTACTCGAACCATAAAAGCATCACACGTAAAAATGTAGCAATGCATTTTAATGTGTTTTCCATGATGGCAGGCCGAAAGTGCGTCAGGGAAGTGAAAGAAAAGTTTAAACTCGCTCAAAAAAATGATGATTGGGAGAATATTCTGAAGGTAGCTGAGCGATGTGAAGACCCATTTGATTTGGAAAAACTGAAAAAGATGGCCTCGGTTATGGACTGAATGTGTTAATCTCTTGCCTCACTCTGGTCTGAGGTTAAGCGCAGCGATCCTAAGACCAGCCTCGTTATCCGTAGGTTCCGGTGTTTTCAAGGAAGACATCTAACATCCAGCTTAATCAAAGTAGTTCCAAAACCCGTAAGGCAACCCCATTCGTACGTTATCATCTCCATGATCCATAGCGGCCTGTTTCATTTCCTTTCGCATGCTTTCCAGCAGGGCTTGATATTCAGGAAAGCCGACCAGGTCGAAGGTCTCCCAGGGGTCCTTTTTAATGTTGAAAAGTTGTGTCACCCGTGATCCTTTTTTGGATTCCATTTTTGTTTTAGCGTCGTATGCATCGGCCCGTACGTATTCTATCAGCTTGTAATCTCCCTGACGAAAAGCACGCTGGAAATGTAAATAGGCATGGTAGGTATACGCTCTTGTTTCCTTTTCTTTTCCTGCAATAACCGGTAACAGGCTCTTGCCGGTCACTGACTCCGGTACCTCGATCTGGGCCAGGTCACAAAGGGTTGGGAAAATATCGTGGAGGTAACTCAGCGCATCAATTTTACGGCCTTTGTCCTTAATCGCTCCTCCTGAAAGGATAAATGGCACGTGAATGCCGTCTTCATCATAAACATTTTGTTTTCCTAACAACCCGTGATTTCCTACCGCCAGACCGCTATCGCCTGCCAGTATAATGAGGGTGTTTTCATATTGACCACTTTTTTTTAATGCCGATATTACCTTACCGATCTGCGCATCCAGATGGGTAATAATGGCATAGTACGCCGCTAATTCTTTTTGTACGATCTGGGGGGTTCGGGGCCATTCTGCCAGTTTTTCATCACGTAAATACAGATGACCATTATCAAAAGGATGTTGGGAGGCATAAGAAGGGGGCAGCAGCATTTTTTCCGGGGGATACCTCTCCACATACGCTTTTGGCGCTTGTCGCGGATCGTGCGGCGCATGAAATGCCAGATACATGAAAAATGGTTTTTTTGAGGTGTAACCCTCAATGTACTCACTGGCTTTTTCAGCAAATACTTCCGAAGTGTGCGGCCCGTCTTCTTCTGTTCCGAAAGGTCCTCTTTTGTACTGGTGGGTCATGGGCTTCTCCACGAGTTTGCCCTGTGTGTCGTACCCTAAAAGGTAGGCCTGGTCATTATGGAGGTCCTTTCCTTTACTGTAATCCCATAAGGGCATTCTGAAATGGTCTTCCAGGTACAGGCCAAGTCCCATAACACGCTCAACGGTATCAAATGATCGTACCAGTGAATGTCTGTCCTGGTCCCACTTTCCTACCATATGCGTATTATAGCCTGCCTTTTTGAATGCCTCTCCCATGGTGGTGTGGTCAGTCGGGATATTCTTCCCTATTCCGTCCAGTTGAAAAAGGTCCCTGCCAGTCAGCAGCATGGCTCTGCTCGGCGTACAGGTTGCTCCGGTGAAGGCTCCCATTAAGTACGTGTTGGAGAAGGAAATACCATTTTCCACCAGCCTGTCCATATGAGGTGTTTTTACCTGCTGTTTCCCCAGGGCATGAATGCCGGTATAACGATGATCGTCAGTGTAGATCACCAGGATGTTGGGCTTATTTTTTTGTGCTACTGCCCTTACCACTGAAACAGTGCTTAAGGCTATGAACAGGTATAAGGCAGGGCTGCGCACATTTCTATTTTTTATTGGATTGAACAATGTCTTTTTCTGCTATGGACTGGTTATTGACATAAACACTTTTGATATGATGATCTTTCACATCTTCTAAAAAGACAGGCTTACGGGCATCTTCCCCTTTGCGGTAGATATGAATATTATCTAGTGTAAGGCCTTTTACATGTCTTACATAAAAACCATAAGCCGGTAAGGTGCCTGTTAAATGAAATTCCGGCCACCATCCTTCTAATACATCGAGGGTATATTCTTTAATGTCCGTCTTTGCTGCGTCTTCTGCTGTTCCGCCGCCTGGTACTATAAATTGAATATTGCTAAAAAGAATGTTTTCTATGTCATGTCCCGGCATGCCAGTGATGTAAAATGCGGCGTCTTTGTCCAGTTCGCTGTTATCTGCAATGATGTTGCTGAAAATAAAGTTATGCATGGATTTCATAGACGGGTATACCCCTTCAGGGGATCCTACAAAGGCACGTTGCTGCGCAAAGGTCATGAATACCGGCCTGGGCACATTTTTCATAGTAAGGTTCGTAAAGGTCATGTTCTTCATCTCGCCCCCCTCATTCATCTGGATTTTCAGTCCTGCATCCTGGATATCGTTAAACGTGCAATTACTTACGGTTACGGATTCAAAGTCTCCGCGCGACAATAAACCAATACGCATTCCGGCCCATTTGCTGGTGAAAGTACAATTAGTGACCGTAACATTTTTACAGGGCTTTTCCGGGTCTGAAGCCTGAAGGCAAATAGAATCGTCGCTCGTATCGAATGAGCTATTGGAAACCCGCACATTGGTACAGCCATCGAAGTCCAGACCATCTCCATTATGGTTTACCCTGCTGCGGATGCTGATCCCGTCTACCACAATGTTATCGCAATAGATCCATGCGGACGTCCATGCTGCGGGATTTATGAGCGTTACATCACGGATATGTATGTTCTGACAATTCAAAAAACGGATCATCATGGGGCGACCGGTTTTATTGTTGAAGTTTTCAGGGTGTCCATTGCCGTCAATGGCGCCATAACCTTCTATTGCAAAAGACTTCGCATCTTGGGCAAAGATGAGGCACTTGTCCATGTGGGGTTCATTTTTATATTGATTTCGGAAGGTGTTTTCAGCATAATCTTTTATATCCGGGCTACCCATAAGTACTGCTCCGCCTTCTATGTGGAGTGTTACAAAATCCTTCATGAAAATGGTGCCGATCACCACGGTTTTTCCTGCGGGAATTAATACAAGCCCTCCACCGTTTTCAGTACAGGCGTCTACAGCAGCCTGGACCGCTTTGGTGTCTTTGGTACGGCCATCTGCCCTGGCGCCAAAATCCATTACATTAAAATCTTTTGCCAATAACTGCAGAGGCAATAGAAAAAAGAGTAGGTATTTAAAGCAATTCATAGATATACTAAAATCTGTTTTCCGGATAAAAAGCACGCCATTTACGCCTGCTAAAATGTGTATAGGTAGACACTGCTACTTTGACGTCATAAGGTCAGTAACATCAACGAGCAACCTCTCTTCCCTTTTATCTTCACCTGCAATGCTAAACGTTACATTATTCATTTCTAACGTAGAGATATGTCGGGCATACATCCCATAAGCCGGTAGTACGCCGAAAAAGCTAAATTCCGGGTAATCGGTTTCCATCTCTTCAATGTCCGGATCGCGATGTTCTTTTTTACCGCCGCCGGGTAATTTAACGGTTATATTTTCGAGGTGCACCTTGCCAATTTTATGCTTTTGGGTCCCTGATATAAAAATACCGGAAGGAGGGGAGACCCTGGATTCATCAACGGAACGGGTAACGGCAGTCACATTGCTTATTTTTACATCATTGATGCTGCCCACTTCTTGCTTTGGTGCATCGCGATACGTGCGCAGCCGCTCTCCTAAACGTATAAAAACAGGCATGTCTACATTTTCCATCCGGATGCTGTTAATGGCAATGTTATAGATATCTGCGCCATCCACGCTTAGTATTTTAATGCCCCCTCCTTTTGTATTGTGGAGGTCACAATTCCGTATGGCAATATCATAAAAATCACCCATTGATTCGGTACCGAATTTGATCGTACCCCAGTCGCTTTTCAATCGGCAATTACTTACTTCGATATGATGTGCAGGCTTAGGACTGGTAGTTTTGAAGCAGATGGCGTCATCACCACTGTCTATATCACAATTTCGGATGATGGCGTCGTAACTTGAATCCAGATCGATACCGTCGTTGTTGGCATTAGCATGGCTGTATATTTTGACACCTTCCATTAAAATATCCGAACATTGATAGTAGTGCACGGTCCATGCAGCCGGTTGCCGTAGCTCAACGTCTTTCACTACAATACCGGCGGAACGGACAAACCGCAATAAAAAAGGCCTGTTTTTGGCATGCTTGTTAAACACGGTTTTACTTACATCAAGACGTTGGGTCAGCTGTGTAAAATGCGCTTGCTTAAACAAATGCCCCCGGCCATCGATCCGGCCTTGGCCTGTCACGGAAACATTGCGGACGTCCAATGCACCTACCAGGCATTTTCCCCGTTCCTGCCCCGTGGCATCTACAAAGCCATCTATACTGATGTAATCCATCGGATTCTCACTTCCCAGCAGTTGTGCACTTTGGTCTACTTTAAGGGCTACATTGTTTTTTAGCAAAATAGTGCCTGACAGGTAGGTGCCATCGCTGATCAGCACTGTGCCACCGCCAGCTTCACTACAGGCGTCAATGGCCTTCTGTATGGCTATTGTGTTTATTGTGGCGCTATCTCCTATAGCACCAAACTCCAGCACGTTCCAGGTTTTATCTGATGACTGACAACCTGTAAATGGATGAGATATCAGGATGAGAAGTATTCCGTTGATGAAAGATCGCACCATTTTATTGGGGTCACAGGTAGTAGTAGTTTTGAGGATAACTAATTTACTTTCTATGAGTGGCTTGCCTGTGAACAATGGTTTTACCTTGCCGATTTTTCTGGCAAAAGATAGCTACAGGTGAATTGCGTATTGTACCCTGACCATATCTCAAAAGGTCAAAAAAGAGCTTACCGTACCGGGCAGATTAAATATGAAATGGCCTGAAGAGGTAAAGACCAAGCTTGTTTCAGGGATGTGCCGCCACCCAAACTTCACCGTCTTCAAAAATCTCTTTTTTCCAGATGGGCACGGTTTCCTTCAATGTGTCGATGGCGTACTGGCATGCTTCAAACGCTGCTTTGCGATGCGGAGCGGATACGGCTATGATGACAGGCACCTCACCTACTTCCAGACTACCCACCCTATGGTGGATACTCACATGAAGTGTGTCCCACTGATGCGAGACGTATTCTGCAATCTTCAGCATTTCTTTTTTAGCCATAGGAACGAAGGATTCAAATTCCAGCCGTACTACTTTCTTTCCTTTCGTTTGGTTTCTTACCGTACCTACAAACACCACCATACCTCCGGCGGACGGGTCTGAAACAGCATCGTAACATGCCTTTTCTGCTAATGGGTGTTCTGATAGTTGGATGTCAATCATAAGTCATATTAGCCTCCGCTTACAGGTGGTATGATCACCACCTCGTCTCCTTCATGCAGTAGGTAGTCATCGTTCTGGTAATCTTCATTGATGGCAAATTTTAAACTTTGCAATTTATTGAACTCAGGGTATTTGTTCGTCAAAGCGTTTTTAAGGTCAAGAATACTTGCAGGCGTATCAATGAAAAAACCCGTTGTAGTGCCTTTCATAATATCTTTTGCGATGCCGAACGCGATTAGTTTTACTTCCATTGCTCCTCCTTAAGATGATGTGTTATTGCCTCCCAACTGGATTTGATACAATCTACCCTGCCATCAAAGTTTTTTAATTCATTTAATATTTTCAAGCATTCATCATCAAAATCCATCGGCGTGATGCCCGTGAGTGATGCTATAAATGTATCGCCTAACGCTACTACTTCCTCTAACCTCTTGCCTTCTACTTTTCTGGCCAAAATAGAGGTTGAAGCCTTGGAGATGGCGCATCCAAACCCATGAAAATAGGCGGATTGAACAACACCTTCGCTCATGTCTAAGTACAATTGATATTTGTCTCCGCAGATGGGATTATAAGCTTCAATGACAGTATTGGCCTGCGCGTGTTTTTCAAAATGATAAGGTTCCTTACTTGCAGGAATGATTTTGCTCTTATATAATATTTCTAACTCTTCTTTGGTCATGACCAGAACTTAATTAAAGCGATTAACGATGCCTTCAATTGGTCTATATCATCTCGTGTGTTATAAATAGAGAAAGAAGCCCGGATGGTAGCGCCTAAGCCGAGTGATGCGAGAAGCGGCTGTGTACAATGTGTTCCCGCCCGAACGGCTATCTGGTCCTGGTTCAGAAAAGAAGCTACATCGTGAGGATGAATGTCGGTTACCGTAAAGGACACTATACCAGATCGTCCGGATGGGCTACCCACAACATTAATTTCGGGAACAGTGTTTAACGTTGCCACGCAATAATCCGTCAGGTCCCGGATATGGTTACTTACATCAGTCTTATCCAATGATCCAATATAATCTATCGCAGCGCCCAAACCAATGACACCTGAAATGTTGGCCGTTCCTGCTTCCAGGTTAAAAGGAAAATCTCTAAAGGTGGTGCGTTCGTTCGTTACCTCCCTGATCATACCTCCTCCTACATTGTACGGCAGTACTTCTCCAAGGTGTTTTTCTGCTACCTGCAGTATACCCACGCCAAAGGGGGCAAACATTTTATGACCGGAAAACGCCAGGAAATCATATTCCATTTGGTCCAAACTTAACGCACAATGGGAAATACTCTGTGCCGCATCGATCAAAACCGGAATATTTTTCTTATGTGCCATCGCAATGATGTCTTCAATAGGGTTTACTGTACCTAAAGTATTTGATATATGATTGATGGCCACCAATTTCGTTTTGCTATCTATCAGTGCCCTGAGTTTATTCATATCAAGGTTGCCATGCGGATCGATGGGCACTATTCTTAGTTCTGCATGGTGGGTCTGTGTTAACACCTGCCAGGGAATAAAATTAGCATGGTGTTCCATGATGGTAGTGATCACATTATCGCCCGGCATTATTTTTTTGGATAAATAGGACTGTGCTACAATGTTGATGGATTCTGTGGTGCCTTTGGTAAAAGCAACCGTATTGGAGTTTTCGGTGCCCAGAAAATGTGCCACTTTCGTCCGTATTTGTTCGTAACGCTTTGTAGCAGTACTGGAGAGATCGTACAGTCCACGATGGATATTAGCATTTTCAAAGGAGTCAAATCGTGTGACTGCCTCAATCACAGCCCTGGGCCGTTGAGTAGTGGCCGCATTATCCAGGTAGGATAGCCTGGGGTTGGCTTCAAAAATGGGAAATGCGGACTTTATGGTAGTAACGGGCTTAATATTTTGAGATATCTTTACAGGTAGAGAACGAACCGTAAATTAAAAGAGTTATTTAGATTGAGTGCCACTATTTAACATTAATCAAAAGTAAATGCTTGTCGATAACCATGGAAGGGAAATTAACTACCTGAGGTTAGCCGTCACAGACCGGTGTAACCTGCGGTGTTTTTACTGCATGCCTGAGCATGGTATCAAATACGTGAACCGTAAAGACCTGCTCACTTTTGAGGAAATGGCGCGATTGGTACGCGTTTTCGGAAGTATGGGTATTTCGAAGGTAAGAATAACTGGCGGTGAGCCCTTTGTACGCAGGGGGATCATGGAGTTTCTGGATGAAATAACACAGATGGACGCCATCCGGGAAGTGAACATTACTACCAACGGGACCTTCACAAAAGATAAGATACCAAGGTTGGAAGCTATGGGCATTAAATCGATCAATCTCAGCCTTGACAGCCTGGATAAGCAACGTTTTTTTGACATTACGCGAAGAGATCTTTTTGATGATGTAATGTCTACTTACCACAGGCTGGTGGAGTCTTCCATTAAGGTCAAAATAAATATGGTGGTGATGGAAGGGAGGAATATCGAAGATATTTACTCCATGCTGGAACTTACGAAAAATGAAGATGTAGCCGTTCGTTTCATCGAAGAGATGCCATTTAACGGTACTGATGGTCAGGGCAATAGTTCTTTTTGGCCTATGAAACAGATCCTGGAGCACGTTGAAAGGAAATACGCCATTAAAAAATTGCAAGATGCTCCCAACTCCACTTCCAGCAATTATAGCATTGATGGCTACAAAGGTTCTTTTGGGATTATTGCCGCTTATACACGTACCTTTTGTGGTACATGTAATCGGATCAGGTTAACACCCCAGGGCACATTACGAACCTGTTTGTATGGTGAGGGGAAAGTTAATTTCAGAGACCTTATCAGGGACGGGATGACGGACGATGAACTCGGCCAAAACCTGAAAAGGGTACTGAATGTGAGAGAAAAAGACGGGTTCGAGGCAGAAAAATTACGCGCCGGTGCTTCTCCGGCCTCAGAATCGATGGCAACGATCGGCGGATAAATATGATTACTGTAGAAGAAGCATTACAAATTGTTCTTGACAATGCCCGGGACATCGGTATAGAAGAAATTCCATTGGAAGCTGCCATGGGCCGCGTACTGCGCGAAGAGGTAAGCGCTGACCGTGATTTTCCGCCGTATGATCGAATCACTATGGATGGTATTGCCATCCGCTATGATCGTTTTAAACAGGGATGTCGAACATTTCATATCGAAGGGGTAGTGGCGGCAGGAGCTGAAAAACAAAGCCTTAAAAACCCTGACGCCTGTCTGGAAGTAATGACAGGCGCTATTATGCCTGGAGGAGCAGATACCGTGATACGTTATGAAGATATCCTCATTGATGAAGGTAAAGCCACTATTCAGCTCGATGCCCTTGTATTAGGTCAAAACGTGCATGACCGTGGTGCGGACCGGGTAAAAGGACAAAAACTTCTCGAACAAGGGGTGCGTATTTCGGCAAGTGAAATAGGAGTGTGTGCCACGGTTGGTAAGCATCAAATTAAGGTAAGTCGACTGCCAAAAGCACTCGTACTGTCTACGGGCAATGAGTTAGTGGAAATTAACGAGATACCCCAGGACCACCAGATCAGAAAAAGTAATGTACATTGCGCTGCTTCTTTGTTAAGAAGTTATAAGGTACCGGTAGATATAGCCCACCTGATGGATGATTACGATGAGATTATTGTCAAAATGAAGGAATATCTGAATACCTACGACGTAATCTTGTTAAGTGGAGGCATTTCAAAGGGAAAGTTTGATTTCCTTCCGGATGCACTAAAAGAATCAGGAGTAAGGCAGTTGTTTCACAAGGTACGGCAACGTCCAGGAAAACCTTTTTGGTTTGGTCAATACGGCAATGATACGACGGTTTTTGCATTTCCAGGGAATCCTGTTTCCGGTTTTATGTGTTTGTTCCACTATTTTTTTCCGTGGTTAGAAAGCTCTACAGGTTGGATAGGCAACAAAGAACTTCCTGTGGCAGTCTTGGCTGAGGATATCCAATTCAAACCGGACTTGACCTACTTTTTACAGGTACAACTTCGTTTTGAGAAAGATGGAAGGATAGGGGCTTATCCAATGAAAGGCAATGGCTCGGGAGATTTAGCTAATCTGACCAGCACTGACGCATTTTTAATCTTACCACAGGATACTGTTCATTTCAAAAAGGGTAGTATCTATCCATATATCGCTTTCAGAAGTATTTTTTAAGTAAATAAGTTAAGACTTAACCCCCCAATAGCTACTAAATACAAGTCTATGCAAGTAATAGAAATTCAACCAACACCAGGAAACGATACTCAAAACGTTCAAAGTGCTATTAATGGTTTGAGCAATGGTATTGTACTATTTGGTCCGGGTATTTATACCCTGGACGCCATGATCAACTTAAAAGATAATGTTTCACTTATGGGTAAAGTGAAACATGGTGCTGTGATCAGAAAAACGAATAACGGCAACATGTTTTACGGAACAGCAGTTTCTGATGTTGAAATTAGTGGATTGAGTTTTGATGGTTTGAATAATCAATGTACCCCAATCGGTTTTGGAGGGAGTGCTTCTGCCGGAGACTGTTTCGGTTGTGGAGGAACTCCCAGTAAAAGAATTTCTGTCAATGATAATCTCATTCAAAACATTGGAGGTGAGTTTGGATATGGTATTGTGTACTTGAATACACTAGATGCCACTATTTATAATAACCATTTAAGAAATGTATCGCGTGACGCCATCCAGGAGAAAAACTGTAAAAACCTTTCGATCATGGAGAACTTTGTTCTTAACGCCGGAGAAGCCGGTATTGATTTGCATTACCACGGTGAGATAAGAGGAGAAAATATTAATGTCACCTCAAATACCGTTCTAAACTCAGGGAACCATGGAATTGCGATAGGTGAAAACAATTGTTTTGTTGAGAATAATATAGTTAATAATTCGCAAGGATATGCTTTGATAATATCTAGTAGCTGTGAGAATGTCGTAATAAAAAGCAATACAATCATTGGTTCAAAAAGAGCAATATCCACTAATCCTGAGCTTCAATTAAAAAATCTATTTATTGATAATAATGTTATTAAGAACAGCGATGAATTTGCCATCATGATTGAAGATAAAATCGAACAGTGTTTTATTGCTAATAACGTTATTGAGAATTGGGGTAGCGCTTTTAACGGGATCAAGCTTAAGGGAAGGGGAGACGTAATGATTAAAAACAATAGATTAAGCTCATTACCCAATAGTGGAAATGCTATTTACTCAGATTATGATTTCAATATCCAATTGATAGAGAATATGATCAATGGCACCCTGGATTTAAGAGGACCGAAACAATTGAAGCCATTGTACAACCGAAAATGGACTTTAGTATCTCAGGAGCAATATAATGAGACAGTAGAGGAGATCCTTAAACAAACCTTTCTGTTAAGAATTGATGTAGAATCAAATACAGCCTTGTGTGGTCTGGCCGTTATTAAATCTGACCCTAACAGCCAGGGAAACATGGCTGAGAAACTTGCCGGAGGGCCTGATTTAATTGTGGTAAATTATCCAGCCAATCTATATTCAAACCCTTCAAACAAATTGATTGTTGGTATAGGCTACGGAGGTCAACTAAGCGTATTCAACGGTTTGGCAGGTGGCGTAGAAGTATCCATTGGAATTCTATCCTGATATGTTTTCATAGTCTTCTAATGTGTCAATATCCTTGAGTATTTCCTCGGTATTGATTTGTACTCGAATGATATGCCGTTGATTGTCTTGTACAATCTCTTTACATCCTTCCGGCTCTCGATGTGCCAGAATAGTCTTTTTGTAATGGGAAGAGAAAATTACAGGATTACCTTTTTCCTTTTTATAAAAAGGAACGATGATCTTTTTTGAATTTTGAGCATAATGCTTGTGGAAGACTTTGATCAACAGGTTGTACGTATCCGGTGTTATGAATGGCTGGTCCCCTAAACATATCATATAACCAGCTGCATTTGTGGCAGAATGTACTCCTTTTTGAATAGAAGTGGTCATCCCTTTTTGATACTCTGTATTTTCTACGATCTGTATTCGGCCATTTTGATAGGGGAGCAGCTTATCTTTTGAAAAATCACTGGTAACTATAATAATATCGTTTATGTCACTTTTCATGAGATTATCAATGACCGTTGCTATGATTGTAGCCCCCTGAAAAGGTAAGAACAGCTTGTTTTCATCACCCATCCGCAATGACCTGCCTGCGGAAAGAACAATGGCTGTAACTTCAGGCATTTACTTTAGGCAATATGGAGGCCAGTTCATCCTGTGTATTTACATTGGACAGGACTTCCGTTCGGTCAATTTTGAGTTCTTCAATATCGCTATTGATCAAGACCTTGCGTGGACATGAATATCCATTCGCCAGAAATTGGAGTAAGACCGGGTAGGCCCTCGGCTCCCATAGTGTGATCAGTGGCTCAGGAAACCCGGTTTCCGGGTTGTGAAAGCACGTAGCCAGTTTCGAAGGGTTTCTATGCCGGATAAGATAGTCTAATGTTTTCTTATCCAGCAGAGGAATATCTGTGGCAATGGTGAGCCACGCGCTGTTAGGGTCTTTTCTAAAGGCCGATAAAATGCCGCCATAGGGTCCAAGGTCATGGAAGCTATCAGCGATCAACGGATATTGAGTATCAAATACCGAAGCCTCATTTCTTACGGATATAAATGTCTCTTCACAAAAACCGCTCATGAGATCTGCCAGGTACTCGCGTTGTGGTTTTCCATGATAGTCAATGTTACCCTTATCTTGTCCCATACGCGTACTTTTTCCACCGGCCAGTACCAGCCCCTTGATGCCGGGAGTCTTACTGGAAATTTCATGTTTCAACACTCCGGTTATACCTTCAACGTCCTTGATGGAGAATACAGGAATTGACGCATAATCATCTACATGCTCTTCCAGGAAAGAAAAAACCTCTTGCTGACCGTCATCCAGTACAAATAGGGTGACATTGGTCAGGCGGTCCAGCTTACGTTCTAAAGACGCTCTTTTTTTCTCATTGATAAGGACGATCTGTTTTGCTGCCTTGAAGTGGTTCCCATTGATCAATACAGCATCGGATGTGTTGAATAAAGATCTGAATCGGTAATCAATGGCTTCATCCTGAAACGTAAGCGCATGATGGTCAATATTGTCAGAATAAACGGTAGTAAATACGTCTTTTCGGGCCTCACTGTTATGGGCAGCATCAACGTAGCCTATGTGATGATCTGGTGAGAGAGACGTAGCCAGTTGTTGGCTGAAATTTTGGATAATATCACATGGCGCCCCCAGTATGGCGAATTCACTGCGATGGAATCGGCCCCCTTCAGGGACAGCTAGTTTGGCGTGTTTTTTATGGGGTTTTGAAGTCACTTTTTCCTCCTTTTTTTTCTAATAATCTGGTCTCACTGATAATGATATTATGTGAGAACCCTTTACACATATCGTAAATGGTAAGTGCAGCTACGGATGCACCGGTAAGGGCTTCCATCTCCACGCCCGTTTTGCCTGCTATTTTTGCCGTACATGTTATTTCTACCTCTTTATGGTCGTTGATCTCTATGTTTACCGAGCATTTATCCAGTCCCAATGGGTGACATAACGGGATCAGGTCGCTGGTTTTTTTTGCCGCCATAATACCCGCCAGTACGGCAGTTTGAAATACAGGTCCCTTTTTGGTATGGATCTCGTCATTTTCTAACCTGGAAATGATGGCCTCATCCAGGATTACTTTGGATAGGGCAGTGGCTGTACGTGCAGTTACTTTTTTCTCCGATACATCGACCATTGTCGGGTCGCCTTTTTTATCCAGATGTGAAAATGTTTTTTCCATGTAAACGAGGTATTTCTTATCGACTTTTTATACTTCAGAAGTGACTTTAATGTCTATTCAGCCTTTCGCTTTCTTAAAATTAACGAATTGGAATGGCTAACACCATGAAAGAGAATTGAAACTAAAGTCAATTCAAGTCTTTTACACATCGAAACCCGGTATGGTTAAACCCGGAATCTTTGCTGGAGCTCATACGTCGGGCGACACGATACCCACTGCAATAGCTGTCGTTGCAAAGAAATGAACCTCCACGGATCACATGCTTTGGCGAATAAGGTTCCCTTGGATCATAATACTGTTCTGACCCCAGGGGATTTGAGACCAGGCCCTTTGCCGCATCTTTCTGGTAGGCGGAGAAGTCATATTTATCATTACACCACTCCCAGACGTTCCCGGCCATATCGTATAGGCCATAACCGTTGGCAGAAAAAGATTTTACAGGAGCTGTGCCGTAATGACCATCCAGCACATGATTTTGATGTGGAAAAATACCTTGCCAAAAATTGGCTTTATCGGTTGCCTCAGCAATAGGTGTGTTACCCCACGGATATTTAACATCTTTGAGCCCGCCCATAGAGGCCCATTCCCACTCGGCTTCGGTGGGGAGTCTTTTACCTGCCCATTGGGCGTAAGCCTGTGCATCATCCCAGGCGATGTGGACAGCGGGATGGTCCATACGACCCTCAATGGAGCTACCAGGCCCTTCGGGTTGGCGCCAGTTTGCTGCTGTGGTCCACTGCCACCATTGGCTATAATCGTTGAAATCCTGAACAGGGTCTTCCGTTTCTTTGAAAACAAGTGAACCTGCCCGTAGCACTGAATCAGGTGGTTTCGGTGTTCCTTCAGGTACTTGTTTTTTGATCTCCTCCCAATCAATGTCCCTTTCGGCAATGGTCACATAACCCGTTTCTTCAATGAAGCGCGCAAATTGAGCATTGGTGACCTCAGTGACGTCCATGTAAAACGTGCCCACTTTCACCTCGTGTCTTGGAAACTCATCTTGATAAGCCTGGTCGGATTTGCCCCCCATTTCAAATTGGTTTCCCGGTATAAGTACCATACCTTCCGGGGTGTCTGCCCCGTTTGACTCTTCAGAAGGAGGAGAACATGCCTCCATTCCTATGAAAATAAGTGCCAGTATAACCGCTAAATTCTTTCTGTAAATCAATTTTTGATAAAGTTAAAGTCGTTTTAAAGGTACTGATTTATGTACTATTCCTTTTAAAATGATGTTTGCGAATACTTTTTCGGGGGTAATGAGTATAATAATCTTAAATCATTCTGACATCTTGTAAGAAATTTTGTGGTTAGCGGTACTAGTGTCGTGTCAATGATTAAATGACATATCCGATGTTGATTATGCGTAGTGTTTCCAGGAACCAGCGCTATTCGATGAGTAGGCCTCGGCAATAATCATTAGGCAAAGTTTATAGATACATTATTGCTGACGGCCTGTTGCTTACTGCTGACCTTATTCATAGGTTAATCGTTATGTTCATGGTAAGTAAGGATTGAAAATAGAGACAATGCAGCAGTGACATGACACCAGTGGTGTCAGTAGCAAGTAAATATGACAGAAAGAGAGCAAAAATTAATTTTTGATCACTGGTTGAAAGACTATCGCTCACTACTTTTTAAAGTAGTGCGGTCCTATGCGTTTACTGCAGATGACCAGGAAGACCTGTTCCAGGATATCATAATCCAGGTGTGGCGTTCAGTACCGAACTATCGAAAAGAATCCGCAGTATCTACCTGGCTCTATCGTGTATCACTGAACACTGCTATTAAATGGATGAAAAAAGAGCGAAAGCACCAGGATGGCCGCCAGTCGATGGAGCATGTAGCTTATGTGCTTAAAGAAAGTGTGGACGAGCCTGATGAACGGTTGACATGGCTTTATGAAGAAATAGGAAAACTCAACGAAATAGACCGATCGATTACCTTGTTATTACTGGATGGCTTTAGTTATAAAGAGATGTCCAATATCATTGGTATTACGGAAAGTAATGTAGGAGTTAAGATCAACCGAATTAAAAAATATTTGATCACTAAATCTGAAAAATATGATCACTATGGAGTTTGATGATATAAGAAAAATATGGGACGGACAGAATAACAGGCCGCTGTATGTGATAGACGAAGATGCTCTGCACAGGCGTATTTTGTTGAAAAAGAAACAATCACGACGGTTGGCCAATACTACGGAGTGGGTCATGGCAGGCGCTAACTTTTTGGCCAGCTCAATGATCTTAACGGCCATCTTCCTAAAGAATAACGCGAATATTTTTTCTTACATTACGATGGGATTCATGGCATTGACCCCATTGTACATTTTTTACATCCGCCGTCAAAGAAAGACACAGGAAAAGGCATTTGAAAGTTCTGTTTCAGGTGATTTGGATCATGCCATTTCCAACGCCACTTTTCAGGTAAGGTTGTCAATGGTTATGCGCTGGTACTTACTGCCAATAGCTGTATTAACCCTTCTCAGTGTCTGGTCAGAGGACATCTCTTATTGGTTTTTGTTAGGTGTGGTTGTGTTTTTTTGCGCTACTTTTTATGCCAGTAGCTGGGAACATAGGTTGTATGTATCTAAAAAGAGACGGCTCATTGATTTACGAAATAAATTGGGTAAGGAAGATCTGCCGAACCACTCAAACCTTCAGGAGAGCTAGAATTTTAGCAGGACATAACCTTTCAATTGATAGGTAGTCACTGTGGTAAGCATGGAAGTGGCGATTTCTACTTCCGGCAATACTTTTTTAACAGGGATTTCCCTGCCGATCAATGATTGACCACAAACCGCAAGTTTTACACCGGCGTCTTTTAGTTCTTTTATAAGCGCGATGTTCGGGTTGTCTGTCCCAAACCTATCTTTGAATGCACTATTTTTCATAATAGTATAAGCTACCGGGCCGTGAATGGCCAGTACTACTTTCATTTTACTTATATCAGCGCCGCTCACCGCATGCAAATTGATCATACGTGCCACATTCTTTAATCCCCAGGCTATTTCCTTGGGATCGCTTGCTCCGGACACTACATCTATGATCACCTTATATTCAGCCTCAGGGTCAGCTTTTACCGTTGCTTCCGGTATATCGTATATGCCACCGAAGTTTTTAATTACCGGGTTGATTTTTTCTTGTGCCTGGATGCTCAGGCTGACGAAAATACCTATTGAACAAATGAGTGTTTTTATCATGACTTTAAAATTCATATAATTTAAAAGGACTTACACAGGCGTCCATTTGAATATCGTGTTGATCTGTATAATCTATTATATCCAATGGCGGTGCTAACGTTAATCCTACCTTCTTTACGTGAGGAGTTTTCACCAGAAAACGATCATAATATCCTTTTCCATAGCCAATACGGTGCCCGTTTTTATCAAAAGTGACTAAGGGAATGAGTACCATATCAATTTCATCCGGGTCAGCCATCACGGCATCTACCGGTTCCGGGATGCCCCATTTATTCGTTTTAAACTGAGTATTGGCATTGATCTCATAATGTGCCAACTGTCCATCAGGCAGTGTTCTGGAGGTCATAAAGCGCATGTCCGGGTGAGCTTTGCGTGTATGGTTCATCAAAGACCATGTATCGACCTCTTTTTTACGTTCAATCGGGAGAAACAAATGAATACATGACACACCTGCAAGGGAAACATTCTTATTGAAAGTAACTACGAGCGATTCATTTCTGCTCAGAAATTCGTCTTTTGATAGAAACAAGCGCTTTTCAAGATATACTTTGCGCAATACCTGCTTATCCACCATTATCCATTACGTAAAACCTGTAATCAAACGGGTCAAAATACGTAATTAATTGGGCGATGAATGCAGTATTTTCCAAATAAAAATCGAGAAAATTATTTGTCCGTTCCTGTAGGCTGCCATTTGGGAAAAGGTGGTCCAGAACCGATTCCATTTGTCGAAGTTTATCCGATTGTTGTCTTTTTTCAGCGCGGATGAATTTCTTTTCAATTACCTCCAGGCTGTGCTTTGCCTTAGCTTGTTGAGCTTCCACATGATCCATTAACGTTGGATCGATGATTTGTGCTTGTTCTTTGATGCTGTTAAATAGATCCAGGACTTCTTTTACCTGTCCGTTAAGATATATCTTATGATCAGCATATTTTGTGGCAGTTTTTGCCAGGAGTTGATGTTTTTCCGTAAATAATTCAGCGGTTTCAAAACCGATCTTATCCCATTTTTTCCGGACATAGGCAGGTACTACCAGTCCGAAGTTTCTGGGCATTAAAATGGGGAAAGCTTCCTCATAGTGATCGAATACCGTTTTCAATTGCATCCAGTAGGCTACTTCGGCCGGGCCTCCTATGTACGCCAGGTTAGGCAATATCTTTTCCTGGTATAGTGGTCTTAGAATAACGTTAGGGCTCAGTTTTTCAGGCTCTTTTTGGATCAATGACACGAGTTCTTTTTTATCTAGTGTCAATGCCGAATTTAATACCTCATACTTCTCACCCTTTACCTCTATACGCTCTCTCAGCTGCTCTGCCAGGTAGAAAAAGTTAATACTTCGTGCAGATACCTGTGTTTTATAGCCAAGGTTATTGATTTTTTCAGATTGCTCGTCTACAAGCCTCTTGGATGTATGATGGAACAGGTCGTCCGTCATAACGTCAGAGATCTGTTGTTTTAACTCGCGTCTGTCTGCATCTACTACGATTATGCCGTAGTCACCAAAAAGATGATTTACATAGTTTCTGGCTGCATCAGCAAGGCTTTGTTCTTTATAAGCTTTTTTGAAAAAATCAGGAACTCCCGGTATAGCGTCGATAAAATTCTGGAAGGTACTCAAGTCGAAATGGCCTACCGCACCACTCTGGTCTGTATTCCATGTATATTTTTTTTCGTTGAAGCGAAAATGGTTGATCTCTTCAAAATCATGATCTTCTGAGGCCATCCAGTATACCGGAACGAAATTATGATCAGGATATGCCGCTGATAATTCGCGGCACGTATTGATGACGGTGACGATTTTATAAATAAAATAAAGAGGTCCGGTAAAAAGGTTGAGTTGGTGGCCGGTGGTGATAGTATAGGTATTTTCCTCTGCTAGCAGCTGGAGATTCTTTTTTACATGATCGGTAACAGGGAGCTTGTCATACTGCTCCTCCAGGGTCTGACAGAGTATTTTACGTTTTTCTGCAGCAAACTTTTTGTTGGCGATCTGTGCTTTGAAACTCTCGATTTCAGGGGTGCCTCCATAGAACTCTCTAAGCTCGGCTTTCCCCTCCAAATAGTCCAGGAACAGCTTGCCAAAGCGCTTTGTTTTTTGCAGGTCAACCTTTTCTATCGCCATAGTAACACTAACATTTTTGAGTACAAGTGTTAAACTGCATTCCTGACTTCAAGGTTCAAAAAATTACAATATCGGTTCGCCATATAGATCAAATTCTGTTGCATCCCTGATCTTTACATTAACGAAATCGCCAAGCCTGAGGTGAGTATTTTTTGTTTCTATAATTACTTCATTGTCAACCTCAGGAGAGTCGAATTCTGTACGGCCTATGAAACGGCCACCTTCTTTCCGGTCTACGAGTACTTTATAGGTGTGTCCTATCCGGGTTTGATTAATGTCATATGAAATGCCTTCCTGCAGCTGCATGATCTGGTTGGCCCGGTCCTGCTTTACTTCTTCAGGTACATCATCTTCAAAGTTATGGGCATGGGTCTGCTCTTCATGGCTATAGCTGAATATTCCCAGCCGTTCAAACCTGGACCTTTCCACGAAACCGGCCATTTCTTCAAAATCTGCTTCTGTTTCTCCCGGATATCCGGCAATAAGCGTGCTACGTATAGCTATACCTGGCACAGTATCGCGAATGGTCTGAATAAGCTCCTCTTGTTTTTCACGGGTAGTACCTCTTCTCATATGCTTTAGAATTTTGGTCGATCCATGCTGTAAAGGCATGTCCAGGTAGTTGCATATATTACTTCTTTCAGCCATCACCTTTAAAATATCCAGCGGAAAACCAGTAGGAAAGGCATAATGAAGTCTGATCCACTCTATGCCCTCAATGTCAGAGAGATGCTTGAGGAGTTCCGCCAGGTTTCTTTTCTTATATATGTCCAGGCCATAGTAGGTAGAATCCTGGGCGATCAAAAGCAGCTCTTTCACACCATTTCTGGCCAGGTTACTTGCTTCAGTCACTAGCTGTTCTATAGGTTTGGAAACATGTTTTCCGCGCATCAGAGGTATGGCACAAAAAGAACAAGGCCGGTCACACCCTTCTGCTATTTTTAGATAAGCATAGTGGTTGGAAGTGGTCAGTATCCTTTCTCCAACCAACTCATTTTTGTAATCCGCGTTAAACTTTTTGAGAAGCAACGGAAGTTCCATTGTTCCGAAAAATGCATCTACCTGGGGTATTTCACTCTCCAGATCATCTTTATAGCGTTGTGAAAGGCATCCTGTAACGTACAACTTTTCAATTAACCCTTCTTCCTTTGCATCGGCATACCTTAGAATCGTGTCAATGGATTCTTGCTTGGCATTATCTATAAACCCACAGGTGTTGACAATAACTACATTTGCATCGTCTTTTTGTGATTCGTGCTCGGCATTTACGTCATTCCCTTTCAGCTGGGTTAGCATTACCTCAGAGTCCACCAGGTTTTTAGAACAACCGAGTGTGACAATATTAACTTTTTCTTTTTTTCTACCCTTTGTTTTCACAGCGCCACTTCATATTTGTGGCACAAAATTAGTGATAGCAAATGTCAATAGCGAATGGATGTTCATTCAATACCATATGATTCATAAAGCAATGTTTATATTTGTGCCTTTCTAATGAAAAACACTGTAATAGCACTTTTTTTTGCAGGCTGTATAGGCCTCATATCATGCCTGGATGATCCGGATTGCGTTCGTAGTACCACTGACTTTGTAAATCTTAAGTTTTATCAGTCAGAAGGAGGGGGGCAAGACACCGTAGATATTGAGCGGATAGTCGTTTTAGGCTCTGATAGTGTGTTGCTGGCCGATACTACTTTTTTTTCTACTGTATTCTTACCGGTAAATGTATTGACCGATTCAGTAACGTTTGTCTTCCAAACAGAATTTGGAATAGATACACTTGCGCTTACCTATAACAGTAGCTCCAGGCTTATCTCCGAAGATTGTGGCGTAGAGGTATTATTCTCAAATCTCCGGGAGGGCCGTAACGACTTTGATTCACTTGTTGTTGTTAACAACACCTTAATAGAAGCCATAGATGAAGATATCCGGATTTTTCATTAGCCTGTTAGTACTGGCAGGAGCTACATGTGCTTTTTCACAAGATGCACCGGTTATTCATCCGGATTCTGTAAAGGGAAAATTCAAGCCTACCGGGGTCCGTTTAGGCACCGGGGTGATTAATATAATTCGGACCTCAGCTAATAGTAACCTGACTGAGCTCACCTTCATCGCTGATATTGACTTTTACCGGTACTTTTGGAATGTGGAGTGGGGACTTTTTGAAAGGACAAGAGCTGGTGGCGCCAATTCTGTTTATTCGGTAGAAGGGAGTTACTTTCGTTTTGGCCCTGAAATAAATTTCCTCAAAAAAGACCCTGAAAAAAATGCTTTGTTTTTTGGCTTACGATATGCAAGAGCTTCATTTGATGACGAACTTACCTATACTTCTGCCAGTGGTTTTTTTGATAATGACCAGTTAGCTATATCTAATAGCGGCTTACAGGCCGATTGGTATGAGATGGTGACCGGGCTCAAAGTGAAAATCTGGAAAAACCTGTGGATGGGATATACCGCACGTTTTAAATTTGGTGTGGATACTTTTGAGCGTAATGAACTCATACCCCATGACATTCCTGGTTACGGAAGAGCAGACCAGCGTAGTGCCTGGGATTTCAATTACTGGATCATGTTCAGGATACCACTACGTAAGCAGCCGGGATCAGTGCTGGAAGCCATTAAGCCAGTGGATAAGTAAGGATAGTGCGCAGAAATGCGCTTATCAATTACCCTGGATTGTCCTATGTTCCTTCAATAAGATTGTTATGTCGTGCTATGTGTAAGTGGACGAACTTAACGTAATTATCAAGCCTTGAGAGCTGATTTTAATTGATTAATTACATAATTGGTTAAAAAAATTATGTTTTTACGGAAAAATACAATATTTCTTTCGATTTCTGATTACCTCATAGTGTATAATGTATTAATTCATAACACCCAAACCGAACACACTATGCATTGTCTATTTTTTAAACGGTCTTTATGGATACTTTTCCTGCTATTGAATTGTGTTTCACTGTTAGCTCAAAGTACCTATTATAGTAGAAATGGAGCAGCATTACCCAGAAATTGGAATGAGGCAGATAGTTGGACAACAAGCTCCGACGGATCCGGGCCGGCGGCAGGCATACCCGGCAGAAATGATAATGTTGTGATTCTGAATGGACATACTGTCCTTATCAACGCTACCAATAACAATGGGTTTGCAGGCATTAGCCCCAATGGGTTGGGAAGGGCTAATGTGGGTACATTCAATGGTTCTGGTATAGCAGCTTTTTATCAGATCGGAAATATCACAGTTAATAGTGGAGGAGTTTTGTCCTCAGCAGTTCGATTGATGATAGGAGGCTCTACACTGGTATTGGGTACCTTGGCAACCACGACTGCCTATGATGATATTATCAACATTGGACGATTAGAGATCAGCAGTGGGGCTACTTTTTCCTGCAATGACGACTTTGTTTTATCTGGAGATAGCGAGACGCTTTTATTTAATACCACAACGTCTTCCGATGATATATATATAGATCATACGGATGCACAATTATGCGGAACGGGAACTGTGGCTATAACAGATGCTATCTGGTATTTTAATGGAGCCTCATCTGACCAGCTATGTTCACAGATCACTATTACGGGGTGTGGTACCTGTCCTCAATCGGGAACTGGTATTAGCTCACTGCCTACAGACCAAAAATTCATCTACCAGGGTTCTGCGTGGCGATACCTGGACGATGGTTCCAATCAGGGTACGGTATGGGTTGGAACATCATTCAATGATTTTGGTTGGTCCACGGGTCAGGCACAGTTGGGGTATGGAGATGGGGATGAGACCACTACGGTAAGCTTTGGCGCTAACACTAATAATAAGCATGAAACTACCTATTTCAGGAAGAGCTTTTATGTGGAGGATCCAAATGGCTATTCATCTGTGTTGCTTAGATTATTAAGAGACGATGGTGCTGTTGTCTATATAAATGGAACCGAGGTTGATCGTCAGAATATGCCTGCCGGGACGATAAGCTTTAACACCCTGGCGTCAACGGCTATTGGAGGGAGTCCGGAAGATCAATTTTTTGAAACCTCATTAAATCCAAGTATTCTATCTGCTGGAACTAATTATATAGCCGTAGAAGTTCACCAGGCTAATGTTACCAGCTCTGATCTGAGCTTTGACCTGGAACTTACGGGCGTTTTTGGTAATGCGCTGATAAACAAGGGAGATACATGGAATTATATGGACGATGGTTCCAATCAGGGTACGGCATGGACAGGTGTGTTATTTAATGATGCCAGTTGGTCTACAGGAGTTGCGCAATTAGGATATGGAGATGGTGATGAGACTACAACAATAAGTTTTGGAGGTAATACTAACAACAAACATGAGACAACCTACTTCAGAAAGTCCATCAATGTGATAGACCCATCCATCTATCAGTCCTTGACAGTGAATATTCTTAGAGATGATGGAGTGATTATTTACGTCAATGGAAATGAAGTTTTAAGAAATAATATGCCTACCGGAACAATATCTTTTACCACATTGGCTTCAACGACCATTGAAGGCACAGATGAAGATAACTACCTTTCCTTCAATGTCAGCAGTGCAAACCTCATCGCAGGGACAAACGTCATTGCCGTAGAGGTTCACCAGGCAAACATAACAAGCTCTGACCTTAGCTTTGATATGGAGCTGATAGGGGTGGAAAGCAATGTGCTTCCTGTTGAACTCATCCACTTTTCTGGATATCCCTTTGAGAACAAGGTGGAACTCGAATGGGCCACTGCTTCAGAGTTAAACAATGATTATTTTATTATTCAGCATTCTGATCGCGGAATTCATTTTACTGACAGAGGTATTGTAAAAGGGAATGGTACAGCTTATGAGCAGATCAACTATTCTTATATAGATCAACAGCCTAATGCAGCTGTAAACTATTACCGTTTGCGTCAAGTTGATTTTGACGGTCAGTTTTCTGACTCTGAGATTATTAGGGTGCTGGTGAATAGCAATGGCTTTTACAAGATCTATCCAAATCCGGTTACTGACATCCTGCGGGTCGTTACCTCTTATGACCTTACCAAAGCGAATGTGGCATTATCTTTTATTGATGGGACCGACCAGGCACTTGAAAAAGAGGTTGATAGACAAACGTTGATGATCAGAACCGATCAGCTTGCGGAAGGCATCTATTTTCTGGAGGTCCGACTGGAAGAAGTAGTGATCAGAGATAGGTTTTTAGTAGTGAAAAATTGAAGGTAACTTGCTCTAACTGTGCGAATATTCATGACACCTCTTTCAAGTTCTTTAAGAGAAGGCACTTAGTGAATGTTTAAGAATACGCCATAAGATTTTCTGTCTTACTTAAAAAAGGAATCAACGAATTCCATTTTATTGAATACCTGAAGGTCATTCACCTGCTCTCCTACGCCTATATACTTTACAGGAATTTTAAATTCATCAGAGATGCCTATTACTACACCGCCTTTTGCCGTGCCATCCAGTTTGGTGATGGCCAACGATGTAACGTCTGTGGCTTTGGTAAATTCCCGTGCCTGAATGGCAGCATTTTGACCTGTACTTCCGTCCAGTACAAGCATTATCTCATGAGGAGCTTCTTCTATAAATTTTTGCATTACCCGTTTGATCTTCGATAACTCGTTCATCAAGTTGACTTTGGTGTGTAGACGGCCAGCAGTATCAATGATCACTACGTCAGCATTGTTTTCCACTCCATATTTCACCGCATCAAAGGCGACGGCTGAGGGGTCTGTATTCATTCCTTTTGCTATGACGGGTACACCAACACGTTCTCCCCAAAGTTTGATCTGGTCTACAGCAGCAGCCCGGAAAGTGTCTGCTGCACCCAGCACAACGTTAAGACCATTTGCTTTTAACTGGGCAGAAAGTTTTCCGATGGTTGTAGTTTTCCCTACGCCGTTTACACCTACTACCATGAGTACATAGGGTTTTTTACCTTCTGGTATGGAGAATTCTGCTGCATTTCCAATATTATTTTCTTCCAGCAAACCGGCTATTTCTTCTCGTAGGATGATATTCAGTTCGTCAACGCCCAGATATTTATCTTTCGCTACCCGTTCCTCTATTCTCCCTATGATCTTGATGGTAGTATTTACCCCAACATCTGAGGTAATTAGCACCTCTTCCAGTTGGTCAAGTACTTCATCATCTACTTTGGATTTACCTATTACAGCTTTACCTAGCTTTCCGAAAAAGCTCTGCTTTGTTTTTTCCAGCCCTTTGTCTAAGGACTCTTTTTTCTCTTTTGAGAACAATCCGCCGAGTAGCCCCATAATTTATTTGTTGGTATAGTCCGCAAATATCTGCGAAAATTTTAATTTTTCATGTAAAGTATAAACCACTTTAGCTACTTGTAATAATGTCGAATAATGCCAAAGGAGCTAATTATCTCACATACTAAAAGCTAAATTATGGCTAAAACAAAAAATCCCATTCGTACAACGAATGGGACTACACTTTATGCATTGCAAGTTGACCCTTAACTTTTGGCCAACGCTTCTTTAACTTGATCCAGGGGCACCATTTCTTCTCTGAAGGTGTAAGCTCCGGTTTTTTCGGACTTGACCGCCTTGATCACTTTAGCGAAATTTTTTCCTCCCTTTTGAAGGGTAGCTACTACTTTCTTAGCCATAGTTATTTAATTTCTTTATGAACAGTATATTTCTTCAAAATCGGATTGTACTTTTTCATTTCCAGGCGGTCAGGAGTGTTCTTCCTGTTTTTAGTACTTATATATCTTGAAGTACCCGGCATGCCACTTTCTTTATGCTCAGTACATTCCAGTATAACCTGTACTCTGTTTCCTTTCTTTGCCATGATTGAATATAATTAATGCGTTATACTAAGATATTTCCACTTGCTTTGGCCTTTTTCAAAACAGCGCTAATCCCGTTTTTATTGATGGTACGAATAGCAGAAGTAGACACTTTTAATGTGATCCATTTATCTTCTTCAGGAATATAAAACCTCTTCTTTTGAAGATTAGGATAAAATCTCCTTTTGGTTTTGTTGTTTGCATGAGAAACATTATTTCCTACCCTCGCTCTCTTTCCGGTGATTTGGCAAACTCTTGACATTTCTATATATAATTAATGCGTCTTTTCTTTTTTGGGTCTGCAAATATCGTTAAAAGTGTTTTAATATTCAAAGGGCTTAATGAAATAATTGAAAACCTGTCCTCTCAAATGGCTTGGAACCAGGTTAACGAAGAGTGGGCAGTAAGCAAAAGGCAGTAGGCAAAATAGATTGCCGACTGATTACTACTTACTGCCGACTTTATTATCGGTTAACCGTTATCTTCACTGACGATTGAAAGATAAAGACAATGCCGACCTCGAGTTTCATGCTTGTGTTTCTGACGGAGGTCTGGTCTTCCAACGTCTATGCATCCATACCCACTGCGACGGGTCTTCTCTTATGATTTCTTCTGTAACGGTAGTAAGTCGTTGTGTATTAACAACAAGGTCACGATCCATATCGCCAGTAGTTTGCAATTCTACTTCTGGTAAAAAGCGGATCTTTTGTTTGTAGTCAGCCTGTAGAGAGACATACATAGGTACCACTGCCGCTCCGGTTTTAAGCGCCATCAGGGTGCCTCCTATGGGGGTGGAAGCTTTTCTTCCCATAAAGTCTACAAATTCACTTTTTACTTTTGTGTCCTGGTCGATCAATATAATTAAGACACCCCCGGATTTTAGCCCTTTGATTACTTTTACGGTCTCCTTACCTCTTTCAATGGCAATGCCGCCCCTGGAGGTTCGGTTTTCCACTAACAGCTTATTCAATCGCTTGTCTTTTAACGCTGTTCCTATGACCAGTGGTTGATATCCTTTAAGCCCAAGGTATGTAGCCGTAAATTCAAAAGCGCCATAATGTGCTGTTAATGCAATGACTCCCTTACCCCTGGCGTAGGCCTTGTCCAGGTGCTCCTGACCTTCTATGACAGTGAACTTTTCTAACGAAGTGTAGTCTTTTACTGATAAACCTCGAATAATATCACTGGCATTTTTTCCGATCATTTCAAATACCTTTTTTCCCAGGTTATGAATTTCATCTTTGCTCATCTCACTCCCATATACAGAAGCCAGGTTATCAGTAGTTATTTGTGATGGTTTTTTCATCAGGCGAAAGGCAAGCCGGCCGAGTCGGCCCGAGAATTTCATTACCCATGTACGAGGAAAAAAATTAGCCAGCGCGATAAGTGTTTTAACAAACGCAAAGATCAAGCTGTATTTGATACGTTTTTTAAGACTTCTTTTTGCCATTTTTAAACTATTGGAGATGTCATTAACGGATGATTAAGCTGGCTGTTATGTCAGGCAGGGTTGAGAAAGTGATGTGGCAATCATTTGAGTTCATCCGGTAAATTCTTATTTCCATTCCTGTTTTTCGCCAAAAATACATGACCGCACATTCATTTCAACCATAAATGGATAAGAATGGTCAATGCAAAGACTCCTGATGCTCAACTCAAAGGCAAGCAATAAATCGTTAAGTATTAATGATCGACGTCATCAAAATGGGCTATTTTGGTTACTTTTGTCGTTTACAATATTTCATTTAAATAAACAAAGACAATGGTAGAGTTACGTACATCCGGCCAGGAGGCTATCGACTTGGAGAATAAACATGGTGCACATAATTATCATCCATTGCCTGTAGTACTTGCCAAAGGGGAAGGTGTGTACGTTTGGGATGTGGAAGGTAAGCGATATTATGATTTCCTTTCTGCTTATAGCGCTGTTAATCAAGGTCACTGTCATCCAAAGATCATCAAAGCATTAAAAGATCAGGCAGATAAACTGACACTTACCTCCAGGGCATTTTACAATGATGTGCTGGGCAATTATGAAAAATATATCACTCAATACTTTGGTTTTGATAAGGTATTACCAATGAATACCGGCGCTGAAGCTGTGGAAACAGCATTGAAAATATGCAGGAAGTGGGGCTATGAGCGTAAAGGAGTACCCGAAAACAAAGGGATTATCATTGTATTTGATCAAAATTTTCATGGAAGAACTACTACCATCATATCATTTTCCAGCGACGCTGTTGCCAAAAAGAACTTTGGCCCTTTTACACATGGTTTTACAAAAGTAACTTACAATGACCTTCAGGCGCTGGAGGAAGCACTACAACAGGAAAATGTGGTAGGTGTTTTGGTAGAGCCTATACAAGGAGAAGCGGGAGTAAACGTACCTAACAAAGATTTTATTCCTGAAGTAGCATCACTCTGCAAGAAATACAACGCACTGTTTATGGCTGACGAAATCCAGACCGGCATAGCCCGTACCGGAAGTATGTTGGCGATTTGCGGGGACTGCAACTGTACCACCACATGTGAGCGAAAAGAGTCTTATACAAGACCAGACGTACTCATCCTGGGTAAAGCACTCTCCGGAGGGGTCTATCCGGTATCTGCCGTGTTGGCAGATGACACTGTTATGGAAGTAATTACACCCGGAACACATGGGTCGACCTTCGGTGGTAATCCCATCGCCGGAGCAGTGGCTATTGAGGCATTGAAGGTGGTGTCTGATGAAGAATTGATGGTCAATGCCAGGAAACTGGGACAGTTATTTCGTGAGCGAATGAATAAGTTCATAGAAACTACTGAGTTAATTACCCTTGTACGAGGGAAGGGATTACTTAACGCCATTGTTATTAACGACCACCCGGACAGTTCTACTGCCTGGGATATCTGTGTCTCCCTGAAAGAGAACGGTTTATTGGCTAAACCTACACATGGTAACATCATTCGTTTCGCCCCCCCGCTGGTTATGACGGAAGAGCAGCTTCATGAATGTTGTGATATTATTGAAAGAACTATAGCGGATTTCGAAAAAAGGTCTTAAATTCAATGCCAGTCTGTGTTGGTATTTATGGAACAAACAGCAATAAATGAAAAGCAGTGGGCGCTTATCGCTCATCTTGGTAGCCTGGCAGGGTACATTATACCTTTTGGTAATATAATTGTGCCGCTGGTAGTTTATGTGTCAAAGAAAGATGAATCAGAATTTGTCAGGGAGCACGCTCGTGAATCCCTGAATTTTCAGATTACTTTTACCATTTTAATGGTTTTTGCGGTGATCACTATCATTTTAATGGTAGGTATTCTGTTTTTAATTATACTCCCAATCATTAATTTGATATTTGTAGTATTGGCCGCTATGGCCATTGAAAAAGGAGATTTCTACAAATATCCACTCGCCGTAAAGTTCATTTGATATCAGTGTCCTAATACATGGAATATACGTATAGGTTATCTGCGGACAGTGAGCCCAGGCGTATGGTGCTGAAAGAAAATGCTTTAGATTTTCATCTTGATGATTATAAGTTAACCATTCCCTACGCCAAAGTAGTTGGAGTATGGCTAAGCAGTCCCGATGGGTTACTGTTTTCAGAGAATTATTCATGTACGCTTAACATCGAAGACGGTAAGCCCATATTTATTACCATGAAAAATTTTGACGGACATGGACAACTGATGACACAGGATAATCACTATAGTTCCTTTATTCGGGTGCTACATTTACATTTGAGAGAAAAAAGTAAGGCCCGCTATTACTTCGGTGTTAAGCCTCTTAACTATTTTACGAAGCTTCTGACTTTCACCGGTGTCATTGTATCATGCCTTATTTTATATTTCTTTTTTAACTTGAATGAGATAATAACTATCTTTCTTACTGTCATTGCCTTCTTTTTCCTGCTGGTGACGCTAAGGTTTGGTATCCGCCGGTTTCCAAAGATCTATGATCCTGATGAGATTCCCTTGAATTTATTACCGGGGTAGTTAGCACACTCTTATCTTTGAGTAAAAAACTGCATGCTGATCCGACCACGTAGAAATAGAAAATCACGGAGTATTCGTGAACTTGTACAGGAGCACCATATTACCACCGATGACCTGATTTTCCCACTTTTTTTATTGGAACAGCCTAAAGGTGCCATTGAAGTGGCTTCTATGCCCGGAATTTACCGGCTGGGTATTGAACCCATGCTTAAAGAGATAGAAGAATGTCTGAAGCTTGGTATTAAAGCCTTTGATATTTTTCCGGTAGTAGAGGAAAAGCATAAGGATAAAATGGCCACACGTTCTAAAAACCAGGACTTCTTTTATTTAAAAGCACTTAAGCAGATCAAGCAAAGCTTCCCGGAAGCCTGTATCATGACGGATGTAGCTATGGACCCTTACAGTACCGATGGGCATGATGGCATCGTAGATGAAAATGGGGCAATACTTAATGATGAGACATTGGAAGTGTTGGGTGATATGGCACTTGCTCAGGCCGGGACAGGCATTGACATTATAGGCCCTTCGGATATGATGGATGGCAGAGTAGGCTATCTGAGGGATTGCCTCGACAGAAATGGCTTTAAAGAAGTGTCCATTATGTCATACACTGCCAAGTATGCCAGCGCCTTTTACGGTCCATTTCGTGATGCACTGGATTCAGCTCCTAAGAGTGGTGACAAAAAAACATACCAGATGGACCCTGCTAACCAGCGCGAAGCCCTGATAGAGGCTCAGTTGGATATGGAAGAGGGGGCAGATTTTTTAATGGTGAAACCGGCGTTGTCGTATTTAGACATTATAAAACTGCTGAAAGAAAACAGCGATGTTCCGGTGGCGGCATACAATGTAAGTGGAGAATACGCTATGGTGGCGGCGGCATCTGAAAAGGGGTGGCTTGATAAAGAGCAGGTTATGAATGAAGTACTACTAAGTATCAAACGCGCGGGCGCAGACATTATACTTACCTATTTCGCAAAACAGTTTGCTCTGCATGCTAAGCGTTAAACTTAGCGTAGCATGCTTATTACTATGGTCGTTGACAAAGGGTCAGGGTCTGCCTCCTGGTATTATCCAGGTGGAGTCCGTCTTTATTGACCAGACTGAGATCACTAACGTTCATTGGCTGGAATACTTGCAAGACCTTAAACGTAGCTCTGGCCAGGCGTCTTATGAATCAGCACTTCCGGATACCACTATCTGGGAGCAAGTGTATGACGGCGATCTGGCCATGGCCTTTTCCAAAAGTTATCTCAGAAGTCTTGGCTTTCAGAATTTTCCGGTAGTAGGTATAACTTATGATCAGGCTAAGGCGTATTGTGATTGGCGCTCAAAGATCGTGAATCGAAAAATGACCGATCTAAAAGTACGTTATCGTTTGCCCACACCTTCCGAGTGGCATAGGGTGGCGCAAAGGTCTCTTTCCTTTCAATTACCGGATGGTCATGATGACCTGGATAAGATGAAATTTCCTCGCTCTAACCTTGTCGAGATCAAAGAATTATCAGGCTCTGAGTTGTCAATATCCCAACTTAAAAGATCTATCATAGACTTTTATAAGAGGAATATAGTGTTACTATTTGAAAATCTGGATACAACGGAAGACTACGAATTCAAACCTTACCTGGGTATAGGGCAGGGGCCAAGAAAATCACTTTCTTCCGGAGGAGTGAGTGACCTGAGAGGGAATGTATCGGAAATGACTGCTGAAAAAGGTATAGCTATGGGAGGGAACTGGTCCAGTACTTATGAAAGGTCTTCAGCTTATATTCGTTTTGAATACACCAAGCCCAGCGTTGTACTGGGGTTTCGTTGTGCCTGTGATATCGTGAAGAAATAATTAGTGTATTTCTCGGATCTCAAAATCCTTTCCTCTGCCAAAAGCTACCAGGTCGTGGAGCTGGTATGTTTCTAATGTGGTCAGATCTTTCAGTTTAAAATTGTCACTTTCTAATGACTTGATTACTTCAAATTCATAGACATCCCCAAAGTTGATGAGGCGATATTTCAAGCCTACGCGCATTGCGTTGAAAGAGAGACCCTTCATATTATATTAAGTCGTCTTCTCTTTCCAGCATAAGGATCGAAGCCTGTGGCACAATGAAATATTTTTCTTCTTCATATACTACTTCTATAGCTCCTTTCTGAAGAAAAATAGCCAGGTCACCTTCTTCCGCTTGTAATGGAATGTATTTGATCTGTTCTTCTTTACCTTTCCATATTTCATCTTCATCAGACGGTAAGGGGAGAGGGTACCCGGGGCCGGTTTTTATGATGTAGCCGCTCTGTATCTTCTCTTTCTCCTGCACTCCCGGAGGTAAAAACAAGCCGCGGCTTGTTCTTTCAGTTTCTTTTTTCGGCTTGATCAAAACCCGGTCTCCTACCAGGATCAGTTTTTTTAGTTTATTGTCTGCTGTAATCCTCATGCACTAAATTTTAGCAAAGGTAAAGATTAGAATGGTTTTGATATATCTAAAAAAGATTTCTTGAAACCGGATCGTATCGTTAAACTGAAATTAGTTTTTCAGGCTTCATCATTTGCCCTGTCCAATAGCTTCTGGTCCAATGATTTACTGGCCTTTGCTCCGAGATCTTTGATCGTTTGGGCCCGGTTCACCAGGTTGCCCTTACCTTCATAAAGTTTTTTCATGGCTTCACGATAGATACGTTGTGTGCCGTCCAGACTGTTTCCCACTTTTACGAGGTCTTCCGTAAAAGCGACAAACTTGTCATATAGATTGCCTCCTTGCCGCGCAATTTCCAGAGCATTCTGGCTTTGATATTCATTTTTCCAGATGTTGGAAATGGTACGTAGTGTAGCAATCAAGGTGGTAGGGCTGACAATGACTATGTTTTTTTCATATGCATCATTAAAAAGCTCACTATCCATTTGCACGGCCAGGCTGAACGCCGGTTCGATAGGAATAAACATTAGCACAAAATCCAACCCTTTTACACCGTGAAGTTGTTGGTAGTTTTTCTCATGGAGCCCTTTAATATGGCTTCTTATGGATAGAATATGGGCTTTTAAGTTCACCTCTTTGTCTTCACCTTCTGCATTTACGTATCGTTCATAGCCTATCAGGGATACTTTTGAGTCGATCACTATATTTTTATTATCCGGCAGGTGCACGATTACATCCGGCTGAAGCCTGCGCCCTTCTTCGTTTGTAAATGACTCCTGCACCATATACTCCCTGCCTTTTTCCAGTCCGGATTTTTCCAGGATACTTTCCAGGATAAACTCCCCCCAGCTACCTTGCGCTTTGGTATCCCCTTTAAGGGCTTTGGTGAGGTTTTCAGCTTCTTTGGTCATCTGCTGATTGAGTTCTTTCAACCCTTTAAGTTGCTCTCTCAATGCAGTGCTTTGCTCCAGGCTTTCCTTGCTATTGGTTTCTACTTTTTTCTCAAATTCTGTGATGCGTTCTTTCAGCGGATTGAGTAGCTCAGAAAGATTTACCTTATTTTGATCGGTAAATTTTTTACTTTTCTCCTCAAATATCTCGTTGGCCAGATTTTTAAACTCCAGGGAAAATTTTTCACGCAGTTTTTCAACTTCCTGCTTTTGATCTGCTAATTTTTCCTGAAGGTTCCGGTAGTCGGCTTCAGTGGTGGCCAGGGTGTTATTAAGCTGTAGTATTGACCCCCTCTCTTTTTCTAACTTCTGTTTCACACCGTCCAGATCTGTTTTTAATTGCCCTGCACGGTCTTTCTCTACTTCTAGTTGTGTTTTATACTCCTGTGACTCACCCTGAAACTTGTTTCTGGCTGCAAACCATGCGGCTATTCCGCCTACTATTAATCCTGCGAGTAAAAAAATGATCTCCATAAGCATCAAAGATCAAGGAAATACTTAAAAAAGCGAAACCATTAGTGGGTCCAGCTCATAGGGTAGTGTTCATCCACAAACTCCAGCGCGTCCTGGGTGAGGAACAGTGGTTTAAATGTATCTACCATTACAGCCAGTTCATGGGTCTCTTTAGCACCAATACTTTTTTCTACTGTACCCGGGTGCGGGCCATGTGGAATACCTCCGGGATGCAAGGTAAATGATCCGCGGTCAATGCCTTTACGACTCATGAAGTCCCCTTCCGCATAATACAATACCTCATCCGAATCAATGTTAGAATGATTGTATGGAGCCGGGATAGCCAAAGGATGGTAATCAAAGAGCCTTGGAACAAACGAACAGATCACAAAATTATGTGCCTGAAAAGTTTGATGTACAGGAGGAGGCTGATGGATGCGTCCTGTAATGGGTTCGAAATCGTGGATTGAAAAAGCATATGGCCATAAATATCCATCCCAGCCCACCAGGTCAAAAGGACTATGTTCGTAAACATAATGATGTAAATAGCCTTGTTTTTTGATCTTCATTGGATACTCTCCAAGGTCTGTTTCGGTTACCAATTCCGAAGGTGGACGTATGTCCCGCTCGCAAAAAGGTGCGTGCTCCAATAGCTGACCCAGCTCGTTGCGATACCTTTTGGGAGTTTCAATGGGTGACGCGGATTCTACTATTAACAGTTTTAATGGACCTTCTTTGAACTCAAACCTGTAGATAACTGTACGAGGGATAACCACATAATCTCCTTTTTTTACTTCCAGTTTGCCAAATTGTGAATAGAGATAGCCTGATCCGTCGTGCAGGTAGATCACCTCATCTCCTTCGGCATTTTTATAATAGTATTCCATGTCCCTGATTTCAGGAATACATAGAGAGAGCGTTACATCATTATTTTTCAGGAGTTCTTTTCGCGCTGTGAGATAGTCCTTGCCGGTGATACCGATTTTCGAGGTATCCAGGTGAGTTTGTTTTAACTCATATTGACTCACGATCTCGCTACCAAATCGCACCGATCCGTCCAGTCCTTTGATCTTTGTGGGAGCATAGATATGATATAGGTTGGAATATATACCGGAAAAACCCCTGGAACTCACTAATTCTTCTTTATACAGGCTATCATCCGGCTGCCTGAACTGGATGTGTCTTTTGGGAGGTAGTTGGCCTAGCTTATGGTAATACATACTACATTTTGCTTCGATCCAGCTGCTGAGCTTTGTCAAACAACTTAACAGCTTGCTGAAGGATCTCGTTGGTCTTATTAAAAATAGGATAAAAACCTGCGTTATCCCAAACCTGTCGTGCTACCTGGGCTTTTACATGCAGCTGAAAGAGTTCTTTGTTTTCTTCCATATCGGCGTAGTCAGGTGTTACTCCATTTATGTCACCTATTTTCGCCAGGGCTTTGAGCATAGCGTCCGTTATTGTAAATTTTGAGTAGAATTGATCATAAGACATACCGCTGAGCTTTTCCTTATTTTCACCTACATACTTGAAGGTATACTCCTGTACGGAATTACTGGTGAACAGCCTGTTTAAATAGATAGAGTTAAATGTAGTGTCCAAAGGAACAAAATAATCAGGCATAATACCACCGCCACCATAAACAGCTCTCCCACTCGATGTCTCGTATCTCAAAGAATCATTGAATTTCACGCTATCCGCGCTGAAGAACTCTCCATGATTAAATCGTTCGGCAATATCACTGGCATAATCCGTTCTTTTATTGTATGGTTTTTGGATGGAGCGGCCACTTGGGGTATAGTACCTGGAGATGGTCAGACGGAGTTCGGAACCGTCCGTCAAATCCATCGGCGCCTGTACGAGCCCCTTACCAAATGATCTCCGGCCCACCACGAGGGCCCTGTCATTGTCTTGCAGCGCACCGGTGACAATTTCAGATGCTGATGCGCTGCCTTCATTGACCAAAACAATAAGATCTCCTTTTTCAAAAAGGCCTTTTCTTTCTGCATTGGCCTGTGAGTTAAACCTTTTCTGCTTGCCAAGTGTGTACACGATCTTTTGATCGTCCGGTAAAAACTCATCGGCCATGTTGATGGCATGGTTCATATAACCTCCCGGGTTGCCTTGAAGATCTAATATCAGCTTTTTCATTCCGTTGTTCTTCAATTCTTTGAGTTCCATTTTGAACTCTTCGTAAGTGGTAGCAGAAAATCGACTTACTTTGATGTAGCCAATCTCTTTGTCTACCATATAACTCACATCCACGGAGTGTTGGGGAATTTTATCACGGATAATGTTAAAAACAATAGGCTCAGGTTGACCTCTTCGTTTTACCGTTACTTTTACTTCACTACCTTTCGGGCCTTTGAGATGCTTTTGTACATCTCTGTTAGTAAATCCTACACCTGCTACATTTTCGTCATCCACATAAATGATCTGGTCGCCTGACTGCATCCCTACTGCCTCGCTTGGGCCTCCGCTCAAGGGTGATACTACTACTATGGTATCTTTAAAAATATTGAATTCAATCCCTATCCCTTCAAAATTACCTTGCAGGTCCTCATTAGCCCGGATTTTGTCCTCTGCGGGTATATAGGCGCTATGAGGGTCAAGGTTCGTAAGCATATGTTCGATGGCCCCTTCTACTAATTCATCCGTATTCACTTCATCTACATAATTTCGGTCTATCAGCGTAAGCACCTCTTTGAATTTTTGCATGCTCTTACTGAGGTCATTTTGAATAACAGTAGGATGATCCGTAAAAGTGGCTCCGATCAGGATGCCTGCGGCGATACCTACTGCCAGGATGATGGGAATGCGGATATGATAATTGCTGTTTCTATATTCTTTCACTAGTCCTCTTCTTTATTAATATAATAGTATAACAAAAGATATAACTCACTAATTTAGTTAAATAATACCTCTTAAACGATGGTGCGGTGTCAATTGTTAGATTACTTTTAAAGGCTTTCGACTGTTATTTTTCGATGATTCTTCGAGAATCATTTTGTATATTTACGTAGTATAGCAAAGAAGTATGCAAGGTAACCTGAACACCCAAAAAATTACGGACATTGTAGATCACAATTATGTGAGCGCTTCGGTGCTGTATTACTTTGGCATTTATTTTTACAATTATTCTGAAAAGACCTTAGAGCAGGTATGTCTTGAAAAGGGATTAAATACGTCATTGGTGATCAAAGAATTGGAGAAAAGTACCCGGTGCGATGAAGATATTGAACTGACTGCTTTTCCTATAGATCTGATTCTTGAATACCTTCGGCATACGCATTACGTTTTTATTAAGCGTAAATTACCCTACATTACGCAGCTTATTGAGAGTTTCGAGCCTGATGACCACAGGTATAATGGTATTGCCAAAGACCTTAAGCTGGTCTTTCCGATGTTCGTAGAAGATTTCATCCATCACATTTATATGGAAGAAGACACACTATTTACTTACATTCGTATGTTATGCAGGTGTGCTTTGGGTAAGGAAAACGTTACGAAGATCTATCAAAAAATGGAAAAGCACTCCTTGCATAAGTATGCAGTAGAGCATGAGGAACACGATGATGAAATGAGAGGTATTCGTAAGATCACAGATAATTATAAAACATCACCTTCTGATCCACTTCATATCCGTGTGGTGTATGCAGAGCTTCAGGCACTCGAACAAGAGCTTGTTACCCACGCGCGAGTAGAAAATGAAATACTTTTCCCTAAAGCGCTGATGCTTGAACAAGACGTAAAAAAAACGATAAAGTCTAAAATCACGCTGAATTAATTGGGCCGTATTCTCGCGTTGGACTATGGCATAAAAAGAACGGGTGTGGCCGTGACTGATCCCTTGCAGATCATAGCTACGCCGTTGGATACAGTTGATACAAAAACATTACTTGATTTCCTCAAACGATATTGCGTTGAAGAGGCTGTAGAAACTATCGTAATAGGCATGCCCAAAGATCTGCAGAACCGTGATACACACGCTACTGTACCTGTAAAAAAGGTCATCCAGTCTCTGGAACATGTGTTGCCTGCTATCCCGATCGTGCAGGTGGATGAACGTTTTACCAGTAAAATGGCATTTGATACCATGCTTGCGGCTGGTGTGAAAAAGAAAGATCGTCGGAATAAAGCCAATGTGGATAAACTGAGCGCTACCATTATCTTGCAATCCTTTTTAGATCAAAATCGATAGACCAGATACAAACATTTTTAGAATGAGACTAAACCTGACCGCGTAAGTGCTGCCGGAAGTACCCGAACATGCCATTTTAAGGTTTCTTCTCGTAGGTCCTAAACGAAAAGCTTTACATTCTGGGCAAATAATACCTATTTTGCAACGTAGCACGACATAAGAATATGATATATCCGATTGTAGTATATGGTGACCCTGTGTTGAAGAAAAGGGCGGTAGACATCACACCGGGAGAAATTGATGTCAAGCAACTCAGCGTAGATATGTTTGAGACCATGGAAGGTGCACATGGCATAGGGCTGGCTGCACCACAGATTGGCAAAAGCATTCGTATGTTCGTTGTGGATGGCCGGCCCATGGAAGAAAAGGAAATGGAAGATTTCGTGAAGGTGTTCATTAACCCTGAAATATTGGAAGAAACCGGGGAAGAGTGGCCTTTTGAGGAAGGGTGCCTTAGCATACCTAACATACGTGAAGAGGTGCTGAGAAATGCGAAATTACGTATTCGGTATTTTGATGTGGACTGGAATGAGCATGAGGAGGAATTTGATGGTATGAAGGCGCGTATTATTCAGCACGAATATGATCACATTGAAGGAATACTGTTCACAGATCATTTGACTCCGTTTAAACGGCGCATGCTAAAGGGCAAACTGCAGAACATCTCAAAAGGTAAAATGAGTGTAGATTATCGTGTGGCTTTGCCGGCAAAAAAAAGCCTTTGATCCTGGTAAGCACGAGCTTCTATAAGATTTGCGTACTCAATCGCAATGAGTATGTAAGTCAGGAATGATCAAAAACACTACTAAAATACTTATCAACTATTCATTCAGCCTCTAAACTTCCGGGCATAGGTACCAATATATTTACAGTCATGTCAAAACTGGCTGCTGATCATGGTGCGATTAACTTATCGCAGGGCTTTCCTGACTTTGAGGTTTCTCCTGAACTGATCGCTTTGGTGGATAACGCTATGAAACAAGGGCATAACCAATATGCTCCTATGGCAGGCCTTCCCTGGCTGAGGCAGGTAATCAGTAAGATGACTGCTGATCGCTATGGTTATCAACCTAATGCAGAAACAGAGATTACGGTCACTTCCGGAGCTACAGAAGCCCTTTTTGGGAGTATAATGGCGTTACTTCACCCCGGAGAAGAGGTGATACTATTTGACCCTTCTTACGACAGCTATGATCCGGTCATTCGTTTAGCAGGAGGTATACCTGTTCATCTGAATTTAACCTATCCGGATTTTCGGATTGACTGGCAGCAGGTTCGGGATACTATTTCAGGTAAAACCCGTCTGATCATCATTAACACACCTCATAATCCAACGGGAAGTACATTACCGGAAGAAGATATGATAGTCTTACAAGGACTGGCTGAAGAACATAACCTTCTTGTGATCAGCGATGAGGTTTATGAACATATTATTTTTGATGAGAAAACACATCAAAGTGTATTGAAGTTTGAAGCGATGAGGAAGCGAAGTGTGGCTATTTCTTCTTTTGGAAAAACATTTCACGCCACAGGTTGGAAAGTAGGCTACCTGGTAGCCTCTGAGGCGTTGACTGCTGAGATAAGAAAGATACACCAATTCGTTACGTTCAGTGTAAGTACTCCTGTTCAGCATGCATTGGGGCAATACTTACAACATAAAAAGAATTATGATAGCCTTGCGAGGTTTTATGAGCAGAAAAGGGATTCCTTTCTGGCATTACTTGAGGAGGCTGACTGGAGGCCTTTGGTTAGCTCAGGAACCTATTTTCAATTGCTCTCCTATGATGGGATGAATGATAAAGGTGATCAGGAGATGGCAGAATATTTAACCAGAAAGTATGGACTGGCCTCTATTCCTATTTCCGTATTTTATCACGATAATACAGATCATAAATTGCTACGTTTTTGTTTTGCCAAACAAGAAGAAACACTTATTAAAGCCGCAGAGATATTATGCAGGATCAGGATCTGAACGTCACATTAATACAAACACGTCTTCACTGGCAAAATATAGGAGCTAACCTGGCCATGCTGGAGGAAAAGATATGGCAAATAGAGGGAGGTACAGACTTAATAGTGCTCCCGGAAATGTTCAATACAGGTTTTTCGATGGAAGTTGAACAGTTGTCTGAGCCTATGAATTTGACGACGTTTAAATGGATGAAGCAAATGGCAGCCCAAACCAAGGCAGTGGTGACAGGCAGTTTCATAGTGCGGGACAAAGACCAATATTACAACCGGCTTATCTGGATGCAGCCGGATGGCGAGTTCCAGGTGTATGATAAGCGCCATTTATTTCGTATGGCGAAGGAGGATGAGCAGTTCAATTCAGGCCAGCAACGGGTAGTATGCGAATGGAAGGGCTGGAAAGTATGTCCTTTGATTTGTTATGACTTGAGATTTCCGGTCTGGAGTCGCAATTTTTCTTCGGATGCTGCAAACCCGTTGGAATATGATGTATTGATCTATGTAGCCAATTGGCCTGCCGCCCGTGTGAATGCCTGGGATACTTTACTCAAGGCAAGAGCGCTTGAAAACCTCTGTTTTACTGTAGGAGTAAACCGTGTGGGTGAAGACGGAAACAACATAGCTTACAACGGTTATTCTCAAGTGGTAGATCCCAAAGGCAACGATTTATGTAATTTTCAAGAGGTGGAGGTAGTACATACGGTATCCTTATCAAAGAATTACCTGACGCGTTTTCGCGAGAAATTCCCCACCTATCTGGATGCGGATAAGTTCAAAATAATGCCTTGATCTTTACTATTGTTATGTCAGCATTGTCTTTGATTTTCAATCATCATTGATGATCAAAATAACGGGAAGTTCTCGACCGGTCAGCAATAGGCAGTAGGCAAAAATGTCATAAAACTTTACCTGCTGCCTGCTTATTTAATTATTAGCATAATCCTGATCTAGAAAAGCAGACGTTCTGTGCCGGACCTCTGTGTCATTCAAGTCTCTGTATACCTCACTATCCCGGAACATACCTAACATTTTATCCAGCATAGGATGTGAACCATTATAGATGAGTAATTTTTGACGTTTATTGCGGACCAGTACATTCAGTAACTTCAATACACTGCCTAGCTTGCTGTTAGGAGAGGAAGAGGTAATAAAAACTACGACCTTCTCAGCCTGATCAACGGCTTGAATGGCTGTATTCGTTACCAGGTCATCAGAGTAGTTATCCAGGTCAAAACAGGAGATATTTTTTTCTACCGGGAGGGGAGGGTTAAATGCTAACCGATCTTCTACAATATGAAGTGAAAGAAAAAGCTTTATCATTTGTCCACTATGAATCGAAATGAGCCGCCATCACTGGTGACCAGGATATACAGTCCATCAGATAACTGTTTTATGGACAGACGGTTTTGTTGCTCTGCCTGGAGTGAGATATTTTCCATAACCACTTGTCCGGTCAATGAGACTACGAAGGCACTTACATTTGCCCGTGACACGATGGTCACCACATCTTTGTTAATCACCGGGTTTGGAAAGATCCTGACCGTTTCTCCCGGCAGGGGTTCTAAGCTGGCCCCGGTATTTCTTAATAACACTAGCCCACCCTGTCCTGTACCAAGTACTACGGCTGGTTTGTCTTCGTTGAAGATGTTAGCAACTCTGGGAATAAGTTTAGTGCCAAAATTTAAAAGCGTAGGCTCCTGGCCTTCCTGTTCTTGAATTACCAGAGGTACTCCATCCAGCGGGTTTTCCAGGTTAGAAAGAAAGTCCGCGTAATAATTGAGATTACCCCGGCCGTCTCCGATCACCATGTCCAATGTGCCGTCCCCATCCAGGTCGCCAAAATCTACCGAAGCATCTATGGTGAAAGGACTTACTTCCCGGTTATAAAATGTTTGATCTTCTAATATGAAATTTGGAGATTCAAATGTACCGGCATTTCTATAATATTCTAATCTACCGGTTCCTCTTCCGATCAGTAAGTCTTTTTCACCGTCTTTGTCAATGTCTATTACGTTGACATTTTCACCTATTAACCCTGAGCCAATGGAAAAAAGGAACCCGATTCCCTGATTGAGGTCTAAATCCAACCCAGTCTCAGATCTATTTAGCAGATAGAGTAATGACGTGGTGCCACTGGATAAGCTGGTCGCACTGAACACAAGGTCTGTTCGCCCATCGTTATTGAGATCGGCAAAATTCGGTTTGAGGTTACGATAGTTCAGCGCCGAAAGGAATAGAAAATCTTCATTGATCAGTTCAAAAGATGGAGCATCCGCCCGCCCGGTATTTTCAAAAAGTCTTAAGGTGGAACGAAACCCCTGGGTTGGGTCTGAGTTATTGCCTATGAACAAGTCCAGGTCACCGTCACCGTCATAGTCAAAAAAAGTCGGCGCTGCATTTTCGCCGAAATCAAGCATCTCACCCTGAAGAAAATCCCTTTGGATGAATTGAAAGTCCGGATTTGTATTGGTGCCGGTATTTTTATAAAACCAATTGGAGTTAGCGAAATCAATGCTACTGCCAATATTGGCCGGAACGTTAGGAGAAACCAGTATATCTTTGATGCCATCAAAATCGAGGTCTTCGAAATAGGACGCAGGGAACATAATAGGCAGTGCCGGATTCGTGCTATTTGGGAAGTTGACGGAAACGGATACCATCTCTGCGTTGGAAGCGGTTCCTCCATTGAATACCGCTGCAAGTCCAAAACAGGTTTCTTCTCCGAGTACAGCATCGTGGTCTCCGTCATTGTCCAGGTCTAATGTAAGCAATGCTTTCCCTCCCTGGTGTTGAATACGGCCTCCTATAGGAGCACAATCTGCTCCGTTCAGGGCAATATCATCACACAGGCATTGTTCAAAATCACCCCAGGCTTGTGTATCTCTTTCCAGTTGTAATGAGTCACAGGTGCCTGTTCGCTCCATAGACAGGTTTTTATGAAATTCTACGGTAGAAGCCCCGGAAAATCTGAAACTTAATACATCCAGATCACCGTCACCGTCTACATCAGTAATGGATGGAATGTCCGAAGCATTCATTTGGAGATTAAGGGGGATGTCCGAGAAACCTTTGGTCAACAAAGGGGATTGAGGCCCCCTGTCATTGAAAAGCCGCCATTTCAAGCCCTCATCGTCACTAACGTTGGTATACACACGAATACCCAACGGATCACTTGTGAAAATGTCTTTTAAGCCATCACAATTGAAATCCCGGAGTAATATCCAACTTCGTATATCCTCGGGAAACAGGCTGGCATAATACGGAGCGTAAGTATAATTGTCGTTCTCATTGATGAAAATATGTATTTTCCCGGAGGTACGCTCGAAAACCATGAGATCTTCTACCTTATCACCGTTTACATCCAGCGTACTATACTGGCTGGAATTTAACCCTCCGACCCAGGGGAATTTAAATAATGTTTTATCTAAACGTTTAACGCTTACGGACTGATCCAGTTGATACACCTGTGCCAGCGTCAGAGTAGGAAAAGAAATGATCAAAAAGCACCACCAGAAGATGTGTCGGTATATCATACAAATTAAAATATCCTAATGTAACGAAGTGAATGCTATGGAGGTTCATGAAAGTACTATCTTTTTGCTACTTATGGATGTCATCTGTGTTATTATTATTGAAAGGAAGATATTATCCGAATATTTGACGGGTTGGCATATCTTTGTTTGAGAACATTATATCTTATGATAGCTGCACTATACCAACATTTCCTTGATCACCCGGAGGTTTGTACGGATACCAGAAGGATTGCCAAAGGGTCTGTTTTCTTCGCTTTAAAAGGCCCCAATTTTGATGCTAATGCGTTTGCTGCTGAAGCTTTATACAAGGGGGCTGCCCTGGCTGTGGTAGATGATCCGTCCGTCGTGAAAGATGACAGGTATTTTCTGGTGGAAGACGTGCTTAAAGCGCTGCAGGATCTGGCAAGGCACCACAGGGATCAATTAAAAATACCGGTAATCGGGTTGACAGGCTCCAATGGAAAAACAACTACCAAAGAACTCATAAATGTTGTGCTTTCTACGCGGTACCTTACCGTGGCCACCCATGGTAATTTAAATAACCATATAGGTGTACCACTGACCATTCTTTCTATTAAGCCTGAGCATGAAATGGCTATTGTAGAAATGGGCGCTAATCATGTGGGCGAAATTGCATTATTAAGTTCTATTGCCAAACCCAGTCACGGATTGATCACTAATATTGGGAAGGCCCACCTGGAGGGATTTGGGGGGATTGAGGGGGTGATCAGAGGTAAAAGTGAGCTGTATCAACACCTGATACAATGTAATGGAGTAGTATGGATCAACTCACATAGCCATGAGCTTTCTAACATGGCCAAACGCTTTGAAGCTCCGTTGATGTATCCCGATAATGGAGATTATTACCATTGCGAACTGGTAGGTGTGGAGCCCTTCCTCAAAGTGAAAAACGAAGAAGGTGACTTGATCCAAACACAGCTTACCGGTAAATACAATTTTGACAATATTGCTTCAGCTATGGCGATAGGGAAGTATTTTGAGGTTACTCCTGCAGCTATGGCTACCGCTATTGCCAACTATTCACCTCAGAATATGAGGTCGCAGATTATCGAGCGCGGGAGTAATACGATTATTCTGGATGCATACAATGCCAATCCTGATTCGATGGCCGCTGCATTGGAAAATTTGTCATTGCAAAATGCACAAAGGAAAGTGGTTGTACTTGGCGATATGATGGAACTGGGTGAAGACTGTGATAAAGAGCACCGAAATCTTGGGCATATACTTAATGATATGAAACCAGATACTGTTTTCCTGTGTGGTGAATTTGTAAGGATCACGCATGAAGAGGTAGCGGATAGTTTTTACTTTAATGACAGGAAGGGGTTAATGGAGCATTTACAAACTCATCCGATAAAGGACAGCCTGATACTTATTAAGGCTTCACGCAGTATTGGGTTGGAACAGGTGGTGGATCATCTTTAATCTTATTTCCGCCATAGGGCTAAGACTAAGACACCCTATTATTTCCGATAAATCAATCACTTTTGATCGTACGATCGGTTTTTGCTATGCCACTAAGTTACACAAAGCCTCACCGAGTTACACAAAGACGGTGTCTCCTCACTTTGTGAACCTTTGTGCTACTTTGCGAGGCTTTGTGTAACAACCTTATCAGGCCCGGGTAAGATTGTAGAAAAACAGCCCGCCGATTGATTGTACGGTAGAAAGTATGGTGCAAGGGTTAGTTGATCTGCTCGTTTATAATAGTCAAAGTACGCCCGGTCAAAATCGTTTTGTATTTTCTGAGAGGGATCACTGCAGGGCCTCTTGACGGGAATACATCCGGTAAATTAAAGATAGACCCGCAAGTAGCATCTCTCAGTAAGATAGGATTATTCTTATCCACAAAAACAGATGAACCCGCTTCGAAGGGGAGATAAGTGCAATTTTGTTCTATGGCATGATAAGTAGAAGCGTTTTCCCGGTAAATAATAATGCCTGCCACTCCATTGGCAATACTTTCATAGCCCCCGTCACTTGCCAGGTCCCGGTATTGGGGTAAATTCAGATCAATAATGATCTCATTAAAGGTAGCCGGCGGTAATTGGTCCTGCTGTAGGTTATCACTGCATGCTGTAGCAACGATGAAAATCGATAAGAAATATACCACACGTCTCATTATGCGCTTCATACTCATTGATCATTTAATGGCCTTTAGGTGGTCTTTTGATATACCACATATGCATAACGTTTTGAGCCCTGACTTAGTGCAGTGTTCTGAACTGCTTGAGGAAACGAACGTCATTTTCTGTGTATAAACGGAGGTCATTAACCCTGAATTTCAATTGGGTGATCCTTTCAATACCCATTCCAAAGGCAAAACCTGTATATTCTTCAGGATCGATACCGCAGTTCGACAACACGTTGGGGTCCACCATGCCTGAGCCTGCTATCTCCACCCAACCGGTATATTTACAAAGCTGACAGCCGTCCCCATGGCATATCTGACAAGAAATATCTATTTCCGCGCTAGGCTCGGTAAAAGGGAAGTAAGAAGGGCGATACCTGACTTTAGTCTCTTTCCCGAACATCTCCTTTGCAAAATGATACAATGTTTGTTTCAGGTCAACAAAACTTACATTTTTATCAATATACAGTCCTTCTACCTGGTGGAACACACAGTGCGCCCGGGCAGATATTGCCTCATTTCTAAACACCCTCCCCGGCATAATGGAGCGTATCGGCGGTTTTTGCTTTAGCATTAACCGTGTCTGAACATTTGATGTATGGGTGCGAAGCAAAATGTCCGGGTCTCTTTCAATAAAAAAAGTATCCTGCATCTCCCTGGCAGGGTGGTTTTCAGGGAAATTGAGGGCCGTAAAGTTATGCCAGTCATCTTCGATCTCAGGCCCGTCTGCCACGTTGAAGCCGATACGTTCAAATACCTCTATGATCTGGTACCGTACGTAGTTTAGTGGGTGCATACTTCCCGGTTCCCCATCAGCCGGTGGCAAGGTCAGGTCCACATGCTCAGAAGATTCAACAGAATTAGTGGAATTCGCAGAAACGATCAACTCCTGAAATTTTACCTGGGCTGCCTGTTTCAACTCATTCATCTTTATTCCAAAATCTTTTTTCTGTTCATTTGGAATATTTTTAAGCTCCTGGAATAATGCTCCAATGACGCTTTTCTTGCTGATGAATTTCAGTCTGTATTCTTCCAGTTCAGCCTGATTAACAGCCGATGCATTGGTAATTTCCGCTAATATTGAATCTACTTTGTCCTGCATATCAGATGATCATCCCTGCTGCGACCGTTTCATTCGTTCCTTCATCGATGAGGATAACACTACCTGTTACCCTGTTACGACTGTAACGGTCGTAGAATAAGGGCTTGGTGGTTCTTAAGGTTACTCTTGCAATATCGTTCATTTTGATGTTTTTATCATCCTCAATACGATGCAAAGTATTAATGTCTACCTTATAGTGGATATTTTTGACCAGGCAGCGTGCTTCATTGGTAGTATGTCTGAGCCCGTACTTTCCATTAGCCAATAAAGCCTGATCGCTCATCCAGCATATCATAATGTCTACATCCTGGTCTACATGAGGGCGATTATTATCACGTACGATCATATCTCCACGGCTGATATCTATATCATCTTCCAGCTGTATGGTCACAGACATCGGAGCGAATGCTTCTTCCAGTTTTTCTTCAAATGATTCAATGGTTTTGATCTTACTTGAAAACCCGGATGGTAAAACCACTACATCATCTCCTGGCTTGAAAACGCCCCCGGCTATCCTTCCCGCATACCCTCTGAAATCATGGTATTGATCGGATTGCGGACGGATCACGTACTGCACCGGAAAACGACAATCAATATGGTTATGGTCACTTCCGATGTGGATGTTTTCCAACATGTAGAGCAATGTACCCCCCTTGTACCAGGGCATATCTTGCGATTCATTGACCACATTATCACCTTTTAAGGCACTTATCGGCGCAAAACGAATGTCTTTTACATCCAGCTTCGAAGAAAATGCTTCTATATCGTCTTTGATCTTATTATAGGCAGCCTCATCGTAATCTATCAGGTCCATTTTATTGATACAAAAGACTACGTGAGGAATACCAAGCAGGGCGGCAATGAAAGTGTGCCGGTAGGTCTGTTCCTGTACACCTTTGCGTGCATCTACAAGAATAAGCGCCAGGTTAGCGGTAGAAGCCCCTGTCACCATGTTTCTTGTATACTGGATATGCCCCGGGGTGTCAGCAATAATGAATTTCCGTTTTGGAGTAGCAAAATAGCGGTAAGCTACATCTATGGTAATACCTTGCTCTCTTTCCGCTCGTAATCCATCGGTAAGTAGCGCCAGGTTGACGTGTTCATCCCCTTTACGTTTACTGGATTCTTCTATCGCTTCGTACTGATCTTCAAATATGGACTTAGAGTCATATAGCAGACGCCCTATCAATGTACTTTTACCATCGTCTACACTACCTGCTGTAGTGAAGCGGAGTAATTCCATGTCCAGGTAACCATCGGGAGCTGCGTTCTCTTCTTGTGTTGACATTTTATATGTAGTTGTACTGACCTAATTCTAAAAATAACCTTGTTTTTTCCTGTCTTCCATGGCAGCTTCCGATCTTTTATCATCAGACCGGGTCCCTCTTTCTGTCTGGCGGGAGGCAGCCACTTCTTCAATGATATGTTCTAAATTACCTGCATCGGATTCTATGGCGCCGGTACAAGTCATATCACCAATGGTTCTGAAGCGAATGGTTTTGGTAACAGTTTCCTCAGATTCACGTTGTGGGACTATTCCATTACTGGCCATGATGACACCATCTCTGACAAAAACTTCCCGTTGATGTGAGAAGTATAGGGAGGGTAGTTCTATCCCTTCCATCAAAATGTACTGCCATACATCCATTTCCGTCCAGTTGCTAATAGGGAATACCCTGAAATTTTCGCCAAAATGTTTTTTACCGTTAAATAAATTCCAAAGCTCCGGACGTTGGTTTTTAGGGTCCCACTGGCCAAATTCATCACGATGAGAGAAGAAACGTTCTTTGGCACGTGCTTTTTCTTCATCACGTCGTGCGCCACCCAGGCAAGCGTCGAACTTATTCGTTTCAATCGTCTCCAGCAAGGTCACTGTTTGTAGTGCATTGCGGCTGGCGTTATATCCCTTTTCTTCTACTACTTTGCCTTCGTCAATAGACGTCTGTACAGAGCCTACGATTAGCTGGGCACCTAACTCATTGACATATTTATCTCTGAACTCGATGGTTTCAGGAAAATTGTGCCCGGTATCGATGTGCACGAGAGGGAAAGGTATTTTTCCTGGGAAAAAAGCCTTTCGGGCTATATGAGCAACTGTGATAGAGTCTTTACCACCTGAAAACAGTATGGCAGGATTTTCAAATTGCGCGGCTACTTCTCGTATGATAAAAATAGCTTCAGCCTCTAATTCCTTTAAGTGCGTTAAGTTATACGCTTTCATTTATTTACAGATCAAATTTGTTTCTAACAGTCCACAAAGAACCGTTTATTAATGTAAAGATTTACAAGAGAATGAAAATAGTGAAGATTGTTTAACAATGGATTAGCAGTATTACAGTGCAAATAACGACTATTATTTCTTTTGCCTTGTTTTTCTTTAATGACTTCAATTTAGTTTAACAATGGGTAAAATTTTCTCCAACATTTCGTTTAGAGATTCTTCCAGGCCCTGCTCGCCGGTTTTGACAATAAGGTCAGCCTGTTTTGGGGGTTCGAAAGGAGAATCAATGCCTGTAAAGTTTTTGATCAATCCCTTTCTGGCTTTGGCATAAAGGCCTTTAACATCCCGTGACTCACAAATATCCAGCGGACAGTCAATGAACACTTCATAGTATTTGTCGCCTATGATTGACTTTGCCATACTCCTGATGCTTTCCAGGGGGCTTATTAACGAACAGATGGTAACCACGCCATTCGCCGCAAGCAACTTGGCCGTTTCGGCGGCACGCCGGATATTTTCTGTTCTTTCTTCTTCTGAAAAGCCCAGGTTATTATTTATTCCTGTTCTCAAATTGTCTCCATCCAGTAGCGCGGTCAGGATGCCTTTCTCATGAAGTGAATTTTCCAGGGCCCTGGCCAGCGTACTTTTTCCGGAGCCTGACAAACCTACCATCCAAATAACCTGAGACTGTTGCTCCAGTAAAGCCTCTTTTTGTTCTGTTTTCAGAATAGAATCAAATATCGGATGTATGTTTTCTGCCATGAATACCAAATAAACCACAAAGCTACAATTAATGACAAAAATTTGTTAATGAGGAAGGGATTTCTACTTTTGCCAGCTTAAATTATTTGCTTTCATGAACTTTATCAAAACAGATGAACTTATCCGGCTATCCATCCAGGCGGGAGAAGAGATCCTAAAAATCTATAATGATCCGGCCACTGCTGATGTGGTGGACTATAAAAGTGATGATTCACCGCTAACCCTGGCGGATCAGGCCTCACATAAGATCTTGGAAAAGGGATTGAAAGAATTACACCCTGAAATACCCATCATTAGCGAGGAAGGCCGTCAGTTGGAATATGAAGAAAGAAAGGACCTGGATCTTTTCTGGTTGGTGGACCCGTTGGATGGCACGAAAGAATTTATCAACCGCAATGGTGAATTCACGGTGAATGTGGCGCTGATCAAAGATAACTACCCGGTAGCAGGATTTATTTATGCACCTGTGCTTGACACTATGTATGTGGGTACCAAAGAGCTATCTTATAAAATAGAGCGAGGAGAAAAGTCCGATTTACGTGTCAATGGCGTGAATCACAATGTAGCGGTAAGAAGTAAATCTCACGCCAGCCAGGAAGAGGAATCTGTATTGACAAAGTACAATATAAAAGACAGCATATCCGTAGGCAGCTCACTGAAATTCTGTATGGTGGCCGAAGGTAAAGCCGATGTTTACTATCGCTTTGGCCCTACCATGGAATGGGACACCGCTGCCGGCCAGGCAGTACTTGAAGCCGCAGGCGGTAAAGTCTTTAAAGAAACCGGCCCTGAGCGATTTGCTTATAATAAGGAGAGTCTGCTGAATTCGGGGTTTTTGTGTTTGGGGTTTGTAGAGTAGTGTCCTGGCACAACCCTAAAAGTCCTTTTTATAAATGTCTTCAAGGCATAGGTAGTGGAAAATCACTTTTGGGCTATCAAGACTAGTTTTTAACCCTAACAGGCTGAAAAAAAATAGGACTATTTCCGTATGTCCTACAGGTTATTGGAATAATTCAAATCAAGTGAATGTAAGAATCTTTTTGAAAAGATCTTCAAATTCAAATCATGCATTTCTTAAGTGCCCTATATAAATTATTAAGGTCTGAAAACTGATTTTCGTCAGTGTACTATTTGGCTTTTGATTAAGCTTTTTAATAAACCCGGATTTACTATCTTGAATGAGTAAATATCAGTTTTAACAACTGGTCACACTTTTTCCATTTTAACCCCCATGTGATGAGATATGGCTTTGTATTTTTCCTGCTTTTATTCCCGATCTCTATTTATGCCCAACAATGGACTGGTTCTACTACTACGGACGGAACTATTTCAAGGGGAGGAAAAGTAGGGATTGGTATCAGTGATCCGGAATATCCATTACACATAAAGAGTCCGTCTAATGCCAATATAAAAATTGAAGGAGGTACCTCAGGGTATGCGGACATACGGTTAAGGTCAGGCACTGACCCTGATGTAAACGGATGGCAGATATGGACCGACGCATCGAACAATTACCTGGACTTCTTTCATACCACAAGTAAAATGACCCTGATGCCTGATGGATACCTGGGTATTGGGACTAATGATCCAATAGACCAGCTTCATATCAAAAGTGCCCTCAATACCAGTTTACGTCTGGAAGGTGGAGGGAATGGTTATGCTAATATCAGGCTCAGATCAGGGACCGACCCGACGCCTTCAGGCTGGGAGGTCTGGACGGATCCGGTGAATAATCACCTCGATTTTTTCCATGGAGGTAGCAAGATGACACTCTTAACCAATGGTCGTCTGGGCGTTGGTACATCCAGTCCCAGTGCTTTTTTTGAAGTTAATAAGGCCTCTAATGATTTCTGGACGGCCTTTATTAAGAATGGCGGAGGCAATTCGAAAGGACTTCTGATCTCGAATGGTTATGGAGGTAATCCGGCCAACAATGAACCCACCATCTTACAACTGGAGGATAACGATGGAGCTGTGAGAATGAAAGTTCAAAGTAATGGTAAAGTAGGCATCGGTACCGCATCCCCTGATTCCAGGCTCACCGTAAAAGGCGACATCCATGCTGAAGAGGTGAAAGTCGACCTCAGCGTTCCTGGTCCTGACTATGTTTTTGAAGAAGATTATGATCTGCCTACTCTGAAAAGTGTTCAAAACTATATCCGGGAAAACAAACATTTACCGGAAGTTCCTTCTGCGCAGGAAATGGAGAAAAATGGGATTGACCTTGGTGAGATGAATATGCTGCTTTTAAAGAAGGTGGAGGAGTTGACGCTCTACATACTAGATATCAACCGGAAAGTTCAAACCATTGAAAGTGAAAATAGGGAGCTCAAGCAGGAGATAAGAATATTAAAACAATCAAACCAATGAAAACCATGAAAAGATATGCTTTGCTACTAGTTGTCGCAATTATTGGAAGTATAGCTGTGGCATCAGCTCAATACCTCAATACAGATGGCTCTAACAATATGACAGGTCCACTAAATGTAGAAATACCGGCATCTTATGCTTCTATTGAACTTAAATCAACTATTGGGTCGTTCATAGACTTTCATTCCAGCGTCAGTTCCGATTTTGACGGAAGACTCATATGGAATCAGGATGGCTCCAATGAATTTGGCCTTTTCGGTAAGGTAAGGTTCCATAATATGGTTTTGACCAATGACCTTATCGGTGTAGGCCTCAACACTCCAAAGGCAGGTATCCACGTAACAAAAACCTATGCCATAGGAGATGGTAGCAAAGTAGCGGCAAGGTTTGGTGATGCTCATTTTCACTGGACTTATTTTGGAGATGGGCATAGCGGACGAATAAGAGGAAGTGGAGAAGGATACCTCTGGATTGAGAGCAATGCCAATGGTGGCGGAGATAAAATGTTGTATCTCAATGCATCTTCACCAGGGCATGTGAATATAGCAGCTGGCGGGGGTAATGTATTAATAGGAAAAATCACCCAATCGAATAGTACTTACAAACTTGACGTAGCCGGTTCAGTCCGTGCGAATGAAATTGTAGTAAATACTACCGGTGCGGATTATGTTTTCGAGGATAATTACGAATTAAAGAGTCTGGATGAAGTGGAAGACTTTATTGAACAGAATGGTCATTTACCGGGTATACCTTCGGCGCCTGAAATGCAGGAGGAAGGAATGGCTGTGGGTGAGTTGAATACGAAGTTGTCGGAGAAGGTGGAGGAACTAACCTTATTTATCATTAAACAAAACAATAGACTGAAACATCAGGAACAAGAGCTAACCAAGCTAAAAAGAGAATGTTTAAAAAGTCCTAATTGATGATCAAAACATGAAAACCAAACTACTATTAATCTTAATTTTAATTTCATTTAAACTAATAGGTCAGGAAGACTTTAGAAATCAAAATTATTTTCAAAACTATTTGCCTCAAACTCCAAGTCAAGCCAAATTTCAAACGTATGGCAGTATCCCTATTGATTTGTATACTGGATTGCCCAATGTTTCAATACCTTTGGGTACTGTATCGAGTCAAAAGATGCAATTACCCATTAACTTGATATATGATGCTTCTGGAGTAAAACTCGATGAAATTGCCGATAATGTCGGACTACATTGGAGGCTTGATGTAGAGAGTTCCATTACCAGATTATTGAGAGGCCTTCCGGATGAAACACCAAGTAATGGATACTTTTTCACCCAACAAGAGTCTGGTAATTTTCAAAATATTGCTAACACCATGGACTCTTGGGTAATTTGGAGTGAAGAAAAACTTCGAGATACACAACCTGACGAATTTCATGTTGCCATAGCCGGGCGACCTTCGTTTAAAATAGTTTTTAATAATCAACAACCAATGACTATTCCTGAGACCAGTGTGTTGGTTAGTGTTAGTCAGGAAGATTCAAAAATACATGGTTTTACACTCAAGTTTCCGGATGGTATGGAATATCAGTATGGATATGATCAGTTTCATATAGAAAGTAGAGAGTTTTCCTACATGAGCTTGAGTTTTTATTCTGGTTTCCACTCTGCTAATTGGTTCGAAAAAGACCTGTCTAGTGGCCTTTTTAATACAAAGTGGTTGCTTAAAAGAATGACTGGTGCTGACGGAGACTACATAGAGTTTACATATGACGATGCAGCTTCTGTTGAGTATGTCGGAAAGCCGACGGAAACAGAACTGTTTCCTGTGAGTAGTTATATTAATTTTAATGCTCCTGTTTACGAACCGTGGTATCGTTTTGCTATGGTTAAGTTTGCTCAAAATACACCAGGTTCCTCCCCCAGTGATTTAGGTTTCGTCAAAGACATCTCTGATCGATGGGTGCCGGGTCCCTCCCTCATTAGTGGTGAGCCTTACAATGGTGTGTGGCTTGAAGCTCAATGGGAAGACTTTTTTATTGATCCTGATGTATTATTGAATTATGCAGGAGGCAAATATTATGTACAGACCAAAACGACAGATAATTTAAGGTATTTGACACTGATAAGGTGTAAGAATGGAAATAAGGTAAGTGTCATAAATACAACTGGTCGTGAAGATCTTACAGGTGGTCTAAAAACAGATTACATTATTTTTTATAGTTTCTTAGGAGAGCGTTCGCGCAAAGTTGAGCTTAGGTATTCTAATATAACCTCATCATATCTTACTAATACAAACCTGGAAGATCCTGTTAACTTAGCTGAAGGTCAACTTCATAGATTTCTGGCACCAGCTTCCGAGTTCACCTCTGCCAGGCAAATATCACAGATAAATCAAACTTCGGTAACGGATGTTCTATTTAGGGATTATGTGTATGAAGGTGCTGATACATATAATTATAAACGACTGTTTCTGGATGAAATAAGGCTATTTGATAAATTTGAAGATAAGTATAAGTCCTATACATTCGATTACAAGTCTCCTGAAAAGCTAGCAAGAAGGACAGCCAAAACTGATAATTATGGGTTTTCTCCAGAGAACGAAAGCTATGGTGCTCTTGAGAAGCTTACGTATCCTACCGGAGCATATTCATTGTTCAACTATACGCAGGGTTATGGGCATAGATTGGCTTCTTTATCCGATTGGAGTATCAATAATAGTGTTTTTCCACTTCTTAATCGTACCATTACTTATTTGGATTCCAGAAGCTATGGGCAAGGGTTTAGCAAAACTGATTATAATAATTTCAAGGTATTCGGCTTAGATGAGTGGTATAAATACCGTGTAGAGTCCAGTGAAAACTTTGGCGAAACAGTGCTTACAAAGGGAGTTCCTAAAGGAAACTATAGAGTGAGATTGGCCTATGGTAATAATGGCTATGAAGAATATGCCTATACGTCATTTGGCAATATTCCAGCCGTTAATTTTGATACCGACAATGCTAAAACACCAGTGATGGCAAATCCTCCGGATACTGACAATGACGGTGTAGCTCAAAACTCTTTCTTTAATATCTTACCATACCCACCATCATTAGATCGAGATCATTTGCGAGGTCATTTACTTTCAAAAACAGTGGTTGATAAAGATGGGAACCAAGTACAAAAAGTAACTAATACCTATAGCTTAAATCATGAACATGTGCCATCCATAGCTAATATCTTTACCGCTGGACGAACATCATATACTGCCAAAGATGGGCGAAGTGATCTGGAGAAACTCCTAGGTGTTAACATCTATTTTGATCCAGTATACAAAAATAGATGGGCCATAACGCCGATTCAAAATGATCGCTTGACACTAACCAATACGAGTATTGAAACTTTTGAAATGCAAAGCACGGAAAAAGTAACGGTTAGTACCGCCATTACAGAGCATCCGGATTTCCCCGGGTTAGTTAAGTCCAGAACCATTACCCATCCAGATGGCTCTCAAACAAAGGAAGAATATTTATATCCCATTGATTTGTTTGATATTGATGGAACTTATACTTTTCCAGTTGGTACTAACCCGGAGCTAGTTGGTATTTATCAAAAAGTTCACGACTATCACGTCAACGCCCCGCTGGAAACCGTTACTTATTTTAAAGGGAAAAATGAAAGTTACTTTAAAATAGTTTCTTCAGAACTAACTACCTACAAAAAGAATAATACATTAAATAAGGCTTTCCCTTATAGGAGATATGTCTTGGCCATTTCGGATCCTGTAGGTACAATGCAGCCGTTGGGTAAAACCTTACACCCTCCCTATTCATTTATAAAAGATAGCCGTTATGTTATGGTCGAAGAGTATGGGTTTAACGATGATGGTAATTTAATAACCAGTAACGGTCGTGATGGGATAAGTCATGAACTCGAATGGGGAAACTACAATAGTTTTGTTACAGCATCAACCACGAACCCAGGAAACATTGAACACAGGATTGAGTATGAGCATAGGCCTGGGATAGGGGTTACAAAGATCACAGATGAAAATGGATTAGTGGATACCTATGAATATGACAATTACCACAGGTTAAAACTTATTAAGGATAATGATAAAAGTATTATTGAGCGTTATCGTTATCATGATGCCAACGAGGCCGATGGAATGATTGCCTCATATGTATATTCAGGGAGTAGACAGGATGTAATAATCACTGATCCTGTAATCTTCACAGCGATAGGAACTGCGCCAAGCGTCGGGGAAACCAGATATTATTGGGATTTTGGCAATGGTGATGTAAGGGAAACATTAAGTAAAAGTATTATTTACACGTACCAGGATGTTGGGACTTATACGGTGACATTAACCCTGATCAACCCTGATTATCCAACAAAGCATGAAAGTAAGCAAATACCGGTAGTTTCTCCGTTGACTGTGTCCAGAACTAACCTTTTCTTTTCCTATTCTTCAGGTACAAAAACGGTAGGTGTAACCAGCCCTGCCGGACCTTATACTGTGACAGGAGGAGGTTGGCTGTCTATTTCAAACATTACCAGCACTTCATTTCAAGTTAATGCCGGGTCAAATGCCGGAGACCCAAATGATAGAACCGGAGGGATAACAGTTTCAAATTCTATGAAAACGATTCATATACCCGTTACGCAGGCAGGTGATCCTAATACGGGGGGTGGTGGTGATCAATGCCCTCCAGGGTGTCATTGGAATTCAGCACTTGAAAGATGTGATTCAGACTCAGGAGGACCGTGCACCATTTGATTTACTCCATACTATGAATGAATTAAGAAATCAACGAAAACTAAGTATGAGATCGATAATAGCCACTATTTTGTTGAGTATTTTGACAAATACTGCTGCTTTATCACAAAGTGAGACCATTATCATTGATGAGTCCAAAGCGGCTTTTGAAAACCGTTCCTATTTGGTAGTGAAGCAATTGAAACTGACACCTGGTTTCCATGTAAGTGCCGTCAATGACGGAACGTTTTTTGCCAGAGTGATAAAAAATGAGCATAACGTGCCTCCGAGCTCAAATAAAAACTATATACGTACAGAAACGATCCTAAAAGATGGGGTTACAACCGAAAATTCCATCGCCGACCTGAGCAATTCTGACAAAGCAGTTTCATATGCCTATTTTGACGGAATTGGCAGACCTATCCAAACAGTTGAAGTGATGGCCTCGCATGATCAAAGGGATATGATACAACCCATCTTATATGACAGGTTAGGCAGGCAGAATTTTCAATACTTATCCTACCGCCATACCTCTCAAAGTGGTGCTTTTCGTGACACTGATGCAGCTTTGATCGATGTTGCTTCGTTCTACCAAACCCTTAAAAAGGACAGCAAGCCATACTCACAAACTGAATATGATGGATCCCCGCTAAACAGGCCAATTGGACAATATGATCCCGGTGAAGTTTGGCATATTAACGGGAAAAAATCTGAAAATAAATTTTTAGTGAACCAGGCTAATGAGGTGAGCTATTGGAAAATAGTCAATGATAATCCGGTTTCTACTGAAAATTACCCTGCTAACAGTCTGTTCATCAGTGAAAGTATGGATGAGGATCAACGGATCATGAAAGAGTATACTAATACATTGGGACAAATGGTGTTATCACGAAAAAAGGGTGATGGAACTAACTGGATAGATACTTATTATGTATATGATGACATGGGACGTTTACGTTTCGTAATATCACCGGAGGGGACAGGAAGTTTAGATGATTATATCTACATCTATGAATATGATGATAAGCAGCGTATGGTTAAGAAAAAATTACCTGGTAAAGACTGGGAATATTTTGTCTATGATAAATGGGACAGAGAAGTATTGCGCCAGGATGGTAATCTGAGAAATGCATCTGGAGGCCCTTACTGGTTATTTACGAAATACGATGCCTTTAATCGTCCAATAGTCCAAGGAAAGATTAACCTTACAGGTATAGTCGTGGGTAATGAGTATAGTGTGGGGCATCATGAAAACACAGCAAACAATTTACTGGGTTACACTCTTAATTTAAGCTATCCCCAAACTACCAATACAGACCTGGTACATAGTAGTACTTACTATGATAATCATGACTTTCTTACCTACTCTAATTGGGATGCTAATCGCACCCGTTTTAATTACGTCAATGAAACAGAAATCCCCGCCAACAGATTTACAGGCACACTCAAGGGTCAGATTACAGGGGTTAAAACCAAAAATCTGAAAGATGGTACATGGTTAGCGGCGGTTAATTACTATGACGATGAATATCGTGTGGTCCAATCTATCACGGATCATCATTTAAGCGGAACGGATAGAATAAGTACAGAATATGATTTTGTAGGAAATGTCCTGCAATCCAAGCGTACCCATCAGAATACGGGTGATACTTTTTACACGCTGGAGACATTTGAATATGATCATGCAGACAGGCTGTTAAATACCTATCACAGCATAGATGGTGGTCCCAATGTGTTGATTGCTGAGAACATTTACAACGAAATTGGTGAGTTGATAGAGAAAAACCATTACGCACCATCAGGGGCACGCTTACAGTCAGAAGATTTCCGCTATAATATCCGTAGCTGGCTTACGAGTATTAATAATAGTAGGTTGTCTGATGACGGGGGTATTACCAATAATGATAACGATGATCTGTTTGGTATGAACCTTCTGTATTATGACAATGTCACTATACAAGGTGCGCCTGCCATAGCGCCAAGATACAATGGGAATATTGCAGCCTGGAAATGGGGCACCAATAATTTACAAGACCAACCGAAGGAGAACATTTATGGGTATACCTATGATATGTTGGAGAGGTTAAAGACAGCTTCATTTGCTACAAATAATGCAGGTGCCTGGACCGGGCATGCAGGGGCTTTTAACATTGCTGTGAATGGTTATGATAAAAATGGGAACATAGGGGGATTAACACGTTATACCTGGAACCAAAACACCACCACAAAAATAGATGAGCTCGTTTATCGCTACCAGGGTAACCAATTGCAAAATGTTAGAGATTTAGAGGCGAATCCTTTTGGATTTAAGGACCTTGTCGGTTCTCCTGAGTCAATGAAAGAGTATGGCTATGACGATAACGGCAATATGTACTATGACTTGAATAAAGGAATTATTGACGTAGGGTATAATCATTTAAACCTGCCTGACTATGTCAAATTTGATGCTGGCAAAAAGATCAGCTACGCCTACGATGCTTCCGGTAATAAACTTTATACGCAGGCATTGGAGGGTACTACTGAAATACACCGAACAGATTATGTGGCCGGGGCACATTATGTAGACGGACAACTGGCATTTGTAGCTATGCCGGAAGGTCGTATCGTTAAAGCAGGAGGTGGATGGAAATACGAGTATTTCCTTACAGATCATTTAGGCAACGTACGAGTTACTTATGGTTATTCCAGCGCTATTGATGAATTCAGTGCTACGATGGAATCAGAGTATCAATCCGAAGAATCTGAGCACTTTCAACAACTCAATCACCGAGGAATAGACTATAATCATACGGCACCATCTATTGAATTACAAACGCCAAATGAAAGTCTGTTGCTTAATGCATCATTATCCAATGGCATCTATGGTGCCACCAAAGTATTGAATGTCAAAACCGGTGATCAGGTATCCATAAAGGCATTTGCCAGGTATGCTTCCAGTTCGGGGACTATGAATGATGCTGTGAGTGGTGTGTTAAGCGCTATAACCGGGGCATTTAATGTAACACCGGCTACCGAAGGAGGAATTATTTATAGTGCTTTTGACACACACTCCCAGGGGTTTACAGATGGCATGCCAGCCGGTCAGGAACCAAAAGCCTACCTGGCCTATATACTTTTTAATTCTGCGTATTCCGGTACTCCACAGTTTGGCACACGCGCTATTTCCAGCAACGCCACGGTAAACTTTGAGGAGTTGATGCATGAAATTACGGTGCCTTATGATGGAGACTTATACATTTACCTGGCCAACGAAAGTGATTATAATGTTTTTTTTGACGATATGAATGTTATTCATAAAAAGAATGATAATGTACTTCAGGTCACACAAACCAATGATTACTATCCTTTTGGTCTTACGTTTAACAGTTATCAAAAACCTCAGGATCATACTAATCGCTATCAGTTCCAGGGACAAGAGTTACAAACGGATTTTGATCTGGGGTGGTCACAATTTAAATGGCGTAATAGTGACCCGGCTATTGGAAGGTTTTTTAATATTGATCCCATTGCAGAGGACTATTATTATAACTCTAGCTATGCTTTTAGTGAGAATCGCTTGACAAACGGGGTAGAACTTGAAGGCTTAGAGCACATATCAACCTATAGTACATTCAATTATACCGGATCGTGGATGGATTACCCGAATACTGTTAATAATGCTGCAATTAATATGTTAAATCTACCAATAAGTTTATGGAATTCAGGAGTTGAAAATTATCTATCCCTCTCTAGAGGCACCTGGACAGAAGATGTGTCAAATGATTTTAACCTGCTTGGCAATAACATTAAATCACTTGCATCAGACCAACTTGATTATACTTTAAATACACCTATTTTAGATCAGTTTATAGAAACCGGTTATTTTGTAGTGAGCCCACAGGCAGTTGAAAGTGTAGCAACTTTGGGTTTAGTATCCAGCGCATCATTATTAAGAGGCTCAAACTCAATAAGTGGAAGTCTTTATAAACCTCAGTTAACTCCATTTTCTGAAGCCGCTAAGGGGGGTAGTAGAGCTTTTTGGTCAGGTGGAAATGTTGCAAAAAATACTGCTGCAAGTTTTGCTAAATCCAATGGAATGAAGACGTTAGAGATGACAGCAAGAGGTAGGATTATGAATACGTTAAACCCTGTTTTACCTCGTTCAGTATCAAGTCCAATTTGGAGAAGCCTTTCGACAAATTTTGCAAAAGGAGCCAAAGGGCAAGCTCATTTCTTCACTACACCAGCAGGTCCACGCTCAGGAAGTATTTGGTTAAATATTGAGAAACCGATTTTGCAACAAAATGGGGTTAGAATTATTACTCATTGATAATGATAAAACAGTCATGAATATTTATAAAAACTTATTTTCTGAAAAATCGATGAAGGGTAAAATCCTTAGAATCAAGGATGATATAGAAAAGCTAATCAAACCGATTTGTAACGAGAAGTTTTGGGTTGAGTGGTATGGGGCTTATGATATAGATCCCAAGAATTTAGTTTTTTGGGGTTGTGTACAAACTGATGAAACAAAAGAAAGATTTGAGTCTAATTCTGATTTGATGAACAATTTCAGGCTTCTACTTGATAAGTACGATTATCCTGAACAAGCAAGAAAACATGTACATATCGGTTTCGAATCTCAGGAAACGGTAGATAGAGAATCAGATGGTGATTGGTATTTACATTTCAAATAAGTAGGTGATTTTATGATGTTACTGATTTGTATACTAACAGGGTTTTTCAAAAGGCAAGCCTTTGTTACTCTTTGTCTTGTTTTTCAAGTCGGTGCGTTGTTCTGTTTTTCCTTTAATGTAATATCTGTTTTAGCAAGCTCTACCATTTTCATTCAAGAACATCATACAGGTATTCCTAAAGATTACACCTATGATAAAAATATTCAATCAACTTGGGTAGAAAGTAGTCATATTGATAGGGCAAATTGTGCAAATTCAAAAAGTGAAGTTGGGCCGGAATGCGAAAGGGTGCAGTTGAGTGCAAGGGAAGCCGCTAGGGAAGTACAGCAATGATATATCGAAATTTTGAATGGGGTGAATTGAGTTCCATTAAGTCGACAGGCGGTAAATTTTTCATAAATCAGAATTGCTTTTAAGGTTAGCAATTCTGAGTTGTAGAATCAGGGTTAAATATTTGTACTAAATCGAGTTTTACTAAATCTTTTATGGCGAAAATCACTGTGTTAAAGTCATTTGTAACATTGCCAGAAAAATTGAGTTCAGAGTGAGATGAAAAATATCAACCCTTCAGAGTTCCCGATAAAGGAATAAGCATTAAAGTAAAACTTAAATCAAAGTAAAAAAATAAACAACATTATAGATCAAAGTAGCCCTGAAAAAATAATGTCTTGAAGAGAGCAATAATTATAGCAATCCTTATCACCATCAGCGGTGCTTTGAAGGCCCAGGAACCAATCTTCGGCCTGTCAGATAGGCATTTGGGTAAAATAGAACAAACAACGGAGGCAAAAGACAAGCTCCGTAAGTTTAGAAAGTTTTATAGTAAGGACAGTGCTAAACATGCTAAGGCAGTAAGAAAATACTGGCGGAAAAAGTCGGACAGCTTATCCCGGAGCTTTGTTAAGGGAGGTCATTATGAGACACTGGATTCAATAAAAGACGTTGATTTACCTGGGGTAATTCCAAGTGTTAATCCATTGGAAAATACTAAGAAAGTAGGCGAAGGCAAAATTCCCATTGCCACTAATGAACTGGGTGAACTCAATCAAAAAATAGGCGATACGGATACTATGCACTCAGCTCAATCGGGTTTGCAGGCACCAGATTCTACTAAGCTGGCCAATCGTATAATGGAAGAATCCGGCCTGGATAGGTATCAGAAAGAGTTGGCGCTACTTCAGAATAGAGATAGTCTTGGTATGAATACGAGTGAGTATGTAGTGAGCAAAACAGAGCAAACCCTTTCGGATGAGATAATGAGCAATGATGAACTTGGTCTGCTACAGGAAAGAACGGAAATGGAAGATCAACTGGAAGCTTTTAAAAGTAATTCTGAAAAGTATCAAGACGAGATGAGTAAGTATCAGAATCGTGCCGAAATCAAATCCAGGGGAACGGAAATGCTGAAGCAGGATGCCATGAAACATTTAAACAAGCACCGGCAAAAATTGTCGGCGGCCCGGAAAAAGCTGTCAACACTGCAAAATAAATACATCTCTATCCCTAATTCAAATGACATGAGCACTGCGGTAAAGCGAAATTCATTAAAAGGGAAACCTTTAAAAGAACGTGTATACTTTGGGGGTAATTTTAACCTGAATACGTTTGACCCATTCTCATTGGATATTTCTCCTCAACTCGGCTATAAGATCAATAGAAGGTTTGTTATTGGGCTGGGAGGTACCTACCGGAAAACCTTTGCAGACAGTATTTCCTCTTCACCCCCTATTCCTGCAGAAAGCCATGGTTATAATATGTTTAGCTATTATGATATTCCAGGTATTATAGGGAAAGGCTTTTTCGTGTCTGGTGAGTTTGAAAGGATGACCAGGGAACAAATTTTACAACAGAACAATAACCCGAATGAATCCCCTGGAAAGGAAGTGCGTTGGATATCTGTTCTGATGCTAGGTGCAGGCAAACGCATCAGTATTGGCCGAATGGTTGATATGAACCTATTGATGATGTACAATTTCCTTCATGATCCTGATAATCCAATATACCCTCGCCCATGGGTGTTGAAAGTGGGTTTTCAACTGAGTGAATTGGCGGTATTGAAGAAGAAGTAAGAGCATTGAAAAAATTAAAACGATTTAGAAATGAAATATACCCCCGGCTTTACACTATTACTTCTATGTGCTCTTTTTAACCCAACGCTAGCACAAACCAGCCATTTGGATGGCGAAACAAAACTCATAAACCCAACAGGCCGAACACTCCTGTTAGAAAGGGACGATGAAGATTCCTGGCTAACCTTCCATGATCCGGGTAATACCTGGTATTCGATGGGAATTGATTATTCTGATTTTGGAAAATTCAAGCTCAATTTCGGAAGTATACTCGGGGAGAACAACCACATTACGTTAACTTCCACTGGAAAGTTAGGGATAGGCACCACAGATCCTAAAGACGTCCTCCATGTCAATGGAGATTATACCGGTAAAGGACACTTTATGCTATATGCATATGAGGGAGAAGGTAATTCGGGTTCAACCTATATTCAGGCCCGGGATCGTTCGGGGACGTCCAGTATTAATATGCAATTCAGGACTCAAAACAATGGCGTGGCCGTAGAAGCCATGAGAATTGCATCGAACGGGAATATCGGTATTGGCACGAATAGCCCTGATGCTAAACTGGCCGTCAAAGGTGATATCCATGCCCAGGAAGTGAAAGTGGACCTCAACGTTCCCGGCCCTGACTATGTTTTTGAAGAGGGATATGATCTGCCTACACTGAAAAGTACTCAGAGCTATATCTATGAAAATAAACATTTACCGGAAGTGCCTTCCGCCCATGAAATGGAGAAAAATGGGATTGATCTTGGTGAGATGAACATGTTGTTGTTGAAGAAGGTGGAGGAGTTGACACTTCATTTGATTGAGCAAAATGAGGTTAATCAAAATCAGTCAGAAAGGATCAAAATCCTTGAAAGCAAATTAAAAGAACTATAATAAAATTAAAACATTCGAAAAATGAAACTCCTTACAGTGTTATCCTTTTTTTTAGTACTCTCAATTTCACTTAAAGCACAAAATTGGAGTGGTTCTACCCCAGGGAATATTTATTACAACAGTGGCAATGTGGGTATAGGAACGGCTAACCCAAATGCCAGACTTAATATTTCGGCAACAGGAGATGGTGCCGAACTGTTGCGGTTATCCACTGAGCGAGCATGGGCCTTTGTTCAACGTGATGTGGGAGTTTCTGCAGCTCTGGAACTAAAAGACCTTACCGGTGGCAAGTATTTTAGAATAAGAGGTTTTAGTGATGAACTGGCATTTTCTATAAAGTCGAATACAGGTGATGGTTACATAGCCGGTAAACTAGGTATTGGTACTACTACTCCCTTATCACCGCTCCATATCAATGCCAATCATAAAGGTGCCATTTTTGAAAATAGTGTTAATGGAAGAACCATTGAAATTGACCCGGGCAATGGTTCCATTGATATGACAAATGGGTATTTACATTTAAATCGCTTTTCTAATGAAAACGTTATAATAGGTTTGGGAGGTGGCCGTTTAGGCGTAGGGTACAGGTGCACCGGATTCGAAACTTACCGTCAATGGGGATATCCATGCCAAAGAGGTGAAAGTGGATCTCAACGTTCCTGGTCCTGATTACGTTTTTGATGCTGACTATAATTTACCAACATTAAGTAGCATTGAAGCGTATGTTTTGGCACACAAGCATCTGCCAGAGGTGCCTTCAGCAGAACAAATGGAAGAAAATGGCATTGAAGTCGGAGCCATGAACATGATATTGCTAAAGAAAGTTGAAGAGTTAACGCTCCATTTGATCCATCAGAATAAACAAGTCGGGGAGCTGACAAAGACGGTAGCACATCAGCAAAAACAAATCGAATTGCTGATGAAGCAGAAAGATTAAGAAGTATTATTTTACTTTGATCGATTAAGCTTCCTGACAATTAAAAAATCCAACGTCAGGCTAAGCAATACAGAGAATATTAATACGGCAGGTAGCAAAACAGAGTCTGGAAACCCTCTGCCTGCCAGTGCAATACCAATATAGAAAAGATTGAGTAAGCCTAAGGAAAGGGCAGTTTGAGAGTGTGACATCCCCATACGCATTAAGGCATGGTGCATGTGGTTCTTATCCGGTGTAAAAGGAGACTGCTTTTTGGAGAGCCTTAGGATAAATATTCGCAACGTATCGAATAGTGGGATAATAATAATGCAAATGCCGGTAGTTACTGAGGCATTAAACTTGAAATCAGCGGCTTCAGGTAAATTGTGGTTGACTTCAATGAATTTAATGGCCAGTACGGCAAACAAAAACCCTATAGAAAGAGCACCTGTATCTCCCATAAAGATATTAGACGGTTCCCAATTAAAAGTAAGGAAAGCGATGACAGCCCCTGCCATACTCAGCGCAAGTAAGCTTGTCCATTGATCACCCACCAGGTAAAACCAGACCCCAAAAGTGGTAAGAGCAACCACGGCAATAGTCCCTGCTAACCCATCTAACCCATCGATAAGGTTAAAAGAATTGGTGATCACGATGATGGTGAAAATACTAACGAACTGGCTAACCAATGGATTCAATTCATCTATCCCAAAAAGGCCATAAAAAGAAGTCAACCTGATTCCCGTAAGATACACGATCATAGCCGCAGCAATCATTTGACCGAAGAGTTTGTACAGTGGTTTTAGAGGTACAATATCATCTCTAAAACCTATCACCACTAATATTAACAGACCGGCTAATATGAATTTAAACTGTTGAAAAGCCTCAAAAGGGAGCCAGACGATCAGTGATACGATCAACCCCATGAATATCCCTATACCTCCTAATGAGGGGGTGGTTTTTTTATGGATCTTCCTCCGTCCGGGTACATCCATCATTTTCTTTTTCTTTTTGGAGAAATTTATAATTACAGGGATTACCAAAAAGGTAATGATGAAGGAGGTGGCTATCGCTAAAAATATGGCGGTCATTTAGACATATTTGACATTTAAAGGTAGGGATTTTAATATTTGAACGTTTATATTTCGAATAAGAAATCTGTCAAATATTCTGAACTCTTACTGCTAAGTAAATCTGATTTTATAGGGCATCAAGTTATTAAGAATTTCTTTAGTCTATTCAATCTGATTTTCAGAAGTATTTTCACACTCAAAAATATCCAACAAATATGTTCTTGAGAAATCGAAGCGATTAAATGCAAATAAAGAGTTTACTATTGAAAACAAAACAACGCCCTTTTGGACTGAGAGCATAGATTCCGTCAAAAAACTGATTCCAAAAAGAACAACAAATATTTTGTAACCATTTGAATATTTGTATTTCCGATGAATGAATGGAATTGCTAAATGCAGTATTAAGATCAAAAAACCTACAAATCCAATTTTGATGAGGGTAGAAATGTACTGATTATGAGCATTCAGTTTGTCAAGATAGCCATATTTAAAATCAAGCTTTTTGTAAGAATTTATTAATTGAGACTTAGCATCACCGGTACCCACACCTAGAAGATAGTTTTTCTCAATTATAGACCAAGAGCATTCCCATATCCCGAGTCTTACAGTTAGATTATTAAACGTTTTCGGATCAGCATCTATTTGATAATTAAAACTATTAATGCTTTTGAAGCGTTGCAAATAACTAACGTTAAAGATCATTACTAATGAAATAATTAATATTACAATCAGGCTTATGGTTGGTCCCAATAATTTATTATTCTTTTTAGTCGTTTGATAAAAGACCATACCAATTAAAACGACAAAGAACAAAAAAGTTTGTAGGCGAGTAGATAATAAAATGATAAAAGTAATAAGGAATAATTCAATAATAACACATAAAATTTGAGAGCCAGATTTTAGACAACTCCATTGGTTGATTAATTCTTTGATTAGAACAGCATTAATTAGTGTAATGTAGAGCGCAAGATAATTAGGGTGAAAACTAATAATCTTGACCAATTCATTCCAATAGAAGACGTTTTCACCAGTAAAAACATATACATAGGTCGCATATAAGACACAAACCATGCATGCGCCAACCAACGAGTAAAATGCTGATTTGACAATATTTATAGTGTCAGTATTTTTTGTTAGATAATCATCACTAATGATTATAGGAAATACTAAAAGTGATAATTTCTTTTCTATAACAAATAATCCTTCCTGAATGTCGCAAGTATATAAGAGACCTATTACGTGCAGCAGAAAAAATGATATAAAGAAAAATAAGATAGGATATTTCTTAAAACTGTCCTTAACCCTGTAGAATAACTTAGGGGTACTCATCCAGTTCAGTACATATAAAATGATTATGAAGCTGTTAATCTTTACTGATACAGGATAAGTAACTATTATAAGGATAAACAGTACCCTATGTATCTGACGATGCACTAACGATCGCTTCATATCTAACGAAAAAGTGATTTCTTAAAAACCTCGATAACAAAAAGTATCGATGAAATATTTCTTCTCCATAGCCTACGCGGTTCTTGTAAAAGTCTCATAAGCCACTCTAAACCAAGGTTAATCCAAAATGGATGAGGCCTTTTTTTATTTTCAGAATAGAAATCAAAAACAGCGCCAATGTTACATATAATATTAGCACGAATTTCATGTTGATTTCTAAATACCCATTTTTCCTGTTTTGGTGCTGTCATTCCAACGAATAAAACGTCTGGGTCAAAGAAATTTATCCTATTTGTCATTTCTCTATTGTCGGTTTCATTAAAATTGGATTTGAATGGTGGTGAGTAATAATCTACACGAATATTAGGGAATTCTATCAAAGCCTTTTGTTTTATGCAGTTTAAGACATGATTCCCAGCTCCTAGGAAGAATACTTTAGAGTTTTTTTTTGAGTTCAAGGCCCTCATTAAGAATATGAAAATGTCATAACCAGCTATTTTTTTGATTTTGATGCTGTTTAATCTACTTGCTGCCCAAACAAAACTAACTCCGTCCGGTAATAAAATATCTGAAGAGCTTAATGCTTTTCTAAAAATGTCATCTCTTTTGGCTACTTGATATGAATGAGCATTGATCGTATTAATTATTTGTTTTCGGTTCAAGTTAATTTCGCGAAGCTCGTTGACATGGACATCATAGCCTAGAATTTCCATAAGCAAAAAATTTTAATATGAGTTCAATACCTCCTTAAATATTTTCAGAAGATTTTTTCTAAAAACATCGTCACTATAATTATTTGAAAATTTTTCCCTGGCATTTGTGCTCATTGATTTTCTTAGATTCTGATCTTGGATCAAAGATGTCAAATAATTTGTGAGTGATGTAATATCATGCGGCTTTATTATATAACCGTTTTCTCCATGATCTACTATTTCTGGTATAGCACCTTGAGTTGTGGAAATTACAGGTAAACCATTCATTAGAGCCTCTAAAATTACCAATGGGAATGCTTCATTTGAATAATAAGTTGGTAAGCAGAAGACATCGGCATTTGCTAATATCTTTTTCTTCTCTGAACCAAATGCTGGTTGGAGAATTAAAACATACTTCTCAAGATTCAGTAATCTAGTTTTTTCTTGCAATTGCTCATGAGTTATGTCTGCAGGATTTCCTACAAATATTGCTGTGAAATCTAGACTAAGATTTTTAAGACGAGACAAAGCTTCTAAAAGATCAAGAACTCCTTTGGATTTTAAAAAGTTAGAAAGAAACAAAATATTGGGTGTATTCGATTCTGTTTTTTTTAATCCTCTTGACAACTCATCTTGAATCCCGTTATTTAATACATAACTCTTTTTTATTTTAAAATGGAGAAGATCTTTTTTTAGCGAATTCGAGAGTGTAATGATGTTGCTGTATTTGAAAATACACTTATACAACAGTTTGATTAGAGAACTTCGATGAGCTCGTTCGGATATGCCCGCTGTATGTATATGCAGCACTAACTTCTTGCAGAAAATTAATGAGAGTTTTGCGAAAAAGAAGTCTCGGAATATAGAAAAAAGACCAGAAGAAGAGAAATTATAATAAACAATGTCCGGCTTGAATTTTATAATTTTAATGAGTAACTCGAAACAAAGCTGAATAAATTTAATCAACTTTCTCATTCTAAATGAACCTATATCGCCAATAGATTTAGCGAAATCCAGATTAATGATAGCTGTTGTGTAGCCATTATCCTTAATAAATTCAAGGACTTTTTTATTCATTAACGAAGCTCCATGGACAGGTGGAGGGAGCTGTATTATTAATAAGACTCTAGACAATTTCTTTCTTAAATAAGATCGATTAGTTTTTGTTTTAACTTATTGATACGAGAAAACTTGAATTTAAATTGTTTCAAGAGTTCTTCTTCCAATAATATTTTTGAAGGGAGTTGGAAATCCATAGAAATAGAGGAGTCAATATCTGTATCGAAGATATTGACTCTTTTTACGTGAGTAGCTTTTGATCCGCAACCAATATGCTGTACTTTAGATTTAGTGGGAAACACAGTATATTGATTATTTATAAACTGATAGTAACACCACCTTATCGCCCAAGAGTCTATCTTTCCTTTCATTTGAGCATCTAGTAGCCTTGAAAGATCTGCTCCACCGCGATTAAATCTTTTTCTCTTTTTAGGATTTTTTAAGAATGAGTCATAATCCTTTACTTCCCAATCAATCTGAGACCAGCGATCTGACCATGTTCCCCAACCCCATGAACTTGCTCTCAAACCAAAATAGATGTCATATTTGTATTTCCGGGGAAAGTTAAGAGGAAAACTATACCCTGATATTGAGTAAACATCTTTCGTACTTTGATAAAAGTCCAATGACTTATTCAAAAAAGTTAGAAAATTTTTACTCGTTACCAAGTCATCTTCTAAAACAATAACTTTAGAGTGTTCACTCAAAACTTTACTTACACCTTGAATAATAGATGAGGCTAAACCTTTATTATCAAAGCTTTCATGTAAATGTACCTCTTGAAAGTATTTAAAGTAATTTTTAAACAAACTTCGAGTTTCAAGAACTAAACTTTCATCTGCACCATTTTTTGGCCCGTCTGAAAATATGAATAATTTAGACTCATTGGCTAGAACATTTTGGGATAAAGATTTTAAAGTTAACTCAGTTAGATCTGGCCTATTATATGTAAACAATACTATCGGTGCTTTTTCTTTCACCATCAATTCTCAGTTTGCAAGCGTTTATACAAAATTAGTTTTACAACGTTTATTTTTGCTTCAAGGCTTTTGTCCTAACAAAAGACACTTCTTCAAACGAATCTGATACAGCAAATACCTCATACCCTTTTTTATTTAGTGTATTTATAGATTTGATTGTTTTGTCCTTGCCATCTTTGAAAAAGCGCTCATGAAATTCAATTACGAGTTGATTTATCACAATGCTTGATTGTAGTATATTATCCAGTACATCATATTCAGCACCCTCAATATCTATTTTTACTAAATCTACTTTATCATGATTTAACTCAGTCGCTATATCTTTAAAGGCTTTCATATCTACACTAATGAAATCATTAGGGGAGACATTGTTATTATAAACAATACTACCAGATATATGATTCTTGTTCTGTGGTAAATAAAATGATGCTAAACCAGTTTCACTAGCGATTCCATATTCATGCAAGTGAAAATTTTTCGGGAGAACCTGTTCTTGACACCATTTTATTGATTTTGGAGTTGGATCAAATCCGAAGACCTCACATCCGTGTTTCTCAATTATTTCACTATCGAAGGAAATATCTTTTCCAATACCGAATGAATAGATAATCGAATTTGAATGAATTAGATCTGGAATCACAAAAAAACCTCCATATTTATTTCCATACCATTTACTTTGGTGACAGATACCTTTTTTTATATGTTTAAATCGTCCCGTTATTCTATTGTATAATCTTTTAATAGTTTTATTCATATTGTAAATAGTCTTCCACTGTATTGTTTATTTTAAAATTTACCAAATTTTCAATCAAGCTTCATTTTCAACGATGGTTAACCGATACTTTTTCTGGCTCAAAAAAACACCAAATGAAAATGGTCCAAATTATACTTGGAAAAAATATGGGTTCATTGGTGAATGAATAGAAAATTAAAAAAAGAAATGAAAGACTTTGTAAAAATTTCACGAAGGAAGTGGATGGAGAATTTAATACATCCAACGCTATTCTTCGCATTATTATTTCATATAAAAAATACCCCATAAGTCCAAAGGTAATAAGGATTCTAAGGTAATTATTATGTGCTTCAAACATCGAGTGTAGTGGATAATATTTAAGCCAGCTGGATGTTAATTCTACCTTTGAAGCTCCAAAAAGTTGGATAAGTGAAATGCCATCGACGTACTGAAATATATGAGCGATCCACATAGGAAGACGACCCCTTACACCATTCACAAATCCATATTCGCTGCCGATTAAATAAATAAGGCTAAAAAACATTAATCCAATGATAATGTTTAAACCGTATTTATAATAAGACCTAAGTATTCGTACAGTTAGATGTGAAAAAAAGGCTGTACTCAGAGCTATGGTATAAATGGCGAAGGAGGTTCTAAGTCCTGACATATAAACGAGTGCAAGAATAACTAATATAATGAATGACCCCAATAATCTCTTTTTTTCAACTTTAATTATATACAACCCATATATAAAAGTTGGAAAGAAGAATACTATTAGATTATTAGGCTTGTTGTATCCACCTGATATTCTTCCTAACCTTTGTCCTCCTACATAATCAAAGTCATAATATGGAATAGAACCTTTAATTTGTAATAAGGCGATTGTGATAGGGACCAATATTATTATATTATAAATATGTATCCATTTTTTAAAAAAACCATAATTTATTGAAGCCCTGATTCTTTTTAGAAAAAAGAAAGGAATGAAGGCAAGAAAGACTCGAAATAGTGGTTCCAATTTTGAATTGAAATAAACAAAATAAAAAAACCAAAAACTGCAGAGAATCAGAAAAAAAAACAGATAAGTAGTGATTTTGCCTTTATGGCAAACGTAAAGTATTGTAGACACAATTATTACGGGATATAAAACCCAATTGAGTTTGATGCCTACAAGTTCAATATTCCACATTAGTGATATTAGTGGTAGCAGGCATACAACGGATAAAAGGCTTATTGATATACTTATCTTCACAATTGGGTTTTATTGTTGTAATCTGACGTAACAGTTTTTAGCAATGTTGCCTGGGAATAATGATTAGGCGATAAGTTTTAAAGCCTGCCAAGTTTCCAAGAGCAATGCCACACCTAAAATACTTACCTTTTAATTTATCTTTGTATTTTCAAAGATACTAGTATTTTAATAATGAGGTCTTATAACCGAAATGGATTTAAGGAACGCATTTGTAAATAAAATAAGACTCTGAACTGTTTGTGGACTATATTGAATATAGTTGCTGTTACTATTTGAGTTACTAAGGTTGCCAAGGCTGCTCCTATTCCACTATACAAGGGAATTAAATAATAGTTAAGTGTTATATTAAAAAATAAACCAACCAAAGACCTATATAAAACTACTTTGGTAGAATTTTTTATCACAACATATTGAGTATTAATAGTACCCCAGAAAACAAACAAGGAAGTCCAAATATGAATTGTCAAAATATGGGAGGTCTCTTCAAATGATCCTTTAAACAATAAATTCACAATAGAAGACGCTGTGAAGCTGGTTATAACAGAAATAAGCACAGCTATTACCGTCATTAGTTTATATAGTTTTTGCAAGGAAGCGAGAAATTCTTCGTTAGACCTCTTCTCATCATGAACAAGGCGTGGGAAAAACACACTCGTTATGATTATTGGAATGAAGTACCAGACTTCTGATAATCTTAGTGCAGCACTATACTCACCTACTGGGCTTTTGTTAATACTGAGATAACCAAGCATCAATTGATCTGTTTTCATATATAAAACTATAACGGCGCTAGATAAAAATAGAGGCCAACTTGATTTTATAAGCTTATATGCTAAGTTTCTATTCCATTTTAAGTTTTTGACTAGGTTTTTTTTGTGATTGAAAATTGCGAATAGAAGGAGCGCACTTGAAAAGTATTCTACAAAATGTAACCACGCGAACCAGGTGATAGAGCCACCTAGAACAATTGATAACAAACGAATCAACGATACAAATATGAAAGCGATACTCTTGGAGTAAAAAATTTTCCGCGTGATCCCGAAGGCATTGAAATAATATTCAATCACTTCACTCGGTAATGCAAATAGACTAAGAGAAATTATAATAATTAGTTGGAAAGTCAAGCTGGTTTCACCGAAGATGGTGTATGAAAATAGCACTACGACTAAAAACAAAATTAAAGAGGTAATAATTCTTAGCAACAAGGCTGTAGCAAGGATTGAATATTTTTCAGACTCTGTCCAAAGTAATTCGCGTCTGACAATAGAATTTAATCCAATGCTTGAAATGGAAAAGAAAATTGAGCAAACGGCTAACGCATAGTTTAGTTCACCAAATAATTCTTCCCCTAAATGCCTTGCTATGTATATTGTAGTTAGAAAGGAAAAAAATAGTTTAGAAAACTTATCATAGAATAGCCAAATAGAATTTTTAAAGCTAGTTGATGAAGTAACTTTTTTCAAAAAAAAATGAACACCAACTTTTTTTAGAATTCCCATTTTTGTTTTAAGTGATAAACCTTCAGGTATTTAAGTACTGAATATCTGGAGTCATACAGTATTTCATTAGTTTTTTACATAAATGTCAAATAATTGAAATTGGTTTGGAAACGTTAAAGGAAGAACTAAACAATCTATAGTTATACAACTAAAAGCCTTTTCCAAGACGCACCGTACTGGCAGAATGCACTAAACTGTAAGCCATAACCTGTCGTAGGAATCAATTTCGTTGTAATGATATATATTGCTTTGAATAATAAGATTTGTAATCTCCTGATATTACATTTGTCAGCCATCCTGTATTTTCCAAATACCAATCGACTGTTCTAGATAAACCTTCTTCCAACTGCAATGAAGGCTTCCAACCTAGTTTATTCATAATCTTTGAAGAGTCTATAGCATAGCGAAAATCGTGCCCGGCTCGATCTTCTACAAATGTAATTAGCTTTGCCGACCCACCTTTTTTTCTATCTAATTTCTTATCCATTATTTTGCAAACTAAGTGTGCAATGTCAATATTTCGCCATTCATTGAACCCTCCAATGTTATAGGTTTCTCCTAAAATCCCCTTATGAAATACATAGTCAATGGCTTTTGCGTGATCGACTACATAAAGCCAATCCCTAATGTTTTCACCTTTTCCATATATAGGTAATGGTTTATTGTTCTTGATATTATTAATCATTAATGGCAATAACTTCTCTGGGAACTGGTTGGGGCCATAGTTATTTGAGCAGTTGGATAGTTTAATAGGTAATTTATATGTGTTGGCGTAAGCTCTTACAAAATGATCTGAGCTGGCTTTTGATGCAGAATAAGGCGACTTTGGATCATATGGTGTGGTTTCAAGAAAATATCCTTCATCGGTTAAAGAGCCATAGACTTCATCGGTAGAAATATGATAGAAGGTGTGGTTTTCAAAATTATCTTTCCATGTGCTTACTGCCGCGTTTAATAAGGCTACCGTACCAAAGATGTTTGTCTTTACAAAGCGCATTGGATTTTTAATAGACCTATCTACATGTGATTCAGCTGCAAGATGTATTACATCCGTAATTTCTTCCTCCTTGAATATTCTATTTACCAGTTGTTCATCGCATATATCTCCTTTGATAAATTTATAATTATCCATCCCTTCAATGTCTTGAAGGTTTTCTAAGTTACCAGCGTAGGTAAGTACGTCAAGATTTATAATTTTAAAATCTAAATATTTTTTCACAAAAAGTCTTACTACGTGAGAGCCAATGAATCCAGCGCCTCCTGTAATCAATATACGCCTCATCTTTAATAGTATTATTAAATGGTGTTTAAAATAATACTAATGTCGGAAAGTCTGTGCAAAGCCACAACCAATTTGGTTAATTGAACAATTTAAAGCCTATCAATTTTATTTTTACCCTTTCCAGAGTGGAAGGTATCTTTAAGGAGCACAAAAGTAGTAAGACTGAATTTTTTCTTTTTATATAGCTTTTTAAAGTGGTGATAATTAAAGGATGATATTCTTATTGTTACAAGAGCTTACATTTGTAGCGATAATAAAATAATAACTTTTAAATGTTTCCTAACTAGGGAGACATTTATAGTGCCGAAAAGCATACAAGCAGCTGACAGCCGTTGATTTATATGTTTTGTTAATTCTGTCAAATTTAAAGGAAATAATTATTATGAGTTCTTATGAAAATTTTGAAAAAAAGAGTTATCAGCAGCATTCTGAACACTTCAAAGAATATAGTTTGGGTAGCAAGAAAGAATCTCATGCAAAAACGTGGTTTCAAAAAGATACTGTAGATGCATGGCGTCATAGACGTATGTATGAGATTCTAGATCCACTTTTATTAAATGATCCGGGGGGAAAATGGCTCACCGTTGGTGATGGTAGATATGGTAATGATGCGAAGTACATTTTGGAAAGAGGCTCTGATGCTCTTGCTACTGACATATCGGATATACTACTAAAAGAAGCCAAGGGCATAGGTTATATAGATAACTATAAAAAAGAAAACGCGGAGACATTATCATTTCAAAATACTGAATTTGATTATGTATTATGTAAAGAATCTTATCATCACTTTCCTAGACCAATGGTTGCACTTTATGAAATGTTGCGAGTAGCGAGTAAAGCTGTATTATTGATTGAGCCAAATGATGAATATATTGCTGGCACAGTGCTCAGAGCCATTTTTAGAAATTTAAAGAGAAACTTAAAGGCAGTTTTCGGCAGGAACTCAGACAAACATTCTTTTGAAGAGTCAGGTAATTATATTTTTTCAATATCAAAAAGAGAGATAGAGAAAGTTGCGTTGGGATTAAACTATAAGGTGGTGGTATTTAAGGGAATTAATGATGCCCATTTTCCAGGTGTTGAATATGAAAAAATTTCAGAAAAGGGATTATTACAAAAGAAAACTAAATTATACATTAATCTACAAAATGTACTATGCAGACTAGGTTTCATGGATTATGGTCTTTTGGCAACAATTATCTTTAAACAGGAACCAACAAAAAAACTCATTGAACAATTGTCCTGTCAAGGTTATGAGGTTATTCGACTTCCAGATAACCCATATATCACTAACTAGAGTCTGTCTATAAAGTGAGTTTTTTGCGCATTCCTAAGGTCAAAATTTGAGAGTATGTTGCTGGCTGAGCCAATTTGTTGGGTGCCGTTTGCTAAAGCTTTTACTGATATTTCAAAAGTG